>JBCCFL010000005.1:0-208172 GCA_039029735.1 Actinomycetota bacterium | reverse complement strand
GGATCGAGCGGCACCCCGCCCCCGATCAAGGCCGGTGGGATCCGCCCCAGCAGCAGGTGGGCATCGGTGACCGTCGGCTCGGTGCCACCCCGGCCATAGCACAGCGGCCCCGGGTCGGCGCCGGCCGAACGAGGCCCGACCTTCAGCCCGCCTTCGGGGCTGATCCAGGCGATCGACCCACCCCCGGTGCCAACGGTGACGATGTCGATCATCGGCACCTTCGTGGGGTGCCGCCCCACCGAACCCTCAGTGGTCAGCGCCGGCACCGCCCCCTGCACCACCGTCACATCGGTCGAGGTGCCGCCGCCGTCGACGGCCAGCACCTTGGTGAACCCGGCCCGGCCCGTGAGGTCGGCCGCCCCCAACGCCCCGGCTGCAGGGCCCGACAGCACCGTGGTGATCGGCTGATCCCCCACGGCCTCGGCCGAGATGACGCCGCCGTTGCTCTTCATCACGTAGAACCCGGGCGGCTCACCCTCCCGGATCCGGTCGAGCTGGGCCTGGATCGAGGCGATGTAGCGCACCACCTTGTTCTTCACAAACGCGTCGACCAGCGTGGTGACCGACCGCTCGTACTCCCGGTACTCCCGCAGCACCCGGGAGCTGATCGACACCGCCGCCTCTGGGTACACCTCGCCGATGATCTCGGCCACCCGCTCCTCGTGCGCCGCGTTCAGGTACGAGTGCAGCAGGCACACTCCGATCGAGTGCACGCCCGCGTCCCGCAGCGCCGCCACCTCGGCCCGCACCGCGTCTTCGTCGAGGGGTCGCACCACCTCGCCCTCGGCGTCGAGGCGGCCCGGCACCTCCCGCACGAGGTGCAGGGGCACGATTCGATCCGGCTTCACCCAGAAGTACGAGTTGCCGTAGCCGTCGGGCACGCTCTGCCGCGCGATCTCCAGCACATGCTTGAAGCCCTCGGTTGTCAACAGCCCGAGGCCGCTGGTGTCGTCTTCCAGCAGGGCGTTGGTGGCCACCGTGGTGCCGTGGCTCACCGTCGACACCGCCTCCGCGGTGGCCCCGGCCTGGTCGAGGATCAGCCGCACGCCCTCGGCGAACGCCTGCGACGGGTCGGCCGGGATCGACGGGGTCTTCGTGGCGTGCACCGCCCCCGTGTCGGAGTCGAAGGCCACCACGTCGGTGAACGTGCCTCCGGTGTCGATACCGATACGCCAAGCCATCACGGCCTCCCTTGAAGATCGATGCAGTTCACAGGCCCGACACACGCAGATGCGATGCTGGCCCGATGGAATCCGCGGCAACGAAGCCGAAGCCGAGACCCGTCGTCGTGGCCCTCGGAGGCAACGCGATCGCCCCTCGAGGCCATGGCGGCACGGCCGCCGAGCAGACCACCAACCTGGCCGGCGCCGCCGCCGTGATCGCCGACCTCGTGGCCGACGGCCACCGGCCCGTGATCACCCACGGCAACGGCCCCCAGGTGGGCAACCTCTTGCTCAAGAACGAGATGGCGGCCGACGTGGTGCCGGCGATGCCTCTCGACTGGTGCGTGGCCCAGACCCAGGCCACGATCGGCTTCACCCTCGTGACCCAGCTCGAACGCGAGCTCGCCGCCCGCGGGATCGAGCGCACGGTGATCAGCCTCGTGTCGCGGGTGCTCGTCGATCCGGCCGACCCGAGCTTCGCCACCCCAACCAAACCCATCGGCCGGTGGCAGCCCGATCAGCCCCGCCGCCTCGTACCGTCGCCCCCACCGGTGGAGCTCCTCGACCTCCACCTGATCCGCCAGCTGCTCGCTGCCGATTCGGTGGTAGTGGCCTACGGCGGCGGTGGGATCCCGATGGCCCGCTCCGCCGCGCCAGACGGGGCTGGGCCGGACGGGGCGCTCCAGGGGGTGGAGGCCGTGGTCGACAAGGACCGCTGCGCCTCGCTGCTGGCCGACCGGCTCGACGCCGCCCGTCTCGTCATCGCCACCGACGTGCACCAGGTGCAGATCGACTACGACACGCCCACCGCCCGGGCCCTCGGCACCATCACCAGTGCCGAACTCACCGAGCACCTCGACGCGGGGCAGTTCCCGGCCGGCTCGATGGGCCCCAAGGTGGAGGCCGTCTGCCGCTTCGTTGACCGGCCCGACCGCAGCGCCGCCATCGGCTCGCTCGACGACCTGTCGGCTGTGGTTGCTGGCACGGTCGGCACCCAGATCACGTTCTGATCCGCCGCCCGCGCCAGGCCCGCTGAGGGCGGAGCGCATTCCGACTCGGGTCGAGCCCGTGACTAGCGTGGCCGGCCATGGACGCCCCCTCGCCCATTCCCACTGAGATCCCGACGGCTGAACGGCTGGACGCCGCAGCCTCTGTGCGGCGACTGGTCGATGCCCTCGTCGGCCACGTGGGAGATCCCGACGCCTTGGCCGAGGTGGCCCGAACGGCGGCGTCACTGGCCGACCGCCTCGAAGAAGGCCCTCGCCGGGTGCGTGATACCGGCCGGATGCTGCGGTACGACGCACCCGTGCCCGAGGGCGGTGAGTTGAGCTGCTGGCCCGAGTGTTCGGTGTCGGGCGTGGCCCACGGCGCCAGCAGCGGCATCAGCGGGCGTCGCGACGGTGACGAGGCCGTGCTCACCGCAACCCTCGGTCCGGCCAAGGAGGGCCTGCCCGGCGTAGTGCACGGCGGTGCGGTGGCCTCGCTGTTCGACGAGTCGATGGGCTGGGCCCTCTGGATGGACACCGTGCCGTCGGTGACCGCCTGGCTCCGCGTCGACTACCGGGCCCCGGTGCCGAGCGGGGTCGAGGTAGAGATCCGCGCCACGGCCCGGGAGCGTGACGGCCGCAAGATCATGATGGAGGCGAAGGCCACGGTCGATGGCGCGCTTGTGGCCGAGGCCGAGGGGCTCTTCATCGTGCCCCGAGCGTTCGGCGAGAGCTGACCGCAGCGCCATCCCCACCGCCTACGGCACCGCCTGGCCGAGCGCCTCGACGGCCTGGGTGAAGCACGCCATCGGCGGGTCGACGAGGCCTGCGCCCACCTGGCCGGTGCCGGCGATCCGGCCCGCCATGCCGGTGTTGACCGCGGGGAGCACCCCAGTGGTCACGACGCGGGTGGCGTCGATCCCCGTGGGCGAGCCCCGGAAGTCCATCGCCGCGATCTGGAGGTACGGGCTCTCGGCCAGCGTGATCTCGTACATCGACCGGGTCTTCTCCAACGCCAGTGCCGCCGAGCCGCCGACGAAACGGACGATCGCCGGGGCGCAGGCCATGGCGAAGCCGCCGATGCCGTAGGTCTCCATGATGGTGGAGTCGCCGATGTCGGGGTTCACGTCGTCGTCGGTGAAGCCGGCGAACAGGATCCCCTTCGGGGTGTTGGCCGGAGCGGTGAACCACTGGTCGCCGGTGCCCGAGGTCTGAATGCCGAACTCGGTTCCGTTGCGGGCCATCGCCACCACCATCGTGGAGCCGGGGATGTTGCGGGCGGCGTCGCAGGCCACCTTGGCCGCCGGCATCACGATGTTGAGCACGAAGTGCTCGTTGCCGTCGATGAAGCGGTACACGTTGGCGATGTCGGTGGAGGGGTGGCCGGTCTCGGCGATAGCGGCCGCCATGTCACGTAGGAACAGGGCCGAGCCGGCGCGGTTGCGGTTGTGGCCCTCGTCGCCCATCTGCAGGGCCTGCGCCAGCATGGCCCGCACATCGACCGGGCCCTTGCGCTCGAACGCATCCGACAGCACCGGCGCCAGCGTGGTGCGCATCCAGCGGAGCCGGTCGATCACCTCGGGGGCATAGGCCCCCATGCGCAGTACCTTGCCCAGGCCCTCGTTGAGGCTCGAGTAGGCCCGGCGCCCGGTGGCGTCGTCCTCCAGCACGTAGAGCGGCATCGACGGGCTGATCACGCCTGCCATCGGCCCCACGGCCGCTCGGCCGTGGCAGGGTGCGAGCTCGATGTCGCCGGCGGCGCAGATCGCCTCGGCCTCCTCGGGCGTGGTCGCGTCGCCCTCGAACAGCAGCGCCCCCACGAGCGCACCCCGAAGGGGGCCCGACGCCTGCTCCCATGTGATCGGGGGGCCGGAGTGGAGGAACTGGCGACGGCCGAGGCCGAGGGCGTCGGAGGCCACGCCGATGCCCACCACCTGGGGGCGGGCGTCCATCATCGCGGTGACGGCTGTGGCGTTGGCATTGGGGCGACGGGGGTCGGCGGCGATCCGATCGAGCGCCGGCACCAGCGCCTCGGGCGGAGGCTGCCAGGCCACGTCGGCCACGGCCAGACCCTGCTGCTGCAACGCCTCGGTGAGGATCGGCACCCCGGCGGCGACCACCGACGGCTCAGCGAGAAGGGGAGGAGGGGTGTCGGTCATGCGGTTGCTCCGGCGGCTGCGGCCGCGCTTGCGCTTGCGGCCGCAGCGGCGTTCGAGAGATAGACGTGGGCGCCAGCAGCGGCCAGTGTGGCGGCCTGGGCGTCGCGGCCCTGAGGGTCGTCGGCGGTGCCCACCAGGGCGACGTGTACCGGCACCGTTGCGGTGGCGATGGTGGGTGCCAGCACACCGGCCGGGTCGGCCAGGCTGCCGTGGCCGAGCACCACGTCGAGCAGAATGGCGCCCACGTCGGTGCGGGCGATCGTGGTCGCGAGGTGGCCGAGCCGGAGGCGAGCGTCGATCATCGGGTGGGGCCGCCCCTGGGTGAACTCGTCGTCACCGAGATCCAGGATCTCGACGTGGTCGGCGGGTACGCCGGCCGCAGCCAGCACCGCCTCGGCCTCGGCCGCCAGCGTGCCGCCGCCGTAGAGCCCGACGATGGCTCCCGCTCGGGCAGGCCTCGACTCGGTGGGCGCCCAGGTGAGTGGGGCTGGCGGTTCGACTCCGGCTGTTTTCAGGAGCGCCGCAGTACCAGCGGTGAGATCGTCGACTCCGACCATCACGGTGGGTGTCGACAGCTCGGCGATCGCTGCGTCCACCACGGCGGCGGTGGCGGGGCCGATCGACTTGGCCACGATGCCGATCACGGTCACGTCGGGATCGGCGTCGAGCAGACGGAGGGCGGGGAGGGCCGACAGCCCGCCGACCTCGTCCGACAGGTCACGGCCACCAAGGCCGATCACGTGGCGAACGCCGACGCCGGCCTGGTCGGCCAGGGCGCATACCTGCTGGGCCCCGGTGCCCGACGCCGACACGAGCCCGATCGGCCCCGGCACCACGGCATTGGCGAACCCGAGCCCGGCCCCGGCCAGGATCACGGTGCCGCAGTCGGGGCCCATGGCCACCAGCCCGGCGGCGTTGGCGGCGGTCTTCATGGCGATCTCGTGCTCGATCGACACGTTGTCGGAGAACACCACCGGATGGGTGCCGGCTTCGATCGCCTCCATCGCCACAGTGAAGGCGTGGGCGCCTGGCACGGAGATCAGGCTCACCGTGGCCTGGTGGGTGTGGGCGGCGTGGCCGACCGAGCGGGCGGGCGCTTCTTCGGTTCCGCCGCTGCCTGCTGCGTTGCCCCGGTTCGACTGAGTGAGCAGCGATCCGACGAGTGCCTGCACCCGCTCGGCGTCGCCATCGGCGGCGCCGTCCACGAGGGTGAAGGCGATCACCAGATCGCCGGCCGAGGCGTCGGGCAGCTCATACCCGGCGTCGGTGAGCAGGGCGAGGTTGAGCTCGGTGCCCATGGCCACCAGCGCATGGGTGACGGCGGCGTCCTCACTGAGGTTCTGACTCAGCAGCATCAGCGTGACCGAGTCGTAGTAGAGCCCCGGCCGAATCTCGATCGTGCGACTCATAGGGCTGTTCCCTCTCGTGCGAGGCTCGCCACCGCGTCAGAGCGACAATCGTTGGCGGGGGTCGGCGCCGCGTCGGAGCGACAATCGTTGGCGGGGGTTGCCACCGCGTCGGAGCGACAATCCGCAGCGTCGTCCGCCACTGTGGTGCCGCCCGAGCGTGCGGTGGTTCCCGGCACCGCGTCAGAGCGACAACTCGTCGCTTCGCTGCGAGCTGCGTCGGGACCACGACCGACGCCGGCCCGAGGAACAGCGGCAGGGTGTTGTCGCTGTGACGCGGTCACAGAACGTGTTTGGGATGGCCGCAGTGACGCGGCCGCGGGAGGCGCAGCCGGTTGTCGCTGTGAAGCGGTGTCCTGGCCCGATGCCGGCGACCGACCTGACGTGACGCCGGGCCCTTGTAGCTGTGACGCGGTGGCGTGGGCCGCTGCCGGTTGTCGCTGTGACGCGGCGATGTGGGTCGCCACCGGTTGTCGCTGTGACGCGGCGGGAGCGCCTACTTCGAGGAGGGCGCGGCGGAGGCCGTCGAGGATGTGGTGGCCGGAGGTGGCGCCGAACGCCTGGAGGTCCGCTACCGAAGCAGACAACGAGCCATGGCCGGCGAGGGCACGGACCACACTGAGCACCGGCGCAGCGGCTTCACCGTGGGTGGCGTGGTGGAGAAGGGCCTGGGAGAACGGGGCCGTGTCGGCCCCGGCGACGTTGGCTGCAAGCGCGGCGGCGAGATCAGCGCGGCCACTCGCGTGGTAGGCGATCAGCATCCCCACGACGACGTCGTCACCCGCCGGGGTGAGGCCGGGGCCCCAGCCAATCAACCGAGCCGGGTCATCGGGTAGCGCGACGGGGGCGAGCCCTTCGACGAACGACGTCACCACGGCAGCGTCGAGCCCGGCCGACGGAACCCGTGGGTCCCACCAACGCCGGGCCTGGACGCGACCACCAACCGCAGGGCCGGCACACCAGGCGGCCCCCCCGTCGAGCGCGACCACCCCGTTGGGGAAGCGGGGGCCATCGATCGGCTCCCACACCACCAACCCCGGATCCTCGACCCCTCGCAACGAAAGGCTGGCCGCAGCGACGTGTGTCATATCCGCGTCAGCCAAGGTTGACGATGGCCGCCGCCGGGCCACCACCAGCTGGCCCCTGATGGAGCGCCGCCACCGATACGAACACGGCCGGCTCGCCCAGCGCCGAGGCCACCACACCACCGACCGTCGCCTTGATCTGCCGATGGTGGTGCACGTCGGAGTCATTCAGCATCACCTGGCGATACCCCCGCAGCGTCGACGTCGGATCGGCCTCGGCCTTCACGAACACCTGCACCACCCGACCATCAAGATCGTCGGGGTGGGGCCGCTCGGGTAGGTCGAGCCCGGCGGAGCGGATTGCGTCGAACACGCCGTCTCGGTCGATCGCATCCTTCATCACCGAGTGGCCGACCCGGTAGGGGCCACCGGCGCCGGGCGCATTGCCCACCACCACGATCTGGCCTCGGTCGAGTTCCACGCCCGACGAGCACGACGCCACCGACGAGAACAGCGACAGGTCGTGGCCGATCTGCTCTGCGGTCGGCATGTCGATCTCACCGAGCGCCAATGCGATCCCGAGTGCGGTGGTGCCGTTCGAGACGCCCATCGACTCCAGCGGCTCCTCGGTGAACACCGAGTGGCCCCGCGACTTGGCGTCGTTGATTGTCTCCATGGTGAGCAGTGGCGTCTTCGTCTGCACGTAGTGCACGTCGGCGGGATCGGAGATGCCGGCCTCGGCCATTGCCACCTTCACCCCATCGGCGATCTTGGTGACCATCGCCGGGCGCCCGATGTCTTCCGGGAGGATCACGTCGCTCATGGCGATGCCGACCGTCAGCCGATCCTCGTCGGCCGGACCCGCCGGCCCATCCACCCGAGAGAGGATCACGGCGTTGGGGCAGATGATCCCGTCGGTACCGCCCGACCACGCCATCGGAACCTCGGCCACCTCGTCGGCCGACCGGGTGCCCTTGCTCTCCAGCACCCCACGGAACGCCTGGTCGGCCAGGATGCGGGTGTAGTCGTTCACACCGCCATTGCCCTCGGTTTTGCCGATCACGGCGATCACGCCATCCGCCGTGATCTCCCCCTGATCGATCAGGGCGGCCAGCCCGCTGGCGTCGGACACGCTCTCGATGACGATCTTGTGAGCGGCGAAGGGCATGGGACTCCTCTGATCAGTGCAGATGGGGTGTTGGTTGAAGACGGAAATGCTAGTGGTCGACCCCTGAGCGGGTCGAGGGTTCGTCAGGTGCAGTTCAGCCGAGCGACCCAGTGGGCCGCTGCAGCGTTCCCTCGGCCTCACGGAGGGCGTGGATCTCGTCGGGAGCGATCGGCATGGAGGTGATCTCCACCCCCTCGGCGTCGGAGATGGCCGATGCGATCACGGCCGACCCGGGGATGACGCCCGCTTCGCCTGCGCCCTTGATGCCGAGCGGGTTGAGCGGGCTCGGGGTCTCCAGGTGATCGGTCTCGACCGTGGGCACCTCGGTGCAGTACGGCATGAGGAAGTCCATGAATGAGGCATTCGTGAGGTTTCCGTCGGCGTCGTAGGCCATGCGCTCGTACAGCGCTCCGGCCACACCCTGGGCCACCCCACCGTGGATCTGGCCCTCCACGATCATGGGGTTGATCACGTTGCCGCAGTCGTGCACCACGCAGTAGCGCTCGATCGCCACCTCCGAGGTGAGCGGATCGATCTCCACCTCCACGGCATGCACCCCACTGGCAAAGGTGGACCGCACCGGTGAGTACCACCCCGCCGCCTCCAGGCCCGGTTCCTCCCCCGGGCGCACCGGGGGCTCGTTCGGGTCGGGCACACCGGCGAACTGGGTGGCGGCCCGCGCTGCCTCGGAGAACGAGTAGCGCAGCGGGTTGGCTAGCACCGCCACCTGGGTGAGAGGGATGGCCTTGGTTGGCGTGCCCTTGACCTGCACGATCCCGTCGGTGATCTCCAGGTCGTCGGGGTTGGCCTCCAACGCCTCGGCCGCCACCCGCATCGCCTTCTCCTTCACCCGGCGCGCAGCGTCGGCCACGGCGTTGCCGCTCATCACCGCCGCCCGGGAGGCGAACGTGCCGACGGCGTATGGGAAGCGGTTCGTGTCGCCGGTGACCACCACCACGTCTTCGAAGGGCACGCCGAGCTCGTCGGCCACGATCTGGGCGAACGACGTGAGGTGGCCCTGACCGCTGGAGGCCAGCCCGGTGCTCACCTGCACCTTGCCGCCGGTCTCCACCCGCACGTGCCCACCCTCGTAGGGGCCGACACCGGTGCCTTCCACATCGGCGGCCACCCCGATGCCGCGGCGGCGGCCCTCGGCGGCGGCCGCGGCCCGGCGGGCCTCGAACCCGTTCCAGTCGATCATGTCGAGTGCCATGTCGAGCAGGCGCGGATAGTCGCCCGAGTCGTAGATGGCGGGCCGCCCGTCCTGGAAGGTCATGCCGAGGTCGTAGGGGAACTCGTCGGGCTGGATCATGTTCCGCCTGCGCACCTCGGCTCGATCGAGGTCGAGATTGCGGGCGATCGCGTCGATCGTGCGCTCCATGATGAACACCGCATGGGGCCGCCCCGCCCCCCGGTAGGGCGTGACGATGGCGGTGTTGGTGTACAGGCTGCGGAAGTGCACCCGGTAACTCGGCAGCTTGTAGGGGCCGGGGAGCTGGGTGGCGGTGATGATCGGGTTGATGATCCCGTAGGGAGTGAAGGCCCCGTTGTCGTGTACGAAGTCGACGTCGAGGGCCACGATCCGCCCGTCGTCGTCGAACGCCACGGTGACGTGGTGGTTCTGGCCCCGCTCGTGGGTGGTGGCCACGAAGTGCTCCGCCCGATCCTCGGTGAACTTCACCTCGTGCTCGTAGGTCATCGCCGCCCAGCCAACGAGGATGTCTTCCGGCCAGGGGTGCACGATCTTCGTGCCGAACCCGCCGCCGACGTCGATGGCGGCCACCTCCACCTGCTCGTCGGGGATGCCGAGGATGTTGGCCAGAGCGAACCGCACACTGGTGGGGGTCTGCGTGGAGTTCTGCACGGTGAGCCGACGGCGGTGCCGATCCCAGTCGGCGTAGCAGGCCCGGCCCTCCAGCGGGGACCCGAGGCTGCGCTCCATCGTGAGGTCGAGCTCCAGCAGGCGAGGGGCGGTGGCGATGGCGGCGTCGACGTTGCCCACGTGTTCGGTGTGGTCGGCCGACACGTTGCCCGGAGCGTCGGCGTGGACGAGGTGCTCGGCGGCGACGGCAGCGTCGAGGCCGACCACCGGGGGCAGCGGGTCGTAGTCGACGAGCACCCGCTCGGCGGCGTCCTCGCCCACGTAGCGGTTGATGGCGAGGATGGCCACGACGGCTTGGCCCACGTAGCGCACCTCACCGTTGGCCAGGATCTCCTGGGTGCGAGGCGCCCCCAAGGAGGGGTGGGGGATCAGCAGCGGGAGCGGCTCGGCCAGGCGGCCGGGGAGATCGTCGTAGGTCCACACGGCGATCACCCCGTCGAGGGCTGTGGCTTCGGCGGTATCGATGCCGGTTATGCGGGCCCGGGCAAAGGGGGAGCGCACGATCACGAGCGACCAGGCGCTCGGGCCGACGTCGTCGGTGTAGGAGCCCTGGCCCCGGACGAGGCGGTCGTCCTCGTTGCGCAGGATTGGCTGGCCGAAGGCGGCGGTGGTCATGACCGAGCCTCCGCGGTCGGGATCTCCACGGGCGTCTCGCCCGCCGCCAACTCGGCCGCCTTGTGTACGGCGGCGGTGATGTTCTGGTAGCCGGTGCAGCGGCAGAGGTTGCCGGCGATGGCCTCTGTGACCTGCTCGTCGGTGGGCTCGGGGTGGCGTTCGATCAGCGCCGTGGCCGTCATCAAGAAGCCAGGGGTGCAGAACCCGCACTGGAGGCCGTGGCACTGGCGGAACGCCTCCTGCACCGGGTGGAGGGTGCCGTCGGCGGCGGCCAGCCCTTCCACGGTGCGGATGCTCCGACCTTCGGCCGCTACGGCGAACATGAGGCACGAGCGCATCGGCAGGTCGTCGACCAGCACCGTGCAGCAGCCGCACACCCCGTGTTCGCAGCCAACGTGGGTGCCGGTGAGGCCCAGCTCCACCCGCAGCGCGTCTGACAGCAGGCGCCGGGCCGGAACCTGGATCGTGGTGGGGCGCCCGTTGATCTCGAGCGTCACCTCGTGGGTGGGTTCCGTCGTCATCAGCGGGGGCTCCCGTTCGTGGCAGCGCCGGCCAACGCATCGTGCAGCGCATCGCCCACGAGCACACCGGCGAGATGGCGGCGATAGTCGGCGGTGGCGTGGATGTCGGACGACGGATCCAGCTGAGCGGTCACCCGGTCGTACAGGTCGCCCCGGTCGACACCCGACGGCGCCCGCCCCGCCACAGCGGCGCTGAGGTCGAGCACCACGGGGGTGGACGCCACCGAGATGAAGGCCGCCTTCGTGGCGCCCAGAGCGCCGGCGCCGTCGACCTCGGCCCGGACGGCCACGCCGCACACCGCATAGTCGCCGTGGCGACGAGCCACCTCCCGGAACGCCGTGACGGTACCTGCCGGTGGGCGAGGGAAGCGGGCCGACACCACCAGCTCGTTCTCCTCGAGCGACGACATCAACGGCCCCACGAACAACTCCGCTGCCGGGATCGATCGTGTGCCCCCGGTGGAGACGGCCTCGACTGAGCCGTCGAGCAGGGCCAGTACGGCGGTGAGTTCGCCCGACGGGTCGGCGTGGGCCAACGAGCCGCACACCGTGCCCCGGTTACGGATCACCTCGTGGGCGATCAGGCCTTCCGCCTCGCCGAGGAGCGGAATTGTGGCGGTGGCCTCGGCGTGATCGAGTAGCTCGCTGTGGGTGACGGCGGCGCCGATGGTCACCGCTTCGGCGTCGACCGTGATCGTGCGCAGCTCGGCCAGGCCGGAGATGTCGACGAGATGGGCGGGCGCGGCCATGCGGAAGTTCATGAGCGGCACCAGACTTTGACCCCCGGCCAGCACCTTGGCGTCTTCCAGATCGGCGAGGAGCTGCACGGCCTCGGCCACGCTGGCCGGACGGTGGTACTCGAAGGCGACCGGCTTCACGAGGCGACCGCCGGTGGTCGGGAGGGACGGGCCGGGCCGTCGATGCGTGCCATCGGCGAAGAATAGCCTCGCCCACCCACGGTGGGCGGGGCCGTCAGATTCGTGTTGGTCGTTCGAAACTGGTCGACGTGTCAGCAGCAGTGCGGGCTCTTGCCAGCCAGAACGGCGTCGCGAGGTGGTCGGCTGCTGCGGCGTAGTAGCGCACTGCCACCTGCCGATGGGTGGCGGCCACGTCGGTGGGTGAGTGGGTGGGGCGTTCTCCGGCCACGAGCCAGTCAGCGGCCTGGGCCGCCGAACGCAGCGCAACGGCGAGGCCCTGGCCCGCGATCGGATCGATGGTGACGGCGGCGTCGCCGATGGCGAGCACGCCAGGCTGGGTGTCGGCCAGGCTCGGCGTGAGGTCGAGCGGGCTGATCGCACTGCCGTCGATCGTGGTCGGATCGACCACGGTGCCGAGCGCCGCTGATGCCGCCAGCTGCTCCACGAGCGCCGAGTGCGCCTGACTCCGGGGAGGAGGTTCGTGGTGGGTGGTCATGATGGCCGCCATGCCGTCGCCCGTCGAGGCCGCCCAGATCCATCCGGACGGCGTGGCCTCGACCCACAGCCCGGCGATGGGCGCCGTCGTCGGCGCACTTGCCCGCAGGCCGAAGAGCCGAGGGCCCGTCGCGCGGCGGGGCGCGGCGAACACCGAGTGGGCGCCGGCCGCGTTCGTGACGCGCCGCGCCCGCACCGTGGTGGCGCCCGCCGAGACCTCGACCACTCCCTCGCATGCAACCGGACGTGGCGCCACCTTCGCGGTCACCAGGCGGACGCCCTGCAGCGCCGCCCACGCCCGCAGCGCCGCGTCGAACTGCACCCGATCCACGATCACCGACGTGGCCCCCGGGGCGCCGCCGCCATCGTTGATGTCGTTGTGGTCCGTGGGGCCGATCGGCACCGCACCGGTTCCCGGCCAGCGCACCTCGACCGGCACCTCGGCCCAGGCGCCAACCAGGTCGACACCCTCGTCGACCAACAGGCGGCGGGCCGCTGGGGCCAACGACTGGAGCGGGGCGTGGGGCACGCCGTTGTGGGGGCCGACGAGAGCGACTGGCACCCCGGCTTTGGCCATCAGCCCGGCGAAGAGCGCCCCGGCTGGCCCGGCGCCGACCACACAGACGTCGGCCTCCACTGTGCTCATGCGAACCAGCGGGGATGGGCGTTCGCCACCTCCACGTACGTGGCCAGGCAGTGCTCCAGCCACGCCCGGATGAAGTCGCACGACGTTCGCCCACGCCCGATCACCTCGTGATGGCAGCCACCGCCGCAGAGATACCGCGCCCAACACGACCGGCATGGCTCCTGCCGGTCCACGTGACGATCCGCCGCCCAGCCGGCCCGCGCCGCATGATCCCAGCCAGCATCAACACTGCCCATGGCGCCTTCGTCGTCGCCGACGAAACGATGACAGGCCGCAGCCGAGCCGTCGGCCCCGACCCCCAGGTAGGCGCCGCCGGCGCCGCAGGGATAGGGCCTGTGGGTTCCCCGGTGGATCATCTGCAGGGCACTCGTGATGTTGCTGAATCGGTAGCTCTGCCCGGCGTCGAGCGCCGCCCTGAAGTCGACGGTCGTTGCCTTCAGCTCCGCCAGCAGCACATCGAGCTGTGCTGGGTCGAGCTCGCCCGACCCGTTGGGCGAACGCAGCACGGGCGCCACGCCAACGCTGTGGAAGCCCATCCCCAACAGCTCGGCCACTGCGGTTCGGATGGCCGTGTTGGCCGGCGTGATCGACGCCCGGGCGCTCACCTGCATCCGCCCCTGGCGGGCCAGCATCGGCTGCACCCGGGCCATGATCCGATCCCAGGTGCCTTCGCCCGATCGGGTGGGCCGGAGCGCGTCGTGCACCTCGCCCAACCCGTCGATCGACACGGTGACGGCGAACCCGTGCTCGTCGAACAGGTCGACGTCGGCTGCCGTCAGCAAGGTGGCGTTGGTGGTGATCGAGAAGGTCACCTCCACGCCGCACGCCTCGGCCCGCTCCGCCGCATACGCCACGGTGTCGCCGATCACCCGGCGGTTGAGGAGCGGCTCGCCCCCGATGAACGCCAGCCCGATCCGCCCGCCCGGATCGGCATCGGCGAGCAGCCGGTCGACCGTGGCGTAGGCCACGTCGAGCGGCATCATCGCCGGCGTGCCGCCGAAGTCGCCGCCATCGGCGTAGCAGTAGGTGCAGCCGAGGTTGCACGATTGAGCCACGGCCAGCGATGCGTAGCGAACATCGACGACCTGGGCTGGCGCACCCTGCCCAATGTGATCGGATGACGCCAGGCCCAGATCCTGGAGGCGACCACGGAGGGCGTCGGCCGCTGAGCCGTCGGCGATGAGTGCGGCAAGCTCGGTGTGCAGAGCCTCGTCGATGTCGTAGAGGCGCGACCCGTCGGCCACCAGCACGTGATGGCCGTGTGTCGATCGGAACGGATGGACATCGGGCGAGCCAGGTGGGGCCTGCGGAACGGGGCCGCCGACGCGCAGTACGCCCGACCGCTGGCCCAGGACGACCGGAACGGCGGCCATCAGTCGGTCCAGAACGGCACGCCGATGCCCCGAGCGGCCAGGTCGTCGGCCGCCGACTGCACGTCGAGCATCGCGGTGCGGGCCTCGTCGATCTTGCGCTGCGCCGGCGCCTCGTCGCCCGACGCCTCCAACTTGTAGGCGTCGGTGAGCCGCTCGACCAACGTGTGGAACGGCGTGAGCGCTGCCGCCGCCGTCTCCGCCGTGCCCAGCTCCACCGAGCGGAGGTACGGTGCGTCGACCCCTGAGGGGTAGGCGGCGAGGATGCGGCCGATGTCGGAGAACCGGCTGTAGTGCTCGTTGCCGTCGGTGTCGATGCGAATGGCGAGGTCGTAGAGATGGCCGAGATCGGGCCGGGCCTTCAACGTGCTCACCGCCTGGGCGTAGGCCGTGTCGATCTGGCCCCCGGGCCGTTCGATCTCGACGAACCGCTGCACCGTCTCCGGCGTGAGCGGCGCCAGCTCGGCCGCCTCCCCCTTCCACAGGGTGGACGTGTGGTGAAGTACCGGCTGGTACACCGCGTTGGGGTCGAGGTGCTGGTCGAGCTCCCACAGCAACCGGTTGGCCCATCGCAGATGCTGCATCTCGCTCACCGCCACCAGCATCACGAACTGGCGGATGGCGGCCACGTCGCCGGGGAGGTCGGGCCAGCGTTCGGCGTCCACCTCGGCGGGCGTGCGCACCGAGAACATGGCGTAGAGATATTGGAGCGCGAGGGTGAACTCCAGCGGCGCCAGTTCGGTGCGGAGTCGGGTTTGCAGCGCCTCCAGGGTGGCGCCCACGGCCTGGGCCCGCTCGGGCGGTGAGTACACGGCTCCGATCTCTCGCCCCTCCAACACGAACGGCAGTTCCTCCCAGCGCGCGTTCATCTCGTAGTGGTCGATCTGGAACGGCCGGTTCTCGGTGATGGTTGCCGCGGAGGCCACCCGACCGCCGGGAGAGCGGTCACGACGGATCCAGTCGAGCTTCACCGCGGCATCGGTGGGGTCGGCGGGCTGGCCGTCGTCGAGGGTGGCCTCGGCCGGGCCCAGCACCACGTCGGGGTGGTTCGACGCCCAGTAGTGGCAGGCACAGTCGCGGAAGTCGTGCGACCAGGGATTGCACATGCTCATCGTCAACTCGCCGGCTTTGAACGAGTGGTCCACCACGCCGTCGGGATCGAGGAACTGGCGACGGAATCCCTTCAGCGTCACCTTGTCGCCGATGGGCTCGCCCGTGCCGGCGTCGCTCCGCTGCTGGATCCGGATCGTGAGCGGCTCGTTCGGCTGGATGCCGCGGATCATCCGCCACACCATCTCGCCCTCGTACGGCGTGCCGTGCTCGTCGGCCATCACAAAGGTGGTGCCGTACTGCTCGAACGAGTCGAGATACCAGCGGCCCTGGCTCAGGTGGTTGATCTGGCCAATGTTCTGTTCGAGCGTGGCGAGCAGGTCGCGCACCCATGGTTCATCGCTGGTGAACGGCAGGGCCGGATCCTCCAACGAGTCGAGCCACGCCAGCTTCGCCCCCTGCTGAGCCGGGAGGATCCCCGGCACCGGGTAGAGCGGCGTCTGCACGAACTGGAACACCAGGCCAGGGAAGAACCGGCGGTCCAGCTCGCGTATGTCCCACTCCAGGCCGGGGAAGCAGTTGGCCACGCCCGACTCCATCCGGGTGGACGTGGGGTTGCCCACCACCTGGTGGGCGGCTCGGGCGGTGAGGTTGCGGGGCTGGATGAAACCGTTCATCGCCGGGCCTCCTGCTGATCGTGGGCGGAGCCGGAGCCGGAGCCGGCCGCCGCCGAGTTGCGGAGGTCGATGGCATCGCCCTCCACCAACAGCTCGATCAGGCCCTTGAGCAACTGGTGTTGGCGGCGCCCGATCGACAGCGGATAGAGGTTTGCGTCGCGCATGTAGGGGGGCATGCGCATGTCGTGGAGCTTGTCGGCGAACAGCCGGGGGTCGCGCCACTCGGGGTTGCCCGTCTTGGCCACCTCGGCTGGCCACGTCTCGGTGGTGCCGAACGGTGGTCGCACGAGTTCGAGCACGTGGTGGCCCTTGCGCTGGAGGAAGTCGAGCAGGATCGGCTCCTCCATCAGCGCCCCGTGCACCCGCTCGATCATCTCGGTGTAGGGCAGACGGTCGGCTCCCGCGCCCCCACTGAAGGCGCTCGGTGGCGTCTGCGGCCCGAGCGTGGGGGTGACGTCCACGTAGGGCACGTCGAGCGGCGTCATGCTGTCTTTCTCGAACTTCGGCTGGCTCGGGATCGGCGGGTGGGTGCCCGCCAGCTTCCCGGTGTTCTCGAGCACCGCCCGGGTGCGGGCGGCGTCGAGGTTGAACAGGCTGGAGGTTTCGAACGCCCGGCGGAACACGTCGGTGACCTCGATGATCAGGGCGTCGAGGTCGGCGCGATCGATCGTCGGTGCGGGTAGCTCTCGCTCGGCCAGGTCGTCGGCGATCGAGTAGATCGGCCGGCGGTCGGGGGCGTAGTCGGGTGGGCCGGTGAAGAACCGGGCCCGGGCGAGGAGGCGGCGGTGACGCACACCCAGGGTGGCGGTGATGATCCCGTCGCTCGTGTCGTCGACCACCGACCACGATCGGGAGTCACCGACGTTGGCCCCGTCGTAGCCGTCCTGGGGCTGGGAGTCCTCCCACTGGCCCGTGAGCATGATGTACTCGCTCCACGGGGTGCCCTCGTTCAGGATCCGGTTCTCCTCGGGCACGATCTCGTGGATTCGCCCGTACTTCGACCTGGCCGAGTCGGCAACGCCGGGCGGTACCGGGCTGGCCGGTGCGCTCGTGGTGCTCGGCGGGCTGTAGACCTTGCCGGCGGGTGCGGTGAATCGCACCCGGATCACTGAGGTGTCCACGCCGTGATCGTCAACGGGGGTGCCCGGTTCGGACGGCTTGATCACCTGCACGGTGCCGAGCGGGATTGGGCGGTCCGCCGCCACCAGCGGGGTCTGCCCCGAGGTGCGGGGCGACACGGCGTCGAGGCGATGACGACCATGGTCGGCACCGTTGATCTGCGCCTCGCCGATGAATGCACAGGTCGGAGAACTGGTCCGCCGCTCAGCCTTGCGGTTGGCGGCGATGGCGTCGATGTGGAGATCATCGAGCGCCAGACCCTGCTCGGCGAGCAGCGCCGTGGTCACCGGCTTCTCGGTCACGTCGCCCGTTGCCGCATCTTGCACGGTGGCCCACAGCTCGAAGAACGGAGCCACGGGCCGGATGGCGCCGTCGTTGTCCTTGAACCGGATCTCGCCCGGCAGCCGTGATGACACCGAGCCGTCGTCGGCCACGTCGAGCGTGACCGTGGGACGGACCACGGTCTTGGCCGCGCCGTGAGCGTCGTGATCGGTCTGCCACTCGTAGGAATCGACCGGCGTGGGCGAGCCACCCACGCGGGCCACTGCCATCGGCGGCAGGAAGAAGATGTCTCGGATCACCTCGGCGGGGTCGGCGGAGCCCGAGCCGGAGCCGCTCATGGTGCGGCCGTCACGATCGGCTCGCTCAGCGAGCCCGACAGGTCGGGGCCCCACGAGCCCAACCTCGGCTCGGGGCCGTCAGGGGCCGAGATGCTCTGCGCAAACTGGAAGAAGTTGCTGGGGTCGTACTTGCGCTTCACCGCGAGCAGGGTGTCGAAACAGCCACCCCAGTAGCGCCAGCGGTAGTCGACGGTGCCCCGGCGGGGGTAGTTCTGGTAGGAGTGCCCGTTACTGAGGCCGTGGAGCACGTCGAGGTAGTCATCGAGGTAGGGCACCACCTGGGCGTGCTGTTCGTCAGTCATCCAGAACACGTCCACGAACACGTCGCAGTCCACCTCACGGTGCACGAAGGCGTTGGCCGTGCGTTCGACCGACGCCACCGCCCCGCCGTACGGCTCGATCACCACCGTGGAGTAGGTGTTGGGGGAGGCGACGAACTGGTCGACGATCTGCTGCCAGCCACCGACCCCGAGCGGATCGGCCATGTAGGCCGACTGCTTGTCTTCCCGGCCCAGGTCCGGTACCTGCGGTACCTCGGGCGTCTCCAGCAGCATCCGGTTCATCTCGAAGTAGGAGCCCGTCTGGTTGATGTCGACGGTGCCGCCGCTGCGTTCGAGCGCGGCCAGAAGTGACATGTCCTCGCCGGAGGTGACCATGCCTCGCATGAGCAGCTCGTTCGTGCCGTCCACGTTGGCCAGGAACGACATGTAGCCGAGCTCGTCCCGCACGCCGCCCCGCATGTACTTGCGCTGCATCACGTCGAGCCCGTCGGCCGCCCGCTCGATCGGCCATCGCAGCCCGAAGGCCCACACCGACGGCAGCTGATGGAGCCGGTAGGTGATTTCGAGGAGTACGCCAAAGTTGTTGCCGGTGCCACCCCTGATCGCCCAGTAGAGGTCGGAGTTGGTGGACTCGTTGGCGACGACGATCGAGCCGTCGGCAAGCATCACGCGAACGGCCTCCACGTTGTCGCAGTTCATCCCGAAGGGCCGGGAGGTGAAGCCGAAGCCGCCGCCTTGCATGTAGCCGGCCACACACACGTCCTCACAGCCACCGCCCGGCACATGGAGGTCGTAGTCGTTGAGCACAGCGTTGAGGTGGCCGAAGTTGGTGCCGGCCCCCACCACCGCCCGATGGTTTTCCTCGTCCACCACGGCGTAGCAGAACGAACTCATGTCGATCACTAGCCCGGTGTTCACCGAGTAGCCGGCGGTGCTGTGCCCACCTGATCGCACGACCGTCCAGATGTCGTGCTCACGGGCGAGGGTGAGGCAGGCGGCCACGTCGCTCGGCACCTCGCAGTAGGCGATGAGCAACGGCCACTCCGAGAAGGCGTGGTTCGACATCTGGCGGGCGTGGTCGTAGGTCGGATCGCTTGGCCCGACCAGACGGCCCTGGAAGTTCGTTCGGAGTTCGTCGAGCGCCTGGGGCGGGATGTCGAGGCCGTCGGGCCGATGGCCCCGTTGTCGGTCGAGCGCGACCCGTCTCTTCGACTTCCACATGGCGCGTACCCCCGTAACTGTGCGTTGTTCGACCGTAGACGCAACAACCACTACCAAACAGGGTTCGTGATCGATGGCACCGACTGCGGAGCGTTCCGCAGACGGAAGCGGTCATATGTGGCATGAGTAGGATCGTGATCGTGGCTGACGATTCGCTGTTGCGCTGGCTGACGTCGGTCGGCCTCGATCAGCATCTCGACGCCCTCGTTGCCGAATCGGTCGATCTCGACGTGGTGCCGACGCTCACCGACGACGATCTCCGGTCTCTCGGGTTCACGCTCGGCGATCGCCGTCGCTTCCTCCAGGGCGCAGCCACTGCCCCAAGCTTTCTGACCGATGCGCCCGCTGAGGTCGATCCAGCCGAGCGCGACATCGAGCGGCGCACGATCACCGTGCTGTTCTGTGACCTCGTGGGGTCGACGGCGCTTTCGGCTGCGCTCGACGACGAGAGCTTCGCCCGAGTGGTGCGTGACTACTCCCTTGCGTGTGGGAAGGCGATCGAGGCGGCCGGTGGCCAGGTAGCCAAGTACATGGGCGACGGGGTGATGGGCACCTTCGGCTACCCGGTGGCCACTGGCGACGAGGCCATGCGAGCCATCGAGGCGGGCTTCAACATCCAGAAGGCCGTGGCCGATGTCGATGCCCGATACGAGGCCACCGTGCAGGCCCGAGTCGGGATCGCCAGCGGGGCGGCGATCGTGGGGGAGGTGGTCGATCAGGGCGTGGATGCGCTTGGTGACACGCCGAACCTGGCCGCCCGCGTCGAGTCGAAGGCGGCCGTGGGCTCGGTGACGGTGGCGCCGCTCACCCAGCGGCTGGCGGCCCAGCACTTCGAGTTCGCCGATGCCGGCCACCACGAACTGAAGGGCTTCGACGAGCCCGTCCCGCTCCACGCCGCGGTTCGTTCGGTGAGCCGGACGGCCGCCTTCTTCGACCCCGACACCGATCCTGTGGTGGGCCGGGAGCGGGAGCGGGCCGAGCTCGACGAGCTGCGACGATCGATCACCGACCGGTCCCTCGTGGCCCGTATCGAGGGCGAGCCCGGCATCGGCAAGTCGTCGCTGCTGCGTTCCACGATCAGCGACGCCCGCGCCGAAGGCTGGCGGGTCTACGTGCTGGGCTGCTCCGAGCACGAGACGGCGACGCCGTTCCACCCGCTGCGTCGCTTCCTGGAATCGGTGGCTGGCACCGACCTTCGATCGACCGAGGCCGACATCGCCGATGCGATCGACGCCGTGGCCGAGCGAATCGACCGGCCCGACATCGTGCCCGTGGCCGCGAGGTTGATGGGCCTCGACACCGAGCACGATCTGAGCCCGACCGAGGCCCGGGCCGAGATCTTCGATCTCGTGCTGTCGCTGGCGGGCCAGGCCATAGTGGCCGCCCCGACCATGATCGTGGTGGAAGACATGCAGTGGTGCGACCCGTCCTCGACGGAGTTGCTCGACACCGTGCTCACCGAGCTCGGAGACGCCGGTCTGCTCCTCGTGGTCACCGAACGCAGCGGCGTCAGCGAGGTCGACGACCCGATACGGGCCGACGCGGTCGTCCGGCTCGACGCCTTCGACCAGCACCGCACGAAGGAGTTGGTCGAGAGCCTCGTCGGCGACGCGGTGGCCGATCCGGTGGTCACCGAGATTCGCCAGCGATCAGGTGGGGTGCCCCTGTACATCGCCGAGCTCACCCGGGCGCTGCTCGACGCCGGCGCCATCGTCGCGGGCGCCGACGGCCTCATCGCCGATCTCGACGAGGTGCCCCACACCCTGCAGGGCAGCCTTCACGCTCGCCTCGACCGCCTCACCAACGGTCGCGATGTTGCGCCCGTGGCGGCCGCCATCGGCCTCGACTTCTCGCTTTCGTTGCTGGAGGCGTCGGTGCCGACGGGCACCCCAGTCGACGCCGCCGTTCGCGAGCTGCAGCGGGCCCAGCTGATCGTGAGTGACGGCGACCGGGCCTCGTTCCGCCACGCCCTCATTCGTGCGGTGGCCTACGACCGCATGCTCACCGAACGTCGCCAGGCCGTGCACGGCCGCATCGGGCAGGCCCTGATCGACGACTTCGGCGAGCGAGCGGCCTCCGAGCCGCAGGTGGTGGCCCGCCACCTGGCGCTCGGCCCCGAGCCGATGACGAGCGTTGGCTGGTGGTACGAGGCCGCCAGTACCAAAGCCAAGGTGTCGGCCAACCCCGAGGTGCTCGCCAGCGTTGGCGCCGGGCTCGACGTGCTGGCCGCCGAGCCTGAATCGTCGGCCCGAGACGAGGCGGAGCTCAAGCTCCAGCTGCTGCGAGCCGGCACCCTGCGGGCCACACAGGGCTTCGCCGCCGACAGCGTGGAAACCGTGTACGAGCGGGCCGTCGAGCTCAGCGAATCCACCGGCGACCTCGACGCCATGTCGGCTGCCCTGAACGGCATCTACTCGTTCAACCTCGTGCGCGACCGCTACGCCCGTGCGGGCGATGTGGCCGACCGGCTGTTGTCCACCGCCGACGCGCTCCACGATGCCCGGCGTCAGGTGATCGCCAACCGGGCGGTGGGCGTGGTGGGGTTCCACACCGGGGCGTTCGCAACCGCTGAGCATCACCTGGAGGAGTCGATCCGGCTCTACCACGACGGCGACTACCGCGAGGACGCCTGGCTCATCGGCACCGATCACGCCACGACGGCCGGTTCGTTCCTCGCCATGAATGAACTCGTGAGCGGCCTCGGCGATGCGGCCGCCACGATCGATCGGGCCGAGGCGCTGGCCGACGAGATCGACCACTTCCTCAGCTGGGCCCAGGTCACCACCTACCGGGGGTTCATGGGGGTGATCGCTCGCGACTGGCCAGCGGCCCGCGCCGCAGGCGACCTGCTTCTCGATCGGCTCGGCGAGCGTACGATTCCGCTCATGACCGCCACGGGGCGGTTCTGGAGCGCCACCGGTCGATTCCACCAGGGCGACGAGGCCGCGCTCAGCGAGATGTGGGCCGCCGCCGACGCGTGGTGGGCCACAGGTGCTCGGAGCTACGCCGGCTACGTGCGGTCGGTCATCGCGGAGGCCGAGGGTGTCGTTGGTCGGCCCGCCGATGGTGTGGCCACCGTGGCCGAGGCGTTCCCCCTCATTGCCGAGAACGGCGAACGCTGGGCGCTGGCCGAGTGCCACCGGGTGGCGGCCTCGCTGGCTGCTACGACGGGCGACCACGAGGCAGCCGCCGATCACCGCGCCAACGCCGAGCGCGTCGCAATCGATCAGCGGGCCCAGCTGTGGACTGAGCGTCTCAGTCGGTGATGCGATTGCCCTCGGCGTCGAACAGGTGCGTCGGGCCGTCGATGGCCAGCTGCACGTTGTCGCCCCGCTGAGTCTGCGTTTCGCCCTCGTCGCGCACCACGATCACCGTGCGCTCGCCCTGGTGCTGGATGGCAACGTGGACGAAGGCCTGCGAGCCCAGCTCCTCGACCACGACCACCTCACCGGGTGTGCCGTCGCTGGTGAACGTCAAGTGCTCGGGGCGCACGCCGACGGTGGTGGCGGCAGCTGCTGCCGCGGCGGAGGCGTCCACCTTCATGGTGCCGAGCGTGACAGCGCCGTCGCTCGGGGCGACGTCGACGAGGTTCATGGCTGGTGAGCCGATGAAGCCCGCCACGAACCGGTTCGCCGGAGCGCTGTAGAGATCGCGGGGTCGGTCGACCTGTTGCAGCTCGCCGCCCCGCAGCACGGCCACTCGATGCCCCATCGTCATGGCTTCGACCTGGTCGTGCGTCACGTACACCGTTGTCGTCCCCAGGCGAGCCTGGAGATCGGCCAGCTCGGTGCGGGTCTGCACCCGCAGCTTGGCGTCGAGGTTCGACAACGGTTCGTCCATGAGGAACACCTGTGGTTCCCGGACGATGGCCCTACCCATGGCCACTCTCTGGCGCTGGCCACCGGACAGGGCCCGGGGCTTGCGATCGAGGTACTCCTCGAGATCGAGGATGCGGGCTGCTTCGCGGACCCGCTTGGCCCGCTCCTCCTTCGGGAGGCCCTGCTGCTTCAGGGCGAAGCCCATGTTCGCCGCCACCGTCATGTTGGGGTACAGCGCATAGTTCTGGAACACCATGGCGATGTCGCGGTTCTGCGGCGCTTCGAGGGTCACGTCGCGGCCGGCGATCGAGATCGACCCATGGTCGACGAACTCGAGCCCAGCGAGCATGCGAAGCGCCGTCGACTTGCCGGACCCGGACGGGCCGACGAGCACGAGGAACTCGCCGTCGGTGATGTGGAGGTCGAGCGAATCGACCGCCGGGATGTCGGTGCCCGGGTAGATCCGGGTGGCGCCGTCGTAGGTGACCTCAGCCATGGGCCCTGCTCCTGTCCGTGCGATCGCTGTCGGTGCAGCTCATCGAGCCGCTCACTTGATGGCCCCCATTGCGAGGCCGCGGATCATCCGCTTCTGGGCGACCCAGCCGGCGATCACCACGGGGAGGGTGGCCAGCGTCGATGCCGCCGAGAGCTTGGCGAGGAAGTTGCCTCGGGTACTCACGTTCGACGACACCCAGATCGGCACCGTGGAGCCGTCGACGGGATTCAGCTGCACGGCGAGGAAGAACTCGTTCCAGGCGAAGATCACGCACAACAGTGCGGTGGCGGCGATGCCGGGCGCCACGATCGGGAGGATGACCGACGTGATCTGGCCCCAGATGCTGGAACCGTCGATCTGGGCGGCCTCGACGAGTTCGCGGGGAACCTCGTTGAAGAACGATCGGAGCATCCACACCGCCAACGGCAGGTTCATCGCCGTGTAGAGGATGATCAGCACCAGGCGGGTGTTCAGCAGATCCAGGTCGCGGGCGATGATCCACAGTGGGAGGATGGCCGCCACGATCGGCAGGAACTTGGTGGAGATGAAGAAGAAGAGCACGTCGCGCCAGGCAGCGATGGGGCGGATCGACAGCGAGTAGGCGGCGGGGATGGCCAGCAGCATCACCAGCACTGTCGAGGTGATCACGGCGATGAACGAGTTGGTGAACGCCTCCTGGAAGCCGAGGAGACCCTCGGTCTGGGTGGTCACCGTGCGGTACTGCTCGAACGTGGGCTCGAAGAGGAGCTTGGGGTCGGTGTTGGCGTCGAGCTCGGTTTTGAAGCCGTTGAGCACCATCCAGAACACCGGGAAGAACACGAGGAGCGACACCACCCAGGCGAGGATCCCGAGCACGGCGTTCTTCCACTTGCTCTCGCCGATCCGCTGGCTGCTCATGGCGTCTCCCCTTCCAGGAGGTTCGAGAGGAGGCGGATCCCGAGGGTGGCGATGATGATGGAGGCCACCACCACCACGATGCTGAACGCCGAGGCCTGGCCGAAGCGCCAGCCACCGCCGATCGAGCGTTGGAACACGAAGTACGGGATGTTGGTGGAGCCCGGCCCGCCGCCGGTGATGACCACGACGTGGTCGAAGACCTGGATGAGATAGATCGAGCCGAGGAGGGTGCCGAGCTCGAGGTAGGGCCGGAGCTGCGGGAGGGTGATCTGGGAGAAGATCGCCCAGTTCGAGGCGCCGTCCACGCGGGCGGCCTCCAGAACGGACTGATCCTGGCCTTGGAGGCCAGCGAGGATGATCAACATCATGAACGGGGTCCACTGCCAGACCAGCACGACGATGATGGAGATACCCGGAAAGCGACTCACGAACTCGACGCGCTCGAACCCGCCGTTGACGAGGAGCCAGTTCAACACGCCGAACGACGAGTTGAACATCTGCGTCTTCCAGACCAGACCGGCCACCACCGGCATGATCAGGAACGGAGTGATCAGAAGGGTTCGGGCCACCCCACGCCCGAAGAACTCACGATCCAACAACAGGGCCAAGACGGTGCCGAGGAGAAGGGAGAGCAACACCGACGACACCGTCATGACCACTGTTGTCCACGCCGCCTCGCGAAAGAACTCGTTCGATGCGAGGTCGACGTAATTGTCGACACCAACGAACGTCCGTGGGGAAGGAGGGACGATCGTCCATTCGGTCAGGCTGAACCAGAGGCTGAATGCGAACGGAACCTGCGTGACGACAATGGTGAAGAGCAGAGCTGGGAGGAGGGGGATCCGACGCCGCCATGCCTCTCGTCGCTGATAGCGAGCGAGCGCCTGGGCCTTGTCGGTATCGATAGCTGTCATCGATGTCCCCCTTCCTCACACAACTCTGAACGTACTGCTGGTACCAGCTAGGAGCTAGCTGCTGAACTCCGAGGCGATCGACTGGCAAGCCGAGATCGCATCTTCGACAGACTGCGAGCCGGCGATGGCCGCCGACAGCTCCTGGGTGCAACGGGTGCCCATGTCCTGGAACTCAGGAACGCCCACGTACTGCACGCCGGGGAGACCGGGCCGCGGCTCGGTGCCGGGGTTGTCGATCGGAGCGGCCTGCATGGCGTCGAGGGTCTTCTGGGCGAACGAGGCGGCAGCCTCCTGGTAGTTCGGGTTGTCGTACGTCGACTGGCGGGTGCCAGGCGGCACGGCGGCCCAGCCACCGGGGAGGTTCTCACCGGCAGCTTCGATGTACGCCTGGCTGGTGGCCCAGCTGACGAACTCCCAGGCAGCGTCCTGGTCACTGGTGCTCACCGGGATGGCGAGGGTCCAGGCCCACAGCCAGCCGGAGGCGTCGGTGACGTTGGTCGGAGCCAGCGCGAAGTCGTTCAGACCCTGGACGGGGCTGTCGTCGGCTTCGAGGATGCCGGCGGCCACGGTGGCGTCGTACCACATCGCAACCTCACCGTTCTGGTAGAGGCTGAGGCACTCGTTGAAGCTGGAGTTGGCAGCGTCGTCCTGGCCAGCGTCGTTGATGAGGTCAACGTAGAAGTTGAAGGCCTCAGCAAACTCGGGCTTGTCGACCTGAGCGGCGCCGATGGAGCCATCGTCGTTGGCCGCCCACCAGGTGCCACCGAAGGTGTTGAGCACGGTGGTGAACGAGGCACCCAAGTCGCCCCAGCCGGGCTTGCCACGGAGGCAGATGCCGGCCATCTCGTCGGAGTCGACGGCGCGAGCGATCTCGGCCACCTGGTCCCACGTGGGAGCGGCAGGCATCTCGAGGCCGGCCTCTTCGAGCACGTCAGCGCGGTACATGAGGAACGACGACTCGGCGTAGAACGGCGAGGCGTAGAGCTCACCATCGACCGACAGACCACCACGCACGGCGGGGATCAGGTCGTCGATGTTGTAGTCCGGGTCGTTGGCAGCGAGGTCGTTCAGGCCGACCAGCCAGCCGTTGGCGCCGAACTGCGGCGTCTCGTACATACCGATCTGCACGACGTCGAACTGGTCACCGCCGGCGCCGACGTCACGGGTGGTGACCTCACGCAGGGTCTGCTCGTCGAGCACGGTGTAGTTCACCTCGATGCCGGTCTCAGCTGTGAACAGCTCCGGCGTGAGGCTGGCGATGTCATCCAGCGTGGGGTTGCCCACGATGGCGACGTTGATCGAGCGATCGGCCTCCATGGCCTCGCCCTCGTCCTCGTCCTCCATGGCTTCTTCTTCGCCGGAGTCGCTGTCGTCAGCCGTTTCGCTTGCGCTTGCCGACTCACTGCTCTCGTCGTCAGTGGTCTCTTCGTCGTCGCTGTCGCCGCAGGCCGCGGCTACCAGCGCGAACGCCGCGAGAAGGCCGAGAATGGCCAGCCACGGCTTCTTTGTCGTAGTTGACGTTTTGGGCATGTCCTCCCCCTGAGGGTCTGCTTGCTTGATGGTTGGGTGTCCAGGCGTGCGCAATGCACCCCCGGGGTTATCCGAGAGATGTGTTTAGTTCCGTTTGTGTCCGAATGCAACCTAGATGCCCCCTGTATGTGCCCGTATGACCCGATCGCACCTGTGTTTATGTTGGTATACAGTGTCGCTGTGCCGAGCCCGGACGTCCTTCCCCTCAACGAGACAACGCTGACCCACCACGGGGCCCAGGTCGACGTACCGACCTACGACAGGGGTGGGTTGCGGCCTTCGATCGTGCACATCGGGGTGGGCGGCTTCCACCGGGCGCACCTCGCCACCTACGTGGACGAGTTGGCCCGCCAGGGCCACACCGACTGGGCCATCCTGGGCAGCGGCGTGCTGGCGAGCGATGTGGCGATGGCGGCGGCCCTCGACGCCCAGGACCACCTCTATTCCCTGATCACCCGTAGTGCGAGCGGTTCCGAGGTCTCGGTGATCGGTGCCATGGTCGACTACCTCCACGTGGCCGCGGACGCCGCACCCCTCGTGGCCCGCATCGCAGACCGCGCCACCCAGGTGGTGTCGCTCACCGTCACCGAGGGGGGCTACCCGATCGACGACGTGTCCGGCGCCTACGATCCGACCGCGGCGCCCACGGGCCCCGGGTCGGCATTCTCCATCATTGCGGGTGGCCTCGACGCGCGGCGCAGGGCCGGGCTCGGACCGGTCACGATCGTGAGTTGTGACAACATCATGTCGAATGGGCTCGCAGCCCGTACGGCCACCCTCGGCGAGGCCGCAACGATAGATGGTGCGCTGGTTCGGTGGATCGAAGACAACGTCACCTTTCCCAACTCGATGGTCGACCGGATCACGCCGGTGACCACCGACTCCGATCGTCAGTGGCTGGCCGACACCTGCGGCGTGTCCGACCGGTGGCCAGTGGTCACCGAGCCGTTCCGCCAGTGGGTGATCGAGGAGCACTTCGCCGCCGATGCGCCCCCGCTGGCCGACCTCGGCGTGATCCTCACCCCGGACGTCGAGCCCTACGAAGCCCTCAAGCTGCGGCTGCTCAACGCCAGCCACTCCGGCCTGGCCTACCTCTCGGCTCTTCTCGACATCGAGTTCGTGCATGACGCCATGGCCGATCCCAGCATCAATCGCTACGTGGAGGCGTTCCTCGACGACGCTGCCACCGTGCTGCCGCCTGCGCCCGGCATCGATCTGGGTGCCTACAGGCGGTCGCTGGTGGAGCGCTTCGCCAACCCTCAGATCGGCGATCAGATCGCTCGCCTGTGCCTCGACGGCTCGGCCAAGTTCCCCAAGTTCCTGCTGCCGACGATCCGGGCCCAGCGAGCGGTCGGCAAGAGCCCCGACCTCGGCGCCTTGGCGCTGGCCGGCTGGTGCCACTACCTCGCCGGCACCACCGAGAGCGGCCGGGCCGTGGTCCATGCCTCCGACCCGCTGCTCGACCAGGCCATCGAATACGCCATGAAGGCCCGCCACGAGCCGCGTGCCTTCCTCGCCTTCTCCGAGGTGTTCGATGCCGACCTCGCGGTCGACCCGACCTTTGTCGGTTCTTTCGAGCGTGCGCTGATCGACCTGCAGACCGTTGGCGTTCACGCCGCCGTTGCCGCGACCCTAGGTGGTCGAGGTCCGACCGGCTAGAACGGAGGGTGATGAGCGACGGGGCCATTGATCAATCCGGGCCGACGCTGTTCCAGCCCGAGCGTCAACAGGAGATCGTGGCCTACACGCTCGCCCGTGGGCGGGTGGAGGTCGCGGAGCTGTCGGCGCGGTTCAGCGTCACGCCCGAGACGATTCGCCGCGACCTCTCGGACCTGCAGCGGCGGCGGCTGCTGCGCCGCGTGCACGGCGGTGCGGTGCCGTGGGAGACCGGTTCGTTCGAGCCGCTGCTGTCGATTCGCAACGACCACCACGACGAGGAGAAACGTCGGCTCGCCGACGTGGCGATCGACGAGCTGCCGAGCGAGGGGTCGATCATCATCGACTCGGGGAGCACGCTCACCCGGTTCGCCGAGGTGGTGCCGAGGAGCTCGATGCTGCGCATCGTGACCAACTCATTGCCCACCGCTCAGGCCCTGAGCGGCCACGACCACACCGATGTGGTGATGCTGGGCGGCCGGATGCGGAAGAACACGATGGCGATGGTGGATGCCCACACCGTGGAGCAAGTGCAGAATCTCCACGTCGACACGTTGTTCATCTCGAGCGACGGCGCATCGGCCGAGGCCGGCCTCACCACGCCTTACCAGCACGAGGCGGCGCTCAAGCGAGCCATGATCGCGGCGGCCCGCCGCGTGGTGGTGCTGGTCGACCATTCGAAGTTCGGGCATGACCACTTCATTCGCTTCGCCCGGTGGGGCGAGATCGATGTGGTCATCACCAACCACGAGGTGTCGCAGTCGATTGTTGCCTCGCTGGAGGCGGGAGGAACTACGGTCAGGCTCGCGTGAGCGAACCCGACCCTCGACTCCCCGACGCCTCCGAATTGCAGCGAACTGCGGCCGACGTGGCCACGCGGGCGGCCGCAATCGTCCGTGCCGCCCTCGGCGCGGCCGTGGCGTCGGGCACGAAGTCGTCAGTCACCGATGTGGTGACCGAGACCGATGTTGCGGTGGAGTCGTTCATCCGCTCCGAGCTCACGTCGGCCTTTCCGGGGTCGAGCATCGTCGGCGAGGAACTGGCCGACGTCGACGGATCGAGCGGGATCGGTTGGGTGGTCGATCCGATCGACGGCACCGTCAACTTCGTCTACGACCTGCCCGTGATCGCCGTGAGCATCGCCGCCACCGTGCACGGCCGGGTGGTGGCCGGCGCCGTGGCCGACATCGTGCGTGAGGAGACCTTCGCCGCCGCGGCGGGTCACGGCGCCTACCGCAACAATAAGGCGGTTGCCGCCAGCACCGCCGACGATCTCGGGCTGAGCCTTGTGGCCACCGGCTTCAGCTACGACGCTGCGCTGCGGGCCGAGCAGGCGAAGACGATCGCGCGGCTCCTGCCGCTCACCCGCGACGTCCGTTGCATGGGATCAGCAGCTCTCAACCTCTGCTGGGTGGCCTGCGGTCGCCTCGATGCCTACTACGAGCGCGATCTCAAGCCGTATGACTACGCGGCTGGGCTCTTGATCGCGGCCGAGGCCGGTGCCGTGGTGGAACGGCCCGAGGACCGCGCCCGGTGGGTGGTGGCGTCGGCCGCTGGGATCGCGCCGTCACTCCGCAGCGTGCTGCAGAACGGCGAGTGAGCGCAGGTCGCGCAGCAGCGGACTGGCGTCAGGCTCGTCACGGTTGCGCCAGAGTGCGATGAGCGGCGCGTCGTCGGGCTCCGCCTTCTCGGCCAGCCGACCGGCCGCCAGCACGGCCTCCCACGCCCGCACGAGATCGGGGTGGACGCGATGCCCGGTGAGTACCTGCTCCAGGTAGTGCCGGTGCACCACGGCCAGCTGCTCCTGGCTCGCACCGGGCAGGTGGTGGGGATTGTCGTTGCTCAGGAGCGGGCGCACGAGAAGCGAGGTTCGGACCACGTCGGCGATCCACGGCCCGGCGGCGGCGTCGTACCAGTCGATCATGATCGGACCGCGGCTGCTCATCAGCACGTTGCCGGGATGGAGGTCGCCATGGCACAGCGCCGGGGCCGTTTCGAGCCGTCGGGCGATCGCACCCGCTTCGGTGCGCTCGGCGCTGTTCAGGGCACCGGCCACGCTCGTCTTCTCCGCCACCCGTTCGGCCAGTGCTGGCAACTCGGCGGGGGCCAGCTCCGCCTGCAGTTCGGCGTGCATGCGGCCGAGCACCTTGGCCAGGGCAGCCGCTGACGCATCCGACTGGGCCATCTCGTTCCACATCGACGGACCATCGATCCGCTCGAACACGACGGCCGGGCGGCCATCGATCTCGGTGAGATCTCGCACCTCCGGAGTGGGGAGCCCGCGGGCGTGGACGGCGGCGGTGAACTGCGCCTCGAGGGCGGCCCAGTGGCGCGGGATGTCGGCGCGGAGCACCTTCACCACGCTGTCGTCGCCGTAGGCGTACACGTCGGCCGTGCGGCCGACGCCAACCAGGGATCCGAGCTTCATCGCTCATCAACCTCTCGCACGCCCCACAGTCTGGCCCACGGCGCGGCCCATGGGGGTCCACTCCTCATCCGGGACCGACCCCTTCGAGCGCACTCACAAAACTTGATACGGGTATTGTCAAGTCTTGGGTATTGACGTAGAATGATCTCCATCATGGCAATTGACCCCAACAAGTGGACGATCAAGACCCAGGAGGCTGTGGCCGCCGCCATTGAGCGGGCCGGGGCCGAGAGCCATCCCGAGGTCACTCCCGACCATCTCCTGCTCGCCTTGCTCGGCCAGCCCGAGGGTGTTGTGCTGCCGCTTCTCACCAAGGTCGAGCGGCCCGCCGCCGGCCTGCGAGCCGACACCGAGAAGGCGCTCGCCGCCATGTCGAAGGCCTACGGGGCCGAGCCCCGGCTGTCGCGCCAGGCCAACCGCGTGCTGGCCGACGCCGACGCCGTGCGGGCCGAACTCGGCGACGAGTACCTGTCGACCGAGCACCTCCTGCTTGGCTTGGCCAACCCCGATCCCGGTGGGGTCACCGCCAAACGGCTCAACCTCAGCCGCGACCAGTTGCTCGAGGCGCTGAAGGAGATCCGCGGGTCGCATCGGGTGACCTCGCAGAACCCCGAGGACCAGTTCCAGGCCCTGGAGAAGTACGGCCGCGACCTCACCGAGGACGCCCGCTCCGGAAGGCTCGATCCTGTGATCGGGCGCGACGAGGAGATCCGACGTGTGGTGCAGGTGCTGAGCCGCCGAACCAAGAACAACCCGGTGCTCATCGGCGAGCCCGGCGTCGGGAAGACGGCCATCGTCGAGGGGCTGGCCCAGCGCATCGTCGAGGGCGACGTGCCCGAGAGCCTGCGCAACCGCCGCCTCATCAGCCTCGACATCTCCGCCATGCTCGCCGGGGCCAAGTTCCGCGGTGAGTTCGAGGAGCGGCTCAAGGCCGTGCTCAAGGAGATCACCGACGCCGAGGGCGAGGTGATCACCTTCATCGACGAGATGCACACCGTGGTGGGCACAGGCGCCGGCGGAGACTCCGCCATGGACGCGTCCAACATGCTCAAGCCGATGCTGGCCCGGGGTGAGCTGCGCATGGTGGGCGCCACCACCCTGGACGAGTACCGCAAGTACGTCGAGAAGGACGCCGCACTGGAGCGCCGCTTCCAGCAGGTACTCGTCGGCGAGCCGTCGGTCGAGGCCGCCATCGCCATCCTGCGCGGCCTGAAGGAGCGCTACGAAATCCATCACGGCGTTCGTATCCAGGACACGGCGCTCGTTGCCGCCGCCATGCTGTCTGACCGATACCTCACGGGGCGCTTCCTGCCCGACAAGGCGATCGACCTGATGGACGAGGCCGCATCGAAGCTCCGCATCGAGATCGACTCGCTTCCCACCGAGATCGACGTGGTCGAGCGTCGCATCCGCCAGATCGAGATGGAGCTGGTGGCCTTGGGCGACGAGGCGAGCGCCGCCTCCAGCGTGCGCCGCGATGAGCTCGAAGCCGAGCTGGCCGACCTCAACGAGCAGTCGGCTGGCATGAAGGCTCACTGGCAGAACGAGAAGGACGCCATCGGCAAGATCCAGGCCCTCAAGGAAGACCAGGAGGCAATGCGCACCGAGGTCGAGCGGGCCGAGCGAGAAGGCAACCTCGAAAAGGCGGCCCAGGTCCGCTTCGGTTCGCTGCCCGAGCTGGAGAAGCAGATCGAGGCCGCGTCCGACGCCCTGGCCGAACTCCAGGCCACCAAGACCATGCTCAAGGAAGAGGTCGACGAGGAGGACATCGCCGAAGTCGTGAGCCGGTGGACAGGGGTTCCCGTCAGCCGCCTGATGGAGGGCGAGGCCTCCAAGCTGCTCCGCCTCGAAGACGAGCTGCACCAGCGGGTGATCGGTCAAGACGATGCTGTTTCTGCCGTGTCGAGCGCCATCCGCCGCAGCCGGGCCGGTCTCTCCGATCCGCACCGGCCGATCGGCAGCTTCTTGTTCCTCGGCCCGACCGGCGTCGGCAAGACCGAGCTCGCCCGCACCCTGGCCGACTTCCTGTTCGACGACGAGCGAGCCATGGTGCGCCTCGACATGTCGGAGTACATGGAGAAGCACACGGTGAGTCGCCTCATCGGTGCCCCTCCCGGCTATGTGGGCTACGACCAGGGTGGTCAGCTCACCGAGTCCGTCCGCCGCCGCCCCTACGCCGTGGTGCTCCTCGACGAGGTGGAGAAGGCCCACCCAGACGTGTTCAACGTGCTGCTCCAGCTGATGGACGACGGGCGCCTCACCGACGGCCAGGGTCGCACCGTCGACTTCACCAATGTGGTGCTGATCATGACGTCGAACCTGCCGGGTGACCCGAAGGACTTCTTCCGGCCCGAGTTCGTCAACCGGGTGGACGACATCGTGCGCTTCAGCGAGCTGTCGGCAGTGGATCTGGTGAGCATCGTCGACATCCAGTTGGCGGCCCTGGGCCGGCGCCTCGCCGACCGGCGCATCGCCATCGAGGTGAACGACGAGGCCAAGGCGCTGCTGGCCAAGATCGGCTACGACCCTTCGTTCGGCGCCCGCCCCCTCAAGCGGGTGATCCAGAACGAGGTGGCCGACGAACTGGCGGTGCTCATCCTCGACGGCAAGCTCAACGATGGCGACATGGTGCGGGTCGGTGTTCGACCCGGCGCCGGACCCGACAACGAGGGCGCCGAGTTCGCCTTCGACATCAGCGCCTGAGCGACGGCGTGATCAGGGGCCGGCCCGGGCCCTACGTGGTCAGATGTCGGCAGGTGAGGTAACGGCGGTAACACCGAGGCGCTGAGCCACCATCGTCTCCACAACCGCGACCTGGGACGAGTCGATCACGTGGGGCACGCCGTCGATTCGGCCGGCCACTCGGTGACCGGCAGCGGCGAAGCGAGCGAGGGTCTGGTGATGGTCGTCGGCGCTGATGATGGGGTCGAGCGAGCCGTTCATCACGAGCACGTCGAGCGGCACGGGCCGGCGGGCCACGATCTCTTCGGGCAACAGGAAGCCGGCGCCGACGGCCACTGCTGAGATCAGCTCCGGATGGCGGGCGGCAACACTGAGGGCCAACGTCGCCCCCTGGCTGTAGCCAACGAGCACCGTTCGGTTGGGGCCCAGCCCCTCGCTTGCCTGGGCGTCGCGGATGGTGCCGACCACAGCCTTCACCGCCGCATCCACGCCCGCCGCCGGCGCGAGTTCCAACAGGCCGTCGAGCTCGTCGGACTCCGGTTCCCACCACCCCCATCCGGGATCGACCCGGTGGGGGGCTCGGGGCCACACGAAGGTGGCGGGAAGTCGGAGCGGAAGCAGCGAGTCGAGCTGGTGCTCGTCGCCGCCGTAGCCGTGGAGGCCGACGATGACGCCCTCGGTGCCGTCGACCCGGCGTCGCACCTCTGGCCGATCGAGCCGCTGCTTCCGCCGCCGAATCATGCTGCGGCCTTTGCCAGCTGCTTGGTCTTGCGGCTCGACAGCGAACCGGTCTCGACGTAGTCCTTCAGCTCGTCGAGGAAGGTGTTCAGGGTGTTCTTGAGCTTGATGGCGAACATCGGGCCCATGACCTTGCCGATGGCGTTGGTCTCCATCTGGATGTTGAGGCTCACCTCGCTGCCCGCGCCCCGAGGCTGCACCCGCACCGTGTTCTGGGCGAGCGTGATGAACGACGGCATCCCGGTGACCCGGAACGTAAACTGCTTCTTCGCCTCGTCGTAGGCGGTGAAGGTCTCCTTCAGGTCGCCGAAGTCGGTGGCGCACACCCGGCCACCGACCGTGGCGCCCTCGGGAACCGGAGCCTCGGCGTTGATGCCCGACGACTGGACGGCCGAGGACCACTCGCCCACCCGATCGAACTCGTGGGCCACGACGCCCCACACGGTGTCGGCGTCGGCGTTGATGATGATGGACTTCTGGAACTGCATTGCATTCGCTCCTTGGCTGAGGGCGGAGCGGGTGCGCCGCCTCGGGTTCCCAGCCAAACGCAGCGGGCGGGATCCGACATCGCCCGCCCAGGCCAATCACCCAATCCGGAGCCGTTCGGCGTACAGGGCCTCGTAGAAGGGCCGGTTGTGGGCCGCGGCCTCGGCCAACTGCGGCGAGTTGTCGACCGTCACCTCATACCGTCTGACGCGCCCGTGGAACCCGTCACTCGCCGCAACGTCCACATGCCATCGGGCAGAGCGCCGCCATTCGGAACGGTCGCCGGAATCCCACCGGAGCGCCTGCTCGATGAACGCCAGCCCGGCGGCGTGGCACCATGCGGCCATGGTCTGCGCTGGCCGCGTGAGCAGATCATCGGCGTCGATCACGAGCGGAGCAACGGAGGCCGACTGGCGCGTCAGATCCCAGAGGCGATGCACATACTCCAGGCCGATCGACTGCGCCGACGCCGTGCCTTCGATCGCGTAGAACGACGCTGCCACTTCCTCGGGGCGGCGAATGAGGAACGTGTGGTGCGCGTGCTCGACGAACCACGCCTGCTCGACGAGTGGTGCGTGTCGGGGGTTGGGCGTGTCCTTGATGAAGACACCGATGTCGCGCGTGTCGTGGCGCAGCCACCGCATGAACTCGCCGGTCGAGGTGAACGGCCGTCCCGCCACATCAGTCTCGCCGAGGGCGGTCAGGTCCGAGAACGGCTCGTGGCTGCACACCATGTCGCCGCGTTCGATCATGGAGCGGAAGAACGCCGTGGAACGCGACCGTGTGCTGCTCCAGAGCGCATAGATCGCCATGCCGGCATCGTAGGCAGCCAGGCGACACCGGCGAACGGGTGAGAGCAGGGAACGGGTGATACCGGCGAACGGGTGATACCCCGACGCATCCGCACCGGGCACCATGGAGGGCAATGGCTGCGCCGCCGATTCCACTGATCTGGGCCAAGTTGTCACCCCCGATCCTCTCCGATCGGTCGTTGGCGCGCCCCGAACTGATCGATGCGCTTGCTCGCCCGGGTGTGGCGCTCACGGCCATCGTGGCTCCGGCCGGGTACGGCAAGACCACAGCGGCGGTGCAGGTGGCCCAGCGTCTCGGTGCGCCAACGGCGTGGGTGGCGCTGGAACCGGCCGATGACGAGCCGGTCCGGTTCTGGACCTACCTCGCCGCCGCCCTCTCGGGCGCTGGCGTCGTCGGCGCCGAGGGCACCTACGCCCGCCTGGCCGACGCCGCCGCCGACCTCACCCTGGCGACGACGTCTCTCCGGTCGGCGGTCGAAGCGCATGCCCAGGCGGTGACGCTCGTGCTCGACGATCTGCACACCGTGAGCGACGAGACGGCGGCGCCGCTGGGGGAGTGGCTCCGCCACCCTCCGTCGAACCTGCGGATCGTGTGCACGTCGAGAGGCGACCTGCCGTTGCCAGTTGGTCGGCTGCGCAGCGCAGGTCGCCTGTCTGAGGCCCGAGTGGCCGATCTCGCGTTCGGCGTCGACGAATCAGCCGACCTGCTGGCTGCGACGTTCGGCGTCGACCACCTCAGCCCGGCGCAGCTGGCTGCGCTTGGCGAGCGAACCGAGGGGTGGCCGGCGGGGCTGTACCTCGCAGGGCTCGCCCTCCGTGATGGCACCGACGTCGACGCCCAGCTCGCCCGGTTCACCGGCGACACCCGTCGCCTCACCGAGTATCTGGGCACCGAGGCCATGGACGGGCTCGACGAGGAACTCCGGGCCTTCGTGTTGGCCTGCAGCGTGGTGTCGGTGCTGCATCCCGATCTCTGCGACCAGCTCACCGGCCACGTAGGCAGCCTCGGGCTCCTTCGCCGGCTGGTGGCCGCCAACGTGTTCACCGCTGCCCTCGACGAGGCAGCGACGGTGTTCCGCTTCCATCCCCTGTTCCGCGAGCACCTCGGCTCGGCCCTTGCCGCTGAACACCCCGACGTGCTGCACGACCTCCACGATCGAGCGTCGCGTTGGTACGAGGGCAACGGCGACAGCGACGAGGCCATCAGCCATGCGATCGCCGCCGGTACCGCCGATCGGGCGCAACGGCTCGTGTCGGAGTGCGCCATCCACTACGCCAACGCCGGCCACTTCGCCACCATCAGCTCCTGGGTGGAGGGACTCCGTCGCATCGGTGGCGCCAACACCGACACTGCGCTCCTCATGGCCTGGGCGATGCTCAACCTCCGCATGTACGCCGACATGGACCGATGGCTCGGCGTCGCCGCCGAACTGGCCGGGCCCCGGGATCAGTCGCTGCTGGCGAGCCAGGAGGCCTCCATCCGGTCCCATCGGGCTCGCCACGACGGCGACGTGGGTGCCATGGTGGCGGCGGGTCGAGATGCGCTCGCATCGGCCGCCCCGGCCGACGACGGGCTCGATGACGGATGGGTGATCACCCGTCAGGGCGGCTACGGGGCTGCGATGACCGTCGGTGCGGCGGCCGCCTACTGGGCGGGCGAGCCCGACCGGGCCCGCACCGAGCTCCAGGCTGCGGTCGCCATCTCCCGCACCAACGGGTTGGCCCTGGAGATCGTGTTCGGTCAGTCCTACCTTGCGCTCATCGAGGCCGAGTCGGGCAACGCCGACTTGGCCCTCGCCCTCGGCGACCAGACGCTTGGCCTTGTCCGGGGCGACGATGAGCGGCCGTACCAGCCGACGCTGGCCCACCTCGCTCGGTCGATCGCGCTCGCCGATCTGGGCCGGCCCGGCGACGCCACCGACGCGATTGCGGCCGCTCGTCGCATGCTCGACTATCGACGCGAGCCGCTGTACGAGGCGGCAGTCGAGCTTCAGCAGGCTCGTCTTCACCATCTCGCTGGTGACCGCGACGCGGCACGGGCCGCAGTCCGCACTGCCCGGGCGATCACCGAGGGGCTACCCGATGCACGGTTCGACGACCGGATCCGCGCCACAGAGAACCAGATCCGGTTCGTGGCCCGCGATCAGCCGGACCTCCCCGTTGGCGCCCGTGAGCTGACCGACCGCGAACAGGCCGTCCTCGTGTTGTTGCCTCACGGTTTGTCGCGGCGGGAGCTGGCGGGTCAGCTCCACGTGTCGGAGAACACGATCAAGACGCACCTCACGTCGATTCGCCACAAGTTGGGCGTGTCGGGGCGCGAATCGATCGTCGATCGGGCGGTGGATCTCGGCCTGCTGCCCGAGGATGCGCCGTCCTAACGCCTGTCTATCCCCGAGGTGTCCGGTCGGTGAGGGCCCCCGTTCCCCGGAGGGCGGCGATGCCGTCGCCGTCGAGGCCCAACTCGAGGAGCACCTCGTCGTTGTGCTCGCCCTGGAACGGAGGCAGCCCTGCATCCGGCAGGCCCGACTGACTGAAGATCCACGGCGGTGCCGGCATGCGGGCCGTGCCGCCCGCTCGGTCGTCCACTTCACGGATTGCTCCCCGGTCCTCAGCCCACTCCGACTCGGCGATCTCGCGCACCGTGCGGATGGTGCCGACCGCCAGCCCAGCCTCGCTCACCTGCGCCTCCAGATCCTCCAGCGTGCGGAATGTCATGACCCAGGCCCGGATCTCGGCGTGCAGATCGGCCCAGTTCTCCCGGCGCAGATCTGCCGTCACGAAGCGGGCGTCGAGGAGCAGATCGTTGCGGCGCATCATGGCGCAGTAGCGCTGGAACACGAACGTCGACACGGGGCTGGCGGCGATCGTGATGTGGCGGCCGTCGGCGAGTTCGAACACCGGTGATTCCGGCGCGCTCAACGCCAGTGGCTCGCCCTCCACGTCGATGTCGGCCAACTCGTAGCTCACCCGATCGTTCACGGCGAGCATCGCCGCCGCCATCGCCACATCCACGTACTGGCCTTCGCCGGTTCGCTCACGATGGGCAAGGGCTGCCAGCGTGGCGATCACGCCCTGCAGCCCCGTGTACACGTCGGCGTGGTTGTAGGCGTCGTTGGTGACGGTGCTGAGCACGTCGCCGTAGTGGCGCGTGATGATGTCGGTGAAGCCCGACTCGGCCTGCACCGTTGGCGCGAACGCAGGCCGGTTCCGCCATGGCCCCCGCTGCCCGTACCCGCTGATCGACACGAAGATCACATGGGGGTTGTGTTGGCAGACATCCGCGTACCCGAGCCCGAATCGATCGAGCGTGCCCGGTCGGAAGTTCTCGACGATGATGTCGGCGGTTGCGCAGAGATCGGCGATCACGGCTCGGGCCTCGGCCACGTTCAGATCGAGGCTGATCGCGCGCTTTCCCGAGTTCTGCTGTGCGAAGTAGAGCGACATCGGCCCCACGTGTGGCTGCCCGCTTCGCCCGGTGTCGCCTGCTGGTGGCTCGACCTTGATCACCTCGGCCCCGAGGTCCCGCAACGTCTTGGTGCAGTGGGGGCCAGCGAGCACCCGGGTGAAGTCAACAACCCGGATACCGGCCAGCGGCGCTGGCGACGGTGGGGTCTCAGTGCGTGAGTGGGTGGTCATCGTCGCCTCCTACTGACCGAGGAAGATGGCGGTGCCAGGCCCGGTCTCGGCGAAGGCCGTCAGCCCGGTCTGCAGATCGTCCGACGCCCAGACCGCCTCGACCGCAGCCTCCTGGATCGCGTCGGCGGCCGCCACGCCATCGGTGGCCGCGACGCCCGCCAGTCGCTTGATGGCGCCATAGGAGACCGTTGGCCCGGCCGCCAGCTGTCGTGCCCAGGAGCGGGACGCCTCTGGGAGTTCGGCATCGGCCACCACGAGGTTGACCACCCCCCACCGTTCGAGTGCGGCGGGGTCGTGCCGCCGGCCGAACATGGCGATCTCCTTGCCCCGAGCGGTGCCCGCCCGCTCCACCACACGCTGCACACCCCCGAGGAGCGGGGCCAGCCCGAGCGTCGACTCCACCAGCCCGAGCCGGGCATCTGCGCTGGCGACGATGAAGTCACACGCCAACGCCAGCTCGAACCCACCGCCGAGGGCCAGGCCATGCACGGCTGCGACGGTCGGAATCGGTACCCCTTCGAGGGCCGACAGCACCTCAGCCGCCGGCCGGCTCCGGGCCCCGTCACCCCCGAAGCCGTCGACGTCGGCGCCAGCGCAGAAGTGCTTCATCGCGCTCTGGAGCAGGATCGCTCGTGCCCCGCGGTCAGGCGCAGTCGTGAAAGCATCGATCAGGGCGTCGATGAACGCACCGTCGATGAGATTGTGGGGCGGTTTGGCCATTGTCACCACGGCGACAGCGCCGTCGAGTTCGACCTGGATCATGTCAGCCATGGCCGGAGCCTACGTGGGCACTTCTGGCGCGGTCGAGACCGTCGGTGGTGATCAGCCTCGACGGCCTCGCCGCCGTTGACGCAGGGGCCGCCGCGATCGGCGTCGGCTCAGTTGGGCGACGTCGACGGCGTGCTGAGTTCCGACGGGATCATGCAGGTCACGTCCCCCCTCACCGTCATCGAGGGGTTCATCGACCCCGACGGTCCCACCTTCGATGCGGCAGTGGCAGCCGAAGCCGATGCTGTCGGGCTCGGGCCGGATCTCGTGGCTCCTGTCGGCGCCGACCTCACACCGATGCTCGCAGCCGCTGCTTGCCCGGTGTTCGGGGTGCTCACGGTGCTTCCCGTGGCGGCGGTGGTGATCACACACCGCTATCTCGACATGCGGCGAGAGGGCCTCGACATCCCCGAGGCGGCGACGGCCACGCTCGCCACCACCGGTGCAGCGCTGGTGGTCTCCGCGCTCACCACCGATATCGGGTTCGCCGTGCTCCTGCTGTCGTCGCTGATTCCGTTCCAGCAGTTCGGTGCGCTGCTCGTGGTGGCCGTGATCGGCTCGGCGTTGGTGTCGGTGCTCGTGCTGCCGTCGATGCTCGTGCTCTGGGACCGGTTCCGCACGGCAGCCTGAGCCGGGCCGCCACCCCTGGGTGAGACCGGGTTGAGCTCAGGCGTCGAGGAAGGCTTGGGTTCGCTCGCCGCAGATCTCGGGGGCGTCGAGCCATGGGGCGTGTTCGGCGCCGTCGATCACCACCAACTCGGCGTCGGGGAGGCGTGGGGCGAACGATCGGGCGATCGCCTCACCGCCGTTGGGATCGTCGGCGCCCCAGAGGAACAGCACCGGCATCGTGAGCTGGGCCAGCAGTTCGTCGGTCAACTGTACGGCTCGGTTCTGGCCGCGGATCGGCGTGAACAGCTTCGGTGACGAGGCCAGGTCATTGGCCAACGTGGACGTGTGCCGGAGCAAGGCGTGGGCCCAGTCGAGCATCGTGTCATCGAAGGCGCCGCTCTCGATCGCGTTGCCCAGTCCGAAACCCTTGAGGGCCGACCGCACCATGGAGCGGGTCATGGGCACTCGCGTCATCAGCGTCTGCACCCCAGGAAGTGCGCCGATGCGGGCGGCCGCTGGCGCTCCCTCGCTGGGCGCGCCCACGAGCCAGCTGTACTCGATCAGCCTCGTCACCCGCTCCGGCGCAGCCGCCGCACCACGGAAGGCGAAGTAGCCCCCGTAGGAGGTGCCAGCCACGGCCGCGGCGGGCAGCTCGAGCGCGTCGAGCACGTCGGTGAGCAGACGATCGGCGTAGGCCTCCACTGCAGCCAGGTCGGACAGCGGCGAGCCCACGATCGGGTCGGACAGGCCACAACCGGGGCGGTCCACGAGGATGCACCGCACACCCTGCAGGCGGACGGCGAGGTGGGCCCAGCTCGTGCCGGCGATCGAACCGCCGTGGATGAACACCACCGGTGGGCCCTCTCCGAGTTCCTGCACCCGGATCTCGCCCCCGGACGCGAGTGGCACCCGGCGGTCGACCGGAGCCACCCCGAGCCGATCCCAGATCCGGGCTTCGGCAGCCAGGTACCGATCGATGCGGTGTTGTGTCACGGGCTACGCCGCCTCATCGCGTCGAGTGGGTCCATGAGAACAGATGAGCATGACAATGCCGGCTGCGCCCAGGTTGCGAGCACGTGTCGCCCACGTGGGGGTAGCCACACCGCGGTCGTCTGGGTGGCACGGTGGCGACAGGATCGCTCGACCGCGAGACTGCCTCCTGTGGGGGAGCAGCAGGAGCAGGGGTTCGATTCACGCCGCCGGGAGCGACGTCTCGACGTCGACGTGCTGCTCGTGCGAGCGATCACCTCCGTTGGTCTCGTTGCATCGATCGCTGCCGTGTACGTACTCGTCGGGTTGGTGGCCCGGCTCGGATCCGATGCGTTGGTCGACAGCCTCCTTCCCGAGTTGGTCGCCACTGCGATCGTCGCTGTCGCGTTCGAGCCCACCCGTCGCCTCTTGGCCCGATCGGCCGAGCGGCTGATGTACGGAGAGCGGGCCACGCCGCTGGAGGTGCTCTCCCAGCTCACGGCCCAGCTCTCGAACAGCGCCGATCACGGCCCAGAGGTGCTGGCCCGCCTCGTGGCGAAAGGCACGGGCGCACTCCACGCCACCGTCTGGGTGGGCTCCGGCGACGTGGTCCGGAGCCACAGTTCCTGGCCTGCGGATGCCGGTGCTGTACCGGCAACGGCACATCGGCGCGAAGTGGCTCGGGGCGCCAACGCGGCAGGGGCCTCGATTCGAGACGGTGATGACAGCCTCGGGATGCTCAGCTTCGTCAAGCCGGATGGTGTACCGATCACGTCGGCCGACCTCGACTTGCTCCGGGATGTGGCCGCCCACTCAGGGCTGGTGCTGCGCAACCTCAGCCTGCAGTCCGAGCTCCAAGATCGAGCCGACGAACTCCGCACCTCTCGGCGCCGCCTGGTGGCCGCTCGCGACGCGGAGCGCCACCGGCTGGAGCGCGATCTCCACGATGGTGCCCAGCAACACGTCGTCGCCTTGAAGGTGAGGCTCGACATCGCAGCGGCGATGGCCGCACGTGACGCTCACGGCGAGCTGGCCACCCACCTGTCGCAGTTGGCGGCGGACTGCCAGGCCGCCATCGATGCCCTTCGAGCCACGGCGCACGGGCTCTATCCCGCTGTTCTCGAAGCCGAGGGTTTGGACCGAGCCCTTGGCCAGCTGCGGCTGAGCGAGAACCTCCGGCTCCAGCTCGACGTTGGCGTGTCCGATCGTCTTCCCCGCCGGATCGAAGAGACGCTCTACTTCACCGTGCGACTGCTGGTCGAGGCGCTCGAGCGTGCTGGTGGTCGTCACCTCGACGTCGCGATCACCGAGCGGGACGGTCGAGTGGTCCTTCAGGGTGAGTCCGATCGTTGGATCGATCGTGAGTCCCTCACGGCCCTCACCGATCGCACCGACGCCGCCGACGGAACGCTCACCACGATCGAGGTGGGGGGCCGCCACGTGGTCGAGATCGGGTTCGATCTCGACCCAACCCCCCACGTCGACCTCGACCACGACCAGGAGGTGCCAGCGTGACCCCGTCCACGTCGTCCTCTCTTGGCAGGCTGGTCCCGATCAGTGATCCGACTCGGCGTCGGGTGGGCCGGTCGATGACTGGGTTCTCGGTCGCCGTGACGATCGCGGCGAACGTGGCCCTGGTCGCGCTCGGCCAGTGGCAGTTCAGCGATGCGCAGATCTCGGTGCTCGCCCTCGGATTCGGAATCCTGGGCTGGGTCATGCTGTGGTCCCAGCCGCGCAACGGTGCGGTCTGGGCGTTGGTCTGGACGTCGGTCTTCGCCGGGCTGAGCATGATCGGTCAGGCGACTCGTGCGATCGAGGCGCGGTCCGCTGGCTCGATCGACGAGGTACGCGATCGCGTACCAACCGACTTCACCTTTCCGTCCAACGTCGGATTCTGGTTCGGTGAATGGGCGTGGCAGCCGGCATTCATGCTGCCAGGCACCTTCGCCATCCTGTTGTTCCCCGACGGCCGGCTGCCCAGCCGCCGATGGCGGTGGGTGGCAGCGCTGACCCTCGGCACCCTCGCTCTCTTCACGCTGCCAGTCGCCGCCGTCACCAACCCCACCAGCAGCTACGACTACTCCCCAGACGGCGACGGGTTGGTCCCCATGCTGGCGGCGATCGGGTTCTTCACGACGATCCTGATGAGCTTCGTGTGCCTGGCCGGAATGCTGATCCGCTATCGCCGGAGCAACTCTGACACGAGACGTCAGATCCGTCTCGCCGTGTTTGGCTTCGTCGGGTTCATGCTCGGCGCAGTGGGAAGCACGATCGTCGACGTGGTGACGGGCGGAGGCATCAACAACGCGAACACACCGCTGCTCGATCGGGTACTCCTCCTGAGCGGCGAACTCGTTCTCATTGCCGCCTTTGGCGTGGCCATCGCTCGATACCGGCTCTACGACCTCGACGTCGTGATCTCGAAGGCCTTCACCTCCCTGGTCCTCGCTGTGTTCATCGCGGGAACCTACGTGGGTCTCGTCGTCGGCGTGGCGGAGCTGATCGGCATCGAGTCGAACCTCGTGTTGTCGATCGCCGCGACGACGGTGGTGGCGATCGCATTCCAACCGGTGCGGCGCATCGTGCAACGCCAGGCGAACACGTTGGTCTATGGCGACCGTCTGTCGCCCTACGACGTGCTGGCCGGATTCGGTCGGCGAGCGAGCCGGCTGTCGACCGCCGAGAGCATCAACCGAGTCCCGGAGTTGATCGTGGGTGGAACGAGCAGCGTGCGCGCCACCCTCTGGCGTCGAGACGGCGACGAGTACCACCAGGCGGCAACATGGCCGGTGGAGGACGCCGAATCTGGCGAGCGACTCGTAGCTCCCGTCGTTGGCTCTGGCGATCACGGTCCGGCTCTTGCAGGCGTGCCGTCGGTCGAGGATCCCGACGCCGACCGCACCATTCCCATCACCCACGACGGTGATGTGTTGGGCGTGCTCTCACTCGCCGAGGCCCGTGACGAGCCGATCACGGCGACAGACGCTCAGGTCATCGACAACCTGGTCTCCGCGCTGGGACTGGCGATGCGCAACACGCGGCTGACGGCGAGACTGCAGGCTCAGGTGGTCGACCTCGAACGATCACGCCAACGGGTGCTGGCTGCCTCCGACGAGGCGCGGCGTTCGCTGGAGCGTGAACTCGACGGCGGGCCACAACGGCTGATCGCCGGTATCGAGAGTGGGCTGAGCGAGGCCGGCGCGCAGGCGGGCCAGACGGGCTCCGAGGCATTGACCGCTCTGGTGCGCGGCCTGGTTGGGGACGCCACGCAGGCCCGGGCCGTCCTGACGGACTTCGCCCAAGGCGTGTACCCGCGCGGGCTCGAAGCCGACGGCCTCGCCACTGCCCTGGCCGACCAGGCGCGGCGATCGCCGCTGCCGTTGACGGTCAGCGACTCGGACGTCCGCCGTTACTCGCGCGAGGTTGAAGCGGCCGTGTACTTCACGGTGCTGGAGGCACTCCAGAATGCGGTGAAGCACGCTGAGGCGAACTCGGCGACGCTCACCCTGACCGATCGCGACGACCGGCTCGCCTTCGAACTTCGCGATGACGGCCGCGGCTTCGACCGTCACCGCGTGGTGGAGGGAGCCGGGCTGAGCGGCCTCGCCGACCGGATGGACGCGGTCGGTGGCGTGGTGACCATCGACTCGGCTCCGGGTTGCGGCACCTCGATCCGAGGTTCCGTACCCCTCTCGGCTGTAGCCCTCGTTGGTGGGTCGTCCGCTATCTGAGGGCGCCGTGCCGAGCGGGGGTGTGGCTATCCCCACCCCCGGACACCTGGTCCCACACTCGATTCGCGTACGGCGACGGAACACGCTTACTCCAGTGAACAAACACGTTGACGAGGAGGAACCGTGATGTCTGGCAAGGGGAAGTGGATCGGCGTGATCGTGTTGGGAACGGTGATCGCCATGTTGTTCTCGGCCCCGGGGCCCCTCGGTGGCTTCTGGGGTATGGAGTCGGGCGAGACCGACCCGGCCGGCGGTGCCTTGGCAGCGCTGATCGGAGCGGCGATTGTGGAGTGGATCGCCTTCGGCATCGGCCTGGCGTGGCTCGCCTTCGGATGGCCGGTCGTGCGCCGCACCGACGTGCCGCTGGCCCTGCCGGCATGGGCCGCGATCGGCTGGGGCCTGGTGAGCTGGGCTCCGCACACCTCGTTCCACCAGTCGGTGGCCGAGGGGAACTACGGCGGCCTGGCTGCGGTGGAGTGGGCATTCCACGTCACCCTCGTGATCGGGGCCTGCATCGTGGCCGCCTTCACGTGGCAGGTGCTTCGCTCGACCACGTCGGGCGCGGGCCGCACCCCGAGCAGCCCGGCAGCGGCCGCCATCAGCTGACGCGGCGGAGCGGAACCAACGGTGACGACGATGATTCGGGTGTATCTCGCTGACGACAACCTCCTCATGCGGGAGGGTGTGAAGGCACTCATTCAGCTCTCCGACGATCTTGAACTCGTCGGTGAGGCCCACGACTACGACTCACTCGTGGCCGGCGCCGCCGAGGCCGAACCCCACGTGGTGGTCACCGACATTCGCATGCCGCCCAACTTCACCCGAGAAGGCATCGACGCCGCCGCAGAGATTCGGCGCCGCCACCCCGGCACCGGGATCGTGGTGCTGTCACAGTTCGACGATCCGGAGTACGCCGTGGCCCTGCTGTCGGAGGGGGCATCAGGGCTCGCGTATCTTCTCAAGAACAGCGTGGCCGAGGAGGACCAGTTGGCTCGGGCCGTGCGGGAGGTGGCCACCGGCGGGTCGATGCTCGACCCGAAGATCGTGCAGGCGCTCACCCAACCGGTGCAGGCGAACTGGGCGCTCACCCCAGCCGAGGAGCAGCTGCTGGTGTCGATGGCCGAGGGCATGCCGATCAAGGCCATCGCGGTCGCCACGCAGCGCACGCCGGCCGACGTCGAGGCGTCGATCGAGCGCCTGTTCGTGCGCCTGGCTGAGGGATTGGAGCAGGGTGAGACGGCGGCGGTGGAGCGGCTGCGCCTGCTCCACCAGGCGATCTCTGATCGCGAGGAGCAGGGCGAGCGCCTCGTTCGCTTGCTTCCGGGCGGTGTGGCCGAGAAGCTGGTGAATGCAGGTCGGCTACCGGGGGAGACCGACACGCTGGAGGTGACCGTGCTGATGTCCGACATCCGCGGCTACTCGGCCATCGCCGAGCGAACTGATCCCACCGCACTGGCCGGTCAGCTCAACGAGCATCGAGCGGCCATGAACCGCGCCGTCATCGACAACGCAGGAACCGTGATGCAGTTCGTCGGCGACGCCGTGATGGCGGTGTTCGGCGCTCCGGAGCCGCTGAACGACCATGGCGCCCGGGCTGTGGTCACCGCACGAGCCATGCACCAGGCTCAGAGCGAGATCAACGCCCGATGGGAGGCCGACGGGCTCGACGGGTTCGGACTGGGCATCGGGTTGTCGACCGGGAAGGTCGCCGCCGCCTTGCTTGGGTCGGAGGAGCGGCTGGAGTACTCCGTTGTCGGCGACACGGTGAACCTCACCCAACGGCTCCAGCAGTTCGCCTCAGCGGGCCAGACCGTGCTCAGCGAGCCGACCGCCAACGCAATTGGTGGAGCGCCCGCCGGCTCCGAGCAGTTGGGCCCGACAACCGTGAAGGGGCGAGTCGAGCCTGTCACGGCGTGGAGGTTCGGATGAACGCTGATGTGGCAACGACGCCGACCGTCACGGCCGTCGAGCGGGCAGCGCCTCGCCAGTGGTTGTCCGACGCGATGCTGCGCCGGCTCGGTGAGATGCTGTCGGTCTTCTCGATCCTCGCCGGGCCGACCACGCTCGTTCTCGTCGCTCGGGCCGGTGAGCTCTCGCAGGGCATCGAGAACTTCACGATCATCAACATCGAGACGATGATCGTCTACGGCGTGCTCGGCCTCGTGCTGATCCACGTCGCCCCCCGCAACCGGCTGGTGTGGTTCTTCATCCTCGTGGGCGTGACCACGGCTCTCAACGGAATGAGTTCCGGCGTCGGTGAGCTCCTCGCTCTCGATCAGGGTGTGACCTTCGAGAACGTCGACACGAGTGGCTGGCTGTTCGGCTCGGCGCAACTCATGGCCATCCTCAACAGCGCCTGGGTGTTCGGCAACTTCGGGCTGCCGACGCTGGGCCTGCTCATCGCCCCCGACGGTCACCTGCCGTCGCGCCGCTGGCGGCCCGTGGCGGCCGCAGCGCTGCTCAATCTGCTCGCCTACTGGGTGCTGGTGGCCGGCAACTGGCCCATCCGAAACGGCGAGCCCGAGGCCTTCGCCGACGACACCCGCCGGTACGCCGTCATGGGTGTCTACCTGGTGCTGTTCGCGTGGATCCCGCTGTCGTACGTCTCGCTCGTGGTCCGCTACCGCAACTCCGATCCCAGCACCCGCCGTCGCCTCCGGTGGGTGCTCATCGGGGGTGGCTTCGTGGTCGCGTCGTTCTTCAGCCTGTTCCTCGGCGGTGAGATCCTGCTCCTCGGCTTCTACCCGGTGCTGGCCATCGCCTTCGGCCTGGCCATCTGGCGCGATCAGCTCTTCGACGTCGATCGGGTGATCAGCCGAACCCTCGTGTACGCCTCGATGCTCGCTGCGATCGCCGCCATCTACGTGGCCGTGGTGTTCGGGCTCGGCGCCGTGGTGGGCGGCCAGCTCAGTGACTCGCCCGTGATCCCCCTCGTGGCCACCGGCGTGGTGGCCATACCCGTGCAACCGCTACGCCGCCGGTTCGACAAGCTGGCCGGCCGGGTGGTGTTCGGCCGGCGAGCCACGCCGTACGAGGTGCTCTCGGAGTTCACGCAGCGCATGGCGGCAACCGACGATCAGCTCCTGGCCGATGTGCCCCGATCGGTAGTCGACGGCACGCTCGTGACCGCCGCGAGTGTGTGGGCGCTCGACGATCGGGCCGGCGACGGATCGAGCCTGTCGCTCGTTTCGGTGTGGCCAGCCGAACAGATCTCGATCACGACGGCCGCGGTCCCGCCCGATCCCGACGATCTTGCCGTGCCCGGCGCCGACCGCACCTGCCCGATCCGCCACGACAACCACGTGGTGGGCGCGCTCGGCCTCAGCTTCCCGGCGGGAGAGACGCTGCCGCCAGCCGACGAGGCCCTCGTGACCGAACTGGTCGACGGCGTGGGCTTGGCGCTGGGGAACCGTGAGCTCACCGGTGAGCTGCGAACCAGGATCGACGAGCTCCGGGCGTCGCGGCGGCGCCTTGTCGCCGTGCAGGACGCCACCCGGCACCGCATGGAGCGCGACCTCCACGACGGGGCCCAGCAGCGGTTGGTGGCGGCCAAGGTGCGCCTCTCGATCGCCCAGCAGATGGCGGCCAAGGCCGAGGCCGCCGAGGTGGCCGACGAGCTGGCCGCACTGTGCGCTCAGGCCGACGCCGCCATCGAGTCGCTCCGCGAGACTGCCCGGGGCATCTACTCGCCGGTGCTCGCGAGCGAGGGTCTGCTCGCAGCTCTGAGTACGCCGGTCGGCCGATCACCGCTGACCGTCGACCTGACCGGCGCTCTCGCTGCTCGGCACGGCCGCGACGTGGAGGCCACCGCCTACTTCTCCATCCTCGAAACGCTGGCCGCCATCGAGCGGGCTGGCACCGATGGGGTGGTGACGGTCGCGGTGAGCGACGACGATGGCCCCCTCGCCTTCGAGGTCTCGGCGCCGGCCGAGAGCGAGGTCGGGCCCCTTCCAGCCGTCGAAGATCGGATCGACGCGCTCGGGGGCACCGTCCGATTCGGGCCGTCACCGACCATTGTGCGGGCGGAGATTCCCAACACCGTGTTCGACGTCGATGCCATGGAGCACACGCCCCGGAAGGCGGTGTCGGCATGAGCGCCGTGCCCTCCATCCCGCTGTCGGACCAGTCACTTCGTCGTATTGGCCGCGTGCTCTCGGTCGCGTCGATCGCCTCGGCCCCGATTGGCATGGGCCTCGCCACCTGGGCGGGCCGTCTGGGAGAGTCGATCGAGACCTGGACGGCCGTCAACTCCCTCATGGCCCTCATCTACGGCCTCCTCGGGCTGCTCTTGATCCGGAGCGAGCCCCGCAATCCTGCGGTGTGGCTGATCGTCGGGGCTGGTGTCACCAGTGCGTTCCCGGCCGCACTGGGGGGCCTGTGGGACGCGTTGGCGGAGCGCCAGGGCGTACCGGCCGACGACATCGACACCTCGGGTTGGCCCGCCGGCATGGCGCCACTGTTCGCCCTCACCTACTCGTTGTGGCCCTTCGCCAACTGGGGAGCGATGAGTCTGGGGCTTCAGCTCACCCCCGATGGCCGACCAGTGACCAGGCGCTGGTCGCCGTTGGCGATCGCGTCGCTCGTCCTCATCGCAGCGGTGTGGTTGATCATGTCGCGTGCATTTCCGATCCGCGATTTCGACGACGCCATCGAGCCCTATCCGATTCTCGGACCACTGGCGATGATCGGCTTGGTGGTGCTGATGCCCCTCTCCCTCGCCTCGTTGGTCGTCCGGTACCGCCGGTCCGACCCGGACGTTCGGCGCCGTATCCGCTGGGTGCTCTACGCCGGCATGTGGCTCGTGGTGGCCGGGATCCTGAGCCTCGCCTTCGCCGGTGCGAATGCCTTCACTCTGCTGCTCTACCCCGTGCTCGGGCTCGCCTACGGCATGGCGATCTGGCGAGATCAGCTGTTCGACATCGATCGGCTGATCGCTCGCACCCTGCTCTACGGCATGTTGGCCGTGTTCATCGGCGCCGTCTACGTCGGCGTGGTGTTCGGTGTGGGGTCGCTGCTCGGTCGAGCGTCGGCGGATTCGTCGGCGCTGTCGTTGGCCGCCACCGTGGTGGTCGCGTTCGCCTTCCAGCCCGCCCGCCGTCGGCTGGAGCAGGCGGCCAACCGTCTCGTGTACGGCCGGCGGGCCACGCCGTACGAGGTGTTGGCCAACCTGAGCGCCCGGCTCACGAGAGCCGAGACCACCTCGGGCATGATCGACCGGATGGTCGGCCTGCTGGGTGAGGCCACCGGCGCCGAGCGGGTGACCGTGTGGCGGCTCCACGGCGAGGACGCCAGCGACCGGGAGCTGGTTGCCACTTGGCCCGACGCCGCCACCGATCCGTTCGCCCTGGGGGTCGACACCGACGGGAGTCGATTCGAGATCCATGAGGTGCCGATTGAACGAGCAGCGGCGACGCTCGGCACGGTCGCCGTGACCAAGCGGCGCGGTGACGACCTCACACCAACCGAGCGTCGCCTCCTCGACGACCTCGCAGGCTCAGCCGGCCTCGTACTCGATCGGGCCCGGCTCGACGCCGCGCTGGCGGCGCAGGCCGAGGCGCTCACGTCGTCGCGTCGACGCCTCGTGCACGCCCAGGGCGAGGAGCGTCAGCGGCTAGAACGTCAGCTCGACGAGAGCACCCAGCGTCAACTCAGCGACCTCGCCGCCGGCCTCGACGAGGGCGCCCGCACCGCCGGTGCCGCCGACCTCGCCATGGTTGGAACCCAGCTGGAGGCGCTTGCAGCCGAGGTCCGGACCGCGAGCGACGAGATCACGGCGCTGGCCCAAGGGATGTATCCGATGGTGCTCGAATCCGAGGGACTCGTGGCGGCCGTCGAGTCACTGGCCGCCGGCCTCCCGATTCCCGTGACCGTGGACGGGGCACTCGCCGGAGCGATCGACCGTGAGGTGGAACTCGCGGTGTACTTCAGCATCGCAGAGGCGCTGACCAACGTGGTGAAGCACGCCGCAGCCACGTCGGCCTCGGTGCACATCGACCACGGTGGCCGTGAGCTGCGCTTCCAAGTGGTTGACGACGGTCGGGGGTTCGACCCCGAACGGACCGGCGGATCGAGCACGGGGCTCGTAGGCCTCCGCGATCGGATCGACACCGTCGGCGGCACGATCGCCGTGCGGTCCCAACCTGGACGAGGGACCACTGTTTCGGGCTGGGTGCCGTCAACGGCACTCGCCACCATTGGCAGCCGAGGAGGATCATGACCGACGAGAGCAGCGTTCGGGTGGTATTGGCCGAGGACAGCTACATCACCCGCGAGGGGGTGAAGGCCGTATTGGCCTTCGCCGGGATGGATCTGGTTGGCGTCGCCGAGAGCTACGACGAACTCATCGATGAGGTGACTGCGCGTGAGCCCGACGTGGTGGTGACCGACATCCGCATGCCACCAACGCAGACCGATGAGGGCATCCGGGCCGCCCGCCACATTCGGGCCAAGCATCCCGAGATCGGCGTGGTGGTGCTGAGCCAATACGTGGAGTCGGACTACGCCCTGCGCCTCTTCGAGGAAGGGGCGGAGGGGCTGGCCTACCTGCTCAAGGAACGGGTTGGCGACGTCGGCCAACTGGAGCAGGCGGTGGCCCGGGTCCGCAGTGGGAACTCGATGCTCGATCCCAAGGTGGTGGAGGCCCTCGTGACCGGGCAGGCCTCCCGGGCGGAGACCACGCTCGATCGCCTCTCACCTCGAGAGCGTGAGGTGCTCGCCGAGATCGCTGAGGGCAAGAGCAACTCGGCCATCGCCGACACGCTCGTGCTCTCGGAACGGGCGATCGAGAAGCACATCAACTCCATCTTCACCAAGCTCGACCTGCATCCAGAACCCACGACCAACCGCCGCGTGCAGGCGGTGCTCACCTGGCTGGGGGAGCGATAGCGATGGCCGCCAACGCCGCCGCCCCCATGCCCGACCTGGTTCGGGTGCTCGTGGTCGACGATCAGGAGATCTACCGCGATACCGCCCGGTTCGTGATCGAGCTCAGCGACGGCTTCGAGCTCGCCGGTATGGCCGAGACCGGAGAGGAGGGGGTGACGCTCGCCGACGAACTGCATCCCGACCTCGTGCTGATGGACGTGAACCTGCCGGGCATCGACGGCATCGAGGCCACCCGTCGCATCGTGGCCGAGCATCCAACCACCGTGATCGTGTTCTCCACCCATTCGGCCACCGATGTCGCCGACCGGGCCGCCGACGCCGGAGCCGTTGCCTTCATCCCCAAGGCCGAGCTGTCTCCTGACGCCCTGGCTGCAGCATGGGGGCAGCGCTCGTGACCGCCACGATCACCGCCCCACCTCGGCCGCCGCTCGGTGAGCAGCTCTCGTTGATGCGTCGCATGTTCTCCAATCCCGCTCCGGTGCTCGACCACGTGTATGCCAACTACGGCCCGGTGGTGGAGATGGGGGCCGGGCCAGGGCGAATGGCAATCGTCGGCGGCCCCGGTGAGATCCGCGAACTCTTCGACCAACCGCTCGACGCCTTCCGCTGGAACCACGCCTTCAACGTGCTCGGGTTCGTGGTCGGACCGGGCTCGATGATCGTGTCGGATGGCGAGGATCATCACCGCCGTCGGTCTTCGGTTCAGAGCGCGTTCAGCCGGCGCCGGCTCAACCGGTGGATCCCGATGATCGTCGACCAGGTCGACGCCGCCGTGGCGCGTCTGGCCGGTCGCAGTGGCGAAACGATCGACCTCTACCCGGTTGGCCGTTCGCTCATCCTCGACATCGTCACCCGGGCCTTCTTCGGCGATCGCATGGCGGCCAGGTCGGCCGAACTGGGAGCCCTGTTCCAGCGACCGCAGGACTACCTCGAACGCCCGGCGATGCGCCAGGTACCTCACCCCTTCCCGTTCACCGCCCGGGCCCGGGTGCGAGCCGACCGCCGGGCACTCGATGCGATCATCGACGCCGAGATCGCCCACCATCGGGCCACCATCACCGACGACCCCGACAACGTGCTGAGCGTGCTCGTGGCCGAAGGAGAGCTGACCGACGGCGAGATCCGGGATCAGGTCGTGACCCTGGTCGGCGCCGGCTATGACACCACAGCGGCATCCCTGGCCTGGATGTTGTGGTGCGTTGCGCTCACCCCGGGGCTGGCCGATCGTCTTCGAGCGGAGGCCGACTCGGTGTTCGGGCCCCTCGGAGCTCGGGCGGGCTCACACCCTCATGACCATGCGACGCTCAACGCCCTCGACCTCGCCAACCGCACGATGCGCGAAACCGTGCGCCTTCACCCGGCCGGCGTGTTGAGCCCACGGGAGGCCGTGGCCGACCTCGTGGTTGGCGGGCATCGGATCCGCGCCGGAACGCTCATCCTGTGGTCGGCCCACCTCGCCGGTCGAGATCCCGACGCCTGGCCGGATCCGCTGCGCTTCGATCCCGACCGCTTCCTCGCCCTCGACGACACGCAGCACGCCATTGCCAACGCCGCCTGGGTGCCCTTCGGCGGCGGGCGCCGCAACTGCATCGGGTTCATGCTGGCCCAGATGGAGCTCACCCTGATCATTGCCCGGTTGATGCAACAGATCGACATCGCGCCGCCCACCGGCCACAAGCCCGGGCCCGTTGGCATGGTGGTCAACCGCCCTCGCGGCGGGGTGCCGATGACCGTGTCAGTCCGGGAAGGCACCCCGACCTAGCCCACGGGAGGGCACCGCATGGACACGCCCATCGATGGCAAGGTCGCCGACGGCTACGGCGCAGTCGCTGACGAGTTCCGACGGAACCTCGCCGAGCGCAGAGAGCTTGGCGCCGCCGTGGCCGTGGTGTGTGACGGCGAGCTGGTGGTCGATCTCTGGGGTGGACACCGCGACCAGGCCCGCACCAGCGCCTGGGAGCGCGACACGCTGGTGACCGTCTTCTCCACCACCAAGGGGATGGCGGCAGCCGCCATGGCCGTGGCCCACAGCCGCGGTCTGTTCGACCCCGCCGCTCCTGTCGCCCGCTACTGGCCCGAGTTCGCCCAGGCAGGAAAGGAGGCCGTCAGCGTCCGCCAGCTCCTCGACCACGAGGCCGGCCTCGCCGCCCTCGACGTCCGCCCGCTCGACATCGAGACCGTGGCCGACCACGATCGGCTGGGCGACGTGTTGGCTGCTCAGGCACCGAACTGGGAACCCGGCACGGCATGGGGATACCACGCCTGGACGCTCGGCTGGTACGAGAGCCAGCTCCTGCGGCGCGTCGATCCTCACGGTCGAACCATCGGCCAGTTCTTCGCCGACGAGGTGGCTGGCCCTCTTGGCGTTGAGTTCTACATCGGTCTCCCCGGCAACGTCGACGCCGACCGACTGGCACCGATCGTCGGCGGCGGGATCTTGATGCAGGCGTTGCACGCCCACCAAACACCGTGGCCGCTCCTGCGGCGGTTCATGACGCCAGGCAGCCTCATCTCCAAGGCGTTCACGAGTGGTTTACCTGGCCGCCGGCTCTCGGATCTCAACGATCCGAGATACCTCGAACTCGAACTCCCCTCGGTCAACGGCACCGGAACGGCCCGCGCTCTGGCCCGGGTGTACGGCGACCTGGCCGCTGGGGGTGCCCGCCTCGGTGTGGGCCGCGCCACCTTGGATGAACTCGAACGGCCCAAGACGGCAGCCGTCGACCAGGTGTTCGGCATTGAGAGCGCCTTCCGCTTCGGCTTCATGAAGCCCTTCCCCCTTCTCCCATTCGGCTCTTCACCTCGGGCCTACGGGCACACCGGTTCCGGCGGCTCGTTCGCCTACGCCGACCCCGATTCCGGCACCGGCTACGCCTACGTCATGAACCGCGCCGGCTACTCACTGCCAACCGATCCCCGCGAGCAGGCCCTACGAGACGCTCTGGGTTGGGCGCTCGATCGCTCCGATCACGGCTAGGGAATGGCCCCCGCCGCCCTGAGGGCGTCGATCTCGTCCCAGTCCTTGCCCAGCTCCATCAGGACCAGCTCGGTGTGTTGGCCCAGCTCGGGCGGCGGCTCGCGAACCACCCACGTGGTGGTGCCGAAGTCGACCGGGGTGGCCACCATCTCGGCCGTGGTGCCATCCGCAACGGGTGCCTCCACGTAGCAGCCGGCATGGCGGGCCTGGGGGTCACTGCGCAGGTCGAGCGTCGACTGCACCCGGGCCCACCACACGTCGTGGTGGTCGAGGATCGGGGCCCACTCCTCACGTGAGCGGGTGGCCAGCGCCTCGTCCATCAGCGCCACCAACTCGGCCGCATTGTCGCGGCGGGCTTCGATGGAGTCGAAGCGAGGGTCGTGTTCGAGGTGCACCAGGTCGAGCGCCTGCACCACGTTGGGCCAGTGGCGATCAGCTTCCATGCCCAGCAGCCACACCCAGCGGCCGTCGCTGCAGCGGTAGCCGTTGATCAGCGGATTCGGGGGTGAGGAGCGAGTCCAGGGTTCGGTGTCGGCTCCGGTTCGTGCGGTCACGTTGTGATCCCACCCGTGCATGTAGGCACCGAGCCGCAGGAGCGACGTTGCGACGAGCTGACCCTCGCCACTCTGGGACCGGCTGTAGAGGGCGGCCGCGACGCCCCCGGCCGCCGCGAGCCCCGTCATGTGGTCGCCCATTCCGCCGCGGGGATAGGGGATGTCGTTGCCCTCGGGCGTCAGGGCCGAACCGATGCCACCGCGGGAGTAGAAGGCACCAACGTCGTAGGCGGCCCGGTCGCGCTCGTCGCCCGACCGGCCGTAGCCGCTCACATGGGCGTAGACGAGCCGCGGATAGCGCTCGGCGAGCTGCTCATAGGCGAGGCCCGCCCGTTCGAGCCCGCCGGCCCGGTAGTTGGTGACGAACACGTCGGCCTCGGCCAGCAGATCATGCACGATCGACACGCCCGCCTCGGTGGAGATGTCGACGCATGCGCTTCGCTTGCCTCGATTGTCGAGCTCGAACGGCGGGTTCATGCTGTCGGGAAAGAGCCAGTCGAGGCCGCGGAACGGGTCGCCGGCCAGGGGCTCCACCTTCACCACGTCGGCGCCCCAATCGGCGAGGATGCCACCACACGACGGACCAGCGATCCAGAGCCCCAGCTCCACGACCTTCACGCCGTTCATCGGTCCCATGGTGCAGATCCCCCTTGGTGACGGTGGCTGCAAACCTTACGGCCGGTGGCCCGCCGGGGCCATTTGGCACCACCGCCCCGCCAACCGGTATACGCCCAGGTGACCGCTACCATTGCACGGTGCCTGCGACAATCGTGGTTGGAACCCAGTGGGGCGACGAGGGCAAGGGGAAGTTCACCGACCTCTTGGCCAAGGAGATGTCGATGGTCGTTCGCTACCAGGGCGGCCACAACGCCGGCCACACCCTGGTTGTCGACGGTGAGACGTTCGCGCTTCAGCTGGTACCCAGCGGCGTGCTCTACGACCACATCGTTCCCGTGATCGGCAACGGCGTGGTGGTCGACCCGTTCGTGCTGCTCACCGAGATGGAGATGCTCTCCTCTCGCGGGATCGACACGACCAAGATCAAGGTTTCGGGCAATGCCCACCTGATCCTGCCGTACCATCAGCAGCTCGACGCGCTCCACGAGCGCCACCTCGGCAAGGCCAAGCTCGGCACCACCAAGCGCGGCATCGGCCCGGCCTATGCCGACAAGTCGATGCGGGTCGGTATCCGCGTGCAGGACATGCTCGATGAGTCGATCTTCCGCCAGAAGCTCGAAGCGGCGCTCGCCCACACCAACAAGGTGCTCACCAAGGTCTTCAACCGGCTGCCCGTCGATCCCGACGCCCTGGCGGATCGGGTGCTCGACGAGTGCCTGGCCAAGATCGAGCCACACATCGCCGACACGGTGGATCTCGTGCACTCCGCGCTCGAGAGCGATCAGCACGTGTTGTTCGAGGGCGCCCAGGCCACCTTCCTCGACCTCGACCACGGCACCTACCCCTTCGTCACGTCGAGCAACCCCACCGCCGGTGGCGCCTGCGCCGGTGCTGGCGTGGGCCCCAAGCACATCGATCGCATCGTGGGTATCGCCAAGGCCTACGTCACCCGCGTGGGTGCTGGCCCGTTCCCCACCGAACTGTTCGACGAGGACGGCGACACGATGGTGGACGTCGGCCGCGAGTACGGCACCAACACCGGTCGTCGCCGTCGACCGGGCTGGTTCGACGCCGTGATGCTGCGTCACGCGGCGCGGGTGAACAGCCTGACCGAGCTCGCCATCACCAAGCTCGACGTGCTCGACTCGCTCGACCGGGTGAAGGTGTGCGTGGCCTACGAGATCGACGGCCAGCGGGTGGACCGCCTGCCGTATCACCAGTCCGACGTGCACAAGGCCGTGCCCGTCTACGAAGAGCTGCCCGGTTGGAAGACCGATCTCACCGAAGCCACGCAACCGTCGGACCTACCAGCGGCCGCAACGGCCTATCTCGAGCTCCTCGAAGAGCAGGTCGGCGTACCGATCACACTCGTGTCGACTGGTCCCGGTCGGGACCAGTTCCTGCACTTCCGGGCCTGAGTCGAGGCGCAGGCCCGTCAGGGCCGGAGCGCAGGTGGGATCCAGTTCCCGTCGGTGTCGTACTCGCCGTTGTCGCCGAGGTCGGCGTGTGTCATTGCCTCTGACGGCGGGCGGCTTGCCAGCGCTGCCGGCGCGCCCGGGGCGGCCTCAGCTGGCGGTGGGACGATCTCGGTCGACCGGGTCACTGCCGTTGCTGGCGCCGGTCGGGCGGCGTCGAAGGCCTCGATGGCGTTCTTCACCTGCTGAGGCGTCGTCGGCGGAATCCGGTGCCCCGGGATCCGCATCGAGGTATCGGTGTTGTCCGAGGCACGGCGGCCGTTGATCACCCGCACGTCTCCGATCATGGGGGCCGTCATCGTCGGCTCGTCTGGATTGTCGGCGCGTCGCCGCCGAGGGGGGACGGTGGGATCGGGGATGTCCTCGAGCTCATCGATCGTCGGTTCTGGCCGGCTCAGTCGGTTCGGAGCCGGAACGCCGGGCCGCAGCACCGGGGTGGGCTCCGACGTGGCTGCCGCTGCCGTGATCGGTGAGGGTTCCAGCTCAGCGGCCGTCGCAGTGACCGGAGGTTTCACCTCAGGGGCCGGAGGAGGTGGCGCCGAGCGAGGGGCCGCCGCGTCGAGCGCGGAGGGTGGCGGCGGTGGCACCGGTGCTGAGGGTGCGTCAGGCACGGGCGGCGATGGAGGCGGGACAACAGCACCAGGCGAAGCTGGCGGCGAAGGCGGAGGCACCGTCGCCACCGGCGGTGTCGCACCGGGCGCAGGTGCAGGTGGAGGTGGAGGTGGAGGTGGAGGAGGTGGTGACGCAGTCGGCTCGGATGCGGTGAAGGCCACCACGGGCGGTGTCCACTCGTGGGGCGTTGCACCGTGCAAGGCATCGGATTCGTCGGCCAGCTCCGGCCAGGGCGACTCGTAGCCATCGGCCTCGGGCACAGCCACGGGCGCTCCTGGCTCCTCGTCCACTGCGGTGTCGAACTCAGTGTCTGCTGGGGCGCCGAGTGCGTCGTCGCCGGATTCGAGCCCCATCAGCTGGGCGAGAGGGTCCGACGGCGTGGTCTCGGCCTCGCGCAGCTCAGCCAGGCGCGCCACCGCTGGCATCTCGGTGATCATCGGCGGCTGTAGCAGCGCGGAGGGCACCGTGGGGTCGGGATCGGCATCGACCACCGGGGTGCGTCGAGGCGGAATCGGAACCGGCTCACGAAGGTCGCGCCGTGGCGTGAGGTGCTGGCTGAACGGCTCGTCGTCCTCGTCGTCGAGTCTGTCGAGACCATCGCGGCCATGGAGATCGTCGAGGTAGTCGTCGTCCTCGTATGCGGGTCGCATCGCAGCGCCGGCCGCAGCGTCGCGCACCTCGTCGTCGATGAAGTCGTTGGTTGTGCGAGGCAGATCGAACTCGAGGAGGCCATCGTCAGGCTCGGGTGTTGCCGGGGGAGCCGGCTCCTCGTTGGGCTGTTGCTCGTCGAAGTACTCGAATCGATCGAGGCCCTTCGCCACGCGCTCGCGCAATGACGCCCGCCGCTCCTTGACCGTACGCTTCGAGCCGCGCTCGGCCCGCTGCGATGATCCCCGAACTCCGGCGACTGCGAGCGCGCACTCGCGGCACATTGGGTGCTTGCGGCCCTTCGGGCGAACCAGGCACGGTTCGCAGTACTCGCCGTAGCACCGTTCGCACACGTCGACGGCGAGATCGGTTCTGTCGTTTTCGCAGCGGCCGTTCATCGCCTCTTCCTGGCAAACTTGAAGGACAGTCATGCATCGTCCCCGGCGGCCGCCGTCTTGAGCGATCGTCGGGAGCGAACGCATGTCGACGGAAGGGCAACGGTCGTGACAATTCCCAACGTGCTCGCCATGCGCTACGCAAGCGCTGAGATGGTGTCGTTGTTCGAACCGGCAACCAAGGTGGTGCTCGAGCGGGAGCTGTGGCTGGCGGTGCTCGACGCACAGATCGACGCCGGCCTCGAGGTCGACCGGTCGGTGATCGACGACTACCTCGCCGTGATCGACGACGTCGACTTCGAGTCCATCGAGCGTCGGGAACGGGTTACCCGTCACGACGTCAAGGCCCGGCTGGAGGAGTTCAACGCCCTCGCCGGGCACGAGCACCTCCACAAGGGGCTCACCAGCCGTGACGCCACGGAGAACGTGGAGCAGGTGCAGATCGCCCGAGCCCTCGATCTCGTCGAGCGCCGGACGGTGGCACTGCTGAGTCGGCTCGCGGAGCGGGCAGCTGAGTATGCGGCCCTGACGATCGTGGGTCGTACCCACAACGTGGCGGCACAGCCCACCACGCTGGGCAAGCGCTTCGCATCGTTGGGCGAGGAGCTGTTGGCAGCCCATGGCCATGTCGTGGCGGTGCGAGACAGGCTGGCCTTGCGGGGGCTCAAGGGCCCGGTGGGGTCGCAGCAGGATCTGCTCGATCTCCTCGGGTCGGTGGAACAGGTGGAGCAGATCGAGCGCCACCTCGGCGACGCAATGGGGGTGGAGCGCGTGCTCGGGGCCGTCGGCCAGGTGTACCCCCGCTCACTGGACCTCGAGGTGGTCTCGGCCCTCGTCCAGCTCGGGTCGGCGCCCGCCAACCTTGCGCTGGCGGTGCGGCTCATGGCCGGGCACGATCTCGCGACCGAGGGCTTCGCCCCTGGTCAGGTCGGCTCGTCGGCGATGCCCCACAAGATGAACACCCGCTCGGCCGAGCGGATCAACGGGCTCTACACCATCCTGCGGGGCCACCTCACGATGGCTGCTGGCCTCGCCGGTGACCAGTGGCTCGAGGGTGACGTGTCGTGTTCGGTCGTGCGGCGGGTGGTACTTCCCGATGCGTTCTTTGCCATCGACGGGCAGTACGAAACCACATTCGCGGTGCTGGACGGTTTCGGGGCCTACGAGGGCGTGATCGACGCAGAGCTGGCCCGCTATCTGCCGTTTCTCGCCACGACGGGGCTGCTGATGCACGCCGTTCGGGCCGGCATGGGGCGAGAGGAGGCCCACGCCGTAATCAAGGAGCACGCGGTGGCCGCGGCACTCGCCATGCGCGACGGAACCGCCGACGGCACGCAGCTGGTGCGTGCCCTCGGCGACGACGACCGCTTTCCCGGGTCAACCGGGGAGGTGGCTGCGGTGGTCGACGGTGCTCGTCATGGCATTGGTCTCGTCGACGCCCAGATCGGGGGGTTCTGCGCGCAGGTCGAGAAGCTGGCCGCCGGCCGCCCCGAGTCCGCCTATCGGGGGGCTGGCGTCATCTAGCCGGCTCGAATCCGAGCCGGCTCGGCTCAGGCGGCGCGGCTGATGCCAGCGCGCTTGAGTACCGCAGCCGGCACACCAATCTGGCGGAACGCGGCGTAGGTGAGCCCCTTGCGGGCGGCATAGTCCTTGGCCACCTTGGTGAACTCGGTTTCGAGGTCGGTGATGTCGATGGCGTTGTCCATCGTGTCGAGTTCCTCGATCAGGTCCAGGCGCTCCTGGGTGATCTGAAGCCGCTTGAGCGGGTCTGCTTCCTCGAGCTCCACCTCGATCTTCTCGATCCGTTTGGCGATGGACTCCTTGGTCCGCTTGCGGCCGCGCTTCGGCTTGCTCGATTCGAGGGCTTCGAGGTAGGCCCGAACGGCTCGACCTTCGGCTCTCCCGATCGCAAGCGCCTCTTTGTGCTCCGCCGACATTGTCGATTTCTTCTGGGGCATGGCGTGTTTGATCTTTCCCTAGCTCGGAAAACGGACGTTCTCCCTAACGACCGCTTTCGTAGACAATTGAAGGGTAGGCCGCCATCGCCGGCATTTCGGCGAATGCCCCTCCGCTGGCCTCCCCGTCAGCAGCGTACCGACGCGCGGGCAAAAGGGCGTGTAGCCGCTGGGGGCAGCGGCGCGTCGCATGAGCCCGGGCGCACGCGTCGTGTGCGTATTTGCCCTGCTCGTGGTGAGGCTGGCGGACATATTGGGTGCAAGTGGACCTCGATCGATGTCGATAGGCATTTGGGTCGCCGGGGCTGGCGACGATCAGCCGAGGTCCAGCGCCGTCGTGGCCAGTACTGCCCGCAATGCGAAGCTCGAACGCACCTGCACCACACCGGGAAGCACAGCCAGATACTGGCGATGAATGCGGGCGTAGTCGGCAACGTCGGCGCACTGCACCTTGACCAGATAGTCAGCATCGCCGGCCATGAGGTGGCACTCCATCACCTCCGGCGCGTCGGCGATAGCGGCCTCGAAAGCGCCGAGCGCCTCCTCGGTCTGACTCGACAGCGAAACTTCCACGAACACAGTGGTTGGTCGACCGACGAGATCGGCGTCGAGCAGGGCCACGTAGCCCCGGATCACCCCCAGATCTTCGAGCTGGCGAACCCGCCGCAGGCAGGCCGACGGTGAGAGGCCCACCCGTTCGGCCAGTTCCACGTTCGTGATGCGGCCGTCCTGCTGGAGGGTGTCGATGATTGCACGATCTGATGGGTCGAAGTTGTCGAATGATGGAGCCATGATGTGGTTTCGTGATGTGATTCAGCGAGTAGTCGCAGATTATTGCGCACAGAGGGCATAGAGAGCACGATTCGCAATCCTCTGCGCGGCCGTGCGGCGTACGCTCGACGTCATCCCCACTTCCACGAGAGGATCTACACATGCGCATCGGCGTGCCCACGGAGATCAAGAACAACGAGCGTCGGGTGGGGCTCTCCCCGGGAAGCGTGCGCGAGGTGGTTGGCGCAGGCCATGAGGTGCTCGTGCAGACCGGCGCCGGCGGTGGGATCGGCGCCGACGATGCGGCCTACGTCGCCGCTGGTGCGTCCATCGCCGATGACGCGGCGAAGGTGTTCGACAGCGCCGACATGATCGTGAAGGTGAAGGAACCCCAGGCGGCGGAGCGGGCGATGCTCCGCCCCGATCACGTGCTGTTCACCTACCTCCACCTTGCTCCCGACGCCGAACAGACGCAGGATCTCGTCGAGTCCGGGGCGATGTGCGTCGCCTATGAGACCGTCACCGATCAGCGTGGCCGACTTCCGCTGCTCGCCCCGATGTCACAGGTGGCCGGGCGGATGTCGATCCAGGCCGGAGCCACGGCGCTCGAAGCCACCCACGGTGGAGCGGGCCTCCTGCTGGGGGGAGTCCCCGGCGTGCCGGCCGCCAAGGTCGTGGTGATCGGCGGCGGCGTAGTGGGCTCGGCCGCCACCGAGATGGCGGTCGGCCTCGGTGCTGCTGTCACTGTGCTCGACCGCGACCTCGACGTGCTGGAGCGGCATCACGCCCGGTTCGGGTCGCGTGTCACCACTGCCTACTCCACCACGGAAACGCTCGAAGCCGCCGTGCTCGACGCCGACGTGGTGGTGGGTGCCGTGCTGGTGAAGGGCGCGCGGGCGCCGAAGCTGGTCACGGCAGAGATGATCAAGGGCATGCGACCCGGCTCCGTCGTCGTCGACGTCGCCATCGATCAGGGCGGTACGTTCGAGACGTCTCGGCCGACCACGCACGAGGAACCCACCTACGTGGTGGACGACGTTGTGCACTATTGCGTGGCCAACATGCCGGGCGGTGTGCCCCGTACGTCAACGGCGGCCCTGAACAACGCCACGCTGCCGTTCGTGCTTCGGCTGGCGGCTGGCCCTCGCGAAGCCCTGCTGGCCGACGAGCACCTTCGCAACGGCCTCAATGTGATGGCCGGCGCGATCACCGAGCAGTCGGTGGCCGACGCCCACGGTGCCGCCTACCGCGATCCGGTGAGCGCTCTCAACGCTGCGTCCTGACCACGACCGACCTGGCGCCATGTTCGATGGAGGGCCAGCGAGAGATCAGGTCGGTGTGGCCCCGTCAGGCAGGTACACGGCGGCGTGATCAGGGGCGAGCAGTGACCGACCCCGGATGACGTCGGCGGCCCGCTCGGCAACCATCATCGTGGGCGCGTAGATGTTGCCGTTGGTGACAACCGGCAGCACCGACGCGTCGACCACCCGCAGCCCCTCGGTGCCGTGCACGGCGAACGTCGAGGGGTCGACGACCGACTCGTCGTCGGTCCCGAGCCGAGCCGTGCACGACGGATGGAGCGCCGTCTCGGCATCACGCGCCACCCAGTCCATGATCTCTTGATCGGTCTCCACCGACGGGCCCGGCGACACCTCGCCCCCGTTGTATGGGGCGAAGGCCGGTTGGTTGAGGATGCGACGAGCGGTGCGCACCGCCTCCACCCACTCCCGTCGGTCCTGTTCGGTTGACAGGTAGTTGAATCGGATCGCCGGCTTCACCTTCGGATCGGTGGAGGTGATACGCACGCTGCCCCGGGCGTCGGAGTACATCGGGCCCACGTGTACCTGGTAGCCGTGGCCATTGGTGGGAGAGGTTCCGTCGTAGCGGATGGCGATGGGGAGGAAGTGGAACATGAGGTTCGGGTAGGCCTCGTCGGGGTTCGACTTCACGAACGCACCCGCCTCGAAATGGTTGGTGGCGGCTGGACCGCGACGGAACAGCCACTGCAGCCCGATCCACGGCTTGCGCCAGTGGGCGAGGTGCGGCTGCATCGAAACGGGCTGGGTGCAGGCGTACTGGATGTAGACCTCGAGGTGGTCCTGCATGTTCTGGCCGACGCCGGGAACGGCCGCCACCACGTCGATCCCGAGCGATCGGAGGTGGTCGGGGTCGCCGACGCCTGAGAGCTGAAGGAGTTGTGGGCTGTTGAATGCGCCGCCGCACGAGATCACCTCGCCCGCGTTCACCTGCACCCGTCGTCGGCCCCGACGGTAGGTGAGGCCAGTGCAGCGGGTGCCGTCGAAGTGCAGCCGCTCGGCGGTCGCCATGGTGACCACGGTGAGGTTCGGGCGGTGCATCACCGGATGGAGGTAGGCCCGAGCAGCCGAGAGGCGTCGGCCGCGGTGCACGTTCTTGTCGAATGCGGCGAACCCCTCCTGGCGGAAGCCGTTCACGTCGTCGGTCCGGCGGAACCCGGCTTCCTCGCCGGCTTGGAGCCAGGCCTGGAAGAGCGGGTTGGTCGCCGGGCCTCGTTCCAGCGTGAGCGGCCCATCGTCGCCCCGCCACTCGTCGCCGCCGGCGAGGCACGTCTCCATCTTCTTGAAGTACGGAAGGCAGTGGGCATAGCTCCAGTCGGCCATGCCATCCATGGCAGCCCACTTCTCGTAGTCGGCCGGGTTGCCTCGTTGGAAGATCATCCCGTTGATGCTGGAACTCCCGCCCAGGACCTTGCCTCGGGCGTGGTACACCCGCCGGCCGCCCATGTGGGGCTCGGGTTCCGACTCGTACTTCCAGTCGTAGAAGCGACTTCCGATCGGGTAGGTGAGGGCCGCCGGCATGTGAATGAACACGTCCCAGCGCCAGTCGGTGCGACCGGCTTCGAGCACGAGCACCCGGCGGTCGGGATCTTCCGAGAGCCTGCCGGCGAGGGCACAGCCAGCTGAGCCGCCGCCCACGATCACCACGTCGTAGAGGTCCGAGGTCATGGACCCACGGTAGGCCCGAGCGCGAGAACGGTTCGAGCCGAAGCCCGAACCGTTTGCGATGCTGTGATCTTGTGGTCGGGACCGGCGTCGATCCGGTGACCTACCGCTTTTCAGGCGGTCGCTCTGCCAACTGAGCTACCCGACCGTGTGGTACTCAGCGAGATACCGCGGTCCTGACGAGATTTGAACTCGCGACCTCCGCCTTGACAGGGCGGCGTGCACTCCAGACTGCACTACAGGACCTGATTGTCGAGGGGAACCCCGACCGGGGAGCCACTCTAACGGAAACGGTCGCTGACGCGGTCAGGCGAACGCATCTCGATTCCGCTTCGCACCCCCAACGGGATTCGAACCCGTGTTGCCTGCGTGAAAGGCAGGTGTCCTAGGCCACTGAACGATGGGGGCCAGTCTCGGAGAACGCCGTCTCCGAGGCATCACAATTTACCAGAGCCGTCCTACGGCGGCACCTTGATTCCAGTACGGTCGCAGTGTGCGTTCCGCCTTGACGCGTCTCGCCGTGCCACTCGTCGGGTATGGCCTCGGGATGATCCCGAGCGCCGACGTGGCGTCGAGGCTCGCTGGCGGGCCGAATCTCCGGTCGGCCGGGAGTGGAAACCCCGGGGCGACGAACGCTGCCGCCGTGCTCGGCGCCCGGTACGGACTGGCCGTGCTGGCGGTCGACATCACCAAAGGTGCAGTGGCGTCGCGGCTCGGCCAGCGATGGGGAGGCGCCACCGGCGCCCAACTGGCCGGTACCGCGGCAGTGGTTGGTCACTGCTACCCGGCCTGGAACGGCTTCCACGGCGGCAAGGGCGTGGCCACCAGCGTCGGCCAGGTGCTCGCCACGCTTCCGGTGTACGCCCCCATCGATGCTGCGGTCGCCGTGGCCACGGCTGCGTCGCCGCGCTGGAAGCGGCGGGCGTTCGCCGCCACCACCGTGTCGTCTGCGGTGTGGGTCGCCGGTGCCACGCTCTGGTGGCGCCGTGGCTGGTCAACCGGATGGGGGCCAGAGCCGACGGTGGCCCTGCCCCTCGGAGCACTGGCGTCGAGCCTCGTGATCTACAACCGGTTCCGAACGGCCGCCCCGCCCGAAGCGGGGCCCGACCCCCGCGAAGACTGGGCTCCCGGGGCCGGCGCGGCCGAGGGCCGCGCGCTCAACGGCTCACAGCCCCATCCGGTGGTCGAGCAGTCATGACCCAGGTCGCGCTGATCACCGACTCCTCGGCGCAGCTTCCTGGGCCGCTCGCCGCTGAGGTCGGTGCCGCCGTGGTTCCGGTCATGGTCTCGTTCAACGGCCACGAGTACCGCGAAGGCGTGGATCTCGACGTCGACACCTTCTACGCCGAGCTCGTCGATACGGGGCCCCCGAAGCTGGTCACGGCCCAGCCACCCGCCGGGGCGTTCCTCGATGCCTTCGAGGCCGCCGCAGCGGCTGGGGCCACCGAGGTGGTGGCCGTGGTGGTGGGCTCCGCGTTCTCGGGCACGGTCAACAGCGCCACGGTCGCCGCCGGCCACGCCACCGTGCCGGTCACAGTCGTCGACACCGGTCAGGCGTCGTTCGGGGTCGGATTCTGCGTGCTGGCGGCCGCTGAGACGATCGCTGCCGGGGCCACGGGCCCTGAGGTTGAGGCCGCCGTCGCGTCCTTCGCCCCCACGGTGGAGAGCGTGTTCATCGTCCAGGCCCTCGATCTCGCCCGGGCTTCCGGCCGCTTCGTCGGCGGCGTGCTCGACGGTGAGCTGACACCCGATGCGGTGCCAGTGCTCCGCTACGCCGCCGGCGACCTAACCGTGGTGGCCGAGGTTGCGACCCCGGCTGACGCGGTAGAGGCGATGGCTGCCGCCGTCCTCGGTCCGGGTCGTCGCGTTCGGGTCGCCTCCGGCCTGGCCGACCCCGGTACTGCGCCGATCACCGATGCCCTCGAGGCTCAACTCGACACGTCGCCACTGGTCACCGATCTCATCCGCTACCGAGTGGGTCCGTCGGTGGCGGCTCACACGGGCTCGGGAACGGCCGGCGTGTTCTTCCACCCGGCACCAGGTTCCGCCGACGTCGCCGGCTGACAGCCGGGCCGAGCGACCGAGCTGTTCAGTCCTCGCGTGTGGGAGGCGGGAGCGTGAGGGTGAGCGCGTCCACGATCTCGCCCACGAGATACCCGAGCTGGTGATACAGGATCATCGCATCGGCGTCGGGATCGGCCTCGTCGATCTCGTGATCGTCTTCGCTCACGTCGAGCCTGGTGCCCAACACGAGCCGCAGGTCGTTGGTGATCCCGAGCCAGGCGCCGAGTTCGTCCTCGGTCCAGTTGTCGCGCTGGGCCGAGGCCCGCATCAGTTCGATCGCTTCCCGCCGCCCGTCCGACAGCTGCTGGCGGGCCAGGATCTGGTAGCCGGCTTCCTTGTCGGGATCGTCCGGGTAGGCGGTGGGGTAGAGGCGTCGCAGGGCAGGGTCGTCGACCTCGAGCACAGTGCTCAGCTGCTCGGCAAGTTCGAGCACCCACTCGCGGGCCTCCGGGGCGAGGTCGACTCGGAAGCCGTCGCCAGCCGGTTTGAAGAGCCTGTTGCGGCGCCCGAACACCATCAGGCCATCACCTTCACTACGTCGCCCATCGTGTGTTCGCCTACGAGTCGTGTTCCATCGTGGCCCACAGACCGTGGCTGTGGAGGCGATGCACATCGCGCTCGGCCTCGGTGCGGGTGCCGCTCGACACGGTGGCCCGCCCCTTGTGGTGCACGTCCATCATCAGTTTGTTGGCCTTTGCCTCGCTGTACCCGAAGAGCTTGCGGAACACGTAGGCCACGTAGGTCATCAGGTTGATGGGGTCGTTCCAGACGATCACCACCCAAGGGCGATCTTCATCGACGACGGTGTCGAGATCTGGTTGCTCAACCTCGACCGGTGCGGTCATGAGTCCATTGTGGCGAACGGTTCGGCCGTCGTCACGGGTGGATCCGGGGTGGGAGCCGGGCGATCGAACAGGCGTAGATAAAACAGCACCGCCATGCACCACACCACGATGGCCCCCACGATGTGGGCGGCGACGATCAACGGTGGCACGCCGAGGGCGAACTGGAGGTACCCGATTCCACCCTGGGCGACGATCGCGCCGAGCAGCCACGGGCCCACTGCGTTGGCTGGCGTGGCCGGCTGCGACCGGAGACGGAGGATCACGATCAGGGTGACGGCGGCGAAGCACCACACGGTCACGCTGTGCACCCGAGTGATCTCGGTGAGGTCGAACCCGAGCCGCTCCGCCCGGGGGTCGCCGCTGTTGGGCCCGGTACCGGTAACCAGGGTGCCGGCGACGAGCACGGCCGTGCCGAGCCCGAGGCTCAGCTGACCGAGCCGCAGCGTGAGCCGGTCGACCGCTGGCGTCGACTCGGCGGAGCCCGCAACCGCCCGCACCCACAGCAGCACCGCGTTCCAGAGCAGCACCATCGAGAGAAGGAAGTGCATCCCCACCATCGCAGGGTGGAGATCCACCCTCACGGTGATGCCGCCGAGCACGATCTGGGCGGCGACACCGGCGACGAGCCCCCAGGCCCACCGGATCAGGTCGGCCCGGCGGGGTGTGCGGCGATAGGCCGTGAGCACGGCGGCACCGACCGCGAGCGCCACCGCACCAGACAGGAGCCGGTTGCCGAACTCGATCCACGGGTGGAATGCCAGCTCAGGGATCAACTGCTCGTCGTTGCAGGCCGGCCAGTCCTCGCACCCGAGGCCGGAATCGGTGAGGCGCACCGCAGCGCCGGTCACCACGATCAGGGCCAAGGCGAAGATGGCGATGGCGACGACGCGCGTGTACGTGCTCGGCGTGATCGAACCCACGAGGTCACGCTATCCGGCTGCCGACACGCCGTGAGGGGTCGAGGCTGGCCGCGTTCCGAGCTTGTGAACTGTTTCGCAATGGACTTCCCGGGCTGGGCGTGGAGCCGATACGCTCGCCCGAGTGGTGATGACTGCGGCCCGCACCCGGCACCGTGCCATGGCCTTCGTGGCACTGACGAAGCCCCGCATCATTGAGCTGCTCCTGGTCACCACGGTGCCCACGATGATCGTGGCCCAGCAGGGTCTTCCGTCGTTGTGGCTGATCGTGGCCACCATCATCGGCGGCACGCTCGCCGCCGGCGGTGCCAACGCCTACAACATGTACATCGACCGCGACATCGATGCACTGATGAAGCGCACCGAGGGCCGTCCGCTGGTCACGGGCGAGGTCACGCCCCGCGAGGCCCTCCTGTTCGCCACCGCCATCGAGGCGGCCGCATTCGCCTGGCTCTGGGTGCTCGTGAACCCGCTGTCGGCCTGGCTGGCCCTCGCGGCCTGTGCCTTCTATGTGGGCGTCTACACGATCTGGCTGAAGCGCACCTCCACGCAGAACATCGTGATCGGCGGTGCGGCGGGTGCAGTGCCGGTGCTGATCGGATGGTCGTCGGTGACCAACACGATCGGCTGGGAGGCCGTGATCCTCTTCGGTGTCATCTTCTTCTGGACACCACCGCACTTCTGGGCGCTCGCCATCAAGTACGAGGACGACTACTCGGCGGCCTCGGTGCCGATGATGCCCGTGGTCGAGGGGCACCGCCGCACCGCTCGGCAGATGGTGGTCTACTCCGTGATCGTCTGGGCCTGCACCTTGGCCCTCTGGTTCACCGCCTCCGTGGGGTACGTCTACCTCGCCGTCGCCATGGTGTTGGGCATCCTGTTCACCGGCGGCGCAGTCCGCCTCTACGTCGAAACGGACCCGGCCGCACAGGCCCGTCGGTCCATTCGCTACTTCACCTTCTCAATCACTCATTTGTCGGTTTTGTTCGTGACCCTGGCAGTCGACCAGTTCGTCGGCTGGGGAATATGACAGTTTCGATATCTGTGTGCTGAACGGGCTACAGTGCGTGGCCGCACAGCCGGAAATGTGCCGCCGCGCGCTGCCCCGGAACCATCACGCCGTTAGGCCGAACCCGCCCTCCGCCTGAGGGTTTCGCCGTAGCGAGGTCAATCGATCCATGGCACTCACCCAAACCCGCCCGGAGACCGAGACGCAGTCCGAGACCGAGGTCGTCGACGCACCCACAACGGTGGACGGCCTGCTGGGATCAGCGGATCACAAGACGATCGGGCGGGCGTGGCTCATCGCCGGGTCGGTGTTCCTGGCCGTCGCCGCCGTGCTTGGCGCAGTGGCCGGGCTCGAGGCTGTCGACCTCGGTGGTTTCAGCCTCCTGGAAGACGGCGAAGAGTTCACCCAGGTGTGGTCGTTCGGGCGTGAGCTGCTCCTGTTCGGTGCGCTCGTTCCGATGATGATCGGCCTCGCCACCTACCTCGTGCCGCTCCAGATCGGTGCACCGGCGATGACCTTCGCCCGGGGTGCCGCTGGCGCCTTCTGGACCTGGCTGCTGGCCACGCTCCTCCTCGGTGCCGCGTACCTTCTCAACGGTGGGCCCGGCGGTGGTCAGACCGACTTCGTCGTGCTGTGGGCCGTGTCGCTCGGCGTGATGATCGCAGCCCTGCTCTGGGCCATGACCACGATCGCCACCACGATCCTCACCGTGCGCACCACCGGCATGACCCTCGATCGGGTGCCCTTCACCACCTGGTCGTTCCTGTTGTTCTCGCTCCTCGGCCTCCTGAGCCTGCCGATCGTGCTGGCCGAGCTCGTGGTGATCTACATCCAGGTGCGCCACGGCTTCCTGCCGCTCGGTGAGCGCGAGGGGCTCGCCGCCCTGATGGACGGCCTCACCGTCGGGCCGGTGCTCTACTGGATCGCCGTTCCCGTGCTCGGCATGGCGGTCGACGCGATCGGGGTGCACACGGGGCGGCCGGTCAAGGCCCACCGTGCGGTTCTGGCCGCCATCGGCGTGTTCGCCGTGCTGGCCTACGGGGTCGACTTCGTCGGCATGGCCACGCTGCGCCCGATCGACACCAACAACGAACTGCTGCCGCTCATCGCCCTCGCCACCATCCTCCCGGTGCTCGCTGTTCTCGGTCTCGCCGGATCGAGCCTGCGCAGCGGCGAGCTTCGCATGGGCACGCCACTCCTCGGTGCGCTGGTGAGCGGTCTGCTCGTACTGCTGGCCACTGTGGTGTCGCTGCTCGGCCAGGCTGAGGCCGCGGCGCTGGCCCTCATCGACCTCGGCGCCGACATCGACGAGAACAGCCTTCTCGTTCTGAGCAACACGACGTTCCACGACGGCATGCGTGGGCTGGTGTCCGGCGCTGCTCTCGTTGGTCTGGTCGGCGCCCTCCATCACTGGGGTCCGAAGATCTGGGGCCGTCGTCTCAGTGCACCGCTCGGGTTGCTGTCGATCCTCACCGCCGCCGGCGGCGCCGTGATCTGGGCCGCCGGTGCCGTGCTCGCCGGTGAGGCAGACCAGGCGGCCTATCCGGTGTCGACGCTCACCGGTGGTGAGAACGTCGAGTTCTTCAACGGCATCGCCTTCCTCGGCCTGGCACTGGTGGCGGTGGCCGCCGTGGTCACCACGATCAACGTGCTCGGCGCAGCACTGGGTCGCCCCCAGCGGGGCGGCGGTGAGCGCTGGTCCGGAATGACCCTGGAGTGGGGCACCACATCGCCCCCTCCGATCGGGAACTTCTCGGCGGCTCCCGTGGTCGCCTCGGCCACCCCCCTGGCCGACATCGACGAATCGACCTCTGCTGACAGCCCGGAGGATGCGGAATGACCGACATCACCCCGTACGACGCCATTCCGGAGACCGTCGTCCCCGGCGTCCCGAACCGGCCCCGCGTTCTGCTGGTGGGCACCTTCCTGGTGTGCGCCGCGGTGATCATGGGCTACGCCGGCCTTCTCGGCTACTACATCTCGCAGCGGGCTGCGGTTGTCCAGAGCGGTGAGACCTGGTTGCCCAACGGCACGGTCATCCCGCTCACCCAGCCGAACTTCATGATGTTCACGCTGTCGTGGTCGATCATCTCGGTGCTGTGGGCCCTGCACGCCGTGAAGCGCAACGACCAGTCGAACGCGCTCATCGCCTTCGGTCTCACCCTCCTGTTCGGCTTCGCCCAGGTGGTGCAGACCGGGTACCTGCTCACGATCATGGAGATGGTGGCGGCCGAGAGTTCCAGGGCCGTGCTGATCTACGCCCTGGTCGGGGTGCAGCTCGGCGTGATGGCCGCAGCGATGGGCTTCATTGCCGTGATGGCGTTGCGCACCCTCGGTGGTGACTACTCCGAGCGCGACTACGAGGGCGTGCTGTCGGCAACTGTGTTCTGGATCATGTCCGTTGGCGTCTACACCGCACTGTGGTACGCCGTCTACATCACGAAGTAGGGCCTGATGTTCACCTGGGGACCCAAATATCTGTTCGGCGTCGCGGCCTTCTCGCTTCTCGGCGCTGCCCTGTACGGGCTCGTCACCGGCGGCGGCGCGATTGGCGTGATCAGCGCTGGTTACAAGGGCGGGGTCGGTGAGCACACGGGCTACACGATCCTGGTGGCCCTGGCCATCGTGACCGGAACCCTCGGCGTGCTGTTGACGATGACGCGCGATGGTGACGCCGTTGCGGCATCGGATCGGGTTGGCACCGATGCGGTGCTGAGCGTGTCCACCCCACGCACGGCGAGCTTCTGGGGCCCGCTGGCTGCGTTTGGTGTGGCCTGCATGGTCGTGGGTCTCGCCGTGAGTCAGGCCTTCGTGATCCTGGGCATCGCGGTGCTGGCGGTCGTCACCCTCAACTGGCTCGTGCTCGCATGGTCGGATCGAGCCACCGGCGACGACGAAGTCAACGCCGTGCTCCGGGGCCGGCTCCTTGGTCCGTTCGAGATTCCCATGCTCGCCCTGCTCGCGATCGCTGTGATGGTCATCGCCGTCTCCCGGGTTCTGTTGGCCGTGTCGGCCGAGGGAGCGACCGCGGTCGCCTCGGTGGTGGCGGCGCTCATCTTCGGGATCGGCGTGGCCATGGCCAAGTCCTCCCCGTCGCGTTCGATCATCTCCGGTGTCGTTGCCGTCGGTGCACTCGCAGTTCTCGCCGGTGGCATCGCCGGTGCCGTGATCGGTGAGCGGGAGATCGTTCACCACGACGAGCACGGCGAACACGGTGACGATCACGGTGAAGGCGACGATCACAGTGAAGAGGGAGAAGGCGAATGACGCCGACGGGCCCGAATGAAAACCCCCGCTCGACTTGGCGCGATTCGACGAGGAACGCAACAGTGAATCAGGTCATGCATTCCAAGCTCCGCACCATCCGACGCGTGGCCCCGCTGGCCCTGCTCCCTCTCGCAGTGGCCGCATGCGCTGAAGACAAGCCGCTCAACACCTTCGAGCCCCGGGGTCCCCAGGCCGAGTCGATCGACAACCTCATGTTGTACATCTGGCCGATCATGGGGATCGTCTTCGTGCTCGTCATCGGCGGTGCGATCTGGATCGCCATGCGCAACCGGGTGAAGCCGGAGGACTTCGACTACGAAGACCTTCCCGAGCAGACCCACGGCAACATCCCACTCGAACTCACGTGGACCATCGCCCCCACGATCCTCCTCGCTGTGATCTCGGGTTTCATGGTCCAGCAGATCTGGGACCTCGAGACCGAGAATGAAGCGGGCGAGCTCGACGTGATGGTCATCGGTCAGCAGTGGTGGTGGGAGTACCGCTACGACGTAGACGGTGACGGCTTCATCCAGGACGGCAACGGCGACGGGGTGGTCGACGACCACGACTGGACCCTGCCCCTCGAATTGATCCTCGACCCCGACGACGTGGTGACCGCCAACGAGCTGGTGATCCCTGCCGGCGAGCAGATCGACCTCCGCCTCACGTCGCGGGACGTGATCCACTCGTTCTGGATCCCTCGCCTCAACGGCAAGCGCGACACCGTGCCCGGCCGTTGGCACACCTGGTCGCTCGAGGCCTTCGAACCAGGCAAGTACACCGGCTGGTGCACCGAGTACTGCGGGCTGTCGCACGCTCGGATGCGCATGTCCACTATTGCGCTGCCCGAGGCGGAGTTCGACGAGTGGCTGGCCAACCAGGCCACCCTCGCCGACGTGCCAACGAGCGGCGACGAGCTGGCCGGCTACGAGCTGTTCCAGAACCAGTGCGCCAGCTGCCACGTGATCAACGACGGCAACCTGGACTACACCACCTACGATCCGCCGCTCGTCCCGGGCGCCGCCCCGAACCTGACGCACTTCGCCACCCGCACCACCTTCGCCGGCGGCATCTACAACCAGTACACGGGCCCGGGCACCGAGGCCACCGACGATGCGCTCGACGTGTCGACGTACCTGGATCTGGCCGCCCTGTCGGCTGATCCCCAGACCCGTGAAGACGTTCGGTGGAACTCCGCCGAGCTGAAGCGCTGGATCGCCAATGCGCCTGAGCAGAAGGCGATGGACGCCGACAACCAGCGGGGCATGATCGCCTTCCCGCAGCTGTCCGACGAAGACCTCGACAACATCGTCGCCTATCTGGCGACGCTGGATTGACCAGGAGCATCGATGGCAATCATCGAAGAACCTCTCGCTCTCCCCGCCGGTGACCCGGCTCCGGTGGAACGGCCCCTCGGCACGTTCACCCGGCCACGCTCCACCACCGGCATCGGCTCCTGGCTGACCACGGTCGACCACAAGCGCATCGGCATCATGTACGGCGCCGCTGCGATGTTCTTCCTGCTGATCGGTGGTGCGGCGGCGCTCCTCATCCGGATCCAGCTGGCCACCCCGAACAGCACGTTCCTGTCGGCCGATGCCTACAACCAGATCTTCACCATGCACGGCACCGTGATGGTGTTCCTGGTGGTGATGCCGATCGGCGCAGCATTCGCCAACTACATGATGCCGATCCAGGTGGGTGCCCGGGATGTGGCGTTCCCCCGAATCAACGCGTTCAGCTTCTGGGTGTTCTTCTTCGGCGGGCTGATGCTCAACACCAGCTGGTTCCTCGGCGGTGGCGCCGACGGAGGCTGGTTCAACTACGCCCCGAACAACGGCATCGCCTACTCGCCCTCACCGGGCATCGACTTCTGGAACGTCGGTCTGCTGATCGTGGGCTTCGGTTCGCTGACCGGTTCGATCAACCTGATCACCACGGTGCTCAACCTCCGGGCGCCGGGCATGACGCTCATGAAGATGCCGGTGTTCGTCTGGATGACGCTGGTCACCCAGTTCCTGCTGCTGTTCGCCATTCCGGTGCTCACCGTGGCCCAGCTGCTGCTGATGTTCGACCGCATCTTCGGCGCCACGTTCTTCGACGTGAGCCAGGGTGCCGACCCGCTGCTGTGGCAGCACCTCTTCTGGATCTTCGGTCACCCCGAGGTCTACCTGATGATCCTCCCGGCGTTCGGCATCGTGTCTGAGGTCATCCCGACGTTCTCCCGCAAGCCGATCTTCGGCTACCCGTTCATGGTGTTCTCCGGCGTGGCCATCGGCTTCATGGGCTGGGGCGTGTGGGCGCACCACATGTTCGTGTCGGGCATCGGCCCGCTGTCGGTCACGGCCTTTTCGGTGGCAACGATGTTCATCGCCGTGCCAACAGGGGTGAAGATCCTCAACTGGATGGCAACGATGTGGGGCGGCAAACTCACGCTCAACACGGCGATGCTGTTCGCGATCGGCCTGGTCACGCAGTTCACCATTGGTGGCCTGTCGGGCGTGTCACACGCCATCGCCCCGTCGGATACCCAGCAGACCGACACCTACTACATCGTGGCCCACTTCCACTACGTGCTCTTCGGTGGTGCGTTGTTCGGGTTCATCTCGGGCCTGTACTTCTGGTGGCCGAAGATCTTCGGCTACAAGCTCAGCGAGGCCTGGGGTAAGTGGAACTTCTGGCTTATGGTGATCGGCTTCAACCTCACCTTCGGCCCGATGCACATCCTCGGCCTCCAGGGCATGCCTCGCCGGATGCAGACCTACACCGCCGCTGACGGCTTCACCTTCTGGAACCAGGTGGCAACGATCGGCTCGTTGATCCTCGGCCCGGCCACCCTGCTGGTGATCGTGAACGGCATCGTCTCGTTCAACAAGTGGAAGGCGGCCGGCAAGCCCGACGTCGGTGCCGATCCGTGGGACGGCCGCACGCTCGAGTGGTCGATCCAGTCGCCAACTCCGGCCCACAACTTCGACGTCGATCCCGAGGTCACCTCGCTCGACGATTTCTGGCACCGCAAGTACGCCGAGGACGACAGCGGCAAGCTCCGTCGTGTTGCCTCGGGTGACGAGTTGGCCCAGCCGGGCAACGGCGAAGGCGTGCACCTCCCGGCGCCGTCGTACTGGCCGATCGTGCTGGCGGCTGCACTGCCGGTTGTCGGCTATGGCCTCATCTTCAACCTGTGGCTCACCATTCCCGGCGGAATCATGGTGATGGCTGCCTTGTACGGCTGGGCCCTGGAGCCTGCCGACGATCACGACATCGCCGATCACCACGGCCACGACGACCATGACGATCACGAGCCTGTGCCCGCTGGCGCCGGCTCGGACGAGGGAGGGGCACAATGACCGCCGTCGCTGCTGACGCCGTGGCCCACGACGACCACGGCCACGACGATCACGGGCACGGCGGCCACCGCACCAGCCTCGGCCTGTCCAACATGAAGTTGGCCATGTGGCTGTTCCTCGGCTCGGAGTGCCTGCTGTTCGGCGCTCTGATCTCGACATACCTGCTGTCGAAGGCGAACTTCATCGGTGAGCTGGTGGCCGGTAACCCCGACGTCACCTCCACCATCCCCGCCTTCCTGGTGGAAGAGTTCGTCGAGGCCGGCTCGGTCGAGCCGATCTTCGACATCCCGTTCACCTCGGCCAGCTCGTTCATCCTCTTGATGAGCTCTCTCACCATGGTGTTGGCCCACAAGTCGGTGGTCGAGGGCAACTACAAGAACTCGAAGATCTACCTGTCGCTCACGGCGCTGCTGGGGTCCACCTTCATCGCCGGGCAGGTCTACGAGTTCACGGTGTTCTTCCGTGAGGGCATCCGCTACGACGCCAATCTGTTCGGCTCGGCGTTCTACACGCTCACCGGCTTCCACGGCGTACACGTGACCGGGGGCATCTTGATGCTCGTGTCGCTGCTGATCCTGGCCTTCCGCGGCAAGCTCCAGCAAGACCGGGCCGAGACCGTCGAGCTCGTCGGTCTCTACTGGCACTTCGTCGATGTCGTCTGGGTACTGATCTTCACGATCGTGTACCTCATTCCGTAGGGGTTCTGACATGACCGATCTCGCTGCCGACCACGGCACCCACGCCCACGACGATCATCACCCCACCGAGCGCCAGTACTGGTGGGTGTTCGCCCTCCTCTTCGTGCTGACTGCCGTCGAGGTCCTCTGGTCCTATCTCGGCCTCGAGGGCGTACAGCTGTGGTTGCCGCTGATCATCATGATGGTGGTGAAGTTCCTCCTCGTCGTGGGCGCCTTCATGCACATCTACTTCGACATGAAGGTGATCAACGGCAAGTTGTTCGCCTGGACGTTCGGCGGCGCCTTGATCTTGGCCATTGCGGTCTATTTCGTGCTCTTCGCCGCCTTCGACCAGGTCGCTTGAGTATCTGAGCGCTCGATGCAGCGCTCGCCCTGCACGTCTGGTGGAGTAGGACTGTGGAGCTGACCCTCTCCGATATCGGCTGGCAAGCACATCCCGAGGTGTGGGTGCTCGTCATCGGGCTGGCCGCCCTCGCCTGGTACGTGAGCAGGGTGCTCCAGCCGAATGCGATCGCCGCGGGCTATCCGCCCCTGAGCCGCTCCAACACGCGGTGGTTCGTGATCGCGGTGGCCAGCCTGTGGGTTGCCTCGGACTGGCCCGTGCACGATGTGGCCGAGGAGTACCTCTATGCCGTGCACATGTTCCAGCACCTGTTCATCTCGATGCTGGTACCGGCGATGTTCCTCCTGGCCGCCCCGAACTGGATCTTCGATCTCTTGGCGCCAGAAGGGTCGGCGGCCCGTCGGGTGCTCCGCCTGGCCAGCCGCCCGATCGTGGCCGGCGTGGTGTTCAACGCCCTCACGTTGTTCCTGCACTGGACCACGCTCGTGCAGCTGTCGTTCGAGAACGGCTCCTTCCACTTCGCCGTCCACCTCGTGGTGTTCCTCAGTGGCCTGCTGATGTGGATGCCCGTGATCGGGCCTGTGGCCGAGTGGCGCCTCCCCCCAGTCGGTCAGTGCATCTACCTGTTCATGATGTCGATCGTGCCCACCGTCCCCGGCGGTTGGCTGGTCTTCGCCGAGCAGGTCGTGTATCGCCACTACGACACGCCGGAGCGCTTGTGGGGCATTTCGGCCCTCACCGACCAGCAGGCAGCGGGCGTGATCATGAAGCTCGTCGGCGGCTTCTTCCTTTGGGGCGTGATCCTCGTGATCTTCGCCCGGTGGGCGGCCGAGGAGCAGAAGCGTGACGTCGCCGCCCGTAAGGAGCGTCACGCCCTCACCTTCGAACAGGTCGAGAAGCAGTTCGCCGAGTCCGAGGCGCCGGCCGAGCCGAGCCGCTGAGCCCATCACTGCGATGAGCGCCGACTCCGGTCACCAGGAGGCCTCCGCCGACGATCGAGCGATCGATTTGGCTCGTATGCGGTCGGAGTACGAGACGGCGGGCCTCGACGAGTCGGAGGTCGCCGCCGATCCCTACGAGCAGTTCTCGGTGTGGTTCCAGGCTGCGGTCGATGCCCGGCTGCCCGAACCCAACGCCATGGTGCTCGCCACGGTCGATGCCAACTCGCAGCCGTGGAGCCGGTACGTGCTGTGCAAGGGCGTCACCCCGGCCGGGTTCGATCTCTACACGAACTACGAGAGCGCCAAGTCAACGCACCTTGCGGAAACCCCGGCGGCTGGGGCCACGTTCGGATGGCTCCCGCTGCACCGACAGGTGAACCTCGCCGGCGCCGTCGAGCGGGTGGCGGCGGCCGAAGCCGACGCCTACTTCGCGGTGCGGCCCCGTGGCGCCCAGATCGGGGCCTGGGCATCCACGCAGAGTCGGGCGTTGGCCAACCGGGCTGCCCTCGAGGCGGCATGGGCCGGGGTGGAGCAGCGTTATCCCACTGAGGTACCACGGCCCCCGCACTGGGGCGGGTGGCGGATTGTGCCCCACAGCTTCGAGTTCTGGCAGGGTCGTCCCAACCGTCTTCACGATCGGGTGCGCTACACCCGGCCGTCGGGCAGCGGTGCGACGTGGCAGATCGAGCGCCTCGCCCCGTAGCTGTGGCCGTGGCCGTGGTCCGCCTCGGCGTTGGTCAGTGGCGGCGGAAGCCCCGCCACACGAGGTGGCAACCGAGTGCCACCTCGAACAGCCCACCAGGAATGGCGAAGAGCACCGTGACCGCTCGGCCCGTGGCGAGCTCGGTGAGCGCCCCGATGGCGAGCAGCGTGTAGCCCAGCACACCCCACCGCGCCATGAACGACGGCAGCCACCGGGCTGAGCCGAGGGCGAGGCAGAACGGAACGCTGCCGAGGCCGAGCGCGACCATGCCCAACAGATAGCCGGTGGTGTCGGCCTCGCTCCCGGTGGGGCCAGAGGCCACGACCACGCCACCGGCCAGCAGGATCGCCTCAGCGATCCGGGCTGCCAGGTATCCGAGGCCGATGCGCGTGTTCTCGGGGCGCAGAAGTCGGAACCCGACGAGGCCGAGCACGGTCACGGCCACGGAGTTGAGCATCACCAACGTCAGGCCAACGGCCTGATCGGCGAATGCGCTGCCCACCCCGTAGAGGACGAAGGCCGAGAGCACGAGGGCCCCAAACAGCCGCCCCTCCCAGCCCGCAGCGCCGCCGCCCGCGGCCGGAGCCAACGGGTGGGCCGACGGGTTGGGCGACAGCTCGGGTTTGGTGGTCTGCGGAGAGGTCATGGCGGTCATCCCTGAGAGTCGTACTTTGTACGTCGAACAGTAAACGTACAAAGTACGTTCGTCAACGGAGCGCGCCGAATCCGGCGTTGGAGACGACGTCTCAACGCCGCCTCCGACCGCCTGATCAGCCCAGGGTGATGACGCCGCCGTTGAGCGACTGGCCGTTGGGAACCTGGGGCGGTGACTCGACGTTCACCGGAGCACCAGGGCTGGCGTAGGGATTCGGTGTGGGCGGGATGCGATACTCGTGCCAGCGGCGCACGACCCACTTGGGGGACGCGCCGACGTAGTGGCGGAACAGACGCTCGAGTTGGCGGGATCCGAGGCCGAGAGACGCTCGCAACTCGCGCACCGACGGCAGGCCCTGTTCGTCGTCCAGCGCGTCGAGCGCATCGGCGAGGGCCTCGCCGGCGGTGCGCTCCCTCGGCGCTCGGTTCACGAGGAACCGGTGCACCTCGTTGAGCTTGGCCTCCACCGTCGGCGCCTCGTGCACGGCCTGGGCCCAGTCGGCGCCTGCCTTGCCGAACAACTCGGCGCAGTCGACGTTCCGGTTGGCGATCATGTGCAACGGGCGGTCCAGGAACGGATGGAAGCACGCCGGCCGGAACACCACGCCGAGCACCTCCCCCTGGCCTCGCAGCTCCCGGCGGAACAGCTGGCGGCTCACACCGGTGACGGTGGCCCGGCCATCCTGGAACGTGAGGTTCACCACCGGCCGACCCACGATCTGGGGGCGCACCACCGCCCCTTCGGGGAGGGCCCACGACGCATACCAGAAGCGATCGACGAAGCGATCGAGCGGCGGCCGTGCCGCGTGACGAGAGACGTCGATGCGTTCCATGGCTACCAGTCGGCCACGGCGGCCACGAGTGACTCGCCAGCCTCGGCAACGTGCTCGAGATCGCTCAGATCGAGCACCTGGAGGTACACCCGGGAGACACCGACATCGGCGTACGCTGCGAGCGTCGCGAGCACCTCATCAGCGCTGCCTGCGGCGCCGTTCTCCCGAAGCTCGGCCGGCTCCCTGCCGATTGCGGCGGCCCGCCGTTCGACGTCGGCATCGGTGGCGCCGAGGCACAACACCAGTGCGGCGGAGTGGGTGAGTTCCGTGGCGTTGCGGCCGATGGCGGCGCAGGCCTTCTCGACGGCCTCGATCCGTGCCGCGATCTCCGCTGCCGGCGCGAAGGGCTGATTGAACTCCGAGGCGAACCGGGCCACCAGCGCTGGAGTGCGACGAGGGCCGCGCCCGCCGATCACGATCGGCATCGGGGATTGCACGGGCTTGGGCAGGCCGGGCGAATCGGCGAAGGAGTGGAACCGTCCCTCGTGGGAGAAGGTCTCGCCGAGCGGCGTTTCCCAGAGCCCCGTGATCTGCTCCAGGTACTCCTCCATCCGATCGAAACGCTCGCCCAGAGGCGGGAACTCGAACCCTTGAGTGGCGTGTTCGGCCTCGTACCAGCCGGTACCGAAGCCGAACTCGACCCGGCCACCGCTCATCTCGTCGACCTGGGCCACGGCGACTGCCAGTGGTCCCGGCCGGTAGAAGGTGGCCGGACTCACGAGCGTGCCGAGGCGGATCGAGCTGGTTTCCCGGGCGAGGCCCCCGAGGGTCACCCAAGCGTCGGTCGGGCCCGGCAGGCCGGTGACGTCGCCCATCTTGAGGTAGTGATCCGACCGGAAGAAGGCATCGAAGCCGGCCGTCTCGCTCGCCTGAGCCACCGCCAGCAGGTCGCCGTAGTGCGCACCCTGCTGCGGCTCGGTGAATATCCGCAAGTCCACCGAACAGTTCTAGCGACTTTTGGCGCGCCGTACCGCCGCAACGCGTGAATTCGCGTGGGCAATTGGGTTTCGGCTGGTCAGAGGGCCGACTCCGCCAGGGCCTCAGTGCCGGTCGACCATGCAGTGGCCGCCGTTGCCAGCGCATCGATGAGGCGGTTCAGATGGGGGAATCGCTGCTGCTCCCAGTCGTGCGCAGGCCAGTGCCACACCAGCGGCGTGAGGCCCCGCACCCGGGGTGGAAGCTCCAGCTGCATGCCGCCACCCGACGTGAGGTTGCACGGGTTCTTGGGATGCATCCCTCGGAGCGGTTTCGGTATCCGGTCGATGTCGTCGATCGTGCGGTAGAAGGGAAGCGCATCGCGGATGTGGGAAGCGACGTGCGTTGCCAGCTCGCGGTTCTGGCCACCGCAGAGCAGGCTGGCGAAGTGTCCCTGGAGCCCGTAGCCGTGCACGGCCACCACGTGGTCGCAGTGATCGAGGAAGGCAGCGAGATTCGGGGCCTCGGCCGGGTCGACCTTGGTCGACGGGATGTGATGGCGCATGCCGCGAGGCTGGAGCACGCCGTAGAACGACGAACCAGATCGGGCGGCAGCCTCAGCGGCGATCTGTTCCGTGGTGCGCTCGAGATTCCCGCCGTGAAACGCCAGGAAACCGAACCGCCCGCGCAGATCGACGCGTTCGGTCACACCAGGGCGATCGAGGAGTTCGCCGAAGGAGATCGGGGTCCGGTCGACGTCCTGCACGACCTACACCATGTCAGCTGCCCGGCGTCGGGCTCCAACCGGGGCACCCGACGCCGTGGCGCCGATGAGATCAGGCGGTGGTGCCAGCCGGGGTGCGAGGCGTGCCCGAGCCCGATGCGCGGCGGGCGATGAAACCGGCCACCACGAGGGCCGCATTGATGATCAGGAAGCCCCAGCCCAAGACGGTGGTGCGCCGGTCGATCCAGTTGGCCACCTCGGCCTGGCGCTCCTCCACCCAGATCACGGGGCCGGCCGGGTTGTTGATCGGGTCGGTCGACCAGAAGCCATACCAGGCCACGTAGGCACCGACGATGATCAGCACCACGGCCGAGATCGTGTAGATGTACGGCATGATCTGGCGCATCCCGTTGACCACGCCCTTCTGGCCGAAGGCGACGGCAAGGGTGAGGCCGGTGGCCATCAGGCCCATGCCTGCCCCGTAGGACAAGAAGCCACCGAAGCGCTCCGCGAACGAGGCGCCCGATGCCGAGGTGCCGACGGCGGAGAGGAAGATGCCGATCGTGCAGGTGAGTGAGGCGAGGGCGTAGGACACGCCGAACACGAACATGCTGCCAACCGAGCGGCTGCCCGTGCCCCGCTCGAGCTGGGGGATGGCCACGGTGGGCCGGTAGCCCAGCGCCATGGCCACGCCCAGGGCGATCAGCAGTACGCCCATCACCAACGTGACCCAGGCGAGCCAGGGGGCGATGGTGCCGAGCACCCCGGCGAGGGCAAGGCCGAAAAGCCCGAACACCGCCATGAACCCGAGCGACATCGAGAGCGCCACGATCTGCGCCCGGTTCAGGGCGAGGATGCGAGACTCACTGGCGTCGGCCTCGTTGGTGCCGAGGAAGTAGCCCAGATAGGCCGGCAGAAGAGCGAAGCCGCACGGGTTCACCAGCGCCACCATGCCGAGCGCAAAAGCTCGGGCGTCGAACAGTTCACCAAATCCCATTGCTCAGATCTCCACGTCCAGGTGTTCTGCGATCAAGTCCTTCAACGACTCCTCGGTGAGCACGCCAGTGAACTCGTGCAGCACCTCTCCGTCGGGAGCGATGAAGATCGTGGCGGGCGTACCGAACAGCCCGAGTGTGGTCCAGATCTCCGTGTTCGGCTGGAACACCGTCGGGTAGCTGAGGGCGAATTCCTCCTCGAAGCTCCGCCACGACGCCTCGTCGAAGTCGTGGCTGACCCCGACGAACAGCACGTCGCCGCCGCCGTCGACGAACGTCTTCTCGAACTCCGGCAGTTCCCCTCGGCACGGGGCGCACCACGAGGCGAAGAAGTTCACCACAACGGGCTGACCCTCGAACTGGGCGAGGGTGCCGGTGGTGCCGTCCTCATTGAGGAACTCCAGATCACGGATCTCGCTGGACGCCACATCAGTGGCGTCCTCTCCGCCCCCGGCGAACAGCGCAAGACCAACCACGACTGCGATGGCCACGATGGCTCCACCGATGATCATCGGCCAGTTGGGGCTCGTCGGTGCAGCGTCGGTCTCGTCGACCGCAGAGTCGATCGGGGGTCGATCGGCGCTGGGGTCCGTGTCGGGGTTGATGTCGGAATCCATCGGCTGCTCCGGGTCGTGCTGATCCGTCGGTCCAGCGGCATCAGTCTTGCCCCAACGAACCGGAGACGGCCAGCACCCATTCCCACTTCTCAGGCGGATTTCTGCGGTCTGAGCGTAGACACCACGGAGCCCGGACGCCCACCGACCCTGACGGCGGGTCGGTGCGGCACGTCCGGGCACCGGGGGAGACGAGCGGATGCTCGGCATGAGCTCGATGAACGTCACTCACGCTGGCGTGTTCCGCTCGAGGTGTGCCGGCCGGGGGCCGGCACCTGGCGAATCGCCTCGGCGATTCGCACGAACGTCGCGCGCTGTGGCGCGAGCGGCATTGGGGGAACACCCACACCAGGTGTGGGTGTTCCCCGCCTCAGGCAATCAGCTTCTGGAGGTGCTCGGGAACCGGCACGACCGGCAGCTGATCTTCGGGCCGCGGATGCTTGGGTGGGCGCCCCCGACGCCGCTTGTTCGCCAGGATGCGACCGTTCAGGAAGAGCTGGCCGCCCCAGACGCCGCACGGCTCGGCCCGGTTGATGGCGCCCTCGAGGCACGGTGCGATCACCGGGCACTCGGCGCACACGCGCTTGGCCGCAGCGATGTCATGCAGCTCCTCGGAGTAGAAGAGCTTCCATGCTTCGGGGATGGTTCGGCACGCGGCCTCGACTCGCCAGGTCTCGTCTGCGTGATCGATGGTGGTTGGAAGGATTCGAGCTTCAGTGACGCTCATCGGTCTTGTCCTTGTCGGCGAAGGTGAACGGTCAGGGTTCGGTCATTGGGGCAGTCCGGAATCGAAGAGCGAATTCCGGACGGAGGAATACGTCGTTGGCGTCTCACGAGGGCCGAAAAGCACAAAAGCCGCTGGGGGCTTGTGCTCCCAGCGGCTCGGTGTGGTTCTTGGTACCTGTTTTCTCAGGTCTCGAACCTCCACAGCTGGGAGTGGCTCTCGTGGCCGAACTTGGTGGTAGGGAGCACATAGGCGTTCCGCACGTTCGGCTGGCCCGCGGCACACCAGGTGATGGTGGCGAAGCGGGTGCGGCCGGTGTCGGTGGTGCCCGCGAACATCGAGGCCATGAAGCCGTCGATGGAAGCACCAGCAGCGGAAATCGCGAGGCCCACGTGTCCTGATACGGCGGCGCGCAGAGGGGACACGATCTGGCTCGACGTGATGTGCGTGAGGTTCAGCATCGTCGGCTACCGGTCCTTTCTGCGTGTGCGATCTGGTGATGTAGGTGTCGGCTGGTCATCGTAGAACCTGAGGAGAGCGCTGTGCGCGCGACCCCCTCGCCGTGTCAACACGCTCGTACGTATCGCGGTCTCTGTCAACCGAATAAACCGCGGCGGGGGAAATTGTCTGGTGCAACGGCCCGGAATCGACCTGAACCCGCCGGTAGCGTGCCTCGCCATGCCCGTCCCGCCCATGGATCCTCAGGTCGCGGGTGCCGTGGTGGCCGACGACGGTCGGCGCCAGTTCACCGGCATCCGCAAGGTGCGCCTCGGCGACGCCTCGCCTCTGGGTCGACTGCGTCTCGATGCGCTCACCCGCTACACGCAGGACGTGTCCGACGACGACACCACCGACGCTGGCCTCGACGTCGAGCCCAGCTGGGTGGTCCGACGCACGGCGGTAACGGTGACGCAGTGGCCCCGCCTGGCCGAAACGCTCACGATCACCACGTGGTGTTCAGGCCTCGGCGGTCGGTGGGCGGAGCGCAGCCTCGATGTCGTGGGCAGCGACGGCGGCCGGTGCCACGCCGTCACACTGTGGATCTGTGTGGACCGTGCGTCGAGCCGTCCGGCCCGCCTCACCGATCAGTTCCAGGCGATCTACGGCCCGGCGGCCGGTGGCCGTACGGTCAAGGCCCGGCTCCACCACGGCGAGCCACCCGACTCGGCGCCCGAAACACCGTGGCTGCTCCGCGCAACGGATCACGACGTGTACGGGCATGTGAACAACGCGGCCTACTGGGCGTTGGCTGAGGAGTGGCTCGCCGCCGACGGTGCGGACGAGGCGGCATCACCCCGCGAGTTCTCGGTCGAGTACCGCAGCGGGCTCCCGGTTGGCACAGAACCAACCGTGCGCACCGCCGACACCGACGACGGTGCCCGCACCGCATGGTGGTGCCTCGGCGACGAAGTGGCGGCGTCGCTGCGGGCCGGCTGACGGCTCAGCCGTCGGCGGCGGGCGCTGGAGCCACAGCTGCCGCCTCGGTGGCGGCCCGAGCCGACTCCACGAAGACCTGCTCCCGGTAGAAGCGCAGCTCGTGGATGCTCTCGGTGATGTCATCGAGCGCCCGGTGCCCGGCCTCTTTACGGGGAGCGGACGAGAGCACAGCAGGGCACCACCGGCGAGTGAGTTCCTTGATCGTCGACACATCGACTGATCGGTAGTGCAGGAATTCCTCGATCTCGTTCAGATAGATCGCAAGGAATCGGCGGTCCATTCCGATCGAATTCCCACACAGTGGGATCGTGCGAGGCTCGCTGATGTGCTCCTTCAGGAAGGCCAGCGTCTGCGCGCCCGCCTCTTCCAGCGTGACCTCCGAGGCCTTGATCTGCTCGAGGAGGCCCGATCTGGTGTGCATCTCGACTACGACCGGATCCATCAATGCCAGCTCGTCATCGGTGGCCTGAATCACCAAATCGGGCCCTTCGGCGATGATGTTCAAGTCGTCGTCGGTGATGAGCGTCGCAATCTCCACGATCACATGACGAGCCGGATCGAGTCCGGTCATTTCGAGGTCCATCCACACGAGCAAGATCCGTACTGTAGCCCTCGCCGTGGGGTTACCGTGAGTTCATGGCTGTGGTGCCGATGGTCCGACTCGACGATGCCGAACCTGCGCTCGACGCGCCTCGGCGGATGCGCCCCGGCGATGCCGCGGCCGATTTGCCAGCGCGCCATGACGCGTTGGTGCCGGCGCATGGTCGCGCACTCGTGCCAACGGGGTTCGCCGTCGCCATTCCCGAGGGCATGGCCGGTCTCGTGCTCCCCCGATCCGGCTTGGCCCTCAACCATGGCGTCACCCTTCTCAACACGCCCGGCCTGATCGACTCCGGCTACCGCGGCGAGCTGAAGGTGGTGATGCACAACACCACCAACGAGCCCTACCAGGTCACGCGGGGCCAGCGCATCGCCCAGTTGCTCGTGGTGGGGGTGGAGGCGCTCACGTTCGACCTCGTCGACGAGCTGCCCCCCGGGCCCGACGATCGGGGCAGCGCCGGCTTCGGGAGTTCGGGCTGACGGGCCATCGCTCTGCCGCCGCCCCGGGTACGGGAATGGCAGCCGAACTGGGTGAGGTTGGCAGGTCATGGCCCGCTACCGGCTGACCAACGACGACTGGGGTATCGAGACGAACTGCTTCGTGTGTGAGCCGACGAACCCCGTTGGTCTCCAGCTCGCGTTCTATGCCGACCCCGAGCGCAATGAGGTCGACGCCGAGTTCCAGCTCGGATCGAGCCACAGCGGTGCCCCGGCCGTGGTCCACGGTGGGGTGAGCCTGGCGGTGCTCGACGAAGTCCAGGCTTGGGCGGCGATCGCCCTGGCCGGGCACTGGGCAGTCACGATCGAGACCTCGGCCACGTTCCATGCTGCGGTCTGGGTGGATCACCCGCATCGGGCCGTCGCCACCGTCGAATCGGTTGACGGCGACATCATTCGCACCTCGGCTCGGATACTGGGAGCTGATGGCGAGCTCTGCGTGGCCGCCAAGGCTCGCTTCCAGGCGGTCGGCGAAGCGACGGCCCGCCGGTTCGCTGGCGACGCCGTGCTGTCGGGCGAGAACCGGCGCTTCCTCAGGAGCGACAAGGCCGACTGACGTTGGCCCCACGCGGTGGGAGGGAGGCTCAGGCCTGGCTCTCGGCGGCAGCCGACACCGATGACGCCGGCGCGGCCACGAACATCAGGCTCACGCCGGCATGGTCGACGCGCACGTCGTCAGCGAGTGAGGCGAGCGTGGTGCGAATCGCATCGGCGTCGTCGTCGGTGAGCCCGCGGTCGGGGTTGTCGACGGTGATCAGGAGCCGATCTGGTTCCCACCGGGCATCGAGGTGGATGCGGCCCGCACCGGCCATGGCATCGACGGCGTTGTCCACCGCAGCGCGAAGCCGTTCGACAACAGCGATCTCGACGCCGAGGCGCAGCGCAACGCCAGCAATGGCCACCCGGCCGATCCGACTGAACTCGGGGCTGGCTGGGAACGTGACACTGACCTGGTCACGGGTGCCGTCGTTCATCGTGCTCAACTATCGCACGGAACGGCCATCAGGTGGCAGCTCCCGGCCAACGAGCTGCGGATCGACGTCGCTGCGACGCCCGGCGTATACAGGGTGGCGCACGTTGCCGTCGGCCGGCCAGGAGCCGTACTCGACCTCGATCACCAGCTCGGGCTCCACCCACACCGCTGGGCCGCGTACCAGCTCCGGTTCGTGGCCGAACGGGCAGTGTTCGGCGGGGCGCATCAGATCGGCGAGGATGGCCCGCTCGGCGTCGGTGAGCCCACTCCCCACCGACCCGACCGGAGCGAGCACCCCGTTGGAGTACACGCCGATCACCAACGAGCCGATCGTGCCTTCGAGCGCGCCCTGACCGGGGAGCCAGCCGCCGACGACGAACTCCTGGCGGCGGCGTAGCTTGACCTTCACCCAGTCGCTCGATCGTCCCGGCCGGTAGCGGCTGTCGAGCCGCTTGGCCATCACGCCCTCGAGCCCACGTTCGGTGGCGATGGCGAGGAGCTCGTCGCCCTGGCCCACCGCCTGAGGCGAGACGCGCCAACGGGCGCCGTCGTCGAGGATCTGGCCGAGCAAGGAGCGTCGCTGGCGCAGCGGGAGGTCGAGGATCGAGCGGTCGTCGAGGGCGAGTAGATCGAATGCCACGAACCACACGGGATGGTCGACGACCAGGTTGGGTGTCGGCCGGCTCACGTGCATCCGGTGCTGCAGCCGGCCGAACGACGGCTGGTCGCCGTCGAAGACAACCACCTCGCCGTCGATCACCGCCGGCAGGGCCAGCGCCGAGGCCAGATCGGCCAACTCCGGGTAGTGCGAGGTGACATCGCGTCCCGACATCGAGAACAGGGTGAGGGCACTCGCCGTGCTCGGATCGGTGCTGGGGCGGCAATGCGCCTGCACCCGCACCCCGTCCCACTTCAGCTCGAACGCCCACTCGTCTCCGGCTGGAAGCGGGCCCAGCACAGCCTTCATCGGGCGGACCCAGCCATCGGGGCCTGTGGCGTTCACCGTGCTGACCACTTTGGGCAGGCTAGGGGCAATCTTCCCGGCGGATGGCGTCTGCCTACCGACCGGTCGGTAGGCTGACCCCGATGGTGATCGACGCAGACATTGCACTGCTGGCCGAACTGGAAACAGAGGCTGAGCAGGCGCTGGAGCGCCACCTCTCCAGCGTGAAGAACTGGCACCCCCACACGATGGTGCCTTGGTCGCGGGGCGAGGACTTCGAGCCCGACTACGAATGGAGCCCGGAGGAGTCGGCGTTCCCCGAAGAGGTGCGCAGCGCGCTCTTCGTGAACCTGCTCACCGAGGACAACCTCCCCTACTACTTCCGCGACATCGAGCGGATGTTCGGCCGCGAAGGTGCCTGGGGTGAGTGGGTGCGCCGCTGGACGGCGGAGGAGAACCGCCACGCAGTGGTGATCCGTGACTACCTCACCGTCACCCGAGCCGTCGATCCCGTCGAGCTCGAAGAGGGTCGGATGGTGCAGATGTCGGGCGGCAAGGTGCCCGAGCCGCAGTCGGCGGCCGATGGCCTGGTCTACGTCACGCTCCAGGAGCTGGCCACCCGGATCTCGCACCGCAACACCGGCCTGGTCATGCAGGAGCACGACCGGGTTGGCTACGACATCATGCGGCGAGTGGCCATCGACGAGAACCACCACTTCCTGTTCTACCGCGACATGGCCAAGGCCATGCTCGACGTGAATCCGAGCCTCGTGGTCAAGGCCATGGAGCGTCAGATCATCGGCTTCACCATGCCGGGCGACGGCATCCCCGGGTTCGCCGCCCACGCCAAGGCCATCGCCGCCGCCGGCATCTACGATCTCGCCTCCCACTACGACCAGATCCTCGATCCCGTGGTGATGAAGTTCTGGGATCTCCCCCACATCGAGGGGCTCGACGCCGAAGCCGAGCAGGCTCGGGAACGGGCGATCGCCCACATCGAGAAGACGGGTCGCGTGGCCCAGCGCCTCAAGGAGCGCCGCGAGGCCAAGCAGGCCACCGCCGCCTGATCCCACCTCACTGCCCGGGCACACCGCCCGGGCACACCGCCCGGTCGTCTGCTCGTCGTCGGTTCCTGACGGGTACTCTCTCGCGCGTGCAGGTGACGCTCCGATCCATCGAGCAGGCGGCGTCGCGGATCGCCGACGACGTGGTTCGCACGCCCACCTTGCGCTCGCGCACGCTGTCGGCGATGACGGGGGCCGAGGTCCACGTGAAGTTCGAGAACCTCCAGTTCACGGGGTCGTTCAAGGATCGCGGCTCGGCCAACCACCTGCGCACGCTGGCTCGGGCCGACGCATCGCGCGGCGTGGTCACGCTCTCGGCCGGGAACCACGCCCAGGGGGTGGCCTACCACGCTGGCCGGATGGGGATCGACGCCACCATCGTGATGCCGGCGTCGGCGCCGTTCACGAAGGTGGTGAACACCAGAGCCCTCGGCGCCAACGTCGAGCAGTTCGGTGCCACGTTCGCCGAAGCCGGGCAACGGATGGCCGAGCTGCGGGAGGAGAAGGGCTACCACTTCCTCCCGCCATTCAATGATGTGGCCGTGATCGCCGGCCAGGGCACGGTGGCGCTGGAGATGCTGGCCGACGCGCCCGACCTCGACGTGTTGCTCGTGCCCATCGGTGGCGGTGGCCTCATCGCCGGCATGGCTGTGGCCGCCCGCTCGATTGCCCCGTCGATCGAGATCATCGGCGTGCAGTCGATGGCCTACCCCACAGTGGCTCGTGAACGCTCCACCCTGGTCGAACCCACCGGGGTGAAGGAGACCCTGGCCGACGGCATTGCGGTGAAGCAGCCCGGCGACCTCACGCTCCCGATCATCGACAAGCTCGTCGACGACGTGGTGGTGGTGAGCGAAGAGTCGATCGAGCGGGCCATCACGCTCTACCTCGAAGTGGAGAAGACGGTGGCCGAGGGCGCAGGCGCCGTTGCGTTGGCTGCGGTACTGGAGCAGTCCGGCCGGTTCAGCGGCCGGCGGGTGGGCCTCGTGCTCTCGGGCGGCAACATCGACAGCCGCCTGCTCGCCTCGGTGCTGATGCGAGGGCTGGTGCGCACCGATCGGGTGACCACCCTGCGCGTGACCGTCGGCGACGTGCCAGGGCAGCTGGCGCCCGTGGTGGGCACGATTGCGTCGCTGGGGGCGAACGTGGTGGAGATCGACCACGGCCGCGTCGATCCGATGATGGCCCGCAACGTGAACATCGACATCGTGATCGAGACCCGCGACAGCGACCATCGCAACGAGGTGGTGGCGGCGCTTCGCCACGAGAGCTACGAGGTGGCGCTGCTCGACTGACCACTCGTGCTGGACAGCGCCGACGCGGGCAGCGAGCATGCGATCGTGAGCGATGACCAGACTGATCCGAGTGCGTCGTCGGAGCCGACCTCGGCGCTGCTGTCGCTGAACGTGCTGGCGATGCAACGGGTGAACATCGACGATCGCCTGGAGCACCTGGAGATCTACACCCCCGAGGGGCTGTTGACGGTGCTGTGGCACGGCCCCGCCGACCGCAGCGACGTTGTGATCTGCGTGGGTGGTGCCCTTGGCGGGCTGCTCGGCCCCGACGGTGGCGTGTACCACCAACTCGGTCGGATGCTCGGGGCCCACGACATCGGTGTGATCCGCCTGAGCTACCGCCGCCCCAATGACCTGTCGATGTGCGTGCACGACACGCTGGCCGTGATGGAACTCGCGGCCCACCACGGCGCCCGCCGGTACATGACGCTCGGCCACTCGTTCGGCGGTGCCGTGGCCATCCAGGCCGCCGCCCACCTCGACGCCGCGGCCGCTCCCGGCGTGGTCACCTTCGCCACCCAGGCCGGCGGCTGTGAACCTGCTGAGCAGTTGGGGGACCGATCGCTGCTGTTCTTCCACGGGACCGACGATCGGATCCTGCCGCCGATGGCGAGCGAGATGGTGCGCATGCTCGCTGGTCACGGTGAGCTGGTGCTCCTCGACGGCGCTGATCATGCACTCCATCCCAAGGGGAGTGAGGTGCTGGCTCGCCTCCTCGATCACATCCCTGCCGTGTTCGCTGGTACCGGCTCGCCTCCTGCGGCTGACGACGCCCCGTCGTCAGCCTGACGCGCTCAGGGCGACGGCACTGGTTCGAACACCACCTCGTACATCGTCGCCCAGCGCTTTCCTGTGAGCCAGTAGCGGCCGGTGTCGGGGTTGTGGGCGATGCCGTTGAGCACGTCGTCGGCTGGGTCGCCCACCACCTCGGGCACCAGGGCCGCGGCGTCCACGGTGGCCACCACATCGCCGGTCGCGGGATTGATGCCGACGATGGTCGACGTCTTCCAGACGTTCGCCCACACCAATCCCTCGGCGCACTCGAGCTCGTTGAGCTCCTCGACGGGTTCGCCGTTGAGGGTCACGGCCAGCCGCCCGAGTTCTCCGAAGGTGGCGGGGTTGCGGAACGTCAGCTCGCTCGACCCGTTGCTCATGACGAGTCGCTCATCGAGCAGGCACAGGCCCCAACCCTCGCCGCCGTAGGCGCCCGCCTCGGTGGCCGTCACGGTTGCCGGATCACCGGCGCCGGTCGCGATCGCCGCCAGCTCGTCGAGGTCGTGAATGAGCAGCGTCTCCGATGTCCACGTCACCTGCACGAGGTTGCCGTCGACCACGGTCGCCCCCTCGCCGAACAGCGCATCGCTCAGCGCCACCGATGCCTCAACGGTTCCGGTGGTGGGATCGACGAGCCGCACGGTGGACTCACCCCGCAGCCCGGTGGTCTCCACGAGCTGGTCGCCACGCCACTCGAGGCCCTGGGTGAACGCCGTACCGTCGTGGGGGTGGGTGGCGACGACCGTCGGCTCGTAGTGGCCGGCGTACATCCGAGCAGCCGGAGGTTCGATGGTGCTCTCAGTGTCAGCAGCGCTGCTCTCGGTATCGGTATCTGGCTCGCCGTCGGCCACGGTCGTCGTCGAGCCGTCCGTGGTGGAGCCGGTGGCGGGGGTGTCGGTCGGCGCCGATGGCTCGGGAACCGATGCAGTGGTCGATGTTGCCACGAGCGCCGGCTCGACCTCGTCCGAACGCAGGCGATCGAACGCCACGAACGCCAGTACGACCAGTACCAGCACGATCAGCCCGATCAGGTTGATGGTGGCCCGGCCCGGCCGTCTCCCGGCGGCGGCCGGACGTTCGGGGAACATGATCATCCACCGTAGCCACGGTGTCGGAGCCGCCGTGTTCACGCCTCGGGGGAGCGGCGCCTACCCTCACCATGAGGCGCAGGCGTGGCGCCCCGGACGCCCAACGGAGGATGCACCATGACCAGCACCGATCCCGTCGATCCCGTTGTCGACCCCGCTGGTCGGCCCGCCCTCGACGGGCCGGCGCTGTTGAGCGACGCGAATCATCTGCTGGCCGATGTGGTGGCCATCCGGCGCCAGATCCATCACGAGCCCGAGCTCGGTCTCGATCTTCCGAAAACGCAGCAGCGTGTGCTCGACTCTCTGGGCGAGCTCGACCTCCAGATTCGTACCGGCGATGAGGTGTCGTCGGTGGTGGCCACCATGACGGGCGACAGCGAAGGTCCCACCCTGCTCCTACGGGCCGACATGGATGCGCTGCCCATGCCCGAGGACACCGGCCTCGACTACGCCAGCCGCCACAACGGGATGATGCACGCCTGCGGCCACGACGCCCACGTGGCGATGCTGCTCGGTGCCGCCCGATTGTTGCATCAGCGCCGGCGTGACCTGCGAGGCACGGTCAAGTTCCTCTTCCAACCGGGCGAGGAGGGCTTCCACGGCGCCCGCTACTGCCTCGACGAGGGGCTGCTCCGTGACCCCGACGTGGACGCCGCGTTCGCTCTTCACATCACCCCCAATCTCACGAGCGGCACCCTCGCCACCCGACCGGGGTCGTTCATGGCGTCGGCCGACGAGATCGACATCGTCGTCACCGGCAAGGGCGGCCACGCGTCATCGCCTCACCACACCGTCGACCCGATCCCGGTCGCAGCCGAGATCGTGCTGGCGCTGCAGACGATGATCACGAGGACGGTCGATGCCTTCGATCCGGCAGTGCTCACCGTGGCCAAGATCGAGGCCGGAACCACCACCAACGTGATCCCGGAGCGGGCCACGCTGCGGGGCACGCTCCGAGCGGTGTCGGAGCGCACACGCGAGGCCGTACAGGCCAGCATCCATCGGGTGGCCCATCACGTGGCCGCCGCCCACGACTGCGAGGTGGAGACCACCATCGAGCGGGGCTACCCGGTGACGGTGAACGATGCCGAGATGGTGGCCTTCACCCGTGAGGTGTTCTCCGAGTTGGTCGGCGAGAGCCGGGTGACGATGATGAAGAGCCCAGTGATGGGGGCCGAGGACTGGAGCTATGTGCTCCAGGCGGTGCCGGGGTCGATGGCGTTCCTCGGCGTGTGCCCGCCGGGGACGGAGCCGAGCCGGGCCCAGGCCTGCCACTCGAACCGGATGCAGCTCGACGAGGAGGCGATGGCGGTTGGCGTGGCCACCCACGCCGCCGTGGCGTTGTCATACCTGGCCTGACCCGCCGGCGCAGCGGGCGCGCCGACCTTCCCCTCAGGCCACCGGTACGTGGGTGAGGGGCAGCGCAGTGGTGTGCTTCAGCTCCTCCATCACGAACGTGGTGCGCACGTCGTACAGCTCCACCTCCTCGATGAGCTGCCTGTAGAACACGTCGTAGGCGGCGATGTCGGGAACGCGAACCTTGAGCATGTAGTCGAGCTCGCCGCTGGTGCGGTAGGCCTCGGTGACCTCGGGGATGCGGGTCACCCCGTCGACGAAGCGTTCCAGCCAGGCCCGGTTGTGCTCGTTGGTGCGGATGAATACGAGGGCCGTCACCGCAAGGTTGATCGTGGCCGGGTCGACGAGAGCCACACGGCTGGTGATCACGCCGTCGTCCTCGAGGGCCTTGATGCGGCGCCAGCACGGGGTGGCGCTCAAACCGACCTGCTCTCCGATCTCCCGCACCGACAGCGTGGCGTCGGTCTGGAGCAATTGGATGATTTGTCGATCGATTTCGTCCACAATAGAACAATATTGCATCGGTGGCCGAATGACGAGCACAGATACTCGATTGGAGCGCTCGTGCGGGCAACAGACGCGAAGCCTGTGCTGCGGGATGTTCTCTACCGTTGAGGCATGGGGATCTTCACGAAGTTCACCGAGCACCCGAACTCGGTCGACGAGACCTACGTCGAGCACATGGGAGTTGCGTTCGGGTTCGCCTGGGACCTGGCCAAGGCCAGCGGCCAGGCGGCCGTCCACGCCGTGTTTCCGTTCATGTGTTGTTCCTCGGCCAGTAGCCGGGTGAACCAGATCCAGGCTCGGATGACGTCGGGGGCACGGGCCGACAACGCCACCAACGGGCTCACCGGATCAGCACCGGCGGTCGTGGTGCCGGGCACTGTCGAGGCGCTCGAAGCGGTCAGCTGATCTGACGGTCGGCGTCCGGCGTCCGGCGTTCGGCGTCGGTTCGTCGAAGCCGGCGTTCAGCCGCCGAGCAGTCGAGCCTTCGCAGCCTGGCTGCGCTCCAGGAGGTGCGCCGGGATCTTGCTGGCCAGATCCGACCCGCCCCCGCCGCCAGCATCGCCAGCGGAGCTGGCGGCCACCTCCGCTGCAGCCTCCGCCTCGTCGGCACTGCGCAATGCGGCCTGCTCACGCTCTTCCTCACGGCGCAGCCAATCACCCCACTGGGAAGGCCGCACGAGTGATTCGTGAGAGATCTGGCCTCGGATCTCGCCGTCCTCGAACCTCACCCAGTAGCGGCGCCACTCGCCGAGACCGTTCGAGAGCTGGATCTTTCCTCGTGCCCCTTCCGCGACATCGTCGACCTTGTGCACGGTCTGGACCTTCTCGCCTCGGCGGAAGGGAGTGTCGAGGGTTCGCGCCTTGGCCATGTGGTGAATGATCCTCGCGTTCGTTCGGTCGTGCGCCCCTGGTGGTGCATCGACCGGGAGGCGACGCCACTGTAGCGCCCGGGCGGCCCCTGTCTGCAGGTCGAGCAGTCGGTGCGGACTAGGCTCGCCGACCATGGCCAGATGGGACGGGTTCCGTCTCGATGTCGAGGCTCGGCGACTCGAGGGGCCCGACGGCGACATCCACCTCGAGCCCCAGGTGTTCGATGTGTTGGCCCTGCTCGTCGACCAGCGAGAGCGCGTGGTGTCGAAGGTCGAGCTGCTGGAGCAGGTGTGGGGCGACCAGTTCGTCTCCGAGTCGGCCCTCACCACCAGGATCAAGCAGGTCCGGCAGAGCCTCGGCGACGACGGCCGCACCCAGCGCTACATCCGCAACGTCCACGGGCGGGGCTACCAGTTCGTCGGCCGACTGCTCGACGACGTCGATCCCGCGCCCACCCGAACAGGGGGCGGCCCCGTCCCCGGCCGGTCGATCGAGCTGGCCCGCGAGATCGCCGTCGACGACGACTTCCCCTTCGTCGGACGCAGTACCGAACTCGACACGGCAGCGGGAGCGGTGGCGGCCAGCTCCGAGGGGGCCCCGACCCTCGTGCTTGTCGCCGGCACCCCCGGCGTTGGCAAGTCACGGCTGGCGGTCGAGGTGCTGGAACGAGCCAGACGGGACGGTGCCGCAGTCGGTGCGGGCCGCTGCGAGCGGCAGGTCACCTCGGCGCTCCAGGCCGTGCGCGATGCGTTCGCCCAGCTGGCCGAGGCCGACCCCGACGGGCTGCGACGATGGGCCGCCGGCGTCGAGGGCCAGCTGGTGTCGATGATTCCGTCCCTGGCCCGCCACCTCGATCACGAGCCGATCCCGGTCGATACCTACGCCGGGGTGGACGTGTTCCTCACCGCCATCGACAGTCTGGCCAGCACCCGCCCAACGGTGCTGCTGATCGATGACCTCCAGTGGTCGGACGAGGCCACCCGCGTGTTCATCGACCGCGTGGCTCGCCGGCTGCGAACCCGGCCGATCACCGTGGTGATCACCCATCGAACGGGGCGGGCCGATCTGCCGAGCGAGGTGGCCCGGTGGCTGGCCGACCGCGACCGCACCAGCACGGTTCGTGTCGAACTGGGGGCGATGGGCGACGAGCCCGCCCGCGAGCTGGTGCGAGCGGTGCTCGACGACGCCACCGACGGCGAGGTCGACGAGTTGATCGACATCACCGGGGCGAACGGCCTGTTCCTCACCGAGACCCTGCGCGATCTTCCTCACGGCCGTCGTCCGGCCCAGTCGGTGGCGGAGCTCATCACTGCCAGGTTGGAGCGTCAGCCCGATGAGGTGCGCCGAATCATCGAGGCCGGAGCGGCCCTCGGGCCCGAGTTCGCACTCCGGCCGGCGGCTCTCACGGCCGGGCTCGATGCCGGGCAGGGTCTCGACGCCATCGATCGGGCGCTCGAAGCGGAACTGCTCCACGAGACCTCCTCGGATACGCGGTTCCGCTTCTCCCACCAGATCGTGCCTCAGGCGATCCTCGACGGGCTGGGCCGCGCCGATCGGGCTCGGCTTCATCTCCGCTGCGCCGAGGGCCTGACCCAGACCGGGGCGTCCGACGCCGAGGTCGTGCTCCACCAGCTTCGTGCGGTTCCACTCATTCCGGTTGAAGAGGCAGTGGCCGAGGCTCGAACGATCGCCGGCCGCGCCCGCGACGCCGGTCAGTTCGATCTCGCCCTCCGGATCCTGCGCCAGGCCAACGAGACCGAGCCGCCAGCCAGGACCATGGCCGAGATACAGCTCGAACTCGGCCTCGTGATCAACGACGTCGGTACGCCGGCCCGAGCCATCGAGATCCTCGATCCGATGATTGCGGGCGCATGGTCGAACGGGTGGCCCGACCTGGTGGTCGCCGGCGCCCTGGCCTACTGGAGCCTGAGCCCGTACCGCCGCCCGTCAGACCAGTCGACGCTCGGCCTGCTGCAGGAGGCGGAGACGCTCCTCGGCCCTGACGACTCGGTGGACAAGGCGCTCGTCCTGGCCAAGACGGCGGCCTTCAGCGTGTTCACCCTGCGGCTCGATGCTCGGCTGGAGCTGGCCGATCGGGCGATCGCCATGGCCCGGTCGTTGTCGGCGGCCGACGAGGATCTGCTCCGGGTGTTGGAGGGGGCGGCGATCGCCGCCACCTGCCCGGCCGGGGCTGCCCGCCTCGCAGACCTCGATCGGGAGATCGACGACCTGCGAACGTCCACCGGTCGCGTGTACTTCAACGACGCGTCGGCCCCGGAGACGTTGGCCCTCATGCACGGCGACGGGGCCGAGTTCCGGCGTTGGGCCGAGGCCGACCCCGACCGTCTCGTCGCCCAGCCGATCGCCGAGTGGCGCGACCTCGCCCTGTCCGGCACGCTCGCCTCGTTCGCCGGCGACATCGACGAGGCCAGAGCCGGTTACGACCGGGCGGCCGAGATCGGCGAGGCCTTCTGGGGTGAGTCGGCGTTCTCACTCCACGGCTTCGGCCACTTCTATCTCGATCTCGTGTCGGGTGACTGGAGCCGATCGCGTGAGCTGCTCGGCCTGCTCGTCGACTTCTCCGCCCAGGCCGTGTTCCTCGGGCCCTACGCTCTGGCCCTGCACCACGAGGGTGGCGACGCCGCCGAGGTGGAGCGCCTCGTCGCGCAGATCGGCCCGCGGCAGATGCGAAGTTTCCCTGAGCACATCGTGGGCGGCAATGCCTTGGTCGGATGTGCCGAGTTGGCCATCGCTCTCGACAACGCCGAGTTGGCCGGTCTGGTTGAGGGCGCGCTCGAACCTCTGGAGGATCTGATGCTCGGGTTGCCGTGGGCGCCCGCGCTCGCCGCCGCCGATGTGTTGGCTCGCCTCGCCGATCACCGAGGCGATGCCGAGGCCGCCGAGGCCCACCGCCGGCGAGCGGCGGCGATCTACCAGAGCCTCGACGCTCCCGGCCTGGTCAGCCGTCTCGCCCCGCCTGGGTGACGCGGCGCGGGCGATCGGCCGCCAGATCCAGCAGTTGTCGATCCTCGACCCGGTGTTGTCGATCATCGACCACTCGGCGCCGCGTACGTTCAGCATCGGGGCCGCGTGGCCCTGATGCGACAACGAAGGGGTGGAGGATGAATCTCATCAAGGCCGAAGGTGTGCCGCTCGTGATCACGATCTTCGCGATCCTCATGGGTCTCGGCGGAACGGTGATCGGCATCCAGGCGATGCTCGATCCCACCACGGCAATCGACTTCGTGGACGGCGCCGACAAGATGGGCATCGCCTGGGGTGGGCGGAACCTGGGTGTTGGCATCGTGATGGTGGCGGCGGTGCTACTGCGCAATGTGTTCGCCTATGCGGCGGCCTTCGCTGGTGCCATCTTCCGCGAGCTGAGCGACGTGATCGCCGGGCTCTCCGATGGCGGCAGCCTCACCACCACGTTGGCCGTGTTCGCCCTGATCGGCGTGCTCGAACTCGTGTGCCTCGTCTACTGCACCCGAACCGCACTCACCATGAAGACGGTGCCCGCCTCGAGCTGACGGGTGCTCCTCAGCTGTGGTGTCAGCCGCTCAGCTGCTCGAGGTGACGTCGATGCGGACTGAGACTGCGTCGCACGGCGCCTCGACGAACCCCTCGACGTAGGCCTGGTTCTCAATCGAGGCGGCCGGGACGAAGTTGGTCTCTGACTGAAGCTCGGCGGTTGTGCTGTTCCACTCGGCGATGGCCAGGGGGATGTCGTCGACCACCCATCCGTAGCGCCCGTCCACGGTCACGCTCGGAGGATTGCCGTCGTCACGCTCGATCTCGACCGTCTGGCCGAAGTCCACCACAACCCCATCCACGCTGATCGTCGGGATGTCACCCGGCTGAACTCGTTCCAGGAAGTCGTCGGCGTCGTTGCCGCAGTAGTTCGGCCAGTAGTTCACCGAGGTGTAGGTGATGTCGAACTGCTCGGGCTCCGCCACGGTCTCTTCCTCTTCGTCTTCGGTCTCTTCCTCCGTCTCCTCGATGATGTTGGACTCGTCGATCACCTCCAGGTCTGAGCGGTAGGAGTCGTTCAGGTTGAACTCGTCGATCTTGACGCGCCTGAGATCGGTTTCGACGGAGTCTCGGTCGGACTCCCGTTCGGCGAGTTCGTCGCACATCCAGTCGGTCGATGCGATTCGGAACACGTTGTAGGGCTCGTCGTCGACGACGAACTCCTCGAACTCGAAGCACCCCTGCAGCACGGGGTGAGGGTCCGGGATCGGGTCGCTGTCCGGATCGCCGCCGATCTGGGACCTGATCCAACAGAAGGCCACGTCGGTGGCACCTTCGAGGACCTCGCCGCGTGAAACGGCGACCAGTCCGATGGAGTACCAGTAGGTCTTGTCGACGTAGAAGCCGATCGCCAACTGGTCCTCCTCGTAGCTGCACTGGAGCAGGTCGTTGAGAACCAGCAGACGGTCCATGAAGCGGAGCAAGCGCAGCGGGCGCGTCTCGGTGTCGGCCGGGACCAGCTCCTCGATTAACTCGATTGCGTCGCCCAGATCGGCGAACCGTGGATTCACCGTCCGATCCACCTCGCTCGACGGCAGGACCGGCAGGAACTGCTTGGTCTTCGACTGATCCTGTTCCACGTCGCCGCCGTCGGTCCCCTCGTCGCCGTCTTCTTCCGCCTCATCGGCGTCATCCGCGGCAGCGCTCGCTTCGCCGTCCCCTGCCTCGGTCTCTTCGTCGCCATCCGACTCGATCGGACCGCAGCCACACCCCGTGGCGACGAGGGCCAAGACGAGCACCAGTGCAGCAGTTGTGATGAATCGCACGTGTGGGGTCCCTCCAGTTCGAATACGCGTCCAGCACGTGAAGCGCGACGCCGATCGAACATGTGCCGGCCCATCATCGTCCACAGCTCGCCGAGCCGTCCATGTCGATGGTTCGCCTGGTGCCCCCGGTGGGATTCGAACCCACGACCCTCGGATTAAAAGTCCGCTGCGCTAACCAGCTGCGCCACGGGGGCGCATCCGAGGCTAGCGGCGCCCCGGCCGTCGCCCGGTCGGTTTCGCCACCCTCTGCACCTCGGCTGCCACTGAGGCGGGCGGGCACCTTTGCCGGACGGGGCAATGTCCACCGGGTGAGCATCTCGGGTACCAGAGTTCTGTCACTATGGACCCGATGCCCGTCCGACCTCTGGGTTGGCTCCTGGTCGTCGCCGCATTGACCGCAACCGCATGCGGCGCAGTCGTAGAACCTGAGAGCTTCACCCTGCCCACTTCGACCACCGTCGCCGCCGTAGAGAGCGGCGCGTCGAGCGTCGAAGCCCCTGAAGTGTCGCCCTCGTCGAGCACGACGATCAGTGACGAGTTCTACCCCCAGCCCCCGCCCGAGTACGTGCCCGAGCTGCTCATCAGTACCGACCGTGCCGTGCTCTCGGCCGGCCCCGCTGGTGTGCGGGCGCTCACCGCCGGCTTTAGTGGCCTCGACACCAGCCGAGCCGTGGACGACCTCCTCAACGGCCTGGTGATCCAACGCCGCGACGCCGTGGGCGAGGTGGTGTGGCTCCAGGCTGGCGACTCCGAGCCCCAGACCGTGGTGGGCAGCGGCGCCACACTGCTCGACGTCGGCTTCCGTGACGGTTCACCGATCGCCATCGTGGTGGTGGGCGGCGGCGTGATCGAACAGATCCGCCTCGTCGACCAAGACCGCAACGAACTGGTCACCCTCGGCGAGGAGGAGTCGGTGATCAGCCTCTCGGCCGCCGGCGGCGTGCAGGCCCTCGTCACCGCCGATGCGGAGTGCGGGGCCCTTCGCTTCTACGCCTTCGACTCCGAGATCACCTTCGCCGGGTTGCCCGAACTCGCATGCGAGGTGCCACGCCGACCCGGCTTCGGTGCCGTCGCCCTCAGCCCCGACGGTGGCGCCGTGGCCTACACAGTGGTGACCTACCGCGATGACGGCCTCGAGGTCGGAACCGAGCTGTTCGTCCAGGAACTCGGTGCCGACTCCCCCTTCTTCAGCCGCAAGATCGGCGAGGACGGAGATCGCATCACGGGCCTCAGCTTCGACGGCGACCGCGTGGCGTACCTGCGACGCTCGGCTGATGCGTTGACCGTGTCGATCCTCAACCTGCTGGAAGGTGCACCCGAGCAGCCCGTCGAACTCGTCGACGTGACGTCGGTGGAGTCGGTGGCCTTCGCCCGCCTGCCCGTGACAACGGGCTGAGCGGGCCCTACCGATCGGTGGGCCCGCCCTGCCTCGTTGATCCCCGACTCAGGTGCTATGTGGCATGTGGTGGGTTGGCGGGGACCCTCGCGCCTCAGGCGAGGGCGCGATATGCCTCAGCGCGACGGGTGCGCTGAAGTTTTCGGCGTTTCCACGCCTTGGTCTTCCAGACCTTGAAGCGGCGGCGCTTGACCTCGGAGTCTGGCTTCAGACTCGGGTCGAGCTTGGTAGCGGTGTGTACCGGGCGGACGAGTGCGTGGTCCTCGGGCTCGTCGAGATGGGTGAGCTCCACGTGAGCCATTCGCCGTATTCGGCGATGCTCAGCTTGGCGGTCCGGGCGAGGTGGCTTCTGCGTTGAAGCGGCTCCGGGCGTGCGGGCCCGACTTGCTCGTGTTCGCTGGGACACGGGTACTCCCTTCCTTCCTGCGCAGGTCCCGCTCAGCGTGGAGGCTGCGCGATTGCCGGTGTGGACGGTGTACTCCCCGATATTGCCGCGGGAGGATCCGGTGGGCCAGGGTGCATCGCGAATTCAGATGGTTTCGATCTGATTCCCGCAACCTGACGTCCACGTCGTGAACTGGACTATCGACGATTCGGCTCGCTCAGCTTGAGCCCGACCTGGCCTAGGATCGATCTCTGTGACCGATCAGCCGTTCTCGCTCGACGTCTCCCACGCCTTCCCCGACGATCAGGCGCCGGCACCTCCGCATGCCGACGCAGACGCAGACGCCGACGCCGAGCAGATGCAGGAGCGAGAGATCGCCGACGCGCAGCAGCCCGGCGAGGACGCACAGCTGCACGCCGGGCAGGACCCCGCCGAGGCCAGTCCCGACATCCCGTCGATGGCCGACCTCGACGCCCTCAGTGCAGATCTCGACGAGATCGACGGCGAGCTGGCCCGGATGGACGCCCGGGCTGCGGCGAACGCGAACGCCAGCGCCGGCACCGACGACGCATCCGACTGATTCAGCCGACGCATCGGCCGAGCGATCAGATGTCGATCGGCTCCTGGCCCTTCGCCATCAGGTAGCCGCGGGCCCGTTCGGTGAGCGGATAGGCGTTCACGAGTGCCCAGAACGCCTCGGAGTGGTTCGGCTCGACGAGGTGGGCGAGTTCGTGCACCACCACGTAGTCGATCACCCAGTCGGGGTAGTCGATCAGCCGGTTGGAGAGCCGAATCGATCGCTGCGCCGGGGTGCACGAGCCCCAGCGGTTCCGCTGGTTCGACACCCATCGGATGGAGTCCGGCCGGGGGAGTCCATAGGTGTCGGCCAGCCGCTCGGCGCGAGCGGCGAGCGCCTCGTTGTCGACCGTGCGGCGCCCGGCGAACTTGGCCCGGAAGTGGCGAACCAGGTCCTCCTCTTCGGCCCGCGAGCAGTGAGCCGGGATGCGGATCTCCACGCTCGAACCGATGAGGCGGGCCTGCGCCGTTTTGCGGCGGCGGTCACTGCGGATCACGGTGACGTCGAGCTGAGGCTCAGGCGGTTCCGTGACCAGGTCGGACTCGGGAGACTCTGCAGTCTCCGGGGTGGTCGCCAGTGCTGGATCGTCGCTGTCGGGGCTGGCGGTGAGGTCGGCCTGCGGCGGCGGAGGCGCGTCGAGGACCAGCCGATCATCGCCCCGCTTCTCCGCCTTGGTGTTGGCTGGACGCAGGCTCGCCGGAAGCAGATCGTCGAAACGCATCTGGCCCGGAAAGATAGGGTGCCGATCGGTCAAATACGACTCCGTCCGCCACCTGTTGTCTCTGCAGGTGGAAGGAGCTCCAGTCGATCGCCCGCTGCGAGCCCTCCAGGACCTGAGATCACGACCCGTCCGTTGAGGTTCGGCACGCGGCCGTCGCGCACGCCGAGGTGGTCTTCCATCACCACGATCACGCCACCGTGGCACACCACGAGCACCGTGGCTCCGGCGAACTCAGCGACGATCGCATCGACCGCCGTCTGCATCCTGACCAGCACCGATGTATCGCTCTCCCAGTCGGGGGGACGCTGGCCCGAGTCGATCCATCCCGGCCACTGGGCCTCGATCTCCGACGTGGTGAGGCCCGACCAGCGGCCGGCATTGCGCTCGCGCAACTCCTCGACGATCTGGATCGGCCCCACCCCGATCTGCTCACCGATGATCGTGGCGGTTTCCAGGGCACGAATTTGCGGTGACGACACGATTGCGTCGACCGTGCCGATCGCCTGGGCGGCGAGATGGGCCTGGTGGCGCCCGTGGTCGGACAGCGGCGGATCGGCCTGGCCCTGCCAGCGGTGCTCCTCGTTCCACGTGGATTGGCCGTGACGCACCAACAACACCGACGTTTGGCCTTGGGTGTCCATTGGCTCGAACCCTAGTGGCTGGCACAATGAAGCCGTGGTTACTCTCCGCCTGTTCGCCCAGGCCCGGGAAGCAGCGGGCACCAAGAGCCTCGAGTTGCCTGGTCAGACCGTGGGTGAGGTGCTCGACGAGGCCTGCCACCGGTTCGGGACTACTTTTACTGCTGTGGTCGAAGGATCGAAGGTTTGGGTGAACGGCGCGCAGGCCGAGCGGACGCAGTCCGTGCAGCCTGGCGATGAAGTCGCCATCCTGCCTCCGGTCTCAGGCGGATGACCCCGTCGGACCGCTGGCCCGAGCCTGAGCGCAGCTCCCGGGACCAGCGGTCAGAAGAAGACGGCGTCGACGAATGGTCGGGGGCTCGGTCGCGCCCCGGTCGAATCAACTGGATCGGCGGTGAGGACGGGCCCGCCATCGACTGGTACGAGGACCGGGTGGCCCGAGCGGGCGCCGAGTATCCGCCGCCCGCACCTGCGCCGAGCTATCCCGAGCCTGCGGTGGTCGACCCTGCCCGTTTCGGCGACGGTGCGCCCGAGTCCTACGACGGGGGCTACGACGACGCCTACGATCCGGGCAGCGCTGACTCGGGCAGCTATGACTCCGGCGGGTACCAGTCCGGCGGGTTCGAGCGGGAGCCGCTCTACCCAGACGACGCCCCGGCGGCCCCCGTGGCCTACGAACCTCCCGCTCGCTACGACCCGCCGGCCGGCTACGACCGCCAGGCCAGCTACGACCAGCCGGCTGCGTACGAACCCCCGGCCGGCTATGAACCCCCGGCCGGCTACGACCGCCAGGCCAGCTACGACCAGCCGGCTGCGTACGAACCCCCGTCGAGCTACGACGCTCCTGCGGGCTATGACCCTCCGGCCTACCAGCCGCCCGGGTTCGAACCAGTGGCCTACCAGCCGCCCGGGTTCGAACCAGTGGCCTACCAGCCGCCCGCCGACGATCCCGCGGGGTACGACCCCGACCTGTACGCAGAGAGCGGCACCGCAGACGCAGGCGGCGCCTATGCCGAGCCTGGCGCCTACGCCGAGCCTGGCGCCTACGTAGCCGATCCCGACGCCACCGACTTCTACCCGCTCGACGACCTCGACGATGCCCCGAGCGCCGGGGTTGCCGACCCCACCCGTTTCTCCGAACTCCCCCCGCCGATGCCACCGGCGGCGTCGGCCGATGTGAGGGCTGAGGCGCTCGGGTTCGACGCCCCCGATCCGGCCCCGTCGCCCACATCGGTGGACCCGGCGGCGTTCGGGTCGTCGGGCGTGTCCGGCTTCCAGACCGTCGAACCGGCGCCAGCCCCAGCGCCAGCACCAGCGCCCACACCAGCCCCAACCCCAGCGCCTGCCCCGACCTCCGCGCTCGGGTTCGAGGCTCCGGAGCAGCGGGCGCCCGCCACCACTGGTTCCGGGCCCCTCGCCCCCGGCCCGCTCGACCCCGACTCCGGTTCCATTCCCCCGATGCCCTCACGGCGAGAGATGGAGTCCTCCCGGGCCGACCCCGCCCCCGGGCCGCGCTCGCGCTCGCAGCGCCGCAAGCGCGCCCGCCAGCAGGTGGCCGACGCCCGGGAGCGTCGCTGGCAACAGCAGCGCCTCGCCGTGCCCTACCGCACCGATGGCCCGAAGGTCTTCTTCGGGTTCATGTGGTTCGTGATGATCATCGGGGCCGTGTTCGTTGGTCCGATCGGCGTGGCCCTGCTCGGCGGATTCGTGGCGACGCTCGCCGCGCTGCAGACGGCCTATGCCTGGGAGCCGAAGGGCTCCGGTGTGATCTGGTGGCCTGCCGGCGCAGCCCTCGTGGCATCGCTGGCCGGTGTGATCGGGCCGATGGGGTTGCTCATTGGTGCGGTCGCCGCCGTCGTGGTGGTTGGTGCGGGCGTGGTGGCCGGTGGTCGCTCGCAGCGCACTGGCGGCGATCTGTTCGTCGTGTTCTTGCGGGCTGCGATTCCGCCGGGGATCGCGGTGGCGTCGTTGGCGGCGCTCACCACGCTTGGTCTCGGCCCGATCCTGTCGATCATCGCTCTCGTGAGCGCCTATGAGCTTGGCGACTTCCTCGTCGGCACCGGCTCGGCCAACGCCTTCGAGGGCCCGATCTCTGGCCTGGTGTCGCTGGGTTCGGTGCTGTTCATCCTCTACATCGCGTCCCCGGCGCCGTTCACCCCCTCCTCGATCCTGTTGTTCGGTGCGATCACCGGCATCTGTGCGGTGATGGGCCAGTACTTCGCGTCGTACCTGCTGCCGAGAGGGGCGGCCTGGGCGCCTGCACTCCGGCGCCTCGACTCCTATCTGTTGGCTGCGCCGTTGTGGGTCGTGCTCCTCAACCTGTTGCCGACCACCACCACGTTGTAGGTTCAGGACCGTCCAGATCGCAGCGTCGACACGCACGCTGGGCGCACACCGACGAGGCGAGGGAGGGCAGTAGGGTTCATGGTCGTGCACGCCGAATTGCAACAGCTCCTCGCCAAAGACCACCTCTCCGACATCGGTGCCGTACCGATCGACGACCTGCGTTCACTGCGCGTTCGGTGCAGCCGCGCCGAGAGCGACGTGTCGTTCGTGCGCCGCGTTGCCCAGGGTCGGCTCGACATCGTTGGTCACGAGACGCAGCGGCGAGCGGGTGCCACCGCGGCTCCCCCCGATGCCACGGGCCTGCTGTTCGACCTGCCCGACATCCTCGCCGACGAGTCGTCCGGGCCTCGCCGCGGTGCCGCTGTTGCCGTCCACACGCCCGGACGGATCGCCCAGGACCTGGTGGAGTCGCTCGACAGGGCGGCCACGCCGGCTGAACTGTCGTCGCTTTCCACGTTCGACGACAGCCGCCTCACCTTGGTGATGGACGCCCTCCGCGACTTCGAACTCGAGCTGTCCGGGGAGCGTCGTCGCCTCCACGAACGCATCGATGCCATCCAGAGCGAGATCGCCCGTCGGTACCGCGATGGTGAGGCATCGATCGATTCCCTGTTGAATTGACGACATGAACGACGAACGGCGGGACATCGGCAGATTCATCCGCGAGCAGCGGACCCTGGCCGAACTCTCCGTGCGTCGCCTGGCCGACATGGCCGGGGTGTCGAACCCCTATCTCAGCCAGATCGAGCGCGGCCTGCGCAGGCCGTCGGCCGAGATCCTCCAGCAGCTGGCCAAGGCGCTCAAGGTGTCGGCCGAGACGATGTATGTGCAGGCCGGCATGCTCGACGCCGACTCGGTGGCTCCCACCACCAGCCTCGAGGCCGCCATCCGCTCGGCCCCGGAGCTCACCGAGGATCAGCGCAAGGCCTTGCTCGGGGTGTACCGCTCGTTTGTGCCAGCCGAGCCCGACACGGCGGCGGACGCCGGCGGGAGCGCCGATGCCGCCACTGGTGACGATCCGGCCTCGGAGGATGCGTCGTGACCGTGGAGGACCCTTTACAGGCTCCGCTGCGGGTGGCGGTGTTGTCGCTGCACACCTCGCCGCTGGCTCAGCCCGGCACCGGCGACGGCGGCGGCATGAACGTGTACGTGCGTGAGTTCGCCTCCGCCCTTGCCTCGGCTGGCGTGGAGTGCCGGGTCTACGTGCGTCGCTGGCGCGACGATTTGCCGACGTCGGTGGCGGTGGAGCCCGGGTTCGACGTGGTGCACGTGCCCGCTGGCCCGTCTGAGCTCGCGAAGGAGGAGCTCGAACCCCACGTCGACGCCTTCGCCGACTGGGTGGCCAACGACTTCGAGACCTTCCGGCCCGATGTCATCCACGCCAACTACTGGCTGTCCGGGGTGGCCGGTCGCCTCCTCAAGCAGCGCTGCTCGCTGCCGCTGGTCACCACGTTCCACACCCTCGCCCGCGTGAAGGCCGAGCTCGGCGACCCCGAACCCGAGCGCCGGGCTCGAGCCGAGGCCGAGGTGATGTCGTGCGCCGACACCGTGCTCGCCAACTGCACTGCCGAGGCGGAGCAGCTGATCGACTTCTACGGCGCTGACCCCGAACGGATCGAGATCGTGGCTCCCGGGGTCGACCACGCATTCTTCTCGCCCGGAAGTCAGGCCGGCGCCCGTTGGGCTCTGCGCACCGACGACGCCCCGCTGCTCATGTTCGTGGGCCGTATCCAGCCTCTCAAGGGGGCCGACGTCGCCGTGGAGACCCTGGCCCACCTCGATCGCACCGACGCCCGGCTCTGGATCGTGGGCGGCGCCAGTGGCAGCGAGGGCGACAGTGCCGTGGCCCGGGTGCGAGCGCTGATCGCCGAGCACGACCTCGCCGACCGGGTGCGGTTCATGCCGCCTCAGCCCCATCACCTGCTGTCCACCTACTACCGCGCTGCGGATGTGTGCCTGGTGCCCAGCCGGTCAGAGTCGTTCGGGTTGGTCGCCCTGGAGGCGATGGCGTGCGGTGTACCGACGGTCGCCTCGGCGGTTGGCGGTCTGCTCACACTCGTCGAGCACGGCTACACCGGCTACCTCGTGGATGATCGCGACCCCAAGCAGTACGCCGCCCACGTGAACGAGATCCTGGCCGACCCCATGCTTGCTCGTCGGTTGTCGGTGTCGGCTGCCGCCCGTGGTCGCACCTATACCTGGACGGCATCTGCGTCTCGGCTCAACCGGCTCTACCGCGACCTCGGATCGCGAGCTCTCGCCCCGTGCGACTGAAGACATCGCGACTGAGAGCATCGGAGCGCCCATGACCTCACCGGCCGACCCTGATCAGCTCCAGATGGTGGAGGCCCTGCTCGACGACTGGCTCGCCCGCGAGATCGTCGAGAACCCAACGGTGGCCGACGTTGCCCGCGATGTGGACGGCCCGCGGAGTTGGTTCGTGCGCCTTACTGGTGAGCAGCGCGAGGTGTTCACGGTGCGGTTCCATCTTGGCCAGCGCACGCTCCACTACGAGACGTACTTCCTGCCGGCCCCGGAAGAGAACCAGGCGCTCGTGTACGAGCACCTGCTGCGCCGCAACGCCAAGCTCTACGGCGCGTCGTTCCAGATCGGCGACGAGGATGCCCTCTACCTCGCCGGCCAGATCGACAACGCAACCATCACCGAGCCGGAGCTCGATCGGATCCTCGGCTCGATGTACGCCTGGACCGAGCAGTACTTCATGCCGGCGCTGAAGCTTGCGTTCGCATCGAAGTTCGCCACCGAGTAGAGGAATTCATCAAACATCGCTCAACGGCGTTTGATGACGTTTGTTGACGCTATGGTGTGCCCACGGCCGTGGGGCAGGGGTTCTTGGGGAAGCACTCCTGCCCCACGGCTCCTGGCTAGTTGCCGCCCCGTAGGAACCTCGACAGTGCGAAGGCGCGGCTGGCTTCGGTCTGGGTGCGGTACTCGTAGTCGTCGGCGGCGTTGAGGATGGCGCGACTGCTGCGCACCCCGAGCCACCGGAACGGCTCCGGCTCCCAGCGGCGCGCCGTGGCCCCCACCCACGGCAGCGACGTGCGGTCGGTGTCGCGGCCGAGGATCAGCTCCGCCATCGTGCGCCCCGCCAGGTTGGCGGCCGCCACGCCTTCGCCGACGTAGCCACCGAGCGTGCCGAGGCCCCGGTAACGGTCGTAGGTCAGCCCCGGCACCCAGTTCCGGGGGATCCCGAGCACCCCGCCCCAGCGGTGGGTGATCTCGGCGTCGGCCAGCGCCGGCAGCATGTCAACCAGCGTGTCGCGGATGCGTTCGTGCGAGGGCTTGTGGAACTCCATCCGTTTGTCGATCGTCGACCCGAAGCCATAGGGCACCCCGCGGCCGCCGAAGGCGATGCGGTTGTCGGCGGTGCGTTGGCCGTAGATCACCATGTGTCGGTCGTCGGCGAAGGTCGGCCGCCCTGCGAGGCCGATCTCGTCGAACACCGCGTTGTCGAGTGGCTCGGTGGCCACCATCAACGAGTAGACGGGCAACAGGGCCAGCCGGTCCCCCTCCAGGTCACGGGTGTAGGCCTCGGTGGCCCGCACCACCACGTCGGCCGTCACCGTGCCGCCCGTGGTGTGCACGCTGCGCTCACCGATGCGCCGCACCGTGGTCTGTTCGCAGATCCGCACACCGGCCGCCTCCACGGTGGCAGCCAGCCCCCTCACCAACAGCGCCGGATCGATTGCGGCCGTGGCCGCGAAGAAGATGCCGGACCGCACCTCAGTGGCGTTCAGGTGGCGCCGAGCCTCGTCGGCGTCGAGCAGCCGGATCTCGTCTTCGGTGAATCCCTGCTCGCGCACCTCGTCGATCTCTGCGGCCTGGCGGGCCGCTTGCGGTGCGTTGCGGGCCACCCGGATCGTGCCGCCCTTGGCGTAGTGGCAGTCGATCCCCTCGGCGCTCGTGACTCGACCGATCTCGTCCACCGAGTCGAACATCGCCCGTGCCAACCGCAGCGACTCGGCCGGTGACGAGCGCTCGGCGTACGCGTCGAACGAGCCGGCCAGTTCCCCGACGGCCCATCCACCATTGCGCCCCGATGCGCCGAACCCGCAATGGTGACGGTCGATCACCATGATCCGCAGCTCGGGTGACTGGCGGATCAGGTAGTAGGCCGCCCAGAGGCCGCTGTAGCCGCCACCCACGATCGCCACGTCCACATCGGCGTCGCCATCGAGCGGGGCTCGGAGGGCCACCGGTGGGTCGAGGCGATCCAGCCAGAGCACGCGCGACGCTGCAGAGTCCACTCCCGTCATGGCGCCAACCGTACTGGTCACCTGGCGGCTGGCCCTCCGGTCGGCGCCAGACCGGTCGGCCGTGCAACAAGGCGTTCACACGGTTGCAACTGCGAGAGTCTTTCCACAATGTGTCGTGGATCACTACTCTGCGTCGATGCCTGCGTACGAGGCGGTTGCGACGGGTGAGCGTTCCGGGTTGCGGTACGCCCACATCAAGCCGGAGTGGGCTGCGGATCTCGCTGCCCTCGAACTGGCGTCGTATCCGACCGCTGACCCCGACGCCCTCTACGACGAACGGAGCCTCCGGGTGCTCGCGGTCGAGCATCCCGAGGGCTGCTTCGCCGGGTTCGACGGCGACGACATCGTGGCCATGGGCCTCGGCATTCGCCTGGCCTTCGACTTCGCCTCGCCGCAGCACACGATTCACGACATCGTGCCCGACGACGGGACCACCAGCGGCCACGACCCCGACGGCGCCTGGTACTACGGCACTGGCATCTCCACCCGCATGGAGTACCGGCGCCGTGGCATCGGCACCGAGCTCTACGAGTTGCGCAAGGGCGTGTGCCGCACCCACAACCTGGCCGGGATCGTGGCCGGCGGCGTGATCCCCGGCTACGCCGACCACAAACACGAGATGTCGGCCGACGCCTACATCGCCGCCGTTCGCCGGGGCGAGCTGTACGACCGCACCCTCACCTTCCAGCTCGAGAACGGCTTTCAAGCGCCGTGCGCGCTGGCCAACTACATCGAGGATCCCGACGTGGACGACTATGCCTCGCTGATCGTGTGGCCGAACCCCGACTACCACGGCCCCAACGCCTTCGTGCCGGCCGACCACGTGCACGAGGGGCCCACCTCGTGAGCCCCGCCGAGCACCTCGGCCCGCTGAAGGGCGACCAGGCCTTCCGCAGCCCCCAGCTCGCCGGGCGCGACATGGAGATGACCTACGGCGGGGCCGTGTCGTTCCTGCGGCGCAACTACACCCGCGACCTCGACCAGGCCGACATCGTGGTGTCGGGCATCCCGTTCGACATGGCCACCTCGAACCGGCCGGGCGCCCGTCTCGGCCCCCGCTCGATTCGGGCCGCGTCGGTCGGGCTCGCCGAGCTGGACGCCTACCCGTTCGGGTTCGACCCGTTCCAGTACCTGGCCGTGGCCGACTACGGCGACTGCTTCATCGACTACGGCCACCCGGAGGAGGCCGTCGCCCGCATCGAAGCCCACGCCGACGAGATCCTCGCCTCCGACACGATGATGGTGAGCCTCGGCGGCGACCACTTCGTCACCTACCCCCTGCTGCGGGCCCACGCCAAGAAGTACGGCCCGCTGTCGCTCATCCACTTCGACGCCCACTGCGACACCTGGGATGACGACGGCAGCCGACTCGACCACGGATCGATGTTCCTGCGGGCGCTGCAGGAGGGGATCATCGATCCAGCTCGCTCGGTGCAGATCGGGCTCCGCACCTACAACTCCAATACCCACGGCTTCACGATCCTCGGTGCGCCCTGGGTGCACCGCGAGGGCATCCCCGCCGTGCTCGACGTGGTGCGTGAGGTTGTCGGCGACAACAAGGCCTACCTCACGTTCGACATCGACTGTCTCGATCCGGCATTCGCCCCCGGAACCGGTACCCCCGTGTCGGGTGGGCTCACCACCGCCCAGGGTCTGGAAGCCGTCCGGGGCCTCGGCGAGTTCGACATCGTCGGTATGGACGTGGTGGAGGTGTCGCCGCCCTATGACGTCTCGGAAATCACGGCCATCGCCGCTGCCACGCTCGCCCACGATTTCATCTGTCTGCAGGCCATCAAGGCCGGAGCCGAGGTACGCCCGTATGGCCGATCATGACCTGACCACGGCCGAGCCGGCCGTCACGATCACCGGCATCACGAAACGCTTTGGCTCCGTGGTCGCCGTCGACGACATGGATCTCACCATCGCTGACGGCGAGTTCTTCGCCCTGCTCGGCCCATCGGGGTGCGGCAAGACCACCACGCTGCGGATGATTGCCGGGCTCGAGTTCCCCACCCAGGGCAGTCTCAAGATCTTCGGCGACGAGGTCGGCACCCTCGCCCCCAACAAGCGCCCGGTCAACACGGTGTTCCAGGCCTACGCGCTGTTCCCCCACATGTCGGTGGTCGACAACGTCGGCTTTGGGCTTCGGATGCAGAAGGTGCCCAAGGCCGAGGTCGCCAGCCGGGTGGCGGAGGCGATCGCCCTCGTTCGGCTCGGCGGCATGGAGGACCGGCGGCCAGCTCAGCTGTCGGGCGGCCAGCAGCAGCGGGTGGCCCTGGCCCGGGCGCTCGTCAACCGGCCCAAGGTGTTGTTGCTGGACGAACCTCTCGGTGCCCTCGACCTGAAGCTTCGCCAGGAGATGCAGCTGGAACTCAAGGCGTTGCAGCGGGAGGTTGGCATCACCTTCGTGTTCGTCACCCACGATCAGGAGGAGGCGCTCACGATGAGCGACCGGATCGCAGTGATGCACGAGGGCGAGCTGCTCCAGGTGGGCAGCCCCACCGAGATCTACGAGCATCCGGCCAACCGGTTCGTGGCCGACTTCATCGGACGCACCAACCTGCTCGATGCCACGGTGACCGACGGTGCCTCCGTGCGCCTCGGCAACGGCAGTGAGGTGGCGGCGGTGAACGATCTCGCAACCGGCACCAGCGTTGCCCTGAGCGTGCGGCCCGAGCGAGCCACGCTTCACCACCGGGGTGACGCCCCCGACGACTGGCCCCGGCTCGACGGTCGCATCACCGGCACGACCTACCTCGGCAACGCCCTCGTCCACACCGTGGACGCTGGCTGGACCACCGTTGAGGTGCGGGCGGCGGCCGGTGGCGACGGACGGCCCGGCGCTGGCGACGAGGTGACGGTGGCCTGGGCCCCAGACGCTGCGACGGTGGTGGTCGATTGATGGCCGCCGTCACCGAGGCCCCGGCTCCGGAGGAGGAGGCTGCGGTCGCCACCCCTGAGTTTGAGGCTGCCGCCGAACGGGCGGAGGCCCGACGGGGCTTCCTGCTCGCCCTCCCGGCGTACGCCTACCTCGTCATCTTCTTCTTGATCCCGCTGGTGATCGTGTTCGCCTACTCCTTCGCCACCCGCAACCGGTTCGGCGAAGCGGAGTTCTCCACGATCAGCATCGACGCCTACCGCCGCCTCGGTGAGCCGATCGTACGAACGATCCTGCTCCGCTCGGTGGGCTTGGCGGTGCTCACCACCGTGATCTGCCTGGTGGTCGCCTACCCGTTCGCGTACTACCTCTCCACCCGTTCGGCCCGGGTTCGCAACCTGCTGCTGATCGGCGTGATGATCCCGTTCTGGTCGAACTTCCTCGTGCGGAACTACGCCTGGCGGGTCATCCTGGGCAGCGACGGCGTGGTGGCCCGGGGGAGTGAACTGCTCGGTTTCGAACCGGTGAGCCTGCTCTTCACGAACACTGCCGTGGTGCTCGGCCTCGTGTACGGCTTCCTACCGTTCATGATCCTGCCGCTCTATGCGTCGATCGAACGCATCGACTCGGCCCTCATCGAGGCGAGCCGCGACCTCTACGCGTCGGGCTACCAGACGTTCCGCCGGGTGCTGCTCCCGCTCTCGATGCCAGGTGTGGTGGCCGGGTCGATCCTGGTGTTCGTGCCGAGCCTCGGCGCCTACGTGACCCCCGAGATCCTCGGCGGGGCGAAGACGACCCTGCTCGGCAGCTACATCGTCACCCAGTTCCTCACCGCCCGAAACTGGCCGGTGGGCGCGTCGCTGTCGTTCGTGCTCATGGCCGTGATGCTGGTGACCACCATCATCTACTTCCGCTCCGGCGGGAGGAACCTGTGACCGCCCCCGCAGGGCCCAGGGGCCTGTTCCGGGGCGTGCTCGCCGCCAACGCCTGGCTCGTGTTCGTGTTCTTCTACGCCCCGATCGCGTTGCTCGTGGTGTTCTCGTTCTCGAACGACCGCAACGTGGGGCGGTGGGGCGGGTTCACCTTCGACTGGTACCGCGAGTTCGGTCAGAACGACCAGGTGCAGGACGCACTGTGGGTGTCGGTCCAGGTGGCGATCGTGTCCACGATCATCTCCGTGGTACTCGGCACGTTGGGTGCCCTCGCCATCGAACGCTTCCGGTTCCGGGGCCGTCAGGTGTTCGACGCCGTGCTCTATCTGCCGATCATCATCCCCGACGTCACGATGGCCGTGATGATGCTGCTGTTCTTCTCGGAGTTCTTCGAGCTGCTCAACACCGTGCTCGGCACCGACCTGCGCAAGGGCTTCGCCAGCATCACGATCAGCCACATCGCGTTCAACATCAGCTTCGTGTCTGTGGTGGTGCGGGCCCGCCTGGCCGGGATGGACCAGCGCCTCGAAGAGGCAGCCATCGATCTCTACGCCAGCCGCTGGCAGGCGTTCCGCCACGTGACGCTCCCCCAGATCATGCCGGGTGTGCTCGGCGGTGCCCTGTTGGCGCTGACGTTGTCCCTCGACGACGTGGTGGTCACCCAGTTCTCGGCCGGGCCTGGTTCGACCACCCTGCCCGTCTACGTCTTCGGTCTGATCCGTAAGGGCGTGACGCCGCTCATCAATGCGGTGTCGGTGGTGATGCTGGTGGCGTCGGTCGTGTTGGTGCTTGCCTCGGTGCTCATCGATCGAGCCCGCGGTACCGGTAGTGGCGCGTCGGCGTCCTGATCAATCGCAATCTGATCAATCGCAATGCAGAGGAGAGAAGCAGCAATGCCAACCCCAACCCTGTCCCGACTACTCGCTGCGCTGTTGGCGTTGGCCCTCGTGGCTGCCGCCTGTGGCAGCGATGACGACGAGGCGGCCGCCGGTGAGCCGGCCAGCTGTGACGTCGATGCCACCGATGGCGATCTCGCCATCTACAACTGGCCCGAGTACATCGACGAGGAGCAGCTCGCTGCGTTCTCCGAGGCCTATGACGTCGGCGTCACGATGGACACCTACGATTCGAACGAGGCCATGCAGCCGATCATCTCGGCCGGCAACTCCGGCTACTCGCTGATCGTGCCGTCCGACTACATGGTGGCCATCCTCATCGCCAGTGAGGACATCCAGGCGCTGAACAAGGACGCCATCCCGAACCTGAGCAACGTCTCGAGCGACTTCACGGCGCTGGTCTATGACCCAGCCGGCAACTACTCCGTGCCGTATCAGTGGGGTACCACTGGTCTCGCCGTCGACACCGCCGTGGTGGGCACCGACTTCCCGCGGAGCTGGAGCATCGTGTTCGACCCGGCCTTCACCGATCAGTTCGGCGGCCAGATCACCCTGCTCAACGACCCCCGCGAAACGATGGGCGCCGCCCTCAAGTACCTCGGCTACTCGCTGAACACAACCGATCAGGCCGAGCTGGACGAGGCGTTGGCTCTCGTGTCGGACGCAAGTGGCAACCTGGCGGCGTTCAACACCGACTCGGCCGACGAGTTGTTGACCACCGGTGAGACCGCCATCGCTCACGGCTACTCGGGTGACATGTTCACCCAGTTCCTGGAGACCGACGACCCGTCGCAGTACGTGTACTTCGTGCCCGAGGAGGGTGGCACCCGCTGGATCGACAACATGGCGATCCCGGCCGACGCCCCCAGCCCCTGCACGGCCCACACGTTCATCAACTGGCTGCTCACGGCCGAGCAGGGTGCGGCGCTGTCGAACTGGAACTACTACGACACCCCGAACTCGGCTGCGGCCGATCTGCTCGATCCCGAGCTTCAGGACTTCGTGACCGATCCCCAGGTGGCGCCGATCCCGGTGCTGGAGTCGATCGTCGACACCGGCGACTTCGAGGTCAACTACGCCGACGCCTTCACCGAAGCCAAGGGCTAGAGAAGAAGAGCATCCGCCCCCGTTCGGGGTTGAACACACGGAATGAGAGTGGGCGGTCCTTCGGGGCCGCCCACTCGCGTGTTCCGTACTTGTTCATCACTTGAGCCGAATGCCGATGGTCCAAGCGCCGTTTCCTGATGTGAACACGGGAGGACGACATGGCAGAGACCGTCGCAATCGAACGACACCGGCGAGGCAACCGGTGGACCCACTGGATCAACGGCCCTGTGCTGCTGGTCATGATCTGGAGTGGGCTACGCATCTACTGGGCCGATCTGCGTGACCCGTTCGGGGTCGGTATCGGTGCCTGGCACTGGTTCGACCTCTTCCCGACATGGTTCAACGAGACGTTCGACCTCGAACGGCGACTTGCCCGCGGCCTCGCCTTCCACCTCACGTTCGGGTGGATCTTCGTGCTCAACGGCCTCGCCTTCGGGGTGTACCTGATCCGCACTGGCGGGTGGCGCAACTTCGTGCCGACGGCGGCCGACCTGCGCACGATCCCCGCCGTGTTGGCCCACGACCTGGGCCTGCGCAAGGAGGCGCCGCCCCAGGGCAAGTACAACGGGGTGCAGCAGCTCTCCTACGCGGCGGTGATCGTGATGGGTTTCCTCGCTGCGCTCTCGGGTTTCGCCATCTACAAGCCCACCCAGCTGTCGTTCCTCACCGCCGCCTTCGGGGGCTACGAGGCGGCCCGCTTCGTGCACTTCTGGGTGACGATCGGATTCGTCCTGTTCATCGTGGTGCACCTGCTCCAGGTGTTCCGGGCCGGTGCCGCCAACCTCTGGACGATGGTGACGGGCTACGAGTTGTTGACCGTCGAGGCCGACGCAACTGATGAGATCGAGAAGACCGACCAGACAGACGACGCGCACGAGAAGGTGACGACATGACCGGAGGGCATCGCCAACCAGCCGACCAGCGAGAGCGCACCATCTCGCAGGACGACTACGACAACCTCAGCCGACGCAGCTTCCTCGTGTCGGGCCTCGCCCTCGCCGGTGGCGTGATCGCGTGGCGTGGCATCCAGAACCGGCCCGAGATCGACCGGATCCCCGACGTGCTGCGGGGCGGCCATTCAGTGAACGAGCGCATCTGGCGCGGCCTGCACCGTGAAGGTGCGGTCGCTCCCACGTTCGACTACGCCGAGAGTTCGGTGCTGCGGGTCAACGGCCGCCACGGCCTCGACGATCCTCTGGACCTCAACACGTGGGAACTCCAGGTGTTCGGTCGCAACGGCGAGCTGCTCGGCACCCACGGCGTGGACGACCTCCGTGCCCTCCCGCAGACCGAGATGACGGTGGAGCACAAGTGCATCGAAGGCTGGTCGCACATCGTGACCTGGGGCGGGGTGGTGTTCCGCGACTTCGTGGACCGCCTCCACCCGCAGGAGGCCGACGCACCGTACGTAGGAATGTCCACGCCGGACGGCGTGTACCAGGTGGGTCTCGAACGAGACGCCATGATGCACAGCCAGACCATGCTCACCCTCGATCTCCAGCGTGAGCCGCTCGACGAGGAGCACGGCGCCCCGGTACGGCTCACCACGCCGCTGAAGTACGGCACCAAGCAGATCAAGCGGATCGGCACCATCACCTTCAGCGACACCCGCCCCGAGGGCGACTACTGGGCCGAGCGCGGCTACGACTGGTTCTCTGGCCTGTAGGCGGCCTTTTCCAGCTGAAGCTGGCCGACGAGTCGGGCGAACGTCTCGTCGGCTCCGAGCCCCGCCAGGACGCCCGCCGCGGCCCGGTGAGTGGCCGTCGACGGCGGGTACCCGAGCAGCGGCCCGTTCATCATCAGCCCCGGCCCTCCATCGATCCCAGCCGGTTGATGAACGTCTGCCGTGAGACCCCCGCAGCCGTGCACACCCCTCGCAGCGTCATCGCCCGTACGCCACCACCCTCCAGCAGCACGAGCGCTGCCGTCGCAATGCGATCGACCACCTCGTCCGATGGGGTTCTTCCCATGTCCGTGTCTCCTCTGACCATGGACCAGCGGTCCACGCCGACGATGGGGGAAGTTCGGCCGACCCCACCTGCCGGTCCGGCCGAGGGTCGTCCGGCTCGTGAACGTGGACTACCGGTCCACACCGGCTGGACGGAGAGGCCCGCGGCAGCACGGACGGCTCTATGGGGGTGGATCCGATTCCTGGTTGTGGACCGATGGTCCACAACCAGGAATCGAACGGGGTCTACGGGGAGCTACGGTCGGCGCCGTGGTTGATGTCAGGGTCGATGGTCTGGTTGACGTCGTGGTGTTCGATCTCGGCAACGTGCTGATCCCCTGGGACCGACGCCGGCTGTACGCCAAGCTCATCGACGACGACGCCGAGCTCGACCACTTCCTCGACACCGTGCTCACGATGGACGTCAACGCCAGCCTGGACCGAGGCACGCCGATCCAGGAGGTGGTCGATGCCCTCATCGCTCGGCACGACCGCGCCTACCACGACCTGATCCAGGCCTTCGCCGACCGATGGCCGGAGACGGTCGATCACGCCATCGCCGGTTCGGTCGAGCTGCTGGAGGCTCTCGTCGATGGTGGCGTGCCGTGTTACGCCCTCTCGAACTGGGGCCGCGACACCTTCGAGTTGGTGGAGGCCCGCTACCCCTTCCTCCAGCGCTTCGCGGGCCGGGTGATCTCTGGCTACGAAGGCGTGGTCAAGCCTGAGCCCGAGATCTTCGAACTGCTCTGCGATCGCTACGGGTTCGCCCCACGCCAGGCGTTGTTCATCGACGACTCCTCCGCCAACATCACCGCGGCCGAGCAACTCGGCTTCGCCGTGCATCTCTTCACCGACCCCCCGTCGCTCCGCCGCGACTTGGTGGCCCGAGGCCTGTTGGCGGCCTGAGGGGGCGGTACCCTCCGCCCTGTGACCAGGTTGCAGATCATCGGCGGCGGCAAGATGGGCCAGGCCCTGCTCGGCGGCCTCCTCGATGCCGGTTGGGCGGCGCCGTCGGAGGTGCGCGTGGTCGAGGTGCTGCCCGCCTTGCGCGATGACCTCGCCGCTCGATTCAGCGGCGTCACCGTCACCGACGAGACCGTCGGCGGTGTCGACACGCTGGTGGCGGTGAAACCCCACGCCGTGGTGGAGGTGCTCAGCGCCCTCAGCCCGGCCCCAACGAGGGTGCTGTCGATCGCGGCCGGAATCACGATCGCTGCAATGGAAGAGGCCGTTGGCCGGAGCGTGCCCGTGGTCCGGGTGATGCCGAACACCCCGTCACTCGTTGGTCAGGGCGCATCGGCCGTCGCCGGTGGCGCCGCCACGTCCGACGACGACGTTGCCTGGGCCGTGTCGATTCTCGACGCCGTCGGCGAGGCCGTCGTGGTGCCGGAGCCACTGCTCGATGCCGTGACCGGCCTCTCCGGCTCGGGTCCGGCGTACGTGTTCCTCGTGGCCGAGGCGATGATCGATGCCGGTGTGTCGGCTGGGCTTCCCGCCGACGTGGCCCGATCGCTCGCCACCCAGACCCTGCTCGGCGCCGCCACCCTGCTCGCCTCCGGCGATTCCTCGGCGGCCGAGCTCCGGGCCGGGGTCACCACGCCAGCCGGCACCACCGCCGCCGGGCTTCGGGTGCTCGAGCAACGGGCGGTGCGGGCGGCATTCATCGATGCCGTGCAGGCTGCAACCGACCGATCCCGCCAACTCGGAGAGCAGAGCTGATGGCCAACCGCTTCGACACGATCTCGTTCCTCTCCGACTACGGGCACGACGACGAGTTCGTCGGCGTGGTGCACTCGGTGATCGCCAGTATCAACCCGGGCGTGCGGGTGATCGACATCAGCCACAGCGTGGAGCCGTTCAACGTGCGGGCCGGTGGTCTCACCCTCGCTCGCTCGTCGCAGTATCTCGTGCCGGGCGTGGTGCTCGCCGTGGTCGACCCTGGCGTCGGCACCTCTCGCAAGGGAGTGGCGATCGAGGTGGGTGGCGGTCAGAGCTACCTCGTGGGGCCCGACAACGGCCTGCTGGCTCCAGTGGTGGCGATGGTGGGTGGGGCCACCGACGCCGTGGTGCTCGACAACCCTGCCTACCAACTCCCGCCGGTGGGTACCACGTTCGACGGCCGCGACGTGTTCGCTCCCGCCGCCGCCCACCTGTGCGCGGGGGTACCGCTCCACGAGCTGGGCACCCAGATCGACGCCGTCTCCCTCATGCCGGGGATCCTGCCGGTGGCCGAGGAGGGGCCCGACGGCTCCATTGCCGCCGAGGTGCTCTGGGTGGACCGCTACGGCAACGTGCAGCTCAACGTCGACCCCGAACAGCTCGACGGGTGGCCCGCCACCGTTGGCGTGGCCGGCGGCGACGACGAACGGGTGGCCACCCAGGTGAGGACCTTCGCGGAGATTCCGCCCATGACGATCGGGCTCCTCACCGACTCCTACGGCCTCGTGGCTCTGGCGGTCGCCCGCGGCTCGGCCTCGGAGGCGCTCGGCCTCGGTGAGACCGACGGGGTGACGCTGCGGCCCGTTGAGGGCCGCGCCCCCGACAACCTGCGCAGCATCGAGACGCCGGTGGTGTTCACCACCAATCCCGGACCAGACCACGGAGGTATCCGATGAGACCATCGGTCGTGCTCACGCTCGGACTGCTCCTGCTCGCCATCCTCGGCGCAGGAGCCCTCCAGATCTTCTTTCTCGTTCGCTGACGCACCGCACACCGGCCGAGGCCGTTGTGCGGTGACGCACGGCCGTCGGTCGCCGTCCGTGTGGCGCCAGACCCAGAATCGTTACGCCCGGCGAACCTGGCGGACACATCGGTCTGGCTGACTGGAACCATGACGACGCGCATCGTGGTGGTGGGCAACGGAATGGTGGGGCAGCGTCTCGTCGATGAGCTGCTCAGCCAGCGTGTGACCACCGGAACCGACTTGTCGATCACCGTCATCGGAGCCGAACCTGTGCCCGCCTACGACCGTGTGGCTCTGTCGAGCTACTTCGACGGCGCCAGCGTGGACGATCTCCGCATCGGCGACCCCGACGCCATGCGGGCCGCAGGGGTGGACCTCCGGCTCGGCGCAACCGTGGAGGCGATCGACCGCTCCGCCCACGCGGTCACACTCGCCGATGGGGCCACGATCGCCTACGACCATCTCGTGTTGGCCACTGGATCAGATCCGTTCGTGCCCCCGATGCCGGGCGCAGATCGTCCGGGCTGCTTCGTGTACCGCACGCTTGACGATCTCGATGCCATCAAGGCCTGGGCCATCGAACCGGGACGGACGACCGGCGTGGTGATCGGCGGCGGGCTGCTCGGCCTCGAGGCTGCCAATGCCCTCCGAAACCTGGGCCTCGACACCCACGTGGTGGAGATGGCCGATCGCTTGATGCCACAACAGCTCGACGGGCCGGCCGCTGCCACCCTGCAGACCTGGGTCACTGAGCTGGGTGTGGCGTGCCACCTCGGCGTGGCCACCGAGGCCGTGGTGGGTGACAGCGACGACGTCGATGCGCCGGTGGCCGCCCTCCAGACCAAGACGGGGGACCGCCTCCCGGCGGACATCGTGGTGTTCTCCGCTGGCATCAGGCCCCGCCATCAGCTCGCCGCCGCCGCAGGCCTCGCCATCGGGGACCGCGGTGGGGTGGTGATCGACGACACCTGTGCCACGTCGGATCCTGCGATCTCCGCCATCGGCGAGGTGGCCTGTCACGCCGGCCGGGTCTACGGCCTGGTCGGCCCCGGCTACGCCATGGCGGCGGCCGTGGCCGACCGTCTCACCGGGGGTGAGGCCATGTTCGTCGGCGCCGACACGTCCACGAAGCTGAAACTGCTCGGGGTCGACGTCGCCAGCTTCGGCACCCCGGGGGCCAGCGACGACCGCACCGAGTTCACCGACCACGCACTCGGCGTCCACCGTCGGGTGAGCACTGTGGATGGCACCGTGACCGGCGGTGTGCTGATCGGTGACCTGTCCAACTACGACCTGCTCCACGCCATGGCCACCGGCACGATGGCGAGCACCGATGTGGGCCGTCTCGTGCTGCCGGCGACCGCCGGAGACGACACCCCCTCGATCGAGCTACCAGATTCGGCCCTGCTCTGCAGCTGCAACAACGTGACCCGGGGGGCCTGTCGCATCGCGGTCACCAACGGCGCCCACACCGTGGCGGATCTCAAGGGCGAGACGACGGCCGGTACCGGCTGCGGCGGCTGTCTCCCGGATCTCGGCAAGCTCCTCAACACCGAGCTCGACGCCCTCGGGATCGAGTCGAAACGGGCTCTGTGCGCCCACTTCGACCACAGCCGCCAGGAGCTGTTCGACCTCATCCGCTTCCACCGCCACCGCACCTGGCGTGATGTCGTCACCGCCCACGGCACCGGGCGCGGGTGCGAGATCTGCCGCCCTGTGGTGGCGTCGATCCTGGCGTCGCTCAATCCCGACTACATCCTCGACGGTGACCAGGCCGGCCTCCAAGACACCAACGACCACGCCCTGGCCAACATGCAACGCAATGGCACCTACTCCGTGGTGCCACGCGTTCCCGGGGGAGAGATCACCCCGGCCCAGTTGATCGCCCTCGGCGAGATCGCCGAGGAGTTCGGGCTCTACACCAAGATCACGGGGGCGCAGCGCATCGACCTGTTCGGCGCCCAGCTCCACGAGCTGCCCGCCATCTGGGCCCGCGTTGTCGACGCGGGAATGGAATCGGGTCACGCCTACGGCAAGGCGCTCCGCACAGTGAAGAGCTGCGTTGGCGACACATGGTGCCGCTACGGCGTTCAGGATTCGGTGACGATGGCGATCACGATCGAGCGCCGCTACCGAGGTCTGCGGGCCCCGCACAAGCTCAAAGGTGCCGTGTCGGGCTGCACGAGAGAATGCGCCGAGGCGCAGAGCAAGGACTTCGGCGTGATCGCCACCGAGAACGGCTGGAATCTCTACCTGTGCGGCAACGGTGGTCGCACGCCACGCCACGCCGAACTCTTCGCCGTCGACCTCAACGACGAGGAGCTCATCACCGCCCTTGACCGGTTCCTGATGCTCTACATCCGCACCGCCGATCGGCTGGAGCGAACAGCCACATGGTTCGAGTCGCTGGAGGGCGGCATCGACTACCTGCGCTCGGTGATCCTGGACGACTCGCTCGGGATCTGCGACGAACTGGAGGCAGACATGGCCCGTCACGTCGACGGCTACGAGTGCGAGTGGACCGCAACCCTTGGTGACCCGGATCGGCTGCAGCACTTCGTCGAGTTCGTGAACGCCCCCGACCAGCACTCCACGCCGGTGTGGATCTCCGAGCGCGGCCAACGGATCCCGGCCCGATGAGCGACGTGGTCGACTCCGCTCGCCTGCCGGCCGAGCCCGCTGAGCAGACCACAGCGCCGACCACCGACCACGCGACAGTGCACGACGTGTGCGGCGCATCCGACGTGCCGATCGATCGAGGCGTGGCTGCGCTCGTCGACGGCGTTGCGATCGCGGTGTTCCGACTGTCCCCGGCATCGGCCGACGAGCCCGAGGAGTGGTTTGCAATCGCGCACCACGATCCCGTCACCGGCGCTCCGGTGATGGCCCGGGGGCTCGTGGGCTCGGTCACCGATCAGGCCGGACCGGTGCCCACCGTGGCCTCGCCGCTGCACAAGCAGCGCTACAACCTCCGCACCGGCCAGTGCCTCGACGACCCCACACTCTCGGTGAGTACCTTCCCCGTTCGGATAACGAATGGCCGGGTGCGAATCAGCGTGCCCTGATACGTCTCTTACGCTCCCGACATAGTGCCGAAATGATCACGTGATCAGATGGCCGGCATGGGCCGCGCCGAGACCCCGAAACCGCTCGCTGGATTCACGATCGGCGTAACCGCCGATCGACGCAGCGACGAACAGATCTCCCTCCTCGCCGGGCGGGGAGCGGAGTGTATGCACGGCCCCACGGTGCGGACCCACCCGCTGCGACCCGAAGCCGAGATCGCCGAGTCGACGGCGCAGCTCCTGGCTGATCCACCCCGGTTCGTGCTGATGACCACTGGCATCGGGGTGCGGGGGTGGCTCGAGGCGGCGGACGCCTTGCTCATCGGTGAGGAGTTGCGGGCCGTGCTGGGGGCGTCGCGCCTGCTCGTGCGAGGCCCGAAGGCCCACGGCGCGGCGATCACGGCCGGCCTCGACGTGGAGTGGAACGCCCCAACGGCCACCACGGCCGAGGTGATCGACAAGCTCGGTGAACTCGCCGAGCCAGGGGATCGGGTCGGGGTGCAGATCGACGGTGACGCCCGCCGGTCGATCGTGCCAGCGTTGCGAGCGCGTGGGTACGACGTGATTGCGGTGCCCGTGTACCGCTGGTCTCTGCCCGACGATGTGGGCCGGGCGCAGTCCCTGGTCAGGGCGGTAGTCGACCGACGGGTGGATCTCGTGACCTTCACCGCTCGACCCGCTGCCGAGAACTTCACCCAGATCGCCGAGGACCTCGATCTCCTGGCCGATGTGCAGGCCGCCTTCGCCGAGGACGTGCAGGTGGTGTGCATCGGCCACGTGTGCGCCGAGGGTGTGGTCGGCCTGTGCAACCAGCCGATCATCCCCGAACGGTTCCGCCTCGGCGCAATGGTGATGACGATCACGGCCGCGTTGAGCGCCACACGTCAGACGCGCATGATCGGCGGCTACGAGGTCACGCTCCAGGGCCGCCAGGTCGAGGTGGCCGACGCCGAACCGGTGATGCTCACCGGGCGGGAGCGGCAGATCCTGCAGGTGCTGCTCCGGCGTGATGGCGCCGTGGTGGCGAAGGAGCACCTCATGGGTGCGGTGTGGGGCGGAGGAGAGTCCGACGTGCACGTGGCCGAGGTGACCGTGGGCCGTCTGCGCCGCCGGCTCGGGCCCGCCGGAGCGGGAATCGAGACCGTCATTCGCCGCGGATACCGACTCAGCCCGACGTGATCGTTACCACCAACGCACACGCGCTCTCCGCGGTGTGCGCGACTTGGCATGGCACCCGTCGCCTCGTTGCCTGGCCAATACAGACCGTTCACCCTGCCCAGACACCGAGGAAACACGGCGTCGTTCTACTGGGAGCAACACCCACCTGCTCCCCAGGAGAGAAGACGTGACCGACAACTCACTCAGCCGCCGCCAAGTCCTCATCGGTTTGGCATCCGTGGCAGCCGGTGGAGTCGCCCTCAGCGCCTGCGGGGGAGACGACAGCTCGGTGGCCGCCTCACCGTCGACCGATGCCGCCGCGTCCGGCGGAACCCCAGGCGTGATCGAGAAGCCGTCGCTCAAGCTCGGCTTCATCAAGCTCACCGACATGGCGCCGCTCGCCATCGCCAAGGAGAACGGCTACTTCGCCGAGGAGGGCCTCAACGTCACCCTCGAAGCTCAGGCCAACTGGAAGGTGCTGCTCGACGGAGTGATCGGCGGGCAGCTCGACGGCGCGCACATGCTCGCCGGCCAGCCGCTCGCTGCCACGATTGGCTACGGCACGGAGGCCCCGCTCATCGCTCCGCTGAGCCTCGACCTCAACGGCAACGGCATCACCGTGTCGAACGAGGTGTGGGACATCATTCGCCCGTCGCTTCCCGAGAACGAGGACGGCAACCCCATCCATCCCATCTCCGCCGAGGTGCTGCGACCGGTCATCGACCAGTTCGCCCAGGAGGGCAAGCAGTTCAACATGGGGATGGTCTTCCCGGTCTCGACGCACAACTACGAGCTGCGCTATTGGTTGGCCGCCGGTGGCATCGAACCCGGCTACTACATCGCCGGCGGCGACGCCGTTGGCGAGGTGGCGGCCGAGGTGCCGCTTTCGGTCACGCCCCCACCACAGATGCCGGCCACGATGGAGGCCGGCACGATCGATGGCTACTGCGTTGGCGAGCCGTGGAACCAGGCGGCGGTCGACAAGGGCATCGGCGTTCCGATCGCCACCGACGAGCACATCTGGAAGCTCAACCCCGAGAAGGTGTTCGGCCTCCGCGAAGACTTCGCCATCAGCTACCCCGAGACCACCAAGGCGATGCTCCGGGCCATCATCAAGGCCCAGCAGTGGCTCGACGAGAACGACAACGCCAACCGCGAGGCGGCCGTCGAGATCCTGGCCCGGCCGGACTACGTTGGCGCCGACTTCGACGTGATCGCCGCCTCGATGACCGGTGTCTTCACCTTCGAGCAGGGCGACACCCGGCCGGCCCCGGACTTCAACATCTTCTTCCGGGAGTACGCCGGCTACCCCTTCTACTCCGACGCGATCTGGTACCTCACCCAGATGCGACGGTGGGGTCAGATCGATGCCGACCAGACCGACGAGTGGTACTCGGACACCGCCGCCAAGGTCTACCGGCCCGACCTCTACCTCACCGCGGCCGAATCGCTCGTCGACGAAGGCGTGATCCCGGCTGACAGCGTTCCCGAGACGGACGGCTTCAAAGACCCCCAGGACGGGTTCATCGACGGCCTGATCTTCGACGGGAGCAAGCCCAACGAGTACCTCGAATCGTTCCCGATCGGCCTCAAGGCTGGTCAGACAGTCTCAGCCGCCGGAGTGGAGGGATGACCATGGTTCCCACGACATCGACGACAGACGACCCGACAGCCATCGGCTCGGTCGACACCGAGGAGGTCACGTTCGATGACCTCCAGGTGAGCGACGACCCGACGGCCAGCCCGTCGGAGCCGGGCCTGGTGACCCGGGTGCTGACGCCCTACCTGACACCCGAGTTCGCCCGCCGTACAGCAGGGGTGATCGTCCCGCCCGTGATCGGCGTTGCCGTGTTCGTACTGCTGTGGGCGGTTCTGGCCCCCCAGGTGCAGACGTCGCTCGGCGAGTTGCCCGGTCCGGGCGACGTGCTCAGTGCCGGTTCCGGCCTGTGGGATCAGTACCAGGCCACCCAGGCCGAGGAGGCTGCGTTCTACGCCGCGCAGGATGCTCGCAACGCTGAGCTGATCGCCGCCGGGCAACCGACGCAGGACTTCGTGTTCAGCGGTCCGCCCACCTTCGTCGACCAGATCTGGACGAGCCTGCGCACGGTGGCCCTCGGCTTCGCCATCGGCACGATCGTCGCTGTGCCGCTCGGGCTCCTGAGTGGCCTGTCGGTGACGTTCCAGCGGGCGATCAATCCGCTGGTGCAGATCTTCCGGCCGGTGAGCCCACTGGCCTGGCTGCCCATCGTGACCATGGTGATCTCGGCCACCGTGACCTCGCCCGATCCGCTGCTGCCGAAGGCGTTCATCATCTCCGCCCTGGTGGTCACGCTGAACTCGCTGTGGCCCACCCTGATCAACACCTCGATCGGGGCCTCCTCGGTCGATCGTGACCTGCTCAACGTGGCCGACGTGCTCCGGCTCGGATGGTTCACTCGACTGCGCAAGATCGTGCTGCCGACTGCGCTGCCCTACATCTTCACCGGCATGCGTCTGTCGCTCGGTGTGGGGTGGATGGTGCTGATCGCCGCCGAGATGCTCGCCCAGAACCCAGGCCTCGGGAAGTTCGTGTGGGACGAGTTCCAGAACGGGTCGAGCCAGTCGCTCAGCCGGATCATGTTCGCCGTCATCGTGATCGGCATCATCGGCTTCCTCCTCGACCGGCTCATGGCGATGGCCGAGTCGCTCGTCAGCCGTAACCGGGTGGCCTCGTGATGGCGGCTTCGACCACGCCACTGCTCTCCCTCAAGGGCGTGACCACGCGCTACCCCGACGGCCGGGGTGGCGAGGTCGAGATCTTGTCCGACCTCGACCTCGAGATGGCCGACGGCGAGTTCCTCGCCGTGATCGGCTTCTCGGGGTCCGGGAAGACAACCCTTGTCGCCGCCATCGCTGGCCTCATCGACCTCGACGGCGGCGAGATCACCGTGGACGGCGAACCCATCGACGGCCCTGGTCTCGATCGCGGCGTGGTGTTCCAGTCGTACTCGCTCCCCCCGTGGCTCACCGTGGTGGAGAACGTGGCGCTCGCCGCCAACGCTGTGCACCGCGACCGGTCGGCCGAGGAGCGCCGCTCCCTGGTCGACGACACGATCGAGCTCGTCGGTCTCAGCCACGCTCGTGAGCGACGGATGCGTCAGCTTTCGGGCGGCATGCGCCAACGGGTGGCCCTCGCCAGGGCCCTTGTGGGCGAGCCTCGCATCATGTTGATGGACGAGCCCCTGTCGGCCCTCGATGCCCTCACCCGGGCCAAGCTGCAGGACGAGATCGACGACATCCGAACCCGGGCCAAGCAGACGGTGCTCCTCGTGACCAACGACGTGGACGAGGCGCTCCTGCTCGCCGATCGGGTGGCCGTGTTGGAACGTGGCCCCGGTGCAGGGATCGCCAAGATCTTCGACGTGGACCTGCCCCGCCCCCGTGAACGGGCCGAGACGAACAACGACCTGGCATTCACTGCCCTCCGCAACGAGATCGTGGCGTACCTCGGGGCGATGAACGGCGACGACGTCGACCCCGGCCCGACCATCGACCTCGCCACCGATGCTGGCGTCGGCTCCGACACCGCTCCGGTCTTGGAACTGCCCGACCTCGAACCCATCGACGTGGACGGCCTCCCCAAGGCCTACGTCGAGGCGGCCGAGGTGCACTGGCCTCGCCGGTTCCTCGAGTACTCCGATCTCACCAAGATCTATCCAACGCCCGACGGCCCCCTCACCGTGGTGGAGGGGATCGACATGCGCATGGACAAGGGCGAGTTCGTGTCGCTGATCGGTCACTCCGGCTGCGGTAAGTCCACGGTGCTCACGATGACGGCCGGGCTCAACGACATCAGCGGCGGCTGGATCGCCCTCGACGGGCGAGAGGTGGCCACCGCCGGCCCCGACAAGGCGGTGGTGTTCCAGGCCCCGTCGCTGTTCCCGTGGCTCACCGCCTACGAGAACGTGGCCCTCGGCGTGGAACGTGTGTACCCCGACGCCACCCGGGGCGAACGGCGCGACGTGGTGGAGTACTACCTGCAGCGCGTTGGCCTCGGGGATGCGATCCACAAGAAGGCGGTCGATCTGTCGAACGGGATGAAGCAGCGCGTCGGGTTGGCCCGAGCCTTCGCCCTGAGCCCAAAGCTGCTGTTGCTCGACGAGCCATTCGGCATGCTCGACAGCCTCACGCGATGGGACCTGCAGGACGTGCTCGTCGAGGTGTGGAACCGCACCGAGGTGACCACGATCTGCGTGACCCACGACGTGGACGAGGCAATCCTGCTCGCCGACCGCGTGGTGATGATGACCAACGGCCCCAACGCCCGCATCGGAAAGACCCTCGAGATCGACCTGCCTCGCCCTCGCGACCGGCGGGAGCTGCTGGAGAACCCGCAGTTCTACGCCTACCGGGCCGAGGTACTCGAGTTCCTGGCCGAGCACGACCATGCGCCGGTGGCGGTGGCCTGAGGTCTGTCGTGGAGCGTGTTACCACCCACTGCCCGTACTGCGCCCTGAACTGTGGCCTCCAGCTGGACGTCGACGACGGGCTGATCTCAGGGCCGGTGCGGTGGAAGGAGTCGCCCCTCACCGCGGGTGCGCTGTGCTCCAAAGGACGGACCGCCCACATCCAGGTGCAGCACGACGAGCGGCTCAGCGCTCCACTGGTGCGTCAGGGCCGCGACTTCGTGGAGACCACCTGGGACGACGCGCTCGATCGGGCCGCACGTGGGCTGTCCCGCATCCGGCGGCGGCACGGTCCGGCGGCGAACGCAGTGCTGTCGGGCGGCTCGCTCACGAACGAGAAGGTCTACCTGGTCGGCAAGCTCGCCCGGCTCGGGTTGGCCACGCCGCACATCGACTACAACGGCCGGTTCTGCATGACCTCAGCCGGCGCCGCGAACAAGCTCGCCTTCGGGGCCGACCGGATGATGACTCCGCTCGCCGAGATCGACCAGGCCGAGGTGGCGGTGGTGATCGGGGCCAATCTGTCGGCGGCGTTCCCCGTCGAGATCCCCAAGCTCCTCGAACGGCTCCGTCGTCGGGGTGGACGGGTGATCGTGATCGACCCCCGAGGCTCGCGCGTCGTGCGCGACGACGACCTCCACCTCGCCATCCGGCCCGCCACCGACGCCGTGCTGTTCAACGGGTTGTTGCGTGAGGTAATCCGCCAGGGTCACGCCGACGTGGCCTTCATCGACGCCCGCACCGACGGCTTCGCCGACGCTGCGGCCGCCGTCGAGCCGTTCACGATCGACCACGTCGCCCGTACCTGCGATGTGCCGGCCGACGCGATCCGCGAGGCCGCGGCGCTGATCGGCGCGACCGATCGGTGTATGTACCTCCACGGGCGTGGGCCCGAGCAGCAGGTCGGTGGCGTGCAGAACGTGCTGTCGATCATCAACCTCGGGCTGGCCTGTGGCCACGTTGGCGGGCCCGGTCGAGGGATCGACATGCTCACCGGTCAGCGCAACGGTCAGGGTGGACGCGAATGGGGCCAACGCTGCGATCAGCTCCCGGCCGGTCGCCGTATCGACGACCCCGAACACCGCGCCACCGTGGCCCGGCGTTGGGGTGTGCCAGCGCCTGTGCTCCCCGGAGTCGGCAAGACCTACGTGGAGATCCTGCAGGCCGCCGGCCGTCGGGAGATCCGGGGCTTGTTCTCCATCTGCACCAACATGAGCGTGTCAGCCCCCGACCTCGACCGGGTGGACGAACAGCTCGCCGCCCTCGAGCACATGGTGGTGGTTGACCCGTTCTTCTCCCGTTCGGCTCGTCACGCCGACGTGGTGCTCCCCGGCACCACCTTTGCTGAGGAGGAAGGCACGATCACCACGATCGAGGGCCGGGTGGTGCGCTGCGACCAGGCGGTGGCGCCCATCGCCGGCCTCTCCGACATCGACATCATCCGCGAGCTGGCCATCCGATTGGGGGCTGGAGACATGTTCCGGTTCACCCGCGGTCGCGAGGTGTTCGCCGAGATGCGAGCGATGTCGGCTGGAGGCCCCGTCGACTACGCCGGGATCAGTTGGGAGCGTCTGCGTCGTGACGACGGCGTGTTCTGGCCGTGCCCCGAGGACGGTCACCCCGGCACACCACAGCTGTACACCGAGCGCTTCGCCCACCCCGACGGACGGGCCCGGTTCCATCCGATCGTCCCGCCGACGCCGCCCACGCTCGTTGATGCCCAGCGGCCTCTGGTGCTCACGACCGGCCGGGTGCTGGCCCAGTACCTGTCGGGCAACCAGACGATGCGTATCGCGGCCCAGAATGCGCTCGCCTCCGAGCCGGTGCTTGAGGTGCCTCCGAGCGTCGCAACCGCGCTCGGTCTGGTGAACGGAGAGCCGGTTCGCCTCACCAGTGCCCAGGGCACCGCCTGCCTCGCCTGGACGGCGAACGACGAGCTGCGGGCCGACACGGTGTACCTGCCGTACCACTGGCCGGTGTGCAACCGGCTGGTCGCCGCCGATCTCGATCCGATCAGCCGGATCCCGGGCTTCAAGTACACCCCCGTTTCGCTTGCCCCGGTGGTCACGGACGGGTCGAGCGGCCCCGTGACCGCGCTGGATCTCACCGTCGGCCCCGCTCATCCCCTGGAGGTCACATGAACGCAGCCCCCTACGTCGTTGCCTGGACCCTGGCAGGCCGCAAGGTGGTCGTGGTCGGAGCGGGCGCCATCGGCACCGCCAAGATCGAGCTGCTGCTCGACACGCAGGCTCGTCTGCTCGTGATCGACCCCACCCCGTCCGACCGGGTGCGAGAGCTGGCGACCCAGGGCCGGCTCACCCTGCGCGCCCGTCGGGCCCGGCCTCACGACCTGGCGGGGGCAGAACTGCTGGTGGCCGCCACCGGCTCGACCGCAACCAACCGCCGGCTCCGCCGCTGGGCCAAGGCCCTGCGGGTGACGGTCAACGCCGTGGATGACCGGGCCAACTGCGATGTGACCGTTCCCGCCATCATCCGTCGCGGACCGGCCACGATCGCCGTCACCACCAACGGGGCGACCCCGGCTGGTGCCCGATTCCTCCGCGAGGAGCTCACCGCCGTCGTCGACGAGGCCCTCCCGCCCGAGACAGGCGCGGTGTTCGAGGCCGCTGCCCATGCACGGGCGGAGCTTCGCCACACCGGGCGGTACCGCTACGACTACGCCCGCTGGCGCCACGGATTCTTCGCCCCGGCAGTGTCGGCGCTGCGCGCCCCCGCCCCTCCTCGCCACCGACGCCAGCTGATCGATCAGGTGCACCGCCGCTTCGTGGCCGAGTTCGAGCACCACCGGACCGACGCTGAACTCGGCCGCATCACGCTCGTTGGAGCGGGGCCGGGCGGCGTCGACCTGATCACCGTGGCCGGCGCCCGCGCCCTCGCAGCGGCCGACGTGGTGGTGTACGACCGCCTCGCCGACCCCGAGCTGCTGTCGTTGGCGCCGCCAGCGGCCGAGCGGATCCCGGTCGGCAAAGGCAAGGGCTATGGCACCACCCAGGGCGCAATCAACGCCACCCTGGTGGAGCGGGCGCTCGCGGGCGCCCACGTGGTTCGCCTCAAGGGCGGCGATCCGTTCGTGTTCGGCCGTGGCCAGGAAGAGGTGGATGCCGCCACCGCCGCCGGGCTTGCCGTCACCGTGATCCCTGGTGTTTCCTCGGCCGTCGCCGCTCCGGGTCTGGCCGGCATTCCTCTCACCGACCGCCGTCTGGCCTCGTCGTTCACGGTGCTCACCGGGCACAAGGCGACGAGCGAACATCACGCCGCCGAGATCGATGCCGCTGCCGCTGGCGGAGGAACAGTGGTGGTGCTCATGGCCGCCACGACCGCCGCCGACGTCGCCGCTCGGCTGGTGCAAGCCGGCCGGTCAGCCGTCGAGCCTGCGGCGTTCGTCCACGCCGCCGCCACGTCGTCGGAACGGGTGCATCACACCGACCTCGCCGATGTCGCGGCGAACGGATGCCCGTTCCCGGCGCCGACCGTGATGGTGGTGGGCCCGGTTGCCGCTCCGTCGTCGATCAGGGGTGAACGGGGGCCGGCGCAGGTGCCGGCACCGGCGCGGGAGCAGGCGCAGCCCATAGGCCGCTGAGGGGCACCGGGGTCGCCGCGACCGGGATCGGAGCCGGAATCGGCGCCGGGGCTGGAGGCGGGAACCGTGCCATGAACCGATGCGTGGTCCACATGGTGCCGTTGGCGTCGTAGACCACTCCGATGCCCACTTCGGCGAATCGGGGATCGAGAATGTTGGCGTAGTGGGCCGGGCTGGCCACGAAGGCGTGGAACAGCTCGTCCACGTTGGCGGCACCGTGCACGCCGACGTTCTCGCCGAGCACCTGCCAGTCGGCCGTGATTCCGGCCGAGAGATCGGGGGCGTGGTGCAGCGAGTTGTGGGCTGCCATCACCTGGGACCACTCCCGGGCCCGCCACGTAAGCTCCGCGTCGACGGCCAACGGGGGGAGGCCGTTGCGCCAGCGGACGTCGTTGATGAGGGCCACGAAGCGGGCCTCGTCCACTCCAGGGTCACTGCCGGCATCCGCCGGTCCGCTGCTCAAACCCAACGTTGCGATGATCAACACGATCGAGAACACATAGGGGACCCGCACGAGAACCCACCTTTCGTCCGGGGACCGCCAGTCCGGTCCGGAGTACTTGGGCGCTCCGTCGACCCGCACACGAGCCCGATGAGCCGGCCGGATGGAGTTGAGGCCACCGATCCAGCACCGCTCGGCCCATCAGGCCAGACGACCGGGCCGACGGTCCTGCTCGGACCGATCTGGTCGGCCCAGACGAGCAAGGCCGCATGGACCCCGGGGATGTGATGGACTGCGAACCATGAATCTGATCGAGCGGATGAGCGCCCCCGACGACCGCCTCGCCATCATCAGCGGTGCCGAGCGGGTGCACTACGGCGAACTGCGGGCCCGAGCCGACGCCTGGCGGGGCGCACTGGCCGCGTCCGGTGTTGCCGTAGGGGAACGGGTGGTCCTGGCCGCGAGCAACGACACCGCCTTCGCCACGGCCTATCTCGCCGTGGTCGGGCTCGGCGCTGTCGTGGTGCCGGTGAATCCGCAGTCGCCTGAGTCCGAGCTGGCCCGGGAGCTGGCGCTCGTTGGCGCCCGAGCTGCTGTGGTCGGCCCCGGCCTCGACGCCACCGCCGCTGCCCTCTCTCGGGCCCAGCCCGATTTGGAGGTGCACACCCCCGGGTCGCTCGACGCATCCGAGGCCCCACCGGCACCTGTGGTCGACGTGGGGGCCGACGCCGTGGCCGTGCTGCTGTTCACCACCGGCACCGCAGGCATGCCGAAGCCGGCCGTGCTCACCCACGGCAATCTCGACACGAGCGTGCGCTCCATGTTGTCGTTGCCCCTCGACCTCGCCGGCCACGACCACGTGATCGCCGGTGTGATACCGCTCTTCCACGTGTTCGGGCTCAACACGGTGCTGAACCTCGGCTTCGCCATCGGAGCCACCGTGATCCTGGAGGACTTCTCGTCGCCGGCCCGCTTGGCTGCGTTGTGCGTCGACCACCAGGTGACCGTGCTCGGCGGACCCCCGAACCTCTGGCTCGCGTTGGCGTCGGCACCAGACGTCGCACCCGAGTCGTTCACGTCGGTGTCGATGGTGCTGTCGGGGGCGGCCAAGCTCGACTCGGCCGTGCACGCCGCAGTACGAGAGCGCCTCGGCCTCGACGTGTCGGAAGGGTATGGGCTCACCGAGACCTCCGCCCTCCTGGCCACGGCGCTCGGCACCGAGGCCCCCGTCGGCTCCGTGGGCACGATCGTTCCCGGCCTCGAGGTCCGTGTGGTCGACGCATCCGGGGGCGACGCGTTTGTGGGTGACCCGGGCGAGGTGTGGGCCCGCGGCGCCGCGGTGTCGCCCGGCTATTTCGACGCCGGCGACGGCGGCACCGCTCCCCTCGGACCGGTGGCCGACGCGGCCACGGCCAACGATCCTCGGCTGACCACCAATCGCGATGACGACGGGTGGCTTCACACAGGCGATCTCGTGGTGGTCGACGAGGCCGGGCGCCTGGCCGTGGTCGACCGCATCAAGGATCTGGTGATCGTCTCGGGGTTCAACGTCCACCCGGGCGAGGTCGAAGCGGCGATCCGACGTCACGATTCGGTGGCGGCTGCCGCCGTGGTCGGCGAACCGGACGCTCGGACCGGTGAGGCGTTGGTCGCCCACGTCGTGGCCGCCCCCGGCGCCACCATCGACGAAGAGGCGCTGGCCGGCCACTGCAGGAGCGAGCTCGCCCGGTACAAGGTGCCGCATCGCTTCGAGGTTCGCGACGAGCTCCCGACCGCCCTCGGCGGCAAGCTCAAACGTCGCGATCTGCGCCAGTGAGGTGAGTTCCCCAGACCGTTCGTGCATTTGTGAATCCGGTGCGATGAGGCCTAGCCTCTCATGGTGAATTCGGGCTCGATCTCCGACGCCACAGTCGGTCGACTGCCCCGCTACCTGCGGGCTCTGGTCGACCTTGCATCCACGGAGCAGGCCGCCACGATCTCGTCGGACCACCTCGCCGAGCTGGTGGGCGTGAACCCCGCCACCGTACGGCGCGACCTGGCCAGCCTCGGGATCACGGGCACACGTGGTGTCGGCTACGACGTGAAGTACCTGGTGTACGAGATCAGCGTCGAGCTCGGCCTCAACCAGGAGTGGCCCGTGGTCGTCGTTGGCGCCGGCAACCTCGGACGGGCCCTCGCCAACTACTCCGGTCTGGCCGAGCGGGGCTTCCCGATCCGCTACCTCATCGACGTGGACACCGCCAAGGTGGGCACGATCGTGTCCGGCCTCACCGTTCGCCACCTGGACGACCTTCCCCGCCTCGTCGAGGCTGAGGGGATCGCCGTCGGGGTGATCGCCACGCCGGCGTCTGGAGCCCAGGACGTGGCCGACGCCCTGATCGGCGCCGGTATCACCTCGATCCTGAACTTCACTGCCCACCCCATTGTCACCCCGGCTCACGTGGTGGTGCGGCGGGTCGACCTCGCCACCGAGATGCAGATCCTCAGCTTCTACCAGCAGCGAGGATCCGGGGCATCCACCGGCGCCGGACTTCCCTTGCGACGGGAAGAGCCGTGACCGATAGCGTGTTGATCGTCACTGCCGGACGACTCGTCGTTCCACCGCCTGGTGGGCGACACTGGACGAGCACAGACACCGGCCACCTCTCGCCCGGTGGCCCCTGGAGTCAACGATGACCGTACTTGCCATAGGCCTCAACCATCGGAGCGCGCCGGCCGAGCTTCTCGACCAGGTGAACCTGTCGGCCGATCGGTTGCCCAAGGCGCTGGCCGAGGTCGCCACCAGCGAGATGGTCACCGAGGCCGTGGTGTTGTCGACGTGCAATCGCACCGAGGTCTACGTGCACGCCGAGCGGTTCCACGACGGATTCCGCGACGTGCGCGACGCACTGGCCGTGCTGAGTGGCGTTGCACCCGAGACGTTCGATCCCTACCTCTACGCCCACTATCACCATGACGCAGTGCGCCACCTCTTCGAGGTGACGGCTGGGCTCGATTCGGTGGTGCTCGGGGAGCACGAGATCCTCGGCCAGGTGGGCCGGGCCTGGGAGGCCGCCCGCACCGAGGGCACCTCGGGGGCCGTGCTCAACCTGTTGTTCCAGCGGGCCGTCGAGGCGGGCAAGCGGGTGCGCAGCGAAACCGAGATCGGCCGCAGCACGGCGTCGCTGTCGCATGCAGCCGTCACGATGCTGACCGAGGAACGAGGCCAACTCGACGGGCTTCGCGTGATGCTCGTCGGCCTCGGCGAGGTCGGGAGCGACGTGGCCACCGCCCTCGCCCGCAAGCACGACATCACGCTCACCGTCGCCAATCGCACGGCCGTACGCGCCGCCCAGGTTGCCGCCGGGCTCGGCGCCACTGCCGTCACCTTCGCCGACTGGACCGATCAGTTGGCTGAGGTGGATGTGTTGATCACCGCCACCGGCGCCGATGGCGCGATCTGCTCCAACGACACCCTCTCGGCCGCGGTCGAGGCACCGGGCCGGAACCTGTTCGTGCTCGACCTCGCGCTGCCTCGCGATGTGCCGAGCGATGCCGGCACGATCGACGGGATCACGCTCTGCGACCTCTCGGCAGTGCAGGCTCACGCCAATCGCGGCATGGAGGCCCGGCGTCGCCACGTCGAGCCGGCCCGAGCCGTGGTGGGAGAGGAACTCGAGCGGTACCGATCGGCGGCGAGCGCCCGCGAGGTGGCGCCCCTGATCGGGGGCATGCACGGCTGGGCCGAAGGCATCCGCTCGTCGGAGATGGATCGCTACGCCGCCCGTCTGGCTCAGATGGCCGATTCCGACCGCGCCACCGTTGAGGCCCTCTCTCGTTCGATCGTGGCCAAGATGCTCCACCCGCCAACGGTCACCCTGAAAGACGCCGCCGGCACCCCCCGCGGTGACCGGTTGGCCGAAGCCGCCCGCGAGCTGTTCGATCAGTGACGATCCGCCTCGCCACCAGATCGAGCCGCCTCGCCCTCTGGCAGGCCGAGCACGTCGCTGAGTTGTTGCGGGCGGCCTCGCCTGGCCTCTCGGTGGAGCTCGTCCCCACCGACACCGCGCCCGACCTCGATCTGTCGATCCCGATCGCAGAATTCGGCGGCAAGGGTGCCTTCGGCAAAGAGGTGCAGGAACTCGTGTTGGCCGGCCACGCCGACGCTGCCGTGCACTCCGCCAAGGATCTGCAGGCCGTCACTCCCGACGGGTTGACGATCGGCGCCGTGCCGGCCCGCGGAACCGTCGACGACTGCCTCGTCGGAGCCCGGCTGGCCGAGCTCGGACCGGGTTCGGTGGTGGCCACGGGTTCCAATCGGCGGGCGGCGCTGCTGCGCGATCTCCGCCCAGGGGTCGAGGTCGTCGGGCTGCGGGGCAACATCGAGACGCGCCTTGCCGTGCTCGAAGACGGCGCGATCGACGCCATCGTGATGGCCACCGTCGCACTCGAACGGCTGGCCATCATCCCTCCCCTCGTCGAACGCCTCGATGCCGAGACCTTCGTACCCCAGGTGGGCCAGGGCGCACTTGCAGTGGAGTGTCGCGCCGACGATGCCGCCACCGCCGAGCTGTTGGCCTCCATCAATCACGGGCCGAGCCGCGCCACGCTCGACGCCGAGCGCTCGTTCCTGCGCGTGCTCGGCGGTGACTGTGATCTTCCCGCCGGTGCGCACGCCTCCATCGGCACCGACGGCAAGGTTCACGTCCGCGGTGTGCTCACTGGCCGGCCGGGAGAGGGATCGGGCGAGCTGTTTCGCGCCGAGGTGGTCGATCTGGTCGATGCCGATCCTGGCGCGGCGCTGGCCGCACGGCTCGTCGCGGCGGTCGAGGCCGATGGTGGGTCAGCCCTCGCCTGAGACCCCCGACCAGACGGTCGCAGGGCCACTCACGGGCCTGACGGCCGTGGTCTGTCGGGCCGTGGCCGACCGGGAACCACTCGTGGCCGATCTCCTGGCACTGGGCGCAACCCCTGTGCTCGCCCCCCTCACCGAACGAGCACCGGCCCCCGACGGTGGAGTGGCATTGGCCGCTGCGATCGAGCGGCTCGACTCATTCGCCTGGGTGGCCGTCACCTCAGCCAATGGCGCCCGGGCTCTGGCCGAGACCATCGACGCCCGACCCTGGCCGTCTGCCACCCGAGTTGCCGCCGTCGGCCCGGCGACGGCCGCCGCGCTCGCCCGGCACGACCTGCCGGTCGATCTGGTGGCGTCCTCGGCGTCGGCGGCCGGCCTCGTGGCGGCCATGCCATCCGCTGAGGGCGCCGGGTGCGCCGTGCTGGCCCCGCTCGCCGAGGCCGCCGCCCCAACACTGGCCGATGGCCTCACCGCCCGTGGGTACCGGGTGGAAGTCGTGACTGCCTACACCACCCGAGAACCGTCGGAGGCCGCCGCTCCCGAGCTCCCGGCTGCGGTGGCCTCGGCCGACGCGGCACTGATGACGGCGCCGTCAGTGGTCGACCGCTTCGTTGCTCGATTCGGATCCACCGGCCTACCGCCCCGAACCGTGGCGATCGGGCCTCGAACCGCCGCCCAGGCCCGCGCCCGCGCGCTGCCCGGGGTGGTGATGGCCCGAGATCACGATCGGGGCGGCCTGGTACGGGCGCTGCTGGATAGCGTGGCCCCATACCGATCAGGGCCGCCCCCGGAGCACCGCCCCGACTGCCCCTGAACGCCCGAACGCCTCGACCCGTGAGGTTTCCCCGTGTCTTTTCCCCAACGCCGTCCCCGGCGCCTTCGCACCACTCCTGCGATGCGTCGCCTCGTGGCCGAAACCCACCTCCGGGTCGACGACCTCGTGGCCCCGCTCTTCGTGCGGGAAGACATCGACGAGCCCCAGCCGATCGAGTCGCTCCCCGGCGTGGTGCAGCACACCACCGACTCGCTACTCACCGAAGTGAAGCAGCTCGTGGCGCTCGGCGTGCCGGCGGTGATTCTGTTCGGGATCCCCGCTCGCAAGGACGCCGAGGGTTCCGAGGCCTGGAACCCCGACGGGATCGTGCAGGTGGCCTTGCGCGCCTGTCGCGACGCGGTCGGTGACCAGGTGGTGCTCATGGCCGACACCTGCGTCGACGAGTACACCGACCACGGCCACTGCGGCATCGTCAACGCGCACGGGCATGTCGACAACGACGCCACGCTCGAGCTCTACGCCAATGCTGCGCTGGCTCAGGCTGCCGCCGGTGCCGACGTGATCTCGCCGTCGGGGATGATGGACGGTCAGGTACTCGCGATCCGCGACGCGCTCGACGAGGCCGAGCACACCGACGTGTCGATCCTCGCCTACTCGGCCAAATACGCCAGTGCCTTCTACGGTCCGTTCCGCGACGCCGTCGATGTGACGATCGCCAATGGTGGTGACCGCAAGGGGTACCAGCAGGATTGGCGCAACGGTCGCGAGGCCCTGGAGGAGATCCGCCTCGATCTCAACGAAGGGGCCGACATGGTGATGGTGAAGCCGGCCCTCGCCTACCTCGACGTGATCAGCCAGGCTCGGGTGGAAGTCGACGTTCCTCTGGCGGCGTATCACGTGAGCGGCGAGTACGCGATGCTCAAGGCCGCTGCCGCCAACGGTTGGATCGACGGAGAGGCCGCCGGCCTCGAAGTGCTCGGCGCGATCAAGCGGGCGGGAGCCGACTTCATCCTCACGTACCTGGCGGCCGAGGTCGCCCAGACCCTCAACGGCTGAACGACCCCCAAGGAGCTGCCGTGTCCACCAACTCCGAGCTCTTCGAACGCGCTCGCGCCGTGCTGCCCGGCGGCGTCAACTCACCGGTGCGGGCCTTCCTGTCCGTGGGCGGTACCCCCTACTTCGTGGAGCGGGGTGACGGATCACGGGTGTGGGACGCCGAGGGCAACGAGTACATCGACTACGTCCAGAGCTACGGCGCCTCGATCCTCGGCCACGCCGACCCCGCGGTGGTCGCCGCTGTCACCGAGGCCGCGAAGCAGGGAACCACGTTCGGTGCGCCAACGGCGCGCGAGGTGGAGCTGGCCGAGCTGGTGGCCGAGCGGGTGCCCGGTGTCGAGATGATCCGCATGACGTCGTCGGGCACCGAGGCCGCCATGTCGGCCATTCGTCTCGCTCGCGGCGCCACCGGTCGCTCCAAGATCGTGAAGTTCGCCGGTTGCTACCACGGGCACGTCGATTCGCTCCTGGTGGCCGGCGGCTCGGGTGTGGCCAACCAGGGCCTCGTTGGTTCCGAGGGCGTGACCCCGGCAGCAGTGGCCGACACCGTGGTGGTGCCGTTCAACACCGTGCCGACGCTCGACACCGACACCGCCGTGCTCGCCGTTGAACCGCTCGCCGCCAACATGGGCGTGGTCGAACCCGAGCCCGGGTTCCTCCAGGCGTTGCGGGCCGAGTGTGACCGGGTTGGCGCCATGTTGTTCTTCGACGAGGTGATTACCGGGTTCCGGCTGGAGTTGGGCGGGGCCACTACGTGGTCGGGTGTGCAGCCCGACGTCTGGGCGTTCGGCAAGGTGATCGGCGGCGGCCTCCCCGTGGGGGCCTTCGGAGCCAGCCGCGAGATCATGGGCCACATCGCACCCCTGGGCGGGGTGTACCAGGGCGGCACCCTCTCGGGGAACCCGCTGGCCACCGCCGCCGGCTTGGCGGCCCTCCGCCAGCTCGACAGCAGCCGGTATGAGGCGCTGGCGGCCACGGCCGCCCGTCTCGCCGCCGGCCTGGCGTCGGCCTTTGCCGCCGCCGGCGTCGCCGCGCAGGTGCCGTGCGTCGGGCCGCTTCTGGCGGTGTTCTTCGCCGAGCAACCGGTTCGCACGTACGACGACGCCAAGGCCTCAGCCGACAGCGGCCTGTATCCGCGGTTCTTCCACGGGATGCTCGAACGGGGGATCGCGCTCGCGCCCGGCCCCTACGAGGCCCTGTTCCCCAGCCTGGCCCACACCGAAGCCGACATCGATCAGACCGTGGCTGCGGCCGAGGAGGTGGCCGCCACCCTCGTCGGCTGAGGGGGCCGCGACCGACGACTGGTCGGCGCACGAGGGGCCGAGATGAGCATCTCGGCCCCCAAATAGGGCCCGAATCGGCCCGGAACAGGCGAATGGCCCTACATCCAGGGAGCTGAAACGCCGTAAACCCCTCCATGGCGGAACGAGTCGTGACGAGGAGGTGGCGTCGGCGACTGGGAACCCTGGCCGCCCCCGTGGCCACCGTGTTGTTTCTTTCGACGGTCTCCCGGCCCGGTCCGGCCGAGTCGACAGAACTACTCGTCGCTGACGCACCGATCATCGTGGAGGCCGCCCCTGGGGTGGACATCGACGATCCCGAGCTCATCACCTTGATCGAGGACGCACACAGCGAGTTCGACGGTGGCGCCGACGTCGGCCTTGGCAACGGCCCGGATGCCGGCTTCCTGCACGCCAGCCAGTCGAGCGGCATGTCGGTGGCGTTCGACCAGACCTACACCGCACCGTCGAACGTCCAGACGGTGGTCCTGGCCGCCGCCGGCGACTGGGACGGCGCCCTCGCCACCACGCCCTCGGCCCCGGTCGAGATCGCGGTGATCTGGCGCAACCTCGGCTCGTCGAACCTGCTCGGCTCCGCTGGCCCGAACGGCCTCTACGCCGGTCAGGCCCTCCCCACCGGCTCGTTCTACCCTGCGGGCCTGGCCAACACGCTGCTGGGGTACGACATCAACGGCAGTGGGTCGGCGGAGCTCACGATCAATCTGAACTCCCAGGTGAACTGGTACACGGGCACCTCTGGCACCCCCTCTGCCGGTCAGGTGGATCTCTACAGCGTGGTGCTGCACGAGATCGCCCACGGGCTCGGGTTCATCGGCTCGGCCAGCCTCAACAACGACCTTCCGAACACCCAACCCACCCTCGAATCTCCGACGTTCGTGTACGACAACGATGTGCTGTACGCCGGCCAGCAGCTGGTGGGGCTGCCGAGCGCCAACAGCCATCTCACGTCGAACAATCTCCAGATCCACATCAGCGACACGATCGCCAAGCCCGTGTACGCCCCGGCGAACTGGCAGGAGGGCAGCAGCTTCTCCCACTTCGACGAGAGCAGCCACCCCTCCGGCACTCCCGGTGCGCTGATGACGCCCGTGCTGTCGAGCACCGAGACCGAGCGCACGCTCGACGCGGCGACGCTCGGCGTGATGGCTCGTATGGGATGGCCGATGCGGGTCACGGCCGCCACGCCCACGATCACCGCCGCTCAGGTGAACAGCGGCGTACTGACGGTGAACTGGGCCGAGAACCTGAATCAGACCCGGCTGGCCCCCGACACCTATCGGGCCGAGGCATGGCTCGGCGGCCAGCTCATCGGATCGGCATCGGTGAGCGGTCAGGGAACCTGGGCTCAGATCGGTGGGCTCAACAGCGGCGGTAGCTACACGATCCGGGTGGTGCCCGTGACGGACCAGGTGGACGGCACAGCCGCCGCCACCACGGTGAGCACTCCGCTCGTGCCGAATGCGCCGAAGGCGGTGAAGGCCACTGGGGTCGGCTCCGCCCAGACCGTGTCGTGGATCGTCGACGGTGGTCCGACCGCCGACTCCTACCATCTCGAGCGCTCGACCGACGAGGGGCCGTGGACCGCTCTCGGATCGGTGAGCGGCACGTCGCTCACGGTGACCGTCCCCGAAGGCGTGACCCAGTTCCGGGTCCGGGGCTCCAACACGCACGGCTTCGGCTCCTACGGCGTGTCGATCCCAACGGGCATCGGTGGGGCGAACGGGGTTCGCCCGGTGGCTCTCGACAGCCAGATCAGCCGGCTCTACGTGGCGTACTTCGGACGAGAGCCCGACGCCGACGGCTTCGCCTTCTGGCGCACCACGCGGGCCACCGGGGTGGCGTTGGCCGACGTGTCCGAGGCGTTCCAGGCGAGCAGCGAGTTCCAGGCCACCTACGGCTCGGTGGACAACGGGTCGTTCGTCGACCTCGTCTACCAGAACGTGCTCAGCCGGTCACCCGACGCCGAGGGGCGGGCCTACTGGGTGTCGCAGCTCAACGCCGGCACGCCCCGGGGCCAGGTGATGGTTGGATTCTCCGAGTCGACGGAGTTCATCGGTGAGACCGGCACAGTGCAGCCGCAGTCGTCGTCGGAAGCCGAGGTGTATCGCCTCTACGTCGCCTTCTTCCTGCGGCCGCCCGACCAGTCCGGATTCGACTACTGGGTGAGCGTGCGGGCCGGTGGTGCCTCGCTGAGCGAGATCGCAGCCGCCTTTGCCTCATCGTCGGAGTTCCAGGCCTCGTACGGCTCGCTGAATGACGCCGACTTCGTCGAGCTGGTGTACCACAACGTGCTGGCCCGTAATCCCGACGGCACCGGCGTGGAGTACTGGCAGGGGCTGCTGGCATCCGGCGTGAGCCGGGGCGAGATGATGATCGGCTTCAGCAACTCGCTGGAGTTCGTCCTCGCCACCGGCTCACTCCCCAACTAGGGCAGGGCCTTCGCCAACACGAGCGCCACGTGGGCGGCGTTTCGCCGCAGGCGAAAGGCCGCGAGGGCCTGCTCTGCAGGCCCGACTAGAGGCAGCCGAGCATCACGTCGGTGAGAAGCTCCATGTCGCCGTCGGTGATCTCGTCGGCCTCTTGGGCGTTGGCCATGCGGTTGATCTGATCACGGTCGCCCTGCTCGAACAGGCCGTCGACCACGCACGTGGCCTGGCTGTCGGTCACGGTGCCGTCCTCGGTGAGCACCTCGATCAGCTCAGTGCGGAGTTCCTCGTCGGTCATCGACTCGGCGTCAGCGCTGCAGGCAGCTCCGAGCATTGCGATGCCGGCCAGGGCGGCGATTCCGAACGACCAGCGGCGGCGCCGGGGGAGGGTGGTGGTCATGGTGGTGTTGTCCTTGCTCATGCCAGTCAGTGGTACCGACCGCGGCACGTCGCGGAAATAGGGGCCAGACCCTCATCGGGCGAAGCCCCTCACCGCCAATGGGCCCACAGGCCCACATGTCGGCGCGTTTCGCCGTGGCCCATACGAGCGCGACGTCGGCGCGTTTCGCCGCAGGCGAAAAGCCATGAGGGGTTGCTCCGCAACCCCGACTTATTCGGCCAGGGCTTCTTCAGCGTCGGCGTTGGGGCCCGGGCACGGCGTGGCCTCGGGATCCGGCGAACCGGTGCCGGTGGCACCCGGCGTCACGGCCGGATCGGCACAGGCGAGCAGCAGGTCGAGATCGATGGGGTCACGCACACCGGCCTCGTACACCTCGCGCATGTGGTCTTCCCACTCGATGTAGCCGGGCTGGTCGGTGTCTTCGCCTGAGAGCACGACTCGCTCGTGGTAGATCACCATCTCCAGCTCCACCAGGCTTATGGCGTCGACCTGGGCAGGCATGTTGCCGAGCTCACCCGATACCCGCTGACGCTCGCCGCCGTAGGTCTCACCTGCGATCGCAGCCGAGCCGCGGGCGACGTGCACCATCATGTCGATCGGCTCGGGGAACGTGGCGAGCACCTCCCCGTCGGAGAGCTGATAGCCAGTACCACCGCCACCGCCACCACCGTGGCAGCCGGCGCAACCGGATGAGGTGTAGAGGGCGGCCGACTCGACGATCAGTGGGTCCGCCACCTCTTGCTGCTGCAGGGTGCCGGCGTAGGAGTAGGCCCAGAACGGTAGGAAGAACACGATCGGCAGCGCCCAGACCGGGATCTTGCCCCGGGCCTTGGCGGCCGTGACGTAGTGGGGCTCGGGCTTCGCTGGCTCGGGCTCCGGGTCGAGATTGGGCAGTGATTCCGTCGGAATCGCAGGGGGCGCAGCGGCGGCTGCGGCTGGGGCGGCGCTGCCTGCAGCGACCGGGGCAGCGTCGGAGTCGCCAGCATCGTCGCCGGACTTGCCGGCCTTGGCCGCCTTGCTTCGCTTCAACAGGTGTTCGGGGATCTCGGTCAACGGTCCTCCGCGTCACTCCGACCGGTTCTGTGCGGGTACCCACCCGTCGGCGGGAGCCCGTGGCGCAGGAGACCTACGACTGCGGGCGGCGCAAGACTACCGAACTCTCGTCTCGGATCGGAACTCCGACCCAAAAACCGCCTGGTGATTGTCACCGGGGGCCCTCCGAACGGCGAGAACACGTCGGACGTGCCGTCGCGGCCGCCTCCGACTACGCTCATCGGCCGGTCGACCGCACTTCGATCAGCCGCTGCTGACAAAGGTGACACTACGTTTCAATGTGCCGCTTTGGTTGCGCAGTCTCGAAGAGCGCCGACTACATTCGTGCACAGGTTCACAAGCTCGGTGCGATCCGGGCTTATGCGACCCCCATCGGGGCCGTTCTTGAATACGACGCCAGGGAGTATCTGCCCGGGTGCCGGTCGATCCCACAGGAGTCCGCAACGTGGTCGCCCTCGTAGTATCCATCATCGCCGCCGTGGTCATGACGATTGGCATCCTCTGGTACGCCCGTCGCCGGCCGAAGGGCACCCCCGACACCTGGGGCGAGGCGATGTTGGGCTCGGCCTACGTCTTCTTCCTGGCCTTCCTGGCCTACGGCATCATCCCTCACCAGTGGCTGACACTGGCGGAGAACGAGCTGAGCTGGCGGGCCGACCGCCTCGTGGTGAGCCCCGCCGACGGCCCTCTGATCCCGTTCGACATCACGTACCGCACGCTGTCCGACTCGATCGCCGGCGTGTTCTACGTGATCTTCCTGGGAGGCCAGATCTGGCTGTGGCTCGTGTGGCAGAACCGAGACAAGCAGAAGGACAAGAGCACCGAGGTAGTGAAGAGCTCCTACGGTCGTCCTCTGGTGAAGCAGGGCTGAGGGAGGCACCGTGGTCACCACCGACGCCAATCCACCACTTCCGGAGTTCCGCACCGACTACCTCCTGATGGAGGTGGATGCCGACTATCTCGGTCGCGCGGTCAAGCCGAAGCAGTTCATCCACATCGACCAGTCGGAGTGCATTGCCTGCGAGGGATGTGTCGACATCTGTCCGTGGAAGTGCATCCACATGCAGACCGTCGACTGTGTAGACGAGAGCTACGGCATCGCCAAGCCAGGCGACGATCCCGACGACGCCTTCATCTTCACGATCGACGATGACGTGTGCACCCGCTGTGCCCTCTGCGTCGACCGTTGCCCCACCGGCGTGATCATCCTCGGCAAGATCGGCACCCCGCCCGCAACCGGCGATTCCCACCAGCGCACCACCTCGTACGGCTATGGCTACGGCATGCGCCTGGCTTGAGCCGCTTCCCCGTATCCTCACCCCCCGATTCGATCTGAACTCGCAGCTCACCAAGGACAGTTGACCCCATGGCAAAGTCGATCCAGGACAAGCCGACGCTCCAGGAGCGGATGGCCAACGGCTTGACGCAAGCCGTCGACTACGTCCAGGACTCCCAGGCGTGGAACTCGATCTTCCGCCCGGGGTCCATCTTCCGGAAGGGCTACACCGACAGCCCCCGGAACCGGTCCTACGTGATCATGAACAGCGTGCTCTATCACCTCCATCCGGTGAAGGTGAAGCGCCACGCCGTGAAGGTGAGCTACACCCTCTGCCTCGGTGGGCTGAGCTTCTTCCTGTTCATCCTCCTCACCATCACCGGCATCTTCCTGATGTTCTTCTACCGGCCAACGGCGGCTGCGGCCTGGAACGACATCGAGACCCTCCAGACCCAGATCGCCTTCGGTCTGCTGGTGCGCAACATGCATCGATGGGGGGCGCATCTGATGGTGATCTCGGTGTTCCTCCACATGGCCCGGGTCTTCTACCACGGCGCCTACAAGGCGCCTCGTGAGTTCAACTGGGTGATCGGTGTGAACCTGCTGCAGTTCACCCTGCTGCTGTCGTTCACCGGCTACCTGCTCCCCTGGGACCAGCTCGCACTGTGGGCTGTGACCGTGGGTACCAACATGATGGGCTTCACACCGGTCTTCGGTGATCAGGTGAAGTTCGTGCTGTTGGGTGGCCAGGTGATCGGGACCGACACGCTGTTGCGCTGGTACGTGCTCCACGTGCTGTTGTTGCCGTTCGTGACCGTCATCTTCATGGCGATCCACTTCTGGCGAGTGCGGAAGGATGGAGGCATTTCGGGGCCGCTCTAGGCCCGGAAGGAATTCACGATGACTGAGATCCCCGAACACCTCCGCAAGCGGGCCCAAGAGGCCCGTCAGAAGGCCGAGACATCGTCCGCTCCTGCGGATGAGTCGACTGACACCGAAGCCTCGGAGTCGGCGTCGAAGATCCCGGCGCACCTCCTCGAGCGCTCGAAGTCGGCGAAGCAGCGCCAATCCGACGAAGGCGGAGGCGGCACCGCCACCGCCGTTGCGCCCGCTGCGGCAGCCACCTCGGTTGCCGCTGCCACGGCCAGCGGTCCGCTACCGACGATGACTGGCCCCGCCGGTCACACCCAGCGGCTACTTACGGTCGTGAAGTCGGGTTCGATCCAAGACATCAAGGCCAAGCCGCTCGACAAGGTGCACACCTGGCCGCACCTGATCATCGTGGAGTTCGGCGCCTCGCTGTTCATCACGGCGTTCCTCACGATCTTCTCGGTGTTCGTGAACGCCCCGCTGCTGCGCTTGGCCGACGTGAACGCCACTCCGAACCCCTCGAAGGCGCCCTGGTACTTCCTCGGTCTCCAGGAGCTGCTCACGATGTTCCATCCGATGGTCGCCGGCGTGACCATCCCCGGTATGGGTCTGTTCATCCTCATTCTCGCCCCTTACATCGACAAGAACCCGGACAACCGGCCTGAGAGGCGCAAGTTCGCCATCTCCGTGTTCACGGTCTTCATGATGTTCTGGGCGGTACTCGTGATCATCGGTTCGTTCTTCCGAGGCCCAGGGTTCCTCTTCACCTTCCCCTGGGCCGACGGCATCTTCTTCGATCTGTAAGGAGCAGGAGGCACCATCATGGATGGCTTCATCATCGGCATCATCGTCCTGGTCGTTCTCGGCCTGGTCGTGGTCGCGGCTTCGTTTCGACGCCGGGACACCTCCACCGCCATCGGCCAGCTCTCGGGCGAGACCGTTCGCCGCGACCGTTCCAGCAGCGCCCTCGGCGATGCAGCGGAGGCCACCGAGGGTTCGGCAGCGACGGCGTCTGGCAAGGAGGTCGAGGCGGCCGCCCTTGGCGGCGCCCCTGGCGTGCTCGTCGCCGCCCAAGACTCCGCTCCGCCCGTGGTCTACGTGCCGCCGGACCCCGAGACCCTCGGCGTCACCCGCCGTCAGTTCCTGAACCGCGGCATCATCACCACCTTCATCCTCGGCCTGTCGTCGTTCGGCGCTGCGTCGCTTGCGTTCCTGTGGCCACCGCCGGGTGGTGGCTTCGGCTCCAAGGTGAACGTCGGTCGCCTCGAGGACATCACGGCTGCGGTACGCGCCGGCAACGGCTTCTTCTACGTGCCGGAAGGCCGCATGTGGGTCACCGAGTACCCGGCCACCGCCGTGGTGAAGGCCGAGGCGGCGTACAGCTTCTACCCCCAGGTCCAGCAGGGCCTTCAAGCCGGGTTCGTGGCGTTGTTCCAGACCTGCCCGCATCTTGGGTGCCGTGTGCCCGAGTGCGTCACGTCGCAGTGGTTCGAGTGCCCCTGTCACGGTTCGCAGTACAACCGTGTCGGCGAGAAGAAGGGCGGCCCCGCCCCTCGCGGCATGGATCGATTCCCGATGGAGGTCACCGCTGCCGGTGAGCTCGTCGTGGATACTGGCACCGTGATTCAGGGACCCCCGATCGGTACCAACACCACCGGCCAGGAGGCCGAGGGACCGAACTGCCTCAGTGACGCAGGCGGTCACTGATGCATCTTCTCGCTGTCGAAGCTGCGTCTTCGGCTGACTCCAACTTCAGGGCGATCGGCCTCACGGTCTTCGGTCTGGTCCTCCTCGGATTCATCCTCTTCTTCGTGCGCAACGTGCTGTCGTCGCGCTCCGAGCTCGGCTCCGAGATCGAGCTTGCGGCCAACCGCAAGGAGTACCTCTCCGACGAGGATCTCGAGGGCCCGAAGCTGGACAAGTCGCTCACGTTCGCCCTGGTCATGTTGGCGATCCTGGCGTTGGCCCTGCCCTTCTACTGGCTCGCAGAGCCCGGTCGACAAGACGGTGCCATCGAGGCGTACAACCTGTCGTTCGAGGTGCAGGGTGAAGGCCTCTACACCGAGGGCGCCCAGTGCGTGAACTGCCACGCCGCCGGCGGCGTCGGCGGCAGCCGGGCGTACGTGCTCCAGGACGGCGACGGTCAGTTCGTGGCCAACGCCCAGTGGGCGGCACCAGCACTGAACGACGTGCTGCTGCGCTACAGCGAAGAAGAAGTCCGCTACATCCTCAACTTCGGTCGCCCCGATTCCCCGATGGCGGCCTGGGGTACTCCCGGTGGTGGCCCGCTCACCACCCAGCAGGTGGACAACATCATCGTCTACCTACGCACGCTCCAGAAGCAGAGCATCGACCCGATCGACATCTCGCTCGTCGCCAGCGACCTCATCGAGGATGGCATCGACGAGAACGAGGCCGTTGCCGCCCAAGCGGCCGCTGAGGTGGCTGCGGCCGAGGAGATCGAGGCCGTCCGAACCGAAGTCCAGCGTTCGCTCGACGCCGGCGAGTTCGAGACCGTCGGCGAGGCGGTGTTCAACCTCGGCCTCTACAGCGGATACCAGGGCGGGTCGCTGTCGTGCGCTCGCTGTCACACCGCAGGCTGGTCACTCGGCATCGACATCGTGCCGGACATCCTCGACGAGGGTGTCGCCGGTTGCGGTGGCGGCAACCCGTCCGGCATCGGCTACAACCTGTGCAACGGCTCGACTCTCGACCGGTTCCCCGACGATGTCTGGCTTGCCGCCGATGGCAGCTGGCTGCCTCCCGAGGGTCTGCCCGACGACGAGGGCTTCTACATCGAGGCTGCCGACGGCGCGAAGGTCCGCCTCGACGAGAACAGCAATCCGGTTACCGATGACGGGCGTCCGTACCTGGTGCTCGACGCCGGAACTGATCCCGAACTCGACGGCGACATCGCTGACTGCGCCTACGTGTCTCAGCTCTGGCAGCCCGATACCGGTGCCGCCTTCCCCTTCGCCCCTGGCGTGGTTGTTGGCACCGACGCCGACGGCAACTTCATCACTCCCGAGCAGATCACTCCCGAGGATGTGCCGGGCGACCAGGTGCTGCAGCTGCCCAACGGCGTGTTGGTGGGCGAGTGCACCATCATCGAGATGCCAGGCCGTACCAGTCGGGCCCACTACAACTTCGTGTACCAGGGCGCTGAAACCGGTGCGGGCTACGGCCGCGGTGGTCAGAGCCACGCTGGCATGATGCCGGGCTTCGGCAAGCTGTTGCCGCCCGACCTGATCCAAGCTGTCGTCGACTACGAGCGAGGCCTCTGATGCTCGATACGTTCCTGCTCGCGGTCGCCGAAGGTGGCGGCGCTGGCGGCGGAGGCCTGTTCGACGGCATCGGGTTCGACCCCTTCTTCCGTGGCCTGCTCAGCGTCATCGCCATCAGCATCGCCCTGATCGGAAGCACGTACCTGATCGTCGCCACCAACACCGGCACCCGGTCCGGCGCACTGATCTCGGCCGCTGGACTCTTCGGCTGGATGTTCCTGATGGGCATCGTGTGGACGATCTACGGCATTGGCTGGCGTGGCGACGCCCCCACCTGGACGCTGCGTGAGATCAACGTCGACGACATCGAAGACGCTGACGACGGTCTGTTGTTCTCCGAGATCGAGGAAGCGATTGCCCTCTACGAGTCGTCGGCCGACGGCATGCCGGCCGGCGGGCTCGCGGAAGCTCAGGTCAACACCGCCGCTGTGGTCGAGCGCTTCGAGAACGCCGACAATCTCACGGCGGTGGAGCGGGCCATGAGCCAGGCCAACACGGTGGGCGACGTGCCTGATGTCGACGTCGCTCAGGCTGCTGCCCTCGTCGCGTCCCGAGATCTGGATCTCGGTGAGTGGCGCTACCTGCTTTCCTCCGACGCGGTGCGAGGCGAGGCTCAGGCCTCGGCCGATGCCATTCTCGTCGAGGAGGGCGTGTTCGAGGCCGGCGGCTACGTGCCAGAGCAATTCGGTGCGTTCATCATCGACGGCAAGCCGATTCTCGACGAGAACGCCAACCAGTTCGACCGGGTGGTCCACTTCTTCAACGAAACCGTGCTTAACCCGTTCTTCGACGAAGAACTGGTGGTCGTACAGGTCCGTGGCGCCATCCCTCAGGTCACGTTGCCTGGGCAGGCACCGCCGGTGGCCACGGTCGACCAGACGGCTCCGCTGGTGAGCGTGATCATGGAGCGTGATCGAGGCGGGCCCATTCCTTCACTCTTCAGCGGTCTGCGCTTCACGCCCGCTATGTTCACGTTGTTCAACGGCTTGGTCTTCGCTGCCCTCGCCTGGAACCTGCACGTCCGCGATCAGCGGGAAGCGAAGATTCGAGAAGCTGCCTCCGCATAGGTAGCTCCACAAACGGAGAGGAGGACAAATGGCCCAGTACCTGCCGGTCCTGGCTCTGTTGGTGCTGGCCGGGTTGTTCGCCGCGTTGAGTTTCGTGGCCTCCCGCCTGCTGGCTCCCCGCAATCCCACCAAGGAGAAGCTCGACCCCTACGAGTGCGGCATCGAGCCCGGCCGCGATCTCCCCGAGCGGTTCCCGGTGCGCTTCTACCTCGTGGCGATGCTCTTCGTGATCTTCGACATCGAGATCGTGTTTCTCTACCCGTGGGCCGTGAACTACCAGGCCCTGGGTCTGTTCGGCCTCGTTGCCGTGCTCATCTTCTCGGCGCTGGTCTTCGAGTCGTTCGTATACCTGATCTCGAAGGGCGCCCTGGACTGGGGGCCCCTCCAGACATCCCGCCGTCAGGACCCGCTGCGTTCATCCGAACGCACGTCATCCACCACCATTCGCCGCGTCGGCGGCGACGGCCGTATCGATGTGGCGTCGGTCGACGATGTCGACAACACCGAGAACGCCGAGGAGGTCCCCGCAGCATGAACGCCGCTCGCTCCCGCTTGCTCACGGAGTTTCGCTTCGCAGCGGAACGTCCCTCGCCGCCCGTCGACGTGAGGTCCCAGGGGGGCTGCCGATGAATGTCGTCTCGAATGTTGCCGACCATGGGTTCGAGGGGCTCGAGCACAATGTGCTCACCGCCCCGCTCGAGAAGCTCGTGAACTGGTCGCGTGCCCGGTCGTCATGGCCGGCGTCGTTCGGCCTCGCCTGCTGCGCCATCGAGATGATGGCCACCGGTGGCTCGCACTACGACATCGCGCGCCTCGGTATGGAGGTGTTCCGCGCCTCGCCCCGTCAGGCCGACGTCATGATCGTGGCCGGCCGGGTGAGTCAGAAGATGGCCCCCGTCCTGCGCCAGATCTACGACCAGATGATGGAGCCCAAGTGGGTGATCTCGATGGGCGTGTGCGCATCGAGCGGTGGGATGTTCAACAACTACGCCATCGTGCAGGGCGTGGACCAGGTGGTGCCGGTCGACGTGTACGCCCCCGGCTGCCCCCCTGGCCCCGAGACGCTGCTCCACGCGATCAACACCCTGCACACCCAGATCGAGTCTGGCGAACTGCTCCGGCGGCGCAACGCCACGGGTGCTGGCGCCAACATCACCATCGAGCAGCTCGATGGTCAGGGCGCGCCCCAGCTGATGACGATCGGCCGCACCCCATGAGCGACGTCGCCGACGTCGACGCGCCGGAGGGTGACGAAGCCGCTGCCGCGACCGACGTGCTCCCGACGCTCCATGGGTGGCCGGTGGTGCAGGTGGGGTCGCAGCAGGTGCTGTTCGTCGACCGCCACAGCTGGCGCGACACCGCCCTTGCTCTGCTCGCCGACGGCTGGAACATGTGCGCCGACGTCACGGCGGTCGACTACCAGGCCTATGCCCCTGAGCGGGATCTTCCCGTCGGCGTCGAGCCAGAGCGGTTCGAGGTTGTGGTGTCCCTGCTGTCGCACGAGCGCCGGGAGCGCCTGCGGGTACGCATCCAGGTTCCCGACGACGACCCGACGGTCGACTCGCTCTACGCGATCTACCCGGGAAGCGACTTCCTGGAGCGCGAGGTGTACGACCTCATGGGCATCACCTTCACCGGCCACCCCGACCTGTCCCGCATTCTGATGCCCGAGACATGGGACGGGCACCCGCTCCGCAAGGACTTCGCCATCGGCGCCATTCCCGTGCAGTTCAAGGCCCCCAACCGGTCCGACCGGGTGGTTGGCCGCGATTGATCGTGATCCCCGGCGTCGCTCCGTCAGCGACGCACCCGACACACCAAGAGCAGCGATGACCGTCACCGAATCCGCAACCGACGCCGCCGATTCCCTCGACGCGGCCGAGGGCGAAGGCCAGCTCCATCTCCTCCCGCGCCAGTCCGCCGTGCTCCGCATGTCGGAGGTCGACGCGGCAGCCGCCGTCGATGGCCCGTTGCTCGACGGCGAGAACGACCAGACGATGCTGGTCAACATGGGCCCGGTCCACCCGTCGACCCACGGGGTGCTCCGCCTCATGTTGGAGCTTGACGGCGAGACCGTGATCCGGTCGAAGCCCGTGATCGGGTACCTCCACACAGGCATGGAGAAGACGGCCGAGAACCTCACCTACCTCCAAGGCCCCACGAACGTCACCCGGATGGACTACGCCTCGCCGTTCTTCAACGAGCTGGTGTTCTCCATGGCCGTCGAGGAGCTCCTCGGCCTCGAACTCCCGCCTCGGGCCGTCTGGATCCGCATGCTGATGTGCGAGATGAACCGCATCTCGTCACACCTGCTGTCGATGGCCACCGGCGGCATGGACATCGGCGCCGTGTCGATGATGATCTACGGCTGGCGCGAGCGCGAAGAGGTGCTGCGGTTCTTCCAGGAGGTCACGGGCCTGCGGATGAACCACAACTACATCCGCCCCGGTGGTGTGGCCGCCGATCTCCCTGACGGCTGGCGCGAGACACTCTCCGACCTGCTCGACTCGATCCCGCCGCGGCTGGAGGAGTACGACATCTTGATGACCGGTCAGCCGATCTGGCGCGACCGGCTCCAGGGCGTCGGGGTGATCAGCCAGGAAGAGGCGATCGCCCTGTCGACCACGGGCCCGCTGCTCCGGAGCACCGGCATCAGCTGGGACCTCCGGCGCGACATGCCCTACCTCGACTACGACGAACTCGAGTTCGACGTGCTCGTCGGCAGCTACGGCGACGCATTCGACCGCTACGCCATCCGGCTCAACGAGATCCGCGAGTCGATCCGGATCGTTCGCCAGATCATCGAGCGCATGCCCGACGGGGACTACCGGGCCCACGACGCCAAGGTCACGCCGCCACCCCGCGCTCGCATCGACGAGTCGATGGAGGCGCTGATCCACCACTTCAAGATCTTCACCGAGGGCTTCAAGGTGCCTGAGGGTGAGGTGTATGTGGCGGTGGAGTCGCCCCGCGGTGAGCTCGGCTGCTACCTCGTGTCCGACGGTGGGCCCAAGCCCTACCGCATGCACATCCGGGGCCCGAGCTTCGTGAACCTGCAGTCGATGCCCCACATGATGGCAAACGGCTTCTTGGCCGACGCCGTGGCCGTGATCGCCAGCGTCGACCCCGTGCTCGGAGAGGTGGACAGGTAAGTGCCACGCCTGACTGATGAGAACGTCGAACTCGCGCACGAGATCATTGCGCGGTATCCGAGGAAGAAGTCGGCGCTGATTCCGCTGCTGCACCTCGCCCAGGAGCAGAACGGGTTCGTGAGCTCCGACGCCATGGAGCACCTGGCCGAACTGGTGGACGTCACGCCGGCCGAGGTGCTCGGCACGTGCTCGTTCTACGAGATGTTCAAGCGCGAACCGGTTGGCCGGTACCTCGTGAACATCTGCACCAACATCAGCTGCCAGCTGAACGGTGGCGAGGAGCTCCTCCATCACGCCGAGGAGACCCTCGGGATTCGCCCCGGCGGCACCACCGAAGACGGCCTGTTCACCCTCGAAGACGTGGAGTGCATCGCCGCATGCACCGAGGCTCCGTGCCTGCAGGTCAACTACCGCTACGAGTACCGGATCGACAACGACGGCTTCGACGAGTTGATCGACTCGATCCGCAGCGGCCGCCGGTCCGACATCCCGGGCCACGGCACCCTCGGGCTCGTACGTCAGCACATCCAGCCCAGCCAGGGAGCAGGTATCGAGCCGCCCGAGATCGCTGGCACCCCGGCCTGGTTCTCCAGCCGCCAGCCAGCCGAGGAGGCGAGCTCATGACCGACGCTCCCACCAATGACTACGTGCCTCATGCCGCTGGCTTCGTAGACAACGTCGGCCCGAAGATCGTGACCAGCCGGTTCAACGACCCCGAGAGCTACAAGCTGTCGCGGGCCGTGTCGTCGGGCGCCTACGCCGGCCTGCGCCGTGCGCTGGAACAGATGCCGCACGAGGTGGCGGCCACGGTGAAGGACGCCGTGCTGCTCGGACGAGGCGGCGCCGGATTCCCCGCCGGCGTGAAGTGGGGCTTCATGCCGCCGGTGTGGCCCCGGTACCTCGTGGTGAACGGTGACGAGTCCGAGCCTGGCACCTACAAGGACCGCCTCCTGATGGAACGCGATCCGCACCAGCTCATCGAGGGCTGCGTGATCACCTGCTACGCCCTCGGGCTCAACACCTGCTACCTGTACGTACGCGGGGAGATGGCCGAGGCCCAGGAGCGGATCGCCCAGGCCCTGAATGACGCCTACGCCGCCAACTACGTCGGCAAGGGCATCCTCGGCACCGACGTCGACATCGACGTGGTGCTGCACTGGGGCGCCGGCGCCTACATCGTTGGTGAGGAGACCGCCCTCATCGAGAGCCTCGAAGGCAACCGGGGCATGCCTCGACTGAAGCCCCCCTTCTTCCCGGCGGCCAAGGGCCTCTATATGAAGCCCACGATCGTCAACAACGTGGAGACGCTGTCCAACCTGCCGTGGCTGATGACCAACAGCGCCGAGGAGTACAAGAAGTACGGCTCCGAGCGTTCCCCCGGCACCCGGATGCTGGCCATCAGCGGCCACGTGAAGCGCCCCGGTGTGTACGAGGTCGAGCACGGCAAGGTCACGTTCCGCGACCTCTTCTACGGTGAGAACTACTGCCAGGGCATCCGCGACGGCCACGAGCTGAAGATGTTCATCCCCGGCGGCGGCTCCGCCCCATGGTTCTTCCCCGAGCAACTGGATCTCCCGATCGAGGCCGCCGACGTCGGGGCTGCCGGCTCGATGCTCGGCTCCGGGGCCATCGTGGCCATGGACGACAGCACCGACGCCGTGCGGGCCTGCCTCCGGGTGGTGCGTTTCTTCGCCCGGGAGTCGTGCGGCAAGTGCACCCCATGCCGCGAGGGCACCAGCTGGGAGGAGAAGATCCTGCAGCGGATCCTCAACGGCTACGGCCGCCCCGAGGACATCGACCTCCTCCTCGACGTCGGCTCGCAGATCAGCCCCGGTGACTACCCCGTGGCCGCCCACCCCGACGAGGGCCTCACCGCCGTGCCCTTCCCGCCGAAGCAGACCACGATCTGCCCCCTCGGACCGTCGTCGGTCGCTCCCATCACCTCGGCCATTCGCCGTTTCCGTTCCGAGTTCGAGTCGCACATCGCGGCTGGACACTTCGGAACGAACGGTCACGCCAACGACCACGAGTCCGCTGACGACGCCTCGGAGGTGTCCGCATGACCGCGACCGAGCCGACCGAGGCGGTGACTGGCGTGCCGTTCACGCTGAACGGCCGTGAGGTGGAGGCGAAGCAGGGGGAGCTGCTGATCGACGCCTGCGACCGCAACGGCGTGCACATCCCGCGGTTCTGCTACCACCCCCGCATGGAGCCAGTCGGCATGTGCCGCATGTGCCTCGTGGAAGTCGACACGGGCCGCGGCCTCGGGCTGCAGCCGAGCTGCATGGTGCCCGTCAGCCCGGACATGAAGGTGGAGACCGAGTCCCAGGTCACCAAGGACGCCCAGGACGGGGTGCTCGAACTGCTCCTCATCAACCACCCGCTCGACTGCCCGGTGTGCGACAAGGGCGGTGAGTGCCCCCTCCAGGACAACGCCTACGCCTTTGGGCCGGGCGAGAGCCGGTTCGTCGAGGAGAAGCGCCACTACGAGAAGCCGATCCCGATCAGCGACCTCGTCCACCTCGACCGTGAGCGTTGCATCCTCTGCGACCGCTGCACGCGGTTCGCCTCCGATGTCGCCGGCGACCCACTGATCCACTTCATCGATCGCGGTTCACAGACCCAGGTGAACACCTTCCCCGATCACCCGTTCTCGTCGTACTTCAGCGGCAACACGGTGCAGATCTGCCCGGTGGGTGCCCTCACCGCATCGCCCTACCGGTTCAAGGCCCGGCCGTGGGATCTCGACGCCGTGGAGTCCACGGTGACCGTCGACCCTGGCGGCTCCCGGGTGGTGCTCCAGTCCTCGCAGAACGAGGTGATCCGCATCCTCGGCGTCGACTCCGACGCCGTGAACTGGGGCTGGCTGTCCGACAAGGAACGCTTCAGCTACGAAGTGGCCGCCAGCCCGAACCGGCTCGTGCAGCCCGAGGTGCGCAACGACGACGGTGAGCGCGAGCCAGCCCGCTGGAACGACGCCATCCGCGCGGCGGTCACGGCCCTGCGCCGCGACGCCAGCCGCGTCGGCCTCATCGGTGGCGCCCGCCTGCCCATCGAAGACCAGTACGCCTGGGCCAAGTTGATGAAGGGCGTGGTCGGGACCGACCACGTCGACTCCCAGCTCGGTGACGGCCTCCCGGGCCCGATGGCCCTCGGGCTGCCCCGGGCCACGATCGACGAGGCCTGCCAGCCCGGCGGGGTCGTGGTGTTGATCGGCCCCGATCCCAAGGAAGATCTGCCGACGCTGTACCTGCGGATGCGCCACGCCGTCACCCAGGACAACGTGGATCTCATCGAGGTCACCCCCCGGGCCACGAGCCTCACACCGTTCGCCCGACATTCGCTTCGGGCGCTGCCCGGCACGGCCGGTCAGCTGATGACCGCCGTTGGCGACAACGCCGGCGGCTTCGACGACATTGACCGCGAGACGATCGAGCAGGTCAACGAACTGCTGACGTCGGGCCGCCCCGTCACGGTGGTGCTGGGGCGCCCCAACCTCGCCGAGTCGCCTCGCTACATCGCTGATGCCGCGGGTGCTCTGCTCAAGATGCTGCCGGAGGTGCGTTTCCTGCCGTTGCTGCGGCGTGGCAACGTGATGGGCGCCCTCGAGATGGGCCTTACCCCAGGCTTCCTGCCCGGCGGGCTCCGTCGAGCAGGCACCGAACTCGCCGACTGGCGTTTCTTGCCCGAGTTCGACGGCCGCGACACCGAGGGCATGCTGCGGGCCGCGCTTGCCGGCGAGATCGACACCATCGTGCTGCTCGGCGCCGATCCGATCGCCGACTTCCCCCAGCCTGATCTCGCTCGGGCCGCACTCGAGCGCACCACGGTGATCTCGCTCGACGCCTTCGACACCGATTCCACCGCCATGGCCGACATCGTGTTCCCGGTGGCGCTGTTCGGTGAGCGCGACGGAACCTTCTGCAACGTCGAGGGCCGTCTCAGCCCGATCCGGGCCAAGGTCACGCCTCCCGGTCAGGTCCGCTCGGACTGGATGGTGGCCGTGGAGCTGGCCACCGCCCTTGGGGCGGAACTGCCATCCTCGTTGGAGGACATCCGGGCCGAGATCACCACCAACGCCGCCTCTCTCGGCTCGATCGACTGGAACACCGTCGACCGGGGTGAAGACGGGCCGCTGATCGACCGGAACCGACACTGGGTTCTCGAGTTCGGTGACGCGGCCGCCCCTCCGGCGGCGGGCGACTACGGTCTGCGGCTGGTGGTCGATCACAAGCTCTGGGACGAGGGCACGATGGTGCAGCAGTCGGGATCGCTGCAGGGGCTCGTGCAGCCTGCGGTCCTGCGGGTGGCACCGTCCGATCTCGCCGACATCGGCGTGAATGACGGTGATGTGGTGATCGTCGAGTCGCCGAACCAGCAGGTGGACCTGCCCGTGCATGCCGATGGCGCAGTCGCCCCCGGCACGGCGTGGCTACCGGTTCGATTGCCTGGCGTCGATGCCCGTGAGTTGCTCAGCCCCGGCCAGGCCATCTCGAACGTGGCCGTTCGGGCCGCGGGAGCGCAGTGATGGGCGGCGACCCGTACCTCCTCGATGGCATGGTCGACTTCGGCGACCTGTTGCTTGCGGTCGGCAAGGCCGTGATCGGCTTCGTCGTGCTGCTCGTGTCGGTCATGCTCATGGTCTGGTTCGAGCGCAAGGTCGTCGGCCGGCTCCAGAACCGCCTCGGTCCAACAGTGGCCGGCCCCATCGGCATCTTCCAGACGTTCGCCGATGGCGTGAAGCTCTTCTTCAAAGAGGACCTGATCCCGAACCGGTCCGACCGTTTGGTGTTCCAGCTCGCCCCGTACCTGTCGCTGGTGCCGGCGTTCCTCACCTTCATCGTCGTGCCAGTGGCCGGCGACTTCTCGAACGGTGGCAACGGCACGGTCACGATCTTCGGCCGTGAGACCCTCATCCAGGTGGCCGACGTGCCCGTCGGCATCCTGTTCTTCCTCGCCATGAGCTCGCTCGGCGTCTACGGCATCATGCTCGCCGGCTGGTCGTCGGGATCGAAGTACCCGCTGCTCGGGTCGGTGCGGGCGTCGGCCCAGGCCATCTCCTACGAGGCCGCTCTCGGTCTGTCGCTGGCCTCGGTGCTGCTGGTGTCCGGGTCGCTGTCGACCAACGAGATCGTGTCTGTCCAGGCGGGCGAGGGCTTCGCCGGCATCGTGCCCCGCTGGAACGTGCTGGTCACCGGCTTCGTGCCGTTCGTGATCTTCCTCATCGCCGGCACCGCTGAGCTGAACCGGCCCCCGTTCGATCTCGTCGAAGCCGAGCAGGAACTGGTCGGAGGGTTCCACACCGAGTACTCGTCGATCCGATTCGCCCTCTTCTTCCTGGCCGAGTTCATGAACACGGTCACCATGTCGGCGATCATCGTCACCCTGTTCTTCGGCGGCCCGGCCGGCCCCGCCCTGGGGCTTCTTCCCGGGTGGCTCTGGGGCTTCGTCTGGTTCTTCTTGAAGCTGGTCGTGTTCCTGTTCATGTTCGTCTGGTTCCGGGCCACGCTGCCCCGGCTGCGCTACGACCAGCTGATGGATCTCGGCTGGAAGCTCCTCATCCCCCTCGCCCTCGGCTGGCTGCTGATTCTCGGCGGTATCCGGGTGGCCCAGGAGGGCGGGTTCGGGTTCACCGATTCCGCCCAGGCCGACACGATCATCGTGCTGGCCCTCGGGCTCGGCATCGGCGCAGTGGCGGCCGCCTTGCTGACTGCCGCCATCCGCGCCGCTCGCAGCGAACGACTCCGAGGCCACGGGCTCGTCGAGGTCCCGATGGGAGAGGCCAACTGACATGGGATATCTCGAAGGTTTCGGCGTCACGTTCAAGAAGTGGGCCGAGGGTGTCACCACCCGCCAGTACCGCGGCGGTCGCGACGGAGAGAAGGACCAGAAGGCTCCGAAGCCGATGCGAGTGCACGGCCGCCATGTGCTGAATCGCTACGAAGACGGCATGGAGAAGTGCATCGGTTGCGAGCTGTGCGCTGGCGTGTGCCCGGCACGGTGCATCTACGTGCGGGGTGCCGACAATCCGCCCGACGAGCCCCGGTCGCCCGGCGAGCGCTACGGCTACGTGTACGAGATCAACTACCTGCGTTGCATCCACTGCGATCTGTGCGTCGAGGCGTGCCCCACCGAGGCCATCACCGAAACGAAGCTGTTCGAGTTCTCGTTCACGAACCGCAGCGACGCCATCTACACCAAGGACGAGCTGCTCGTCGACGACGACGGTAAGCCCCAGCACATGCCCTGGGAGGACTGGCGGCCCGGCGAGGACGAGCACACCTCGGCCTGGATGCGGGCCACCTCGCCGTCGGGCCGCGCCGAGTTCGAAGGCAAGGTGGGCTGGTCCCCCGAGCTGGGCTACGGCACCCGCGAGCCCGAGATGGGCCAGACGGCGCCGGATCCCGAGCCTTCCGACGACCACGACGACCACGACGACCATGGAGGGCACCACTGATGATTGTCGACACCCTCGTGTTCATCGTCGCCGCCGTGATCGTGTTGGGCGGCGCCCTTGGTGTGGTCACCAACAACAACCCGGTGCGGGCGGCGCTGTCTCTCGTGGCCTCGCTGTTCGGGGTGGCCGTGTTGTTCGTGATCAAGGAGGCCCACTTCCTCGCCTTCGTGCAGGTGGTGGTCTACGCCGGCGCCGTGGTGGTGCTGTTCCTCTTCGTGATCATGTTGCTCGGGGTGGACCGGGCTGAGAACTTGTCGGTCGAGCCTCTGGTTGGTCAGCGAGCGGCGGGAGTCGCCGTCGCAGGCCTGATCGGGCTGTTCGTGCTCGGGGGCTTGTTCCTCTCGGGCGGGACCACCGACGAGGCCGGGGATGTGGCCCTCACGGGCCAACGGGCGATCACCCAGCCGATCAACGACGACGAGCCGGATGTAAACCAGCTCGCCGATGATCTGTTCACGCGAAACGTACTGGCCTTCGAGGCCACGGCCTTGTTGTTGACGATCGCCACGGTGGGCGCCGTGGTCCTCGTCCGCAATCGCGGGGCCGAAGACCTCGTGGTCGACGAGCCGGGCCAGGCGGCCCGATAACGTCACCTTCGGCGTGTGGCGAGAACCGCACGCCTGGTACGGACATCGCCGGGAGAAGTAGGGCACATGACGACGAGGACGGGGGAGGTAGCGAGCCGTGGAAGCGATTGATCTGGGCGACATCGACGCGTGGTACCTGATTCTGAGCGCTGCGTTGTTCACGATCGGGCTCGGGGGTCTGCTCACCCGCCGCAACCCGCTGGTGATGTTCATGTGCGTTGAGCTGATGCTCAACGCCGTCAACATCACGTTCGTGACCTTCTCCACCGCGTTGGACGATCTCGCCGGCCAGACCGCCGTGTTCTTCGTGTTGGTCGTGGCCGCCGCGGAGGTGGTGGTTGGCCTGTCGATCGTGGTGGCCGTCCTCCGCCGTCGCCCCGACATGACCGCCGACGACCTCACGACCCTGAGAGGCTGACCGGTGCTAGACGCAGCTTGGCTCATCCCCGCATTCCCGCTCCTGGGCTTCGCCGTTCTGCTGGTGTTCGGTCGCCGCATGGGCGAACCGATCGCCGGTTGGGTGGCCACCTTCGCCAGTCTCGGCTCGTTCCTGTCGACGGTGGGGGTGTTCTTCGCCCTCCAGGGTGAGGCCACCGACGAGCGCTTCCACATCGTCACCCTCTTCACCTGGGTGTCGTCGGGTTCGTTCACCGTCGACGCTGGGCTCTTGATCGACCCACTGTCGATCACGATGTGCCTGTTCATCACGGGCGTCGGAACCCTGATCCACCTCTACTCCATCGGCTACATGCACGGTGACGAGAAGTTCTCAACCTTCTTCGTCTACCTGAACCTGTTCGTGGCCTCGATGCTGGTGTTGGTGCTCGGCGACAACCTGCTCCTCACCTTCCTCGGGTGGGAGGGCGTTGGCGCCTGCTCGTATTTCCTCATCTCGTTCTGGTTCACCGATCCGGCCAACGCCACCGCGGGCAAGAAGGCGTTCGTCACCAACCGGGTGGGCGACTTCGGCTTCATGCTGGCCGCGTTCCTCGTGTTCGTGGAACTCGGCTCGATCAACTACGCCGACATCCTCACCCGAGCCGGTGAGCTGAGCACCTTCTCCGCCACCCTGATCGTGGTGCTATTCCTGTTGGCCGCCACCGGCAAGTCGGCCCAGATCCCGCTGTTCGTGTGGCTGCCCGACGCCATGGCCGGTCCAACGCCGGTCTCGGCGCTCATCCACGCCGCCACGATGGTGACCTCGGGCGTCTTTCTCCTCACCCGCCTCAACCCCGTGTTGGCCGAAGCCGAGGTGTGGAGCCTCGGGCTGATCGCCTGGCTCGGTGCACTCACGGCGCTGTTCGCCGCCACGGCCGCCGTGGCCCAGAACGACATCAAGAAGGTGCTGGCCTACTCCACGGTGTCGCAGCTCGGCTACATGGTGCTCGCCGTCGGTGTCGGGGGCTATGTGCCGGCGATCTTCCACATGATCACCCACGCATTCTTCAAGGCGCTGCTCTTCCTCGGCTCGGGCTCGGTGATCCACGGCCTCCACGAGGAGCAGGACATGCGCCGCATGGGCGGCGTGGCCCGGTTCATGCCGATCACGGCGATGACGTTCGTGATCGGGTGGCTCGCCATTGCCGGTGTGCCTCCCTTCAGTGGCTTCTGGTCGAAGGACGAGGTGCTCCTTCTCGCCTGGAACGCCGACGGGCTCGGCGGCCCGGCGCTGTGGGCCGTCGGCCTGATCACGGCGCTGCTCACCGCCTTCTACATGACCCGCCAGGTGATCCTCACCTTCCTCGGCCGCACCCGCTTCTTCGATCCCACTCCCGAGGAGATCGAGAGCGCACGGGCCGCTCGCCTCGACGAGGCCCGCGAGGGCATCGGGGCCGCCGAGGAGGCTCACGCCTCGGCGATGGCAGCGGTCGAGAAGGCCGAGGCCGACGTCACCAAGCGCCAGGACGCGCTCACCAAGGCCCAGGAGTCGCTGGTCGACGCCACCGCCGCTGTCGCAGCGTCATCGGAGGGCGCCGATGGCCACGACAAGCTCGTGAAGGCGCTCGACAAGGCCGAGAAGGCCGTCCCGAAAGCCGAGACGGCGCTGGCCAAGGCCACCGATGGTGTGAGTGCGGCCAACGACGGCGTTCGCGAAGCCGAGGAGGCCCGGGCCGTCGCCATCGTGGCCGTCGACCGGGTGAGCGCAGCCGAGGTGGCGGCCCCGTCGGAGTTCGTCACCGCCCAGACGCCCAAGCCCGAGATCGAGGGCCTGGAGGAGTACCTCCCCGAGAGCTACGCCCACCGGCGCGAGTATCACCCGCACGAGTCGCCGTGGACGATGACCACCCCGCTGGTCGTCCTCGCCGGCCTGGCGATCGTGGCTGGGGCGCTCAACCTGCCGTTCACCAAAGAACTGCACTTCCTGGAGCACTGGCTCGAGCCGTCGTTGTTTGGCAACGAGGCCAAGGTCACGGCCTCGGCCGCCACCAAGTGGCTCCTGGCGATCATTGCCATCCTCGTCGGCGCTGTGGCCATCGTGGCCTCGTTCGCCGTCTACCTGCGAGGCCGGTTCGACCCGTCTCGCATCGAGGCCGAGCCACTGCGCCAGGCCTGGTACGTGGACGACAGCTACGCCAGCTTCATGGGCGGGCCCGGCCGGCGCCTGTTCGACGGCATCGCCTGGTTCGACCGCACGATCGTGGACGGCGCAGTTCGCGGCACCGCCGGTGGGCTCTCGTCCATCGGGCGCACGCTGCGGGTGACCCAGCCCGGCTTCGTCCGCAGCTACGCCCTCGGCATATCCGTCGGCACGTTGTTCGTGATGGTGTGGTTCCTCGGGAGGTTGTACGCATGAGCCCGCTCGCCCTCCTGGCGGTTGACGAGGCCGCTGCGTCACCGTCGTTCGCCATCCTGCCCGCCCTCATCCTGGTGCCGGTGCTCACGGCCGTGGCGATCGCCTTCCTGCCCGGGCGCCGGGCCGACTATCTCAAGGTGGCGGCCCTCACTGGCTCGACCATCACCGGCGCGTTCTCGCTCTACGTGCTGGCCCAGTTCGACATCGACGACCCGGGCCTGCAGTTCGTCACCCAGCAGGACTGGATCCCGAGCCTGGGGCTCAGCTGGTTCCTGGCCGTGGACGGCATCTCGCTGTTCCTCGTGGTGCTGACCGGCCTGCTGTTCCCGATCGCGATCCTCACCACCGAACCCCACCACGACGCCAAGCCCTACTACGCCTGGCTGATGCTGCTCATGGCCGGTTCGATGGGCGCCTTCTTGGCCCTCGACCTGCTGTTGTTCTTCCTCTTCTTCGAGGTGGTACTCGTCCCGATGTACTTCCTCATCGGCGGCTGGGGGCACGGCAACCGGGTACAGGCGGCGATGAAGTTCTTCCTGTACACGATGGCCGCGTCGGCCCTCATGCTCGTCGGCATCGTGAGCGTGGTGTTCCTGTCGGCCGCCGCCACTGGCGGCCCCACGTTCGACGTGACGGCGCTGGCCGAGGCCCAGGCCCTGTCCGACACGGCCGCCCTCCTGGTGTTCATCACCTTCGCCATCGCCTTCGCCGTGAAGGTGCCCGTGTTCCCGGTGCACACCTGGTTGCCCGACGCCCACACCGAGGCCCCAACGGCCGGCTCGGTGATCCTGGCCGGCGTGATGTTGAAGCTCGGCACCTACGGCCTGATCCGCTTCGGTGTGTACCTGTTCCCGGCCGTCGTCGATCAGTACGGCCTCGTGCTGATGACCCTCGGCGTGATCGGCATCATCTACGGGGCGGCTGCCGCCACGATGCAGCGTGACCTCAAGCGCCTCGTCGCGTACTCGTCGGTGGCACACATGGGCTTCATCGTGCTCGGCATCTTCGCCCTCAACAGCCAGGGTCTCGAAGGGGCCGTGCTCCAGATGGTGAACCACGGCATCTCCACCGGCGCCCTGTTCATCCTCGTGGGGTGGGTGTACGAGCGGCGCCACACCCGGCAGATCTCGGCGCTCGGCGGTCTCCAGAAGGCCGCCCCGGTCATGGCCGGCGTGTTCACCCTCGTGATGCTGTCGAGCATCGGGCTGCCCGGCCTGAACGGGTTCGTCGGTGAGTTCCTGATCTTGCTCGGCGCGTTCTCCAGCGCCCGCTGGTGGGCGGTGGTGGCCACCGCCGGTGTGATCCTCGCCGCGCTCTACCTGCTCTGGGCCTACCAGCGCAGCTTCCACGGGCCCGCCGAGGGTGAGAACGCCGACATGGCCGATCTGCGGCTCAGCGAGTTCATGGGCATCCTGCCACTGCTGGTGCTGATCGTTGGTCTCGGTGTCTACCCGAAGCCGGTGCTCGATCGGATCGCCCCCGCGGTCGACGAACTGGTCAGCCACGTGGAGGCCCATGCCGAGGACTTCTCGGAGCAGGAGCCGGCGCCGGTGGAACGACGGGGCACCGAGGAACTGATCTCCACGGCTGAAGAAGCTCACGAGGGTGCGAAGGAGGGCGAGGAATGATCCCGTCACTGGCGCAGGTCCCCGTCACCCCGACTCCCACCCCGGAGATCGCCTGGTCGCTGATCTGGCCCTTCGTGGTGCTCTCACTCGGCGGTGTCCTGCTCATCACCATCACGTCCGTGGTGCCTCGCTTGCGCGGCAACGGCTTCCCGGCGTCGTTCACCGCCGTCACGGCCGCGATCGCCGCCGCCACCCTGTTCAACATCTGGGATCGGGTGAACGGCGTCGAAGGGCCCCAGCTCGTGGTGGGCAACGCCATCGGTGTCGACGGCTTCACCGTGTTCGTCACCCTGGTGATCTGCATCGCCGTGTTCTTCGCGTCGATGCTGCTCGACGACTACCTCCGTCGTGAGAACCTCGACGGCCCCGAGTGGTACGTGCTGTTGCTCATGTCGGCCGCTGGCGGCGTGCTGCTCGCCTCCGCCGAGGATCTCATCGTCACCTTCATCGGGCTCGAGGTGTTGTCGATCGCCGCCTACGTGATGGCGGCCCTGCACCTGCGGCGCCTCGACTCGCAGGAGGCCGGCTTCAAGTACTTCCTGCTGGGCGCCCTGGCGTCGGCCGTATTGCTCTATGGCATCGCCCTGGTCTACGGCGCCACGGGCTCCACCTCGCTCCAGACCATCGCCATCGCTGGCCTGGTGCCGAACGAGTTGGGGATCAGCGCAGGGAGCGAGTCGTCGATGATCCTCGTCGGCATGGCGTTCCTGCTGGTGGGCTTTGCCTTCAAGGTGTCGGCGGCGCCGTTCCACTTCTGGACCCCCGACGTGTACCAGGGCTCGCCAACACCTGTGGTCGCCTTCATGGCCTCGGGTATCAAGGTGGCCGGCTTCGCCGGCATGGTGCGGGTCTTCTGGGTTGGCTTCGGCCCCTACTTCGCAGATTGGCGCCCGATCATCTTCGGCCTCGCCATCATCACGCTGATCATCGGGTCACTCCTGGCCCTGGCCCAGCGCAACGTGAAGCGGATGCTGGCCTACTCATCGATCACCCACGCCGGGTTCATCCTCGTGGCCGTGTACGCCGCCGCGTCGCCCGACGGGTCGGGCGGCATTCTCGGTGGCGAGGCGTTCCTGTTCTACCTCTTCACCTACACGGTGATGGTGGCCGGCACGTTCGGGGTGGTCACCGTGGTGGGCGGCCGGGGCGACGGCAACCACGATCTCGACGACTACCGCGGCCTGTCCAAGCGTCAGCCGCTGCTGGCTCTGATGATGGCGGCGTTGCTGTTCAGCCAGGCCGGCGTGCCGTTCACGTCGGGCTTCATTGCCAAGTTCAGGGTGATTGCCGCCGTGGCCTCCGAGGACACCGCCGCCACGTACACCCTCGCCGCGATCGCCATGCTCACGGCGGTGGTCAGCGCCGTGTTGTACCTGCGCATCGTGGTGTCGATGTTCCTCGTCGACCTGCCAGGCACCGCCTCGGCCGAGGCCGGTGAGGAAGGCGACGAGGCCGACACCGAGGAGCCGCTGCCGCGGCTGAACCCGGCGCTGTCGGCCGTCATGGCCGTGTCGCTGGCGGCGTTCGTCACGATCCTGTTCGGGCTCGTGCCCGACCTCGGGGGCGACGTGCTCACCGACGCCGCAGAATCGCTCGACGCGTTCCGGCTCGGGTCCTGAGCTTGAGCCCGCTCAGTCGGTCGGCGCCGCGGCGGGGGGAACCAGCACCGACAGGCAGGTCACGCAGCCGTCGAGCTTCTCGAACTCGCTGATGTCGACCGCGCTCACGCGAACGCCGGTTTGTTCCACGAGATCGATGGCCGGGCCCGAGCTGGTTGCCATCAGCACGTGGTCCGGTGCGAGCACCACCACGTGGGCGCCGCCCTCGGTGGGCATCGCCCGGTAGGGAGAAAAGGCATCGGGGGCGTCGACCACGGGGTGGTAGCCGACGATCGTGCCGTCGGGAAGCGCGGTGACGGCCGACTTCAGGTGCAGCACCGAGGTGACCGGTACCGGCCGCACGTCATAGCCCAGGGGTTCGGCGAGCGTCGCGAGCTGGGCGATGCCGGCGTCGTTGGTACGACCCGACCGGCCCACGTACACGGTGGCGCCCACCATCAGCACGTCCCCACCGTCGAGGGTGCCAGGTGCCTCGATCCGCGAGATCGAGATCCCGTCGAGGGCGGAGAGCGCGGCCATCGCTCCCGCGAGCTCCCCGGTGCGGCTGGCCGCCCCTGGGCGGCTCAGCACGGCGTGCCGGCCGAGCATCACCATGGTGTCCTCGATGAACACGGCGTCGGGGCAGGCGTCGGCCGGTTCGATCTCGATGGTGGGCCAGCCGCTGCGGTCGAGCACGCCCCGGTACTGCTCCCATTGGGCGAGGGCGAGGGCGACGTCCACCGGTTGGCGGGCCTGATGGGTCACGATGCCGTCGGCCAGGTTTGGCCCCGGGCGACGCACGAGCGCCATCCCGCCCGACGTTGTCGACGACAGCGGCGGTGTGGGCTCAGCCACCCGAGGCTGCAGAGTCGCCGTCGGGGTTGGCGGCCGCGTGATCCCACGGGTCGGCGAGCCACCCGTCGGGCAGGGCCACCTGTTGCGGGCCCCGGGTGTGGCCCCGAGCCACCCGACGGTTCTCGTCGGGCAGCGGGGCGACAGGGACCTCGGACAGCAGCTCGGCGAGCTGATCGAGGCTCTCAACCTGGCCAAGTGCGCCGCGTAGGCGCCCGCCGACGGGATAGCCCTTCAGGTACCAGGCGGTGTGCTTGCGGAACTCGCGGATGCCCTTGTGGGCCCCGAACCAGTCGACGAGGAGCTCGGCGTGCTCGGTCATCATGGGCACGACGTGGGCCGTGGTTGGTGGCTCGGGCACGGGCTCGCCCCGGAAGGCGGCGGCGAGCTGGCCGAACAGCCACGGCCGCCCCAGACAGCCACGCCCGATCACCACACCGTCGCATCCGGTCTGGGCCATCATGGCCAGCGCGTCGTCGGCCTCCCAGATGTCGCCGTTGCCGAGCACCGGGATCGAGGTGACGGCCTCCTTCAGCCGGCCGATGGCCGACCAGTCGGCCTCACCGGAGTAGAGCTGGGCCACGGTGCGGCCGTGCAGGGCCACCGCGGCAGCGCCGAGATCTTCAGCGGCGCGTCCGGCATCGAGGTAGGTGTGGTGCTCGTCGTCGATGCCGATCCGCATCTTCACGGTGACCGGCACGGGGCCTGCGGCGTTCACCGCCGCCTCGACGCAGGCGGCGAAGAGCCGGCGCTTGTAGGGGAGCGCACCCCCGCCGCCGTGGCGGGTCACCTTCCGCACGGGGCACCCGAAGTTGAGGTCGATGTGGTCCACCCGGTTCTCACCGACGAGGCGGGCCACGGCCTCGCCGAGGTAGTGCGGATCGACCGCCGCCAACTGCAGCGAGCGCGGCGTTTCGTCCGGGGCGAAGCTGGCCAACAATTCGGTTTTGTCGCTGCCCTCGCACAGGGCCCGGGCCGAGATCATCTCGCTCACATAGAGCCCGGCCCCGAACCGACGACACAACCGGCGGAACGGGGCGTTGGTGACGCCAGCCATCGGCGCCAGCACCACGGGCATGTCGACCTCCAGCGGGCCGATCATCAGGGTGCGGGGCGCGCCGACGGGGGCATCGGTGAGCAAGGACATACCTTCAGTGTGCCGTGGGAGTTCGCCTCGCCCCCACCCCGCGGTGGGCAGTAGAGTCCGCGCCCATGACCGTTGCCTTCATCACTGGTGCCAACTCGGGAATCGGACGCTCCGCTGCGGTGGACCTGGCCGTGCGGGGGTGGACCGTCTACGGGTCGATGCGCGACCTGGCCAAAGGGGACAAGCTCGCCGCCCTCGCGGAGGAAAAGGGTGTGACCGTGCACCCAGTGGTATGCGACGTGACCGACGCCGCTGCGGTGAACGCCGCCATTGCCGAGGTGACCGAGGAGGCCGGCGGCATCGATGTTCTCATCAACAACGCCGGGATCGGCGGCAACGGTGTGGCCGAGGAGACGCCAATCTCCAGCTACGAGGAGGTGATGGACGTCAACCTCTACGGCACGATCCGCTGCATCCAGGCCGTGCTGCCCCAGATGCGCGAACGGGGCGACGGCTGCATCATCAACATCTCGTCGGTGGCCGGGGTGATCGCGGCGATGGCCCAGTCGCCCTACGTCGCATCGAAGTGGGCGGTCGAGGGCTTGTCGGAGGGGCTGGCCCAGGAACTCGCCCCGTTCGGTATCCGGGTGGCGATCATCGAGCCCGGCATCGTGAAGACGGCGATCATGGCCAAGAACACCGATGCTCCGAACACGAGTGGCGCGTACGACGACCACTATCACCGGCTGTTCGCCTTCTACGCCACCGGTCTCCAGACGCCGGGCCATCCCGACGAGGTGGCCGACGTGTTGTACGCCGCCGCCACCGACGATCCCCCGAAGCTCCGCTACACCTGCGGCTGGGGTGGGCCGGAGCTCACCGAGCGCAAGCCGGGCGTGGCCGATGAGGACTGGGTGTCGATGGGAGCGCTCGACAACGCGGGCTACGCCACCCGGTTCAACGAACTCTTCGGCCTCGACATGACAGGCGCCGTGTAGGTCGGCGCTGCTCCGCAGGCCCGACGGCACTTCTTTGGTCGAGCTTCTGCACCCATAGGTTTGGCGTCAGCGGACGATGTTCGGCGCCGCCGAACTCGGTTAGGCGCTGCTCCGCAGCGCCGGCCTTTATTCGAGGTTTCTGTCGCGAGCCCTATCGTCGCCATCACATTCTCCTAACACGGGGTCTCGATCCTGAAGGTGTCCCCAACACCACCCCGTACAGGAGAACGACCAACCATGGCACGAATCGGCAACACCGAGCAGAACCCCCAGCCGTCGACCGGCAAGGCCAAGCGCTACATTGCCGCCGCGGCGCTGCTCACCGGTGGCCTCACCGTCGGCGCCTTCCTCAGCCCGGTCGGGCTGGCCGGCGCCCAGACCGACGATGCCGACACCGACACCTCTGCTGAGGTCGAGGCCGAGAGCACTGACGTCGAGACCGACGGCGAGGACGAGGGCCGCAAGGGCCGCGGCAACCGAGGCGCCCGGTCCGAGGCTGTCGCCGACCTGATCGGCGTCGATGTCGACACCCTCCGCGAAGGCCGTGAGGCCGGTATGACCCTGGCCGAGATCGCGGCCGAGAACGGCGTTGACACCGACACCCTGGTGGCCGGTCTCGTCGACCTGGCCTCCGAGCGGATGGCCGAAGCCGTCGAAGCCGGTCGGATCGACCAGGCGGACGCCGACGAGAAGCTGGCCGATGCCACCGAGCGAATCACTGAGCTGGTGAACGCCGAGCCCGGCGAGCGTGGCGAAGGCCGGGGCCATCACGGGCCCCGCGGTCACAAGGGCGGCTTCGGCGGCCTGGGTGATGTGGCCGACAGCCTCGGGCTCGACGCCGACACTGTGCGCGAAGGCCTGAGCAACGGCGACACACTCGCCGAGATCGCCGAAGCCAACGGCAGCAGCGAGGCTGAGCTCGTCGACGCCCTCGTGGCCGCCGGCCAGGAGCGCATTGATGCTGCGGTCGAGGCTGGTCGCATCGACGCCGACCGGGCCGCCGAGCTCACCGATGGGCTCGAAGAGCGGGTCACCGAGATGGTGAACGCCGAGCCGGGTGAGCGAGGCGACGGCGACGGCCGCCGTGGTCGGGGCCCGGGCCGAGGCAAGGGTCTTCGTGACGGCGGCCCCGGCGCCGACGCCGAGGCCGGCGACGTGGAGGAGACCAGCTTCAGCGCCTGATGATCGAGGCCGGTGACGGCCAACGAAACGCGGCTCACTGAGCCCGCCAGAGAACCGACTCGAGGTCCCAGGTGGCGTCCCCCGCCACCACCCATATCCCTCCCAACCACTCGAGTCGATGTGTGATCTGCATGGCAGTTCACACTCCGAGGCCCCGAGTATTGCCCTTCTCGGGGCCTCGGCGCGTCTGGGCGGTTCCTGTCCGATCGGTCGCATCGGCGCCCCTACACTGCGCCGATGCGACGATTGCGCGTGGCGGCCTGTCAGCTGAATCCCACGGTCGGCGACCTCGACCAGAACGTGGCTCGGATGATCTCGATGCTGGAGCAGGCCGAGGCCGCAGGGGCCGACGTGGCCGTGTTCCCCGAACTGTCGATCACCGGCTACCCGCCCGAGGATCTGGTGCTCAAGCCGGGCTTCGTGGAGGACAACCTCGATGCGCTGGCCACGATCGCCGCTCGCAGCCGGGACTGTGCCGTGGTGGTGGGATTCGTGGATCTCGACCGTGATCTCTACAACGCGGCGGCCCTCTGCCGAAACGGCGAGGTGGTGCTCCGCTACCGCAAGCGCCTCCTACCGAACTATTCGGTGTTCGACGAGCAGCGCTACTTCTCTCCGGGGCAGGAGCCGCTCGAACTGGTCTCGATCGGTGGGGTGCGAGTCGGGCTGTCGATCTGCGAGGACGCCTGGAGCCCCACCGGGCCGATCGCTCAGCTGGGCCGGGGTGGGGCCGAGGTCGTGCTGAACCTCAACGCCAGTCCGTTCCACGCCAGCAAGCAGCAGTCTCGCGAGACGATGCTCGCCACCCGGGCCGCCGATGCCTCCGTGCACCTCGTGTACGTCAACCAGGTGGGTGGGCAGGACGAGCTGGTGTTCGACGGCGGCTCGGTGATGTTCGACGAGGACGGCACCGTGGTGGCCCGAGCCCCGCTGTTCGACGAGCACGTGCTCGTGGCCGACCTCGAAGTCACACCGCTGTACCGCAAGCGGCGGCTCGATCCTCGGGGCCAGTTCGACCCACTCGACCCGCTCCCCGTTCGTGATCTCGGCCCGGGGCTGAGCGCCGGTGCGTCAGCCGCGGACGGCACCGACAACGGGAACCGCAGCGACGAGGGCGCCGTGCCCGTCTCGGGCCCGACCCCCGGGGGAGGGGGCTCGGTGGCGCCGTTGCCCGACGAGTTGGAGCAGATCTGGCGGGCGCTCGTGCTCGGCACCCGCGACTACGTGCACAAGAACGGGTTCCGCTCCGTTGGTGTGGCCCTCTCAGGCGGGATCGACTCCACGATCGTGGTGGCCATCGCCGCCGAGGCCGTAGGCCCGGAGAACGTCCACGCCGTGCTGATGCCGTCGCGGTACTCCTCTGAGCATTCGATCACCGACGCCGAGCGGCTCTGCACCACGCTCGGCGTTTCGCACCGTACGATCCCCATCGAGCCCGGTCACGCGGCCTTCTTGGACATGTTGGCGCCGAGTTTCGAAGGCCTCGACGCCGACACCACCGAGGAGAACGTTCAGTCTCGGATCCGGGGCGTGATGATGATGGGGCTGTCGAACAAGCTGGGGTGGCTGATCCTCACCACCGGCAACAAGTCGGAGACCTCGGTGGGCTACTCCACCCTCTACGGCGACACCGCCGGCGGCTTCGCCGTGATCCAGGACGTGTGGAAGGTACAGGTCTACGAGCTGTGCCGCTGGCGCAACCGCACCGCGGGGCGCGAGATCATCCCGGTGTCGGTTATCGAGAAGCCTCCGTCGGCCGAGCTCCGTCCTGATCAGCGCGACGATCAGAGCCTCCCGCCCTATGAGGTGCTCGACCCGATCCTGGAGGGCTACGTCGAGCGCGATCTCACCGGCCCGGAGCTGGTGGCGGCCGGGCACGCCCCCGACCTGGTGGCCCGGATCGTGCGCCTGGTCGACATCGCCGAGTACAAGCGGCGGCAGAATCCTCCTGGTATCCGGATCAGCCCGAAGGCGTTCGGCCGCGATCGGCGGGTTCCGATCACGAACCGATATCGGGGGTGATGGGGGAGGGCAACCGTGCCCGTCACCAGTGCCATCACTTCGTCACCGGATCGTAGTACCGTGATCTGTCGACGGCGGGCGGCCGGTGACTTCACGCATGCCCTTGAATCTCTCCCCCTCCTTGCGACGCCGGGCCCTTCCCCTGGTCTCGGCCCTGCTGTTGGCATCCCTTCTGGCGATGGCAACGCTTCCGAGCGACGCCGGGCTCGAAGAGGAGATCGAGGATCTGAAGGAGCAGCAGGAGCAGATCCGCCAGGATCAAGCGGCGAAGGCCCAAGACATCGACGCTGCGACCGCTGAGACAACCGAACTCACCTCCGCCCTCCAGGTGCTCAGCGCCGAAGTGAACGAGCAGGCGGTCAAGGTGGCATCGGCCGAGCAGGCACTGATCGCCGCCCAGGCCCGCCACGACGCCGCAGTGGAGGCAATGGTCACCCACACCGCGGAGATCGCCGATTTGGAGGTTCGCCTGTCCGAACAGGCCATCTCGTCGTTCGTGAACCAAACCAGCCCTCGCTCACCAATTCTCGAAGAGGCCGACCCCAACAAAGCGGTGGTGATGCAGTCGCTCGTGTTGGCGGTGTCGGAGGGGGGCGTCACGGTGGCCGAGGATCTGCGCCGGGCCAAGGAAGATCTGGAGATCGAGCAGGCCGAGGCATCCAACGCCTCCGGCGAAGCCGAGCGCATCACGGTGCAGCTCCAAGGCGATCTGGCCGAGCTGGAGCGACGGCAGACGGCGCAGGCCGATCTGGTGGCGGCGGCCGAGGAACGCCTCGAGCGCAGCCTGGCCGAGGCGTGGGCCTTGGAGGAAACCGACAAGGAGTTGTCGGCTTCGATCGCATCGAAGAACAAGGAGCTGCAGGAACAGCTCGCCGCCCAGGCCCGGGCAACGCAGACTCGCAACAATCCGGCGCCGTCCAATGGCGGAGCTCGGTTCCCGTCGGCCAACGAGATCGTGAACGTCAACGGCATCTGGGTGCACGAGGACATCTCCGAGAACCTGCGCAACATGATGGCGGCCTCCGCCGCCGACGGGATCGTGCTCAGCGGTGGTGGCTACCGCGACTCCCAGTCGCAGATCCGGCTGCGCCGGGCCCACTGCGGCACCAGCGACTACGCCGTGTATCGCATGCCGGCCTCGCAGTGTCGACCCCCAACCGCCCGCCCGGGCGCCTCGATGCACGAGCAGGGCAAGGCGATCGACTTCCGGTTCAACAACCAGATCATCGGTACTCGCAACAACTCCGGCTATCGGTGGCTTGCCGCCAACGCCGCCCAGTACGGGTTCTACAACCTTCCCTCCGAGCCCTGGCACTGGTCGATCAACGGGCGCTGAGCACCGTCCGAGCTGGTCAGCGGCCATCGGCGCTGCGCTATCGTCGGCCCCGATGAGCGAACCAACTCCGGCCCCAGCAGTTGGCGGAGCGCTTGCTCCCTGGGATCGGCGTGAGCTGCCGAGCGCCTTCACCGTCTTGGAGACGGCCCGGCGGGTGGGCCACTACAAGTGGCTCGAGATGCGGCTGTTCGAGCTGCTCGGAACCTGGGTGGCGGTCACGCCGGAACTGGAGATCAAGTACCGCCTCGGCGTGCACTGCTACCACCACTCGGCTCACGCCGAGCTGTGGCACCGGCGCCTCCCGGAGCTGGCAGACGTGAATCCCGAGCAGCTCACGGCGCCCCCGAACCCTGAAACGGAGCGTCTCCTGGAGCAGATGGTGCCCGATCCGTGGGCCCCTGATCTCACGATCGAGCGTCTCGTTGCCCTCTACCGGGTGGTTCTGCCCCATTTGATCGGGGCGTACACGTTCCACCTGAACAACACGAGCCAGATGGCCGACGCCCCCACCATCCGCTCGCTGCGGATCTGCCTGCAGGACGACATGGAAGAGTGGCGCGAGGGCGAAATGATGCTCCAGACGCTGGTCAGAGATGACGAAGACATAGAGCGGGCCACTCGCCACCAGGGTGAGGTCACCCGTCTACTCGTTGCGGCGGGGGGTGTGATCGGCCCGGGTTCACTGGGGCCAGTGGACTGATTGGACGTGGATGTGGGGGATCGCCCTTGGTGCGGGGTGACGTTCCGTTTACACTTGGACATCACAACTTGGGCACCGTGGTGGGTACCCTGAACGGCAGCCACCCGGCACCACGACGGGACCTTGATGGTCTCACCGTCAGACGAGAGGTTGGTTTCCTTGGCTAAGGAGCGAGTCGAACGAGACGAAGAGGATCTCGTCAGGCTGTATCTGACCGATATCGGCCAGTACCCCCTGTTGACCAAGGAAGACGAAGTTCGTCTCGCCCAAGCGATCGAGCAGGGCAAGGAAGCGGCCGAAGAGCTCGAAACTGACGCGGATCTTTCGGCTGCCCGCAAGCGTGAGCTGCGGCGCACCGCCCGCAAGGGTCGCGACGCCGAGCGCACGTTCGTGCAGTCGAACCTGCGCCTCGTGGTCTCGATTGCCAAGAAGTACCAGGCGTCGGGCCTGCCGCTGCTGGATCTCATCCAGGAGGGCAACCTCGGCCTGATGCACGCCGTCGAGAAGTTCGACTGGCGCAAGGGCTTCAAGTTCTCCACCTACGCCACATGGTGGATCCGTCAGGCGATCACCCGTGGCATCGCCAACACCGGGCGCACCATCCGCCTGCCCGTGCACGCTGGTGACACGCTGGCTCGCCTCCAGAAGGCCCGAGCCCGCCTGGAACTCAAGTACGGCCGGCCCGCCACGCTCTCCGAGCTGGCCGCCGAGGTCGAGATGCCGGAAGACAAGGTCACCGAAGCCCTCCGCTTCGCGGCCGAGCCTCTCTCATTGTCGGAGCCGCTCCGTGAGGATGGCGACGCCGAACTCGGCGACGTTGTCGAGGATCGTTCGGCCGACTCGCCCTTCGAGGTGGCGGCCACGGCGCTGCTGCCCGAGGAGATCTCTCGGCTGCTCGCCCCGCTCGACGAGCGGGAGCGTGAGATTCTCAAGCTCCGGTTCGGTCTCGACCGTGGCGAGCCCCGCACGCTGGAAGAGGTTGGCGAGTACTTCAACCTCACCCGGGAGCGGATCCGTCAGATCGAGGCCCGGGCGATGTCGAAGCTCCGGCATCCTTCGTCCGACACGGGCGCTCGCGACCTCCTCGCGGTCTAGACCTACGCAACGTCCCCTCCCGAAGGCAGGGGACGTTCCCATTTTGGGCGGTACTGCGGTGCGTACTGCACGTCCCCCTCGATCAGGGGACGTTCAGCACCGTTTCGCAGTTGCCGGCAGCGCTGTCGCCAGTGACGTCGGTGCCACCGTCGCAGGTGTCGGTTCCGTCGTTGCCGGGCTACGAAGTCGTCGCCGGGCCCGCCGTGCACGTTGTTGTCGCCCCCGCCGCCGTACACCGTGTCGTCGCCGGAGCCGCCGAAGGCCCGGTCGCGGCCAGGCCCGCCGAACAGCACGTCGTTGTTGCTGTTGCCGGAGATGAGGTCGTTGCCGGCCTCGCCGAAGACCACGTCGTTGCCGTTCGCCCCCACCACCGTGTCGGCGCCGCCACGGGCGCACACGATGTCATCGCCATCCATGGCGTTGATGATGTCGCCCCCGGCGGTACCGAGGATCACGTCGTTGCCGTTGGTGGGAACCTGACCGGCTCCGATGTCCACCGTGATCGCCTGCCCGTAACACATCGCGATCCCGGTGAGTGACAGGTCGTAGGCGTTCTGGTCCGGGGACACTGGATCCACCCGCACCACGTAGTTGCCGGTGTTCACCAGGTTGATCGTGATGGAGTGGCTGGTGAACGCTCCCGCAGAGGAGGCGATCAACGTGCCGAACGGGTTGTACAGGAACAGGTCGAGGTCAACCTGCTCGCTCTGGAACCACAGATCCAGGCGGATCTGGTCGCCCGGAGTGACGGGGAAGAAGTAGTAGTCGTCGTCACAGGCCACGGCGGAGAACGAGTTGGCATCGGCCCCGCCGTGCCGAACGTGTTGTTGACCTCCAAGCCGTCGTCCACACAGCCCGGGACCCCTGCCGCAATGTCCAGGTGGTAGGGGCCGCTGGCCCCGTTGAAGCCCGTCACCAAGACGAAGAACGTGTCGCTGGATGGGGCAGTAAATGTGATGTGCTCGTTGTCAGTGGGGGAAAGGGACGACTCCAGGATCCCCGTGCCAGTCGGGTCGAACACGAAGAGATCGAGGTCGCCCTCACCGGTGGCGAACAGGAGATCGAGCTCCACCGTCTCACCCGCCGTCAACGGGAGCGCATAGACGTCCCCATTCGACGGGCAGGCGATGGCATCGACCGAGCTGTTGCCCACGATCGGGGTTGCGTTGCCCGTCGCTTCGTTCGGCTCGAAGCCGTCGTCGGGCGGGCAGATGCCAGCTCGGGCATCGAGCTGGAACACGTAGTGGTTCGTTGCGCTGCCGGCCCCGAAGACACGGGCGATGTAGGTGCCCGTCGAGGCGGCCACATGGGTGATTGCCTCGTTGTCGGTGCTGATGGTCAGCCCCAGAACGAGTGTTGCGACAACGGCCGTGTGCCGTCGAGAACTCCACGCAGACACTTCCGCCCCTCCTGTAAAGGAGATCCACAACGCCGATCGCGAGAGGTACCACGGCGCCGCGGCGTTCGCCCGCTGATGGGGTTCTCCTGTTGACCGACGGTCAGCAGCGGTTGCCGTAGAAGATGATCACGTCCACTCGATGGTCGACCGACTGGCCGAGACTGGCGGCGGCGAAGATGCAGGTGAACTTCGAGTCGGTCATCGCGTCGCCGTGGTCGACGAGGCCAGCGCCGTCGTTGCTCTGATTGCCCGACACCGAGCGTCGCCCGATCTCCCTCGCCGACCAGAGGCCATCGCCGTTGTCGTCCTCGCCGCCATCGTGCTCGATGGGCTCACTGGGGCGGGGCCCGCCGCCGTGACCCTCCGCCGCCAGCCCACCGGCGATGTCGGCCCGTTCGCCAAAGCGGCCGTGCGACTCGCTGATCCCGAGCACAGTCTGTTGCATGGCGGCCTGAGTGCCTGCGGCATACATCGAGAACGGCTCGATCCCGCGGGCCTGACGCTCACAGTTGGCGTAGAGCATCAGGGAGAACGACAGCGCCCAGTGCTCGTCGCCGCTGAGCGTTTGCGACTGGAGCGTCTCGCTCACGTACCCCGGGTTGGGAGGGACGGGCACTGAGCTCAAGTCGACGAACTTGCAACGGGCGGCACCGCTGGAGGCCACCGATCCCAGGAGCTCGACGGGCACTGCGATGGGGTTCGAGCTGTCGCCTGTTGGAACCGGCGCCGTCGTGGTCGCTGTGGTCGATGGCGCCGTGGTGGTGGACGCCGGCGGTTCCGCGGTCGTGGTGGTGGACGTGGACGACGACGTGGAGCCGGCTGTCTGGTCGCCGTCGCCGTCGCCGTCGCCGTCGCTGTCGGCGGAGTCGCTGCTGCTCGGGAGCTTCGGCGTGGCGATGCCGGCGTCGTCGGTGCCCTCGGCATCGTCGATGCGCTCGATGCTGGCTTTGGTGGTCGACGTGGTGGTGGCTGCCGATGTCTCGGTGGGGGCGCTCGCCGCGGTGGCAGACGCGGCGGTGTCGGCCCCTGCCGTCACCGGATCGTCGGTGATGCTGCCGCTGCACGCGGCGGTCACAACGAGCAGCATCGCCACTGCTGCGGATACAGGCGTTCGCATGGCTGACCTCAACCGATCACGTCATGCCCCTACCACACGCTACCCCCAACGGATGCAGGGTTGAACTCGCGCCGTCGAGCGATCCGAACCTCAGCCCTGTGAACCGGGCAGCCGGGCCATGAGATCGACGCCGAACTGGTCGAACAGGTGCACCATGTCGACGAACACCCAGTTCTCCACGTACTGGTCACCGGCCTGACGCCACCAGTCCAGCCCGTTGAACTCCACCCGGCGCCCGGTGGCAGCCACGTGGAGGTAGGGGCCGGTGTGGGTGGCGATCACACCCGCCCACCCGGGAGCACCGCTGTAGTCACCCTCGGCGATCAGGGCGTCGAGGTCCTGTACCTGCCGATCGGGATAGGCCACGAGCCACGGCCGCTGATGATTGTCCTCGAACTCGGCGAGGCTCAGGCAGGCCCCGATCCCGCCGGGCCCATACCACCGAACGTCGGGGTGGAAGAAGTCGGCCATGCCCATGCTGGCGAGGTCGTCCTGGTCGTAGACGTTGAGCCCGTCGAAGATGAACCGTCTGATGGAGGCGAGGCTCGCCTCGGAGAGCTCGGCGTCCTGGGCGGCGTGGAGGATCCCGTCGCCCGAGGCAGGCGGCGGGTACACCCCGTCCACCCCGAGGCTCGGGGGGAGGAGGTCGACGCCGGCTTGGCGGGCGAGGTCGACAACGTCGATCAGGAAGTACGTCTCGCTGATGCGCTCGTCGACCACGCAGCAGAACTCGCCCCAGCGAACCGCCACCTCGGCGCCGGTGGCGGGGATGCCGAGGTAGTCAGCCGAGAGGGTGCCCCGGAGCACGCCCGTGCCAGTCACCCACATCCGGCCGTCGAGCGCCTCGTCGCCGTCCACCCGGCCGTTGGACCTACCCCCGAAGAACAGGAAGGTCTCCCGGCGTAGATCGGGGATCGCCGCCCCCAGGGGCGCCCAGGCGTTGGTGGCGAACGCCTCGGCCCCGGCCACCGATCCCACCGGCGCGTGCCCGTGCCAGGGTGCATCGGGCGCCATGAACCGCTCGGCAACCGCGGCGATGGCTGCCGGGGCAGTTCCGGCATCGTCCAGTTCACCCCAGTACCGCCACACCAGCGCCTTGTTCGTCTGGTTCAGTTCGGCCACGTCGCGAGGTGGGGACACCGGCGACACCGTAGACGGCTGCGCACTGGGGCCGCCCGTGGTCAGGAGGCGAAGAAGACCCCGATTCCGAGCACGGCGAGCACGACGCCGAGCCAGAGGAACACGCCGGTTCTGGCCAGACGACCCGTAAGGCCGAGCACGATCTCGATCGCAACGAGCATCAGCAGGAGCGGCAGAACACCTGCGGTAGAACCGGCGGCGAGCGTGCCCACGAACGCCACGGCCACGAGAGCCAGCACCGCCACCTTGGTGAAGGTGGCACGATCAGGAGCAAGCCGCCTGGTTGTCACCACCCCATTGAGTATCGCACGTGGTGCGTCACCGCAGTTGGCGGGTGGTGCCTGGTGGGCGAGTGTTGGCGGAGGTGGACGGGAATCGAACCCGCCTACGAGGGATCACCCCGTACAGCCGCTTTGAAGGCGGTGGAGCCCACCAGGCGCTCGGACACCTCCACCAGCGACGATACCGCCCGCTGGGAACGGCCCCGCAACTCGGGTCGGTGAGGCCGCGACGGTCCTCAGCGGTGGCCAGCGGCCGACCGATGGGCGTGTTCGAGCACCCCGGCCAGCCCGTCGACCTCGGCCGCCATGGTGTCCATCGTGTTCGATGCGCCGTCGACCTCTGTTCGCATCCGGGTGGATGCGCTGATCTGTTCGGTCAGCTCCGTTGCCACCTGCGCCTGGAGCGCCTCGATCTCCTGCACCGACTGCACCACATCGTCGATGGCGGCCTGCGAGAGGTCGAGCTGAGAGGAGATGGTGTCGGTAACTGCGCTGATCTTCTCGGTTGCGTCCCGGGTTGTGCCGGCCAACGCCTGCACCTCCGTGGCCACCACGGCGAACCCTCGGCCGGCCTCGCCCGCGCGCGCCGCCTCGATGTTGGCGTTCAGGGCGAGCAGGGTGGTTCGGGCGGCGATCTCCTCCACCACGGCGACCAACTCGGCGATCTGCATGCTCTGGGTGACCAGTTCGGCGACCACGTTGCGGGTCTCGCTGCTGAGACCGCCGGCCCGGCTGGCCCGGTCCGTGGCCTGGTGGGCCAGCTCCCCCACTCGCTGCCCGCCGTCGTCGATCGTCGAGATCGACTCGGCCATCTTGTCGATCATGGACCGGACGTCGGTGGCGCCATCGTTCAGCGCGGTGGCCCGGCGGCGCACGTCAACTGCGACCTCCTCCTGCTGGTCGATCATCGACCGCTGGCGTTTGGCCATCTGGTCCTGCTGGTAGTTCTGGTGCTCCAGCGTGAGCCAGTTGGCCACGATGGCGGCGATCAGCATCACCACGAAGATCACGTGGATCAGGGTCCACAGCCAGGGATTGGCCTGTCCGCTTTCGGTTGAGAACACCAGCGTTGGGTCGTACATGCTCATCCCGCCGTGGTGGAGCACGGTGTAGCCGAGCGCCACCAGGAAGGGCCGCACGTCCACGTACAGCGACACGAACGACAGCACCACGAACCAGTGGAAATGGGCCTCGATCAGCCCGCCGGTGAAGTGCACGAGGATTGACGCCGCCACCACCAGCCCGAGGGCGGCCACCGAGGCTCGGGCGAAGTGGTTGGCGGACCAGAGCCGGGCCACGAGCGCCAGCACCACGGCCGGGGACGACTCGATGAGTGCGTGTATCACGCCGAAGTCACGAAGAACGGCGATGATGAACAGCACGGGCGCATGGACCGCCAGGAACCACACGATGAGGCGATGGCGAAGCTCGAACTGTTCATCTGAGATTGTTCCCCCGAGGGGGATGCTGAACCACACCGGAAGCATTGCGGTCCCGTCGGCGTGCCAGGACGACCCGTGAGCGGAAACCACAAGAGGCGCCGGATCTGATCCCGGCGCCTCTCGTCGTGGTTGGCCAACACAGGTCGGCCGAATCAGGAGTGGGGTATCAGGCGAACCAGATACCGACCGCACCCGACCCGTGGGGGTCGATGGTCGTGTTGGCACCGATGGTCATGGTGCCGTTGTCGATGATCTTCTGTAGTACCTCGGCCGGAATATCGAACCCGGGATCGAGGCGGAGGTGCTCCGCGTAGGCCTCGTTCGCCAGGCGTGACAGCACGTTCGCGACCTCGCCGTAGAACTCGATCAGGTGGTCCTCGACCTCTTCGGCGTCGTCCTCCACGGCAGTGGCGGGAATCATGGCCAGTGCTGCGCCGCAGCGGTGGGCGAAGTTCAGGTCGGACGCGATCACGGCGACGAGCTTGTTCTCGGGCGTGACCAGGCCCCGGTAGGTGGCCGGGTGAGGGGTGATGTCCGAGGCCTGCTCAGCCTTGACGTCTTGGCCGGTGAGCTCGGCGAGGATCTGCTGAAGGCTGTCGCGGGTGATGGTGACGCTCATCTCAGGCACCGACCTTGTCGAGAACGGCCTCGAGGTGCGAGGTGTCGATCGGCTTGGTGAGCAGGAACGACGCGCCGAACTGCTGGGCGCTGCTCTTGGCCTCTGAGGTGGACTCCGAGGTGATGAATCCGACCTTGATGTCGTCGCCGTTCTCACGCAGCGCCTGCAGCATCTCGATGCCGGTCATGTTCGGCATGTTCCAGTCGGCGAGCACGAGGTCGGGACGATCAGAGTTGATCGCCTCCAAGGCCTTCGCGCCATCTTCGGCTTCCGACACCTCGGCGTGGCCATAGCCCGCCTGACGGATCGAACGGGTAACCAGCTTCCGCATGACCGAGCTGTCGTCGACAACCAGGATCTTCATCAGTTCCTCCAGAGGATGCATCCACGGTGCACGTGCGCAGCCGGGTTGCCGCGCCCTTGCGTCCACTGTCGGCGTGTTCCCGGCTCCTCTTGAGGGATCGCCAGGCGCTTCTGTGGAGTTTGCGGAGTGCTCAGCATCCGGGGGATGCGTCCGATGGACCTCCAGCGAGTTTTTGTCTGGTACGTACACGAATGGAGGCGGCTCGACGTGAGACTCGATGTCCAAGAGGAACTGCTCGATCTGGCTGAGGCGGTCACCCCGCTGCCACGCACTGTTGTCGAGCTGGCAACCGCAATCGCCAGCGACGACGTCTCGATCAAACAGGTCGTGGCAATCGTCAAGAGCGACCCGTCACTGACCGCGAAGTTGCTGCAGGCGGCGAACTCAGCTGCGGTCGCTCCCGCATCGGGAGTGACGAGCGTCGAGCAGACTGTCGTGCTGCTCGGCCTCGCCCGCGTGCTGTCCGTTGCGGTCACCGGATCGATGGGGTCGATCAGCGACACCCAACTGGCTGGCTACGCGATCGACGCCGACATGTTGTGGGAGCACGCCGCGATGAGCTCGCGTGTTGCTGAACTGATCCAGCGTCGGGCCAAGGTGGAGGTCGGCCCCGAGGTGGTGACCGCTGCTCTGCTCCACGATCTCGGCAAGGTCGTGCTCGGCCAGGTGCTCAATGCTGGGCACCTCCAGTTCGCCCGCAACGACGTGATCGACCTGTGCCAGGCCGAGCGAGACCTGATCGGCCTCGACCACGCCGAAACCGGGGCGCTGCTGCTCGAGCTCTGGAACATTCCCGACTCGATCGCCCAGGCCATCCGCTTCCACCATCGGCCGAGCGAGACGGAGCTACCCGCCGCGCAGGTGGTGTACGTGGCCGACGCCGTGGCATGGGAAGTGGCGGGAATCCCTTCCGACACCGACCCTGAGGAGCTCGCAACGGCACTCGACGCACTCGGGCTCGACAAGGACGAGCTGGTGTCGGCGATCGAAGCGGCCCTCATGGCCGAGCGGGGCGACGATGACGCCGACGCCTCTCAACTTCGCCGACGCGAAACCGACTCGTAGATAACTGACCAGGTAGGCATACGACGGGCCGGTAGAAGACCGGCTCCGTCGTCCCGAGCAGTCCATGGGAGGACGAGCGATGGGCAAACTCGACGGAGGGCGGCGGCGGTCGGCTCTCGGCAGGCTGGGTGGCCTCAACACGAAGCTGTTGGCAGCGTTCCTCGTTTTGAGCCTCGTTCCGCTCGCGATCGTCGGTTGGGTTGCGGTCAACCGGGTCAACTCGGCGTTGGCACTGGCCAGTGGTCAGCGCATGGAGGTGGCCGCAATCGAGGCCGGCGACAAGATCGATCGCAACCTCTTCGAGCGCTACGGCGACGTGCAGGCCTTCGCCGCCAATCCCCTGGCGAAGGGCACGCCTGAGCAGGCCGCCACGATCGTCGACTTCCTCACCGTCACCTATGGGATCTACGACCTCATGCTCGTGGTGGACCTGAACGGGCGGGTCACTTCGGTGAACAGCATCGACGGTGGTGGCAACGCCATCGACACGTCGGCCCTCGTTGGCCGTGATGTTTCGGGCGAGGACTGGTTCCAGGTCGTCGCAGGTGGTGCCACACCGGCCGGCGGCACCTACTACACCGATGTCGAGCGCAATCAGCTCGTGGCCGAGATCTACGGCGACGATCGCCTGACGCTGCCGTTCACGGCTCCGATCTACGACGCCGCCGGCACCATGATCGGTATCTGGCACAACGACGCCTCGTTCGAGCGCGTGGTCACCGACATCATGGAGAAGACACGTGGTCAGCTCCGTGAGTCGGGCATCACCACCGTGGAGAGCCAGGTTCTTCGCAGCGATGGCATGCTCATCGACGACGAGACCACCGAGGACGTCCTCTCGTTCAACCTGTCCGAGGCAGGGATCGTTGCGGCACAGCAGGCCACTCAGGGCGACGGCGAGTCCGGGTTCACCCGGGAGCTGCACAAGCGGCGTCAGGTCGAGCAGTTCAACGGCTATGCGTCCACCGACGGTGCGCTCGGCTTCGACGGGTACGACTGGGGCATCCTCGTGCGCCAGGAGACGGCCGAGGCGCTGGCCACGGCCACCACGATCCGCAACTCGATGCTGGTGCTCGGTGGCATCGCCGCCGTGATCATCGCCGGCCTCGCCACGTGGCTGGCCCGTGGGGTGGCCAAGCCCTTGGGCCGCATGGCCGTCGGCGCTCGCCGGATCGCCTCGGGCGATCTCACGGTCGAGCCGATCAGTGTGACGCGCAGCGACGAGGTGGGCGAGCTGGCCCACTCGTTCAACGACATGGCTGCCATGCTCCGAACCGTCGGCTCGCAGGCACAGTCGATCGGTGACGGCGACCTGTCGGCTCCGGTGCTCGACAAGCCGGTCCCCGGCGAGCTCGGCACGGCGTTCTCAACGATGATCCAGTCGTTGCGCACGATGGTCGAACAGCTCCGGCTCTCGTCGCAGCACCTGGCCCAGTCGGCCGACGAACTCACGGCCGTATCGGGTCAGATGGGGTCGAGCGCGCAGCGGACCTCCTCCCAGGCCACCACCGTGTCGGCAACCGGCGATCACGTGTCGGCCAGTGTCGCCACCGTTGCCTCGGCGATCGAGGAGATGAACGCCTCGATCCAGGATGTGGCCGGCAGCGCCACCGAGGCCCGCAGTGTGGCCTCGGACGCCGTGCAAGTGGCCAGCACCACGTCGGATTCGATCTCCCGCCTCGGTGAGTCGAGCGAGAAGATCGGCGAGGTGGTCAAAGTGATCAACTCGATCGCGGAGCAGACCAACCTGTTGGCGCTCAACGCAACCATCGAGGCGGCGCGGGCCGGTGAGGCCGGCAAGGGCTTCGCCGTGGTGGCCAACGAGGTGAAGGAACTGGCCAACCAGACCGCCGAGGCCACCGAGGAGATCTCGAGTCGGATCCAGGCCATCCAGGACGCCACCGCCGGCGCCGTCCAGGCCAACACCCAGATCGGCGAGACGATCGACCAGATCAACGAGATCTCGACGTCGATCGCCTCGGCCGTGGAGCAGCAATCGGTCACCACCTCCGAGATCGGCCGCAGTGTCGAAGAGGCGGCGACCGGCACCAAGAACATCGCGACGTCGATCACCGATTTGGCCTCGGCCGCTTCGGAGACGCTCAGCGCGACCGATGAAACCAAGAAATCGGCATCGGAGATGGCGAGCATGTCCGCCGAGCTCAACGAGCTCGTGGGTCAGTACCGCTGATACCGGATCGACGCGTGCACTCAAGCCCGCCCGAGCGAAGGAAAGTCACACGCAGTGGAAGAGGTTGATGAAATCGTCAACGAGTTCATCGTCGAGAGCCTCGAAGGCCTCGACCGGCTCGATCAAGCGCTCGTGTCTCTCGAGGAGAGTCCGAACGACAAGGAGACTCTCACCGAGGTCTTCCGGATCTTCCACACGATCAAGGGCACGTGTGGCTTCCTGGGATTCGAGAATCTGGAGAAGGTGGCCCACCGGGGCGAGAACCTGCTGAGCCAGCTCCGCGATGACGTCCTGCAGATGAACGACGAAATCGCCAACGCCATGTTGGCCACCGTCGACGCCATCCGCTCGATGATCGACACGATCGAAACCACGGGGGAGGAGGGGTCGCCCGACTACTCCGATCTGCTCAGCGAAGTCGAACGGCTCACTGCCGGCGAGACCAGTGTGGCCACCGCAGCAGATACCACCGAGGCCGCCAGCGAACCAGAGCCAGCCGAGGCTGAACCGACGGCTGTGGCATCGGCCGACGCCTCATCGGACGATGGAGGCAACGAGCCGGCGGCCGACGACGCTGAGGTCGATGGTCCGGTGTTCCTGAACGACTTCGCAGACGATGCGCCGGTCGCCACCCCTGCCACCGCCGACGTCTCCGACGCTGCGCCCGCCGCCGGCGAGGCTGCTGCCGCCGGCGAGGCTGCTCCAGTCGCCCCGCCGGCCGACGCGGATCGCATCGGCGACATCCTCGTGAGCGACGGTGCAGCGAAGCGCGACGATGTGGAGATCGCTGCCGCTGAGCAGTCGCTTGGCGATCAGCGCAAGCTCGGCAACATTCTGGTGGACGAGGGGCGGGCCCAGCCCGAAGAGGTGGAGAAGGCGGCGACCAAGCAGCGCACGTCAACGGCCGAGTCGACGATCCGGGTGGACGTCGGCCTGCTGAACCAGCTGATGAACCTGGTGGGTGAGCTGGTGCTCTCCCGCAACCAGATCGTCCAGCTGGTCGAGAGTGGTGGGCATCGCGACTTCGGCAGCCCCGCTCAGCGCCTCAGCCTGATCACCACCGAGCTGCAAGAAGGGGTCATGAAAACCCGAATGCAGCCCATCGGCAACGTGTGGGGCAAGCTCCCCCGCGTTGTACGCGATCTCTCCCGCCAGTTCGGCAAGGAGATCCGCCTCGAGATGGAAGGCAAGGAGACCGAGCTCGACCGGACGATCCTCGAAGCCATCAAGGATCCGCTCACCCACATGGTGCGCAACACCGTCGACCACGGTGTGGAGGATCCCGACGTGCGAGAGTCCAAGGGCAAGCCTCGCGAGGGGGTTCTGCGCCTGCGGGCCAACCACGAGGGCGGCCAGGTGATCATCGAGATCACCGACGACGGTGCTGGCATCGACCCCGACAAGATCCGGGCCAAGGCGGTGGAGAAGGAGCTCATCTCGAGTGAAGCGGCCGCCCGGATGGGTGACGCCGAGGCCATCAACATGGTGTTCATGGCCGGCTTCTCCATGGCGAAGAAGGTCACGAACGTGTCCGGCCGTGGCGTTGGCATGGACGTGGTTCGTACGAACATCGAGAAGATCGGTGGCTCCGTCGAGATCAAGTCCGAGCGCGGGGCTGGCACCACGTTCAAGGTGAAGATCCCCCTGACGCTGGCGATCATCCCCGCTCTGATCGTTCGGAGCGAGGGCAATCGCTATGCCATCCCGCAGGCCAGCCTGCTGGAGCTGGTGCGGCTCGACGGGAACCACACCACCAACCGCATCGAGGAGATCCACGGGGCCCCCGTGTACCGCCTACGTGGCGATCTGTTGCCACTTGTCTTCCTCAAGCGGGAGCTCCGATCCGAACCGGAGATCAAGATCAACAACGACGAGACCTACAACATCGTGGTTCTCCAGGCCGACGACCAGCAGTTCGGCCTTGTGGTCGGCGAGATCGACGACACGGAGGAGATCGTGGTCAAGCCGCTGGGGCGGGAGGTTCAGAACATCCCGTTCTTCTCCGGCGCCACGATCATGGGCGATGGCAGCGTGGCCCTCATCCTCGACGTTCTGGGGCTCGCCACCGAGGCCCACATTCTCGCCGCCGAGGCTCGCAAGGGTGACGCCCCGGCTGAGCTCGAGGAGGCCACCTCGGGAGGTGGCCAGGTCAGCGACCGGGCGCTGCTGCTCGTCCGGGTCAACGACGAGGTCCAGGTGGCTGTGCCCCTCGACGACGTCGACCGGCTCGAAGAGTTCGCCAGCGACGAGGTGGAGCAGTCCGAGCATCAGCCCGTGGTCCAGTACCGCGAGGGCGTGATGCCGCTGCTCGACATCGCCGAGATCGTGGGCGAGCCGGTGCCTCACTACGAAGACCGCGACCGGGTGAGCATCATCGTCTGCTCCCGGGAGCAGGAGTCGGTGGGGATTGTGGTCGAGCGAGTGCTCGACATCGTGGCTGACGCCAAGTTGGTGCCAGGCGCGACCCCGGGCACCACCACCGCCGTCATCGACGGCAAGGTCACCGACATCGTCGAGCTGACCACCGCACTCGACCGGCTGATGCCGGCGTCCTACTCCCCCAGCTACGCCGAGGTGTGATGCGATGACAGAGAACGACTTCGGAATCCGGCTCTGCACGTTCCACCTGGGCGAGTTGTACCTGGGGATCGACGTACGTGAGGTGCAGGAGGTGATTCAGGGTCTCGAGATCACGCCCGTGCCTCACGCCGACGCTGCCGTTGATGGCCTGATCAATCTCCGAGGCCAGATCGCCACCACGATCGATCTTCGCCGCCGCTTTCGGCTCGAGGAGCGACCGGACGACCACAACCCGGTGCACGTCGTCGTGCGCTCGGCCGGGGAGTGGATGAGTCTGCTCGTCGACAGCATCGGTGACGTGCTCGAGGTATCGGCGGAGAACTACGAGGCGCCACCGGAGACGGTCGACAAGCTGTCCCGCGATCTCATCCTCGGTGCCTACAAGTTGGAGGACGAGCTGCTGTTGATGATGAACATCGACGTTGCCGTCACCCTCGATTCGAATGCCAAGGAGCGCGTCTGATGAATTCCGACCAGCGTCTGAACGCGATCCGGCAGGCGGCTCCATGACCGCACCGAAGCGCATCCTCGTCGTTGACGACTCCGCGGTGACGAGGGGCCTCATCAAGCGGGTCATCGACGCCGAGCCCGATCTGACCGTGGTCGACACGGCCTCCAACGGCTTGATCGCCGTCAAGAAGGTGGCCGAACACAACCCGGACCTCGTGGTGCTCGACGTCGAGATGCCGAAGATGGACGGGCTCGAGGCGCTCGCGGAGATCCGGCTCACCCACAAGACGCTGCCCGTGATCATGTTCAGCAGCCTCACCGAACGGGGCGCCGACGTGACCCTGCGGGCGCTCGAGATCGGCGCCAGCGATTACGTGACGAAGCCGGTGACCACCAACGTCACCGAGTCGAACGCCTACGTGAAGGCGGAGCTCGTCAGCCGTATCAGGGCACTCACTGCACCGGGCGCGGGTGCGGGCGCCAGTGCGGGGCGCCGACCGGCTCAGGCCCGACGGTCGGTGGGCCCGGCTCGTGAGAACCCCACGCAGAGCGCCGCAGCCGAGCGATCGACCGACGGAGCGTCCGAGGCTGAGCTACCGGCCCCGGCGAAGGCCGGGCGCAATGGCCTCCGACCGCGAACCAAGAAACGCGGCCCGGGCGAAACCATCCAAGCCGTCATCATCGGCTCGTCAACGGGTGGGCCCGTCGCCCTCGAAGACGTGGTCAAGGCGTGGACCAAACCCCTCGCCGTGCCGGTGTTCGTCGTGCAGCACATGCCGGCTGTGTTCACCAAGACACTGGCTGACCGGCTCAACCGCAAGTCAGTGGCGACGGTGATCGAGGCCCAGGAGGGCATGAAGGCCGAGGCCGGGTCGGTGTACATCGCCCCGGGAGGCCACCACATGGGGCTGGTCCAGGGCCAGGCCGGAGACGTGGTGGTCAAGCTCAGCAACGATCCGCCCGAGAACTCTTGCCGACCGGCAGTCGACTTTCTGTTCCGCTCAGCGGCCGACCTCTACGGCAAACGGCTGCTCGCTGCGATGCTCACGGGGATGGGCAACGACGGGGTGAAGGGAAGCGCCAAGGTCGCAGCACACGGGTGCGACATCATCGCCCAGGACGAGGCCACGAGCGTCGTCTGGGGGATGCCGAAAGCGGTGTACGACGCGGGCCTTGCCACCGAGGTCCTTTCATTGGATGAGATTGGCCCACGGTTGCAGCGCCTGGTGGAGGTCAGCAATCACGACTCGGCTCGGGTTGGAGCAGGGAGAGCACGATGAGCACGCCCACGAAAGCAGGAACTGGCAAGGAGGAGCTGTCCATCTCCACCCAATCCTTCGACTTCTTCCAGAAGCTGATCTATGACCGCATCGGTGTTCAGCTCGATGGCAAGGCCTACCTGGTGGAGAGCCGGCTCCAGCCGATGCTGCGCAAGCACAAGGTCAGTGACGTCAATGCCCTGATCGACAAGATCAAGGGCGGCGACCGGCCCCTCACCGAGGAAGCGGTGGAGGCAATGACGACGAACGAGACATCGTTCTTCCGTGACATCCACCCCTTCGAGACGCTCGCCAAGGAGGTGCTGCCTCCGATCTTCGCCCAGAAGGGCGGCGACAAGGTGCGCATCTGGAACGGTGCGTGCTCCAGCGGCCAGGAGTCCTACACCCTGGCCATCGTGTTGCACGAGCACTTCCGGTCGCAGGTTCAGAGTGGTCGGATCGAGATCATCTCCACCGACGTCTCGCCCGAGATGGTGAAGCGCACTCGCGACGGCATCTACAGCCGCTTCGAGATCAACCGCGGCCTGCCACCGGAGATGTCGAACAAGTACTTCGACACCCAGGGGCGACAGTGGCAGGCGAAGGCATCGCTGCGGGACATGATCAAGACCAGCGAGCTGAACCTGCTGTCGAAGTGGAACGACATCCCCCGCTGTGATCTCGTGTTGCTCCGCAACGTGTTGATCTACTTCTCGCCGCAGACCAAGGCCGAGATCCTACGCAAGATCCGCACCGACGTGCTGCTGCCCGGTGGGTGCCTGATGCTCGGCGCCAGCGAGAGCACCGCCGGCATCGACTCGGCCTACCAGAGCCGGAAGGTGGGCAAGACGGTCCTGTACTACCCATAACCCGGGTACGTCAGCCCTACAGGTCGATGGGCCAATCGACCGATACCAACAGCGTCCTCGCATTCCAGCGGGGGCGCTGTTGTCGTTTGGCAGACGGGGGTTCGGATGCAGGTGATCGGTCGACTGGGCCTCGTGCTCGTGCTGTTTGCCACCGTGGTCGCCGTTCCCGTCGCGGCGGCGAGCCCCGCCGCAGCGACCACCTGCGCCATCGGTAGCCCCTCGGCCGAGTTCTCCGACCAGGTCGACGCCTCGGCCGGCCACGCCCGTATCTGGCGCCTGTACCAGGCGTTCTTCCTCCGCCAGCCCGACGACAACGGGTTCCAGTACTGGGCGGACGTCAGGGCCGGTGGCGCCACCCTCTCCGACATCGCCTTCCAGTTCGCCTACGGCCCTGAGTTCCAGGCCCGCTACGGCAGCCTGTCGGACGCCGACTACGTCGATCTCGTGTACGCCAACGTGCTGTGCCGCACGCCCGACGACGAGGGTCGGGCCTACTGGGCAGGCCTGCTCGCCTCGGGTTCGCTCACCCGGTGGGACATGGTCGTGAACTTCGTCGAGCTGCGCGAGTACCTCACCCGCACCTCGACGTGTCACAGCATCTACCCGAGCGAGTCGGCATCGGTCGGTGTGTGCCCCGAGGCGTCGCTCGTCACCCTGGCGTCGGCCTCGCTCGCAACGCACGGCTACCGGCCGGTGTCGGGCACGCACGGGAGCGGCTCGTTCCAGGGGGTCGAGGTCGACATGGCCCGCAACGTGTTCGAGACCGGCTCGTCGCGATGCTCGGTGGCGTCGATCAACGCGAACTGGCTCGCCGGCTCGGAGAAGGACCGCCCAGATCCTTCCGTACTCGGGCTCGGCGTGATCGACGGCACGCACGTGAAGGGCTCGGCTGAGCGCAGCGACCGAGGCGTGCTCGGCCTCCGCTTCGATCCCTCGCCGACGAGCGTGGTTGAGGTGTGGCCGGGCGACACCCTCAGCGCCGACGATCGTCGTCTCAACAGCGTGGCGTTCAGCCAAGGCCGGCGCACGATCGAGTCGTGGCACGCCGCCGCCGAGCTCTCACCCTACCTGTCCGAGTTGGCCCCGGCCGAGATCGTGCCGGCGAACGAGTGGGTGTGGGCGGCCGCGGGGATTCCGCTCATCATCGACGGTCAGCTCGACTCGAACTTCTCAGCAGCGGCATCCGCCGACCCGTACACCTACCAGACCTATCGGCACACGTTCGTGGCGATCGACCACGACACAGCGCGGCTGGTGTTCGGCGGGACGAGTTCGCTCACGGCAACCGATCTGGTGGGCTGGGCTCAAGGAAACGGGTACGAGGATCTGATCAAGTTCGACGGGGGTGCGTCGGCGGAGTTCAACATCGGCGGCCAGGCCGTCGTTGCTGGTACAGGTCGTGACATCCCGGTATGGCTGGGGGTCGGATGCTGAGGCCCGTCGCCAACGTGTCGGCCTGGACGGGCCTGCCCCGGTCCCGGTCGCGGCCGGCTCCGCCCGAGGCCGACGCACCCGCCGAGCCAACGGAGGCCGCAGAGGCCCCAGCTCCGTCGCAACCATCGCCACCCGCGGCCGAACTGCCCGAGGCGCCCTGCATGTTCACGGCGCTGATGCACGGTGGTCTCTACCACGGCGGGGCGGGCTCGACATCGGCGCCTGGGGGAACACCGGCCCTCACGACTGGAACCAGAGCCGTTCCGGCATTGCCGGCGGCGTCACCGCCGCCGTTCATCGACGCCTGAACCGCCTCTAATCTCGGGGTGATGACCTCAGCGCCCACCTTGATCGACGCGCTCCCCGTGGCGGGCCTCGGCTTCTGGCCAACCCCGCTGCACCGGCTCGACCGGCTGAGCGCCGAGTTCGGCACCGAGATCTGGATCAAGCGCGACGACGTGCAAGGCGTGGCCCTCGCTGGCAACAAGCTTCGCAAGTTCGACGTGGTGTTGGGCCGGGCCCTTGCGGCGGGCGCCGACACGCTCGTGACCACCGGGGCCATCCAGTCGAACTCGGCCCGCACCGGTGCAGCCGCCGCCGCTGCGGTTGGCATGCGCTGTGTGCTCGTGCTCTCGGGCGAGGCGCCAGCCACACCGACCGGCAACCTCGTGCTCGACCACATCGTGGGAGCCGACGTGCGCTTCGCCGGTTCGGCCTCGTGGGCCGAACTCAACGCAACGGTCGACGCCGTGGTGGCCGATCTCGCACGTCGCGGCCGGCGCGCCGTGGCCGCCCCGGTCGGCTGTTCGTCGCCGCTCGGCACGCTGGGCTTCGCCCGAGCCTTCCTCGAACTCGATGCCCAGTGCCAGGCGGTCGGGCTCACACCGTCGGCCGTGGTGCACACATCCACCTCCGGGGGCACCCACGCCGGGTTGCTCGTGGGCCGGGCGGCCGCTGGCCGTGACGTGCGCGTGATCGGGATCGACGCCGGCGATCTCTACTCCGACCGCACCGGCGCCCTGGCCACGCTGGCTGAGGCTGCGGCCGCGGAGGTGGGCATGGCCCTCACGGTTGATCCTGCGAGCATCGAACTCGTCACGTCGCAGCTCGGTGCCGGCTACGGCCAGCCGACGGCGGCCGCGGCCGCCGCGATCGGGCGGCTGGCCCGGACCGAGGCCATCGTCACCGACCCCGTCTACTCGGGGAAGGGCCTGGCGGGCCTGTTCGAGCTGATCGAGACGGGTGCCGTCACAGGTCCGGTGGTGTTCTGGCACACCGGCGGTTATCACGCTGTGTTCGATCCCCGCCACGGCGAGCCGTTGCTCGATGCGCTCGGCGCTGACAACGGGCCCTGAGCAGCGATGCTCAGCTCCTGATCAGGAGTCGCGGGTCTCCCACTGGAGTTCGAGTGCGAACTCCTCGTTGCCGTCCTCCACCTCGTGCTCGATCACGATGCGGGCATCGGCTGGAACCGTGAACCGCTTGTTCTGCACCTGGACCCGGAAGGACTCTCCCGCCTCGAAGGCGTCGGCCAGGCGCCGCAGGGTGTCCACGAACTGCGATACCGGTACGTCCTTCTCAACATCACGCTCTGCCATGGCGTCACTGTAGGCACCCCGACCCTGGTTCACGGGCCGGGGGGAGGTCACGGAGCGCCGGATCTCGACGGTTCGGCGGTTGCCGCTGCTGCCAGCTCTCCCGCCAGCTCCTCGAGGCCGTCGGCCACCGTGCCGACGCTCACCCGGATGTGCGGTGTTCCGTTGCCCTCGACCACAAACGGGCCGCCGGGGGCGGCGCCGATCCCCTTGGCGGCCAGGGTCACCAGGGCGAGCTGCTCGTCGACGACCGGCACCCACATGTTGATGCCGGAGGACCCACCGACGGTCACGCTGCCAGCGCCGAGGCCATCCACCATCACCGAGCGGCGTCGTTGGTACTCGTCTTTGGCTGCGGCCACGATCGCCTGGGTCTCGTCGTCACGGAGCATCTCGAACAACAGCCGCTGGAGCAGGCGGCTGCTCCAGATCGGCCCGAGCCGGCGTCGTCGTACGAGCGTGTCGATCGGTGAGGCGGCTCCGGCCACGGCGGCCAGCCTCAGGTCGGGGCCATGTGACTTCGAGAAGCTGCGAATGTGCACCACCTTGTCGGGATGGTGGGCGCCGATGCTGTTGAGCGGTGCGGTGCTCACCGCGCCGGAGTGGTCGTCCTCAACCACGATGATCGAGCGGTCGGCGATCGAGTCCGCAACGGCCGCGGCCCGTTCGGCCGACATCGTCACACCTGTCGGATTGTGGGAACGGGGTTGGATGAACAGCGCCACCGGATCGAAGTCCAGGGCGTCGTCGAGGGCGTCAACGTTGACCCCTTCGTCATCGAGGGGTATGCCGATCACCTGGGCCCCGGCCTGTTCGAGCGAGTCGAGCAGCGGGGGATAGGCGGGCTCGTCGACGATCACGGTGTCGCCGAGATTGACCGTGGCGTCGACCACGCGGTGCAGGGCATCTTGCGCCCCGTCGACGACCGTGAGGAGTTCAGGGGTGAACGGCCAGTCGTTGCGCAGGGTTGTGTCGAGCTCGTCGAGAACCGGCGGATCGAGGTAGGAGGTCACCGGCGTGTTGAGTTCGAGCCGCCCCAAGATCGGACCGACCGGTGGGAGCAGCGCTGGATCGGGAACCCCGGTGGAGAGGTCGATGGCGAAGGTGCCGGGCTCGACCGGAACCTGCCAGTACCTGCCAGGCGCTGCGGCCTGGCGCTGGCCTCGCACGAACGTGCCACGACGGCCCTGGGTGGCGATGGCGCCGTGGCGTTGGAGGATGCGCCAGGCCTCGCTCACTGTGGTCGGGCTGACGTCGAGCTGGGTGGCAACGGCGCGGACCGTTGGCATGCGCTCGCCGACGGTCAGCGTGCCGGTGCTGATGAGCCGTCCGATCGCCAGCGCGATGCCGTTGGCGGTGCGGTCAGTAGGAGGTTGATCGAACGGGATGAATCGTTGCATGTGGACCTTTGTCTGGCACAAAGCTGCCCTTGTGTGCCACGAATCGAAACAGACTATCGGTGGGCGGTACTCTGATCAGCAAGGCCGCCGCAAAGACAACCGAACGAACCGAGCTGCCTGATACGCGAGGGACCCCATTGACTGACACGCACACTGATTCGCCGACCAACGCGTCATTGCTCGCCCGCTATCGGGCCGCCCTTCCGTCGTTCGTGGCTCCCCTCCACGTCGATCCTATTTCGATCGACCGCGGTGAGGGCAGCTACGTGTGGGATGTCGAGGGGAACAGGTACCTCGACTGGTTCGGCGGTGTCCTCACCACGATGATCGGCCACAGCGTTCCGGAGGTGGTCGCCGCCGTACAGGAACAGGCGGCCAAGGTGATGCACACCTCCACCCTCTACCTGTCGGAACCGATGATCGGGTTCGCCGAGGACGTGGCCCGCGTGTCGGGCATCCCCGATGCGCGCGTCTTCTTCACCGCATCGGGCACCGAGGCCAACGACACGGCGATCATGCTCGCCTGCGCCCACCGCGGCTCGAACGAGGTGCTGGCGATGCGCAACAGCTACCACGGCCGCTCGTACACAGCCCAGGCGATCACGGCGCAACGGTCGTGGTCGGTGGCGTCGATGTCGGGGCTCAACGTCAACTTCGTGCACGGCGGCTACCGGCTGCGGAGCCCGTTCGGCCACCTCGATGACGATGCGTTCACCGATGCCTGTGTGAGTGACCTCGTGCAGCTGCTCGACATGGCGACAGCCGGCGAGGTCGCGGCCCTGATCGCCGAGCCGATCCAGGGTGTCGGGGGGTTCGCCACGCCGCCCGACGGATTCTTCGGAGCGATGCACAAGGAACTGGCGAACCGGAACATCCTGTTCATCAGCGACGAGGTGCAGACGGGCTGGGGTCGGACCGGTGACCACTTCTGGGGCTACCAGGCCCACGGCATGGTGCCGGACATCCTCACCTTCGCCAAGGGCGTCGGCAACGGCATCACGCTCGCTGGCGTGGTGGCCAGGGCCGACATCATGGACTCGATCGATGTCCTCTCGTTCTCGACCTTCGGCGGCAACCCGTTGTCGACGGCGGCTGGACGAGCCACACTGCGCTACGTGGTCGAGCACGATCTGCAGGGCAACGCCAAACGACAGGGCGCCCGCCTGGCAGAACGTCTCGGTCCGGTCGTCGACGCCACCCCCTGGATTGCCGAGCTACGCGGCAAGGGGTTGATGCAGGCGATCGAGATGGTGCAACCCGGAGGCGTCGAACCAGACAGTGCGATCACCGCTCGTCTGCTGGATGAAGCACGCAACCGCCATCTGCTACTGGGCAAGGGGGGCCTCTACGGGAACGTGATTCGTCTCGCCCCGATGCTGGCCATCACCGACGATGAACTGGACGAAGGGCTCGACGCGCTTCTGGCAGCCATCGCAGCAGTTGACGCAACACCTTGACAGAGGAGCAATCCCAATGGATCAGATCGAGCACATCATCGACGGAGCAGCCGTAGCGGGCACGTCGGGGCGGAAGGCCCCTGTGTTCAACCCGGCCACCGGCGCCCAGACGGGGGAGGTGGCACTCGCAAGCGTGAACGAGGTCGACGCAGCCGTTGCCTCGGCGAAAACGGCGTTCGGCGACTGGAGTCAGCAGTCTCTGGCCCGGCGAACGAAGGTGATGTTTGCCTTCCGGAACGCGGTCGAGGCGAACATCGATGAGCTCGCCGCTCGGATCACGGCCGAGCACGGCAAGGTGCTCTCCGACGCCAAGGGCGAGGTGTTGCGCGGCCTCGAGAACATCGAGTTCGCTTGCGGGATCGCCGATCAGCTCAAGGGCTCCTACAGCGAGTCGGCCTCCACCGGTGTTGACGTGTACTCGGTGCGCCAGCCGCTCGGTGTGGTGGCGGGGATCACCCCGTTCAACTTCCCTGCGATGGTGCCGCTCTGGATGATCCCCAATGCGATCGCCTGCGGGAACGCGTTCGTGTTGAAGCCGTCCGAGAAGGACCCATCAGCACCACGGTTCCTGGTGGAACTGGCTCTGGAGGCAGGTGTGCCGCCAGGGGTGCTCAACCTGGTGAACGGCGACAAGGAGGCCGTCGACCGGCTGCTCACCCACCCAGACGTGAAGGCGGCGAGCTTCGTCGGCTCGACCCCGATCGCCCGCTACGTGTCCGACACGGCCACCGCCTACGGCAAGCGGGTGCAGGCGCTCGGCGGAGCGAAGAACCACATGGTGGTGCTCCCCGACGCCGACATCGACCTCGCTGCTGACTCCGCGGTCTCGGCCGCATACGGCTCGGCCGGTGAACGATGCATGGCGATCTCGGTGGTCGTGGCCGTCGGCGCCGTGGCCGATCCTCTGATCGACGCGATCAAGGTGCGGATGGAGAAGCTGGTGATCGGTGACGGCACCGACTCCAGCTCGGAGATGGGGCCGCTCATCACCCGAGAGCACCGCGATCGCGTGGCCGGCTACGTCGGTGCCGGAGCCGACGCCGGAGCCACGGTGGTGGTCGACGGCCGCGAACGGCGCTTCGACGGTGACGGGTTCTTCCTCGGTACCACGCTCCTCGATCACGTCACCCCCGACATGACCGTGTACCAGGACGAGATCTTTGGGCCGGTGCTCTCCGTGGTTCGCGTCGACTCCTACGCCGAGGGCGTTGATCTGATCCGGACGAATCCCTGGGGCAACGGCACGGCCATCTTCACCCAGAACGGTGGCGCGGCCCGTCAGTTCCAGGAGGACGCCGACGCCGGCATGGTGGGCATCAACGTGCCTGTGCCGGTACCGGTCGGCTATCACAGCTTCGGCGGCTGGAAGGAGTCGCTCTTCGGCGACACCACCATGTACGGGCCCGAGGGTGTGCGTTTCTACACCAAGGCCAAGGTGATCACCTCGCGTTGGCCCGACCCGGCGAACAGCCGGGTGGACCTCGGGTTTCCCACCAACCAGTAACGAACAGAGGCGAACCGCAACGGCTCGCCCGGTTCAGATCCGGGCGAGCACGTCGGCGGCGTTGAAGCGGCCGCCGAAGTTCTGGATCTGGTTGCCGGCGGCGTCGAACAGGATCGCCGTCGGCACTCCACTCACGCCGTAGTGGCCCCAGATCCGGAAGTTCGGGTCGAACACCACAGTGCCCGACGTGAGGCCGGTCTCGCCCTGGAAGCGCTGGGCGTCGCTGAGTGAACCGCTCGTGCCGACGCTGACGACGTGCACCTGGTTGCCATGCTGTCGAGCGAACTGCTCGACGTCCGGGCCCTCGGCCCGGCAGAGGCCTCAAAATGGTGTCCAGAACCAGACGAGTACGGGTTTGTTGCCGCCACCCACCTGACTGGCGAAGTCGAGCGTGGCGCCGTCGGATACCCGCAGCACCTCGCCACTCGGGAACTGGTTCGGCCCCGGGGCCGCCGCAGTCGTGGTCGGCGCGGCCGTTGTCGTGGTGGGAGCCGCTGTGGTGGTCGTCGACGGTGCGGACGTGGGTGGTGCCACCGTGGTCGACGAGGCCTGGGTGGTGATCGTGGTCGTGGTCGTGTCCGACCCGGACGGCGTGGTGCCGGTCTCGCCCTCGGCGTCGGCGCCGTCGTCAGCGGTCGCCAGTTCAGCGTCGTCGCCAGCCGTCGAGGCGGCGTCGGCCGCGGGCGCCGGTGTCGGCAGAGTGAGGCGGGCTTCTGTGGTCGAGGTGACGGCGACTTCCTGCACCACAGCGGTCGTGCTCGATGATGCTGACGCTGCGCTTGAGGCGTCGACATCGCCCCCAGCGACCGCGGTGGTCGTCGGGTCGGTGGTCGAACACGCCGCGCCAACGAGCATGGCTGCAATCACCACGGCCATGCCGATGCGCGAATGCAGTAGCGCGCCACGCGTTCGGGAGCTGGATCTCAGTCTGGGGGCCATAGCCCTCCCCGTCGTTTGCCTGTGGCCCCGTGGACGGTTCGCGCACCGTGGTGCCGCAACCGCCCGTGGGCGATCGTAGCGGTGCCGGGGGCGGCCGTGCAGGGCTTCCCGGATCGGAGGGTTGCAGTGGCGCTTGATCACGCTAGATTCCGCTGTCTACCCAGATTTGTTCGGTGGCACCGCCCCCTCAGCTGATGGATGAGGCCCGTTTCGGGCCCACGAAGATGGCCCGAGGTGCGAGCGATGACGCAGAGCCCCCTGTCGGTGCTGTGGTCGGTGGCGGGTGGCTGCGGTGTGACCACCGTGGTCGTCGCGGCTGCCGCAGGAGCCAGCCCGGCCGAACCGGTGCTGATCGTCGACGTTGATGGGGCGGTTGCACCGGTGCTCGGCGTGGCCCGTGCCCCTCTTGGCCTCTATGACTGGTTGGCCGCCGAGCGCCCTCCGGCCGACGCGTTCGCCCGACTGGTCGAGATCCATGGTGCCGTCGCGTTGCTCGGCCCCGGGTTGCGGGCTCTCGGTGCTGACCGCGAGGTCGATCAATGGGCGCCGGGCCGGCTCGACGAACTCGTGCGCTCGCTGCGGCGCAACGGCCGTCGGGTTCTGGTCGACGCCGGGTCCCAGCCGTGGCGGCACCCGCTCGCCCGGGCCCTCGTGGACCACGCCGACGCCTCGTACCTCGTCACCCGGCTGGGGCGGCCGGAGTTCGACGTGGTGACCGAGCCGTCGGTGTCCGAGTCCGTTGCGGCTCACGTGGATGGTGTGATCGCCATCGTCGAGCCCGGCCGCGTGCTCACGGCTCGCGATCTTGGGCGAGTCGTCGGCACCACCACCACGCTGTCGGTGCCTTGGGATCCGGCGGTGGCGGCGGCAGTCGACGCCGGCTCCCTCACCCGGCGCTGCCCACGGGCACTCCGTGCCGTTCGGCGGTTCGTGCGATGAACGGGCGAACCGCCGCCCACGTCGATCCGCCGCCAGTCGATCCTCTCCACGTCGTGTTGAAGCGAGCGATCGACGATCAGCCCCATCTCGGCGACGTCGATCTCCTCGATGCGGCGCGTGCGGCCAACCCGCTCGCCGACGTCGACGAACTCGACCAGCAAGTGAGCCGGTGGTGCCGGATGCGACGCGGCCTCGGTGATCTCGAACCACTCCTCGCCGATCCCACCGTCGACGAGGTGATGATCAACGGCCCTGGCCCGATCTGGGTGGAGCGGGCCGGTCAGCTCCAACCAGCGGGGCCCGTCGTCGGGGCCGAGCAGCTGGAGGTGTGGATCGAGCGGATGCTCGACCCGCTCGGGCTCAGGGTCGACCCGTCACAGCCGTGGGCCGACGCTCGTCTGGCCGATGGATCGCGGCTCAACGTGATCGTGCCGCCGCTTGCGCTCGACGGGCCAACCGTCACGATCCGTTGCTTCCGCCCTCGTCGCGTCGGCCTCCAGGAGTTCGGCCCCAGCACAATGGTCGATCAGCTCGTGGCTCGGGTACGGGGCCGGCGATCGATGGTGGTGGTCGGGCCGACGTCGTCGGGCAAGACGAGCCTGCTCAATGCCCTCTCGGCCGACATCGATCCCCACGAACGCGTGGTCACCGTCGAAGACACTGCCGAGCTGCGCCTCGCTGCCAGCCACGTGGTGCGGCTCGAAAGCCGCCCGGCAAACGCCGAGGGCATCGGTGCGGTGTCCTTGCGGCAGCTGCTCCGCAACGCCCTGCGGATGCGGCCCGATCGGATCGTGGTCGGCGAGGTGCGGGGGGCCGAGGCGCTCGATCTGGTGCTCGCCCTCAGCACCGGTCACGCCGGGTCGCTCACGACCTGCCACGCCGCTGACGCACCGAGTGCTCTGCGTCGGCTCGAGGCTCTGGCTGCCATGGGCGACCACCAGGTACCCGCCGAGGCCCTGCGGGCCATGATCTGGGCCGCCGTCCACACGATCGTGGTAGTGGAACGGCGAGGGCCCGGTCGCCAGGTCGGCGCGATCGTCGATCTCGACCCGTCGGGCCGGCTCCGACGGGTCTGGCCCGTCGAACCTGCGACCCGGGACGGTCGGGCGTGACGCCCCGTCGGGTGCTGGCGGGCACCGTGCTGGGCTGCGTGGCGATCGGGCTCTCAGTCGGGAGCCCCTTCGTCGCCGTGGTCGGCCCGATGCTCGTGCTGCTGGGTGGCCGCGTCCTTCGTCGCGCTCGCGCCCGCCGACGCCGGCGCGCCCGAGCCGACGACCTCGCCGCCTTCGTCGATCGCATCCAACACCAGGTTCGGGCGGGCGCGCCGCTCGGTCCGGCGTTGCGGGCCGACTCGGCCTGGCCGCTGGATCCACCGACTGCGCTCAGCCCGCCCGATCTCGAGCTGGTCCACGTTGCGCTCGGCGTGTTGACCCAACAGGGTGGCGCCGCGCTGCATTCGCTCGACCGCCTGGGCGACACGCTGCGGGCCCGTCGTGCGGTGGACGACGAAACTCGGGCGCAGGCTGCCCAGGCCGCGACGTCGGCCACCCTGCTCGCCGCACTCCCGGCTCTCTCGGGCGCAGTACTAGCCCTCCTCGAACCGAGCCTGGCAGCCTTCTATCTCCGCGAGGTGCTCGGCGCAGCCTGCGCTGCGGCAGCTGTCGCTGGCAGCTACGTGTCGTGGAATCTGATCGACCGCCTCACCTGGGGGCGTCCGTGACGGCGCTGCTGGTCGTCGTGACCATGACCACGGCGGGATGGGCCCTTGCCCCCCTCGTCGGGCGGCGGCCCATATCGGCGGTCCGTGCCGCGTCGGCGCCCCGCCTGGGTCGCACCGTTCGGTTCTCGGCGTTGGCTCGGCATCGATCGCCCCCGCCACACCGGGTGCTGCCCCAAGCGCTGGAACTGACGCTCGTGGTGCTCGGCTCGGGAGGGTCGCTGGTGGCTGCCATACGCATCCTGGCTGAGCACAGTGATGAGCCGATTGCATCGGCAGCGGCCATCGCAACGGCGGAGGTCAGGAACGGTCGCTCACTCAGCGCTGCGCTGCACGGCCTGCAGACCGAGCTCGGGCCCCAGTACGAGTCGCTGACCGGCGCGCTCGGTCGAGCGGCCGCCCGCGGCGGCTCGCTCACCTCAACCTTGGATCGCCTCGCAGTGGAGGCCGCTCTCGTTCGGCGACGAGCCGGGGAGCGACGGGCTCGGCGGCTGCCGGTGGTGCTTCTCGGCCCGCTGGTGGGGGTGTCGCTCCCCGCGGTTCTCATCGGGAGCTTCCTCCCCGTTGCCATTGTCGCTCTCCGCGGGCTCGGTCCGTGACCGCCCCGTCTGTCAGGCGACCTCCAACCAGAGATCCGAAGCAGGAGAACCTCATGCCCTCACCCACCACCTCCCCCATGTCACCGGCGGCCGCCACCGGTGCCCGCCCCTCAACTGCCGGCCGACGTGAGTCGGGCCAGGCCACGGCCGAGTACGCGCTCGTCATGGTGGCCGCCGCTGCCATCGCTGGTCTGCTCATCGCCTGGGCCGCCAGCACCGATGGGGTGGACCGCCTCCTCGACGGCGTGATGGACAGCGTTCTGTCCGATGTCTCGTGAGTGGCCCCTACGCCGGCGATCGGCCGCTCGGCCGAGCAACGGGTTGCAGCGCCAACGCGGCCAGGCCACGGTCGAACTCGCCGTGTCGCTGCCTCTCGTCGCTCTCGTGGTGCTCGCCGCGCTACAGGCTGCCGTGATCGCCCGCGATCAGGTGATGGTGGTGCATGCCGCCCGGGAGGGCGCCCGGGCCGCTGCGGTGGAACCGTCCGCCGACGTGGCTCGGGCGGCCGCCATCGAATCCGGGCTCGGCCCGGCGAGGGTCACGGTTGTAGAGGTGCGCAGTGTCGGCGGCGGACCGCCGACGGCTGGCGATCGGTTGGCGGTCACCGTGCGGCGCCCCGCCACGACACTGCCGATCGTTGGGCGGGTGCTCGTCGACGTCGAACTCCATGCGACGGTCACGGTGAGAGTGGAATGACCGGCAACCGGCCCGGCCCCTCGGCGGCCTCAGAAGGGTTCCTGCTCCCCGAGTGTGTTGCGGAGCAGCGCCAGGGCCGCCCACTTGTCGAGCGGCTCGTTGCCGTTCCCGCACTTGGGCGACTGTACGCACGACGGGCACCCTGAGCTACACGCACACCCGTCGAGCACATCCGCGGTGGCCGCCAGGTGGCGGTCGGCGGCCGAGAACGCAAGCTCGGCCACACCGGCGCCGCCCGGATAACCGTCGTAGATGAACACGGTGGGCAGCCCGGTGTGGGGGGCCTCGGCGATGGAGACCCCGCCCACGTCCCACCGGTCACAAATGGTGAACAGCGGCAGAATGCCGATTGCCGCGTGCTCGGTGGCATGCAGCGCCCCGGGCAGGGCCGCCGGACGTACCCCGGCGGCCCGGATCAACTCGGGCTGCCACTCGTACCAGATGGCCGTGGTCTCCAGTTCCTGGGGCGGGAGATCGAGATCGAAGCGTCCGAGCGACTCGCGGCTGCCGCTCTCGCGCACGTGGTATCCGACCACTGTGGTGGTGACTCGCACTCGGCCGAGGTGCAGCATCGCCGTGCCGACGGGCTTGGCCTCGGCCGTGCCGAGAACCTCGATCTGGATGTCGGATCGGGCCTGGGTCCACGTTTTGCCATCGGACCGCTCGACGTGGGCTGTTCGGTGAGCCAGATCGAGGTCGGTCACCGCCCACGACTGACCTCGATGGAGATAGATCGCCCCGGGATGCACCAGGTTGGCGGCTCGGCTCTCCTCCACGGTGCCGATCAACTCACCCTCGTCGTCGATGATGCGAACTTCACCGGCAGAAGCCGAGCGCAGGCCGATGCGGTGGAACGGCATCCCCCGCCCGGCCCACACCGCCCGCGGCTGGTTCCGGGGATCGGGGCGGATCCGCAGCTCGTCGCTCAGCACACCGAGCCGCACGCCATCGTCGAGGTCGCGCCACCAGCGCTCGTCGGTCGGTCGGAGTGGCAGCTCGAATGCCGCGCAGCCCAGATGAGGATCACGGATGTTCGGGTTGGCCACGTTGACCACAACCGGCTCTGGGGGGCGGCTGAACAGCTCGTGCGGGTGGTTCACGAACCACTGGTCGAGCTGGTCCTCGCCGGCCACCAGCACGGCCAGAGACGGTCGCCCGGAACGTCCAGAGCGGCCGATCTGCTGCCAGAGCGACGCGATCGTGCCGGGGAAGCCACACAACACGGTGGCGTCGAGCCCGGCGATGTCCACCCCGAGTTCGAGCGCACTCGTGGCCACGATCGCCCGGATGGAACCGGCATTCATCTCCGCCTCGATCTCACGCCGCTCGGCCGCCAGGTAGCCCGAGCGGTACGGCCGCACCGTGTCGGCCAGCTCGGGAGGCAGCGCCCGTGACACCCCCAGTGCCACCCGCTCGGTGAGCGACCGGCTGGCGCAGAAGGCAATCACCCGCTGTCCGCTGCTGACGAGGCGCGTGACCACGTCGATCGTTTCAGTGGCCGGTGACTGGCGACGGCCATCGCGCTGCTCGGGGTCGATGCTGGCCGGTTGCATGAGGGCAACGTGGCGTGGTCCGCACGGCGACGCATCGTCTCGGATGGCAGTGACTGGCCGCCCACACAGCTCGGAGGCGAGAACCTCGGGCTCACCGATCGTGGCCGAGCAGAACACGAACGTTGGCTCGCTCCCATAGCGAAGACAGGCTCGGCGGAGCCGGCGCAAGAGGTGGGCCACATGGGTGCCGAACACGCCTCGCAACACATGGAGCTCGTCGATCACTACGTAGTCGAGCCGCTTCAGGAACGTGGCCCACTTGCCGTGGTGGGGGAGGATCCCGTGGTGCAGCATCTCGGGGTTGGTGAGCAGCACGTTGGCGTTCGCCCGAGCCCACGTGCGCTCTTCGGGGCTGGCATCGCCGTCGTAGGTGGCGGCGATCAGGCCGGGCACCTCGAGGTCGCCGAAGGCGCGGAGCTGATCTTGGGCGAGCGCCTTCGTGGGGTAGACCAGCAGCGAGGTGCCAGCTCTGATTCCCGAGACCACCGACTCGGCGATCGGAATCTGGAAGCTCAGCGACTTGCCCGACGCCGTACCCGTGGCCACCACCACCGACTCTCGGTTGCGGATGGCGTCGATCGCCTCGGCCTGATGCGCCCACAGCCCGTCAGCGGGAAGGCAGTGCTCGATGGCGGGAGGCAGCGGCTGCGCCAGCTCCTGGTGACGAGCCGGCCGTGCTGGCTGTAGCTCGCAGTGCACCAGACGGCCGCTGTCGGCCATCGCAGCCACGACGGCGTCCAGATCGGGACCGTCGGTGAGATCGACCACGGGCTCGCCCCCGTCGTGCTCGCGTCGATCGAGGCGGCGGGCAGGTGCGGCGGCACCGGCGTCGGCGGCGGGGCCGTCGACCAGCAGGCCACCCAACTCCGAGGAGGCGAGATCCACCTCTCCCAGGCTAGCCGCCCCCTCTGACAGCGGTTCCGATCCGGTTCGGGGCTGGTGGGGTGGGTTGATGTTCCCGTTCGGGGTCGGAAGGGGTCAGTCGGATCACCATCGAGCCGATAGGCACCAGGTGTCCGGCGCTCCACTCGTACGACTTCCCCTCCCCGAACGCGGACGCTGGGCGGCCGAAGACTTCGTGC
>JBCCFL010000004.1:0-232677 GCA_039029735.1 Actinomycetota bacterium | reverse complement strand
TTCGCCACAAGCGAAACTCCATAAGGGGCTCCTCCGGAACCCGTCCACGCTCCATCCCACACGAGCGCCACGCCGGAGAGTTTCGCCACAAGCGAAACTCCATAAGGGGCTCCTCCGGAACCCGTCCACGCTCCATCCCACACGAGCGCCACGCCGGAGAGTTTCGCCACAAGCGAAACTCCATAAGGGGCTCCTCCGGAGCCCCGACCCGGAGCCCCGACCGCTAGCCGCGGATGGCGTTACCAGTCTCTGGATCGAAGAAGTGCAGGCGTGACGTGTCGACAGCTACCTCAACGGTGTCACCGATCTTCACCGCCGAGCGCGGGCTGAACCGACCAACGTACACTGCCTCCCCCTCGTGCCGTGCGCCTTGGAGGGCATCGTCGCCCTCAAACTCGACGTCCATGATGGCGTAGGGCTCAGCCGACAGCGGGAAATGGGCGATGATCTCCGCTCCGAGGGCCTCGGTGAGCGTAATCTCGCTGCGCAGACGGCGATCGCTCGGAGTCTCGGGGACGAGAGCGACGTCCTCGGTGTCTTCGGGGCGGAAGCCCAACACGACTTCGCGGCCGACGAACTCACCGACGCTCGGATTCGCTCCGATCAGCGCCGGATCGACGGCCAGCGACTGGCCACCGATCTCGACCACCGCTGCGTCGGGAGTTCCGGTCAACTGGGCCCGCATGAGGTTCATGGCTGGGGAGCCGATGAAGCCGGCCACGAACACGTTGTCGGGCCGTTCGTAGAGGTTTTGCGGGGTGTCGGCCTGCTGAAGGAAGCCCCGCTTGAGCACCGCAACCCGATCCCCCATCGTCATGGCCTCGACCTGGTCATGGGTGACGTAGATCGTGGTCACGCCGAGGTTGCGCTGGAGGGCGGCGATCTCGGCTCGCATCTGCACCCGGAGCTTGGCATCGAGGTTCGACAGCGGCTCGTCCATGAGAAACGCCTTGGGTTCGCGCACGATGGCTCGGCCCATCGCCACCCGCTGACGCTGACCACCCGAGAGCTGGCCGGGCTTGCGGTCGAGGTACTCAGACAGGTCGAGGATTGACGCCGCCTTGTCGACCCGCTCCTTGATCTCGGCCTTGGGGACCTTCGCCAGCTTGAGCGCAAATCCGATGTTGTCCGCCACGCTCATGTGTGGGTAGAGCGCATAGTTCTGGAACACCATCGCGATGTCGCGATCCTTGGGGTGGACGTCGTTCACCACACGGTCGTCGATGGTCAGCGTGCCGCCGGAGATCTCCTCCAGACCGGCAACCATGCGCAACGCCGTCGACTTGCCACAACCCGACGGGCCGACGAGCACCAAGAACTCACCATCGTCGATTGACAGGTTCAGATCGGTGATGGCTTGATGACCATTCGGGTACACCTTGTCGACACCGGACAACACCACATCAGCCATCAGGCGGCCTCCTCTTGTTGATTTACGATGCACGTCATGTACTCGGACTTCGCTGCCAGGTTCATGTTGTCAGCCCTTGACCGAGCCAGCCAGTAGCCCGCGTACGAAGAACCGTTGCAGCAGGAAGAACACCATCAGCGGAATGAAGGCCATGATGAACGCACCCGCTGACAGCAGATGCTCCTGGGCGCCGAATTGTCCGGCCAGGGCCACGATCCGCAGCGTGAGTGGGTGGGCGTTGCCGTTGGCACCGATCATGGTCAACGCAATCAAGTAGTCGTTCCACGTCCAGAGGAATTGGAAGATGGCGAACGCTGCCAGCACCGGAACCGACAACGGCAGCACCAACCGCCAGAAGATGGTGAAGTGATCGGCGCCGTCGATGCGGGCCGACTCAAAGATGTCGCCGGGCAACTGCGAGATGTAGTTGTGCAACAAGAAGATGGCGAAGGGCATGGCGAAGCTCGTGTGGGTGATCCACACCGCCGTCGTCGTCCCTGCCAGCCCGAGATCAGGGATCAGGGTGATCGTCTTGTCGAACCATGGAATCGTCTGGTGCGCACCGCCCGAGTAGGTCTGCAGGAGAGGAATCAGAGCCACCTGATTGGGCACAGCCAGTAGCGACACCGTGGCGATGAACAGTGGTTGCCGCCCCTTGAAGTCGATCCAGGCGAAGGCATACGCAGCGAAGGCGGCGATGGCGATGGGAATGATCGTCGCCGGGATGGCAATGGCGAAGCTGTTCACTGCGCCGAGCTGCAGCCCTCCCGACGACTGGGTACTGATCACGTCGCGGTAGTTGTTCAGGCTGAGCCCCGCCTCGTCGTTGGGGAAGGTCCACCAACCCGTCGCCTGCTGAGCCGTACGGGTGCGGAACGAGTTGACGAACAGGCTGAAGGTCGGCGCAGTCCAGAGCACCACGATGATCCACAGTGCCCAGGTGGGGATGGCAGACAGGAACCGGTAGATCCGGCCGGTCAGACTCCCATCGTCTTGGGAAATCACTGCACCAGCCATCTCAGAGCTCCCTCTGCATGTTGCGAATGTTGTAGGCCATCACCGGCACCACCGCCAGGAACAGCACGAAAGCCAATGCCGAGCCGAGCCCGAAGTTCAGTTCGGTGAACGCCCGCTGCCACATCTCGTTGGCGATCACCTGCGTTTCGAAGTTGCCGTTTGTCATCACGCGCACGATGTCGAAGACCTTCATCACGAGCACGATGAGCGTGGTCACCACCACCCCGATCGTCGGGGCGATGGTCGGCAGCGTGATCCTCCAGAAGATCTGGGAGTCGTTGGCGCCGTCCATCTTGGCCGCTTCGATGTACTCGGCCGGCACGGCCTTGATCGCAGCCGAGAAGATCACCATGGCGAAGCCCGTCTGGATCCAGATGAGGACGAGCATGAGAAACAGGTTGTTGAACGGCAGCGAATCCTGCACGAAGAAGATCGTGGTGTCTTGGATGACCCCGGTGTCGGTGACAGTCCCGGTGCCTCCCATGCCGCCGCCGATGGTGATGGTGCCGAACCGCCAGAGCGACAGTTGCGTGGGATCGGTGATGGCGAAGCGACCGAGAACCCACAGCACCGGGGCCAGGACAATCAGCGCTCCGACGACGATGCCTCCGCCCGAGCGACCACGCCGGAACTCATTCCAGCCGAAGATCGCAAGGGCGACGATGAGGGCGGCCAACACGGCCATCACTACGATGCCGATGGTTCGGCTGTAACCCTCGGTGGAGATGCGACCGAGCCCGACCCAGAGGGCATTCATCACACCGGTCTGTTCCTTCGACGGGTCGCGGGCGATGTACATGAACCGCCAGATGATGCCGGCGCCAACGAAGGAGATGGCCAGCGGCATGAACACGAACGACTTGGCAACGGCCTCGTTCTTCACCCGATCGGCCAGCACAGCTACCACCAAACCGAAGGCGGTGACTGCGATCGTGACGACGAACACCCACCAAAGGTTGTTGAACACGGTGCCCCGGATCACCGAGAAGACCGACATTGCGAACAGCAGCATCGCCCCCGAGCCCAGGAAGCCAGCGGCGCCCGAGAAGTCGATCCGAGCCTGGGGTACGGCATTGCCGATGTGCGTCCCGATCGGAACGAACCAGACGACGACAGCGGCAATCACCAAGGCGGCGATCACCAACGGGTTGCCTCCAGAGATCCCGTCGGTCTGGCGGCCCAATGCGAACTCGAGCAACGCAGTGATCGCAAGGGTCACCGCAACGGTGCGGCGTACCACACGACCGGACCCGAAACTGTTGCCGGTTCTCCGGCCGTTCATGAAACCCAGGACGAGTGCCACAACACCCAGGAGGAGCGCCAGCCAGAACAGCCGGCTCTCAAACAGCCACAACCGGTCCTCGTAGTCGAAGCTCTGGGGATCGGTGAAGATGGCCCGATAGTTCTCGCTCCCGACGTATTCGACACTGCGTGAGTCGAACAGCGACAGGTAAAACGTCCGGATCAGAGGGATCACGAGACCGAGCCCGATGGAGGCCAGCGCCGGGGCGAGGAAGATCGGCGCACGAGCCTTCTGCTCGAAGGCGGTACGGGCCACGGCGTTCGGGTGGGGCAGCAACCCGAATGCGGCACCGCCGAGTAGACCGGCGAGCCCAGTGGCCAGCATCGTCTCCAACTCAGGTCCACCACCCAAGGACGGATAGCCGAACGTGCCGATGAGCCAGCCGAACATTGCCCCCAACAGTGCACCTGGGCCCAGGCGGCGGCCGAGGAGCCGAGCGACGGCGGTGAAAACCAGGGCGCCGACGACGGGTGCGGCGATGAGCGGCACGGTTTCGAGCCGAGGCTGGTAGATGTTCTTCAGCAGCCCGCCGATCGCAAGGCCGACCACGAGACCCCCACCGGCCCCGACCGCCGCCCGCATCCGGTCCTGCTCGACGCGACCGATGAGGTAGCCGACGATACCGACCAGAACGGCACCGACGACCGCCGTCCACAGCACCCGAACGGTGGTGTCGACCGGAATCCGCGTTGCGAACAGCACACCCCAGACGAGACCGAGGATCAGGCCGATGCCGAGCCCGATCCGGGGCGAGCGCACACGATCGTCGATCGTGGCGCCGTAGCCGCGTCCACCGAGGTAGCCGATGATCCCTCCGATGACGACGGAGGTGATGGCCAACGTCCACGGCCCGTTGTTCACCGCATCGTGGAGACCGGTGGCCACGCTCTCGCGGGGACCGACGATCTGGAGGAGGCGGTTGCCGTCGAGTACGCCAAAGAGGGCGAAGCCGATAACGGCTCCAGCGCCGGCGGTGAACTGAGCCCAGCTGGTGCGGGCCCGGTTGACGGCGAGGTTGGCGGCGATGAACAGCGCCGCGCTGGCTCCCACAGCAAGCACGACGGCCCAAAGGGTCACGGCGATCCGCGCCATCTCGGGGCTCGCCAACATCCGCTCCATACGGTCGAACGCCTGGAACCAGTCGACAGCTCCGATGACGGCGGCGACTCCGGCGACACGAGCGAGGTTGGTACGGATCGATGTCGGCAGCTGTGATGCACCCAGGACTAGAAGCGTCGAGATCGCGGCCACGATGACGACGGCGAAATGGAACAACGTGGAAGCGTCAAGGGCGACGACGGTGAGCAATGCCACTGCCAGTGCGACCACCACGGCGATCACCAGACTCAGCTGGGCCTGGACACGCACGAGCAGACCAACAAGACGACCGACGACGACGCCAATCACGATCCCGACCAGCACCGTGACCAGGAAGGCCAGGCGTTGGTCGATCAGGATGAACCATCCGGCTGCGAGGCCTGCGGCCACACCGGCGATGGCGGGGACGGTCGATGACCCACTCGCCGCCTCCCCGATCCTGGTCAGCGCCCTCCACACGGCCGCGCCGATGGCGAGTGCCAATGCGATCAACAACACCCATGTGACGAGTGTTTCGAGGATCTCCATGCCCCCTACCCTTCCGCCTCTCCCCGAGGCCGCCCGATCATACCCTCGCCCCCGTCTCCCGCCGAATACTGAGGGCACCGGGGTCGTCCCCCGGTGCCCTCCAAGGATGTCTGTGCGAGATCGTCGGCGCCACTGCGCCGACGATTCGGCACCCTGCCGTCACGATCAGTAACGGCGTCGACCGACCGTTGTCGTCGGGCCGAACCAGACGACAACGGTCAATCTGGAACTACGGCCAGCTGGCCTCGATGGCGTCAGCCGCTTCCTGAACGCTCTTGTCGCCGTTCACCGCAGCCGTGCCCTCAGTCCAGAACGAGTCCGAACCGACAGCAGCGGGCATCAGGTCCGACGCATCGAAGCGAGCGACGTCAGCCGTGCCGAGGATCTCGAGGAAGCTCTGCTCAAGCGGCTGGAACAGGCTCGTGTCGACACCGTCGGCTGCCGTCAAGTAGCCCGAGAGGCCACCGCCGCGGAGCTCGGTCTGAGCGGCCTGGCGGTTGTTGGCGTACTCGGCCGTTGCCATGTGCTCCATCACGGCCCACACCTCGGGGGCGTCACGGAAGGCCGAGGCGATGGTGCCGGCCACGAGGACCGGACGACCTTCATTCGACGGGAAGTAGAACACGTCGATCGCTGCGTCGCTACCGTCGGCGAAGGCCGTGCCCTCGGGGATGAAGGCAGCGAAGAAGCTGGCCTGACGATGCATGAGGCAGTCACCGTCGACCAGGGGCTGACCGTTGTCACGGAAGCTCGTGGCGGCGATGGAACCGCTTGAGGCGAACACCGCACCCGGCGTGTTCCACAGGTCGATCACGGCCTGCATCTGATCGACGACCTGCGGGTCGTTGAACGGGATGTCGTGGTTGACCCACTGGTCGTAGACGTCGGCGCCGGCGAAGCGGAGCATCATGTCCTCGGTCCAGTCAGTGAAGGTCCAGCCCGTCGCCGGGCCCGACTCGATGCCGACACACAGCGGGGTGTCACCGTTGGCCACTGCGTCGTTCACCAGCTCGACGAACTCATCGAAGGTGGTCGGGACGTCGTAGCCCAGCTCCTCGAAGCGAGCCGGCTGGTACCACACGAGCGACTTCAGGTCAGCCTTGTTCGGCACCGCGTACTGCGTGCCGTCCACGATGCCGAAGTCATTCCAGGCCTGGGGCCAGGTGGCATTGGCCGTGGCTGCGACGTCGTCGGGCAGCGGCAGGATGAAGCCCTCTCGGGAGAAGTCAGCAACCTTGCCGGGCTGCGGGAAGATGGCGATGTCCGGGGGGTTACCGCCCGTGATCTGGGCGTTGATCTGATCGGAGAAGCCGGGATCACCGACGTAGGTGATCTCGATCCCATTGGCCTCGCCGAAGATGTCGAGGGCGGCCTGGATGGCGCCGGCCTCGTCCTCGGACTCAGGACCGAAGATGCTGACGGACGTGCCGGCGAGGTCAGTGCCCTCGTCCTCCATCGCCTCTTCGTCTTCCATGGCCTCCTCGTCCTCTGCGGCCTCAGCCTCAGTGGTCTCGGTGGTCTCCTCCTCGGTCGCCTCGGTGGTCTCGTCGTCCGCCTCCTCGTCACCCGAGCAGGCCGCGGCCACCAACGTGAACGAGAAGAGCAGTGCGAGTAGCACTCTCCATCGCGAATTCATGGTTGGTCTCTCTTTCTCTCAGCCCGCGTGGGGCCTCTCCCCTGGGGCACAGCCTGAATGGCTGCCATCTGAGCTGTCGCTCAAATGTAAACGCTTGCAGGTTAAGCTCGACGAAGGTTAGCGGAAACAAAGGGCGGGGCAAGTCGCGTTGCCAAATTGCGACAAGCCCCATGCGAAACTGTCGGGCCGGCGTCATGGACTCACAACAATCGAGATCACTGCGATGACCCCCCGTCGACCGGTCACCATCGATGACGTCGCCCGCACGGCGGGGGTGTCCGTGGCCACTGTGAGCAGGGCATTACGCGGGCTTCCGAACGTGGCTCCGGCCACCCGGCTCCGGGTGGAGGAGATCGCAGCGAAGCTCTCCTACCGGCCCGATCCCTCGGCCACCCGCCTCGCCTCCGGGCGGTCCCGCACGGTGGCGATGGCCGTGCCCCACCTCGGCTCCTGGTATTTCAGCCAGGTGATGGCTGGGGCGGAACGGGTGCTCACCGAAGCCGGCTACGACGTGCAACTCTTCACCACCGAAACGGTGCGAGCGCGCAGCGGACAGCTCCCGATCGCACCGATCGCCCAACGGGCCGAGGGCCTGATCCTGGTGAACATCGGCCTCCCCGACGCCGAGCTCGACTCGCTTACGTCAGTGGGGCCGGCCATCGTCGGCGTTGGCGGCACCGCCGGGCCCTTCGCATCGGTACGGGTGGACGACGTCGCCGTGGCCGAACTCGCCGTGGATCACCTGCTGGGCCTGGGCCACCGACGGATCGCGCTGTTCGAGCTACTCAACGACGCTCCGATCCACTTCGACGTGCCAGACGAACGCCGTCGGGGGTACCACAATGCGTTGCGCCGGGCTGGCATCGAGCCCGAGACGGCCCTGGAACTCGTGGCCCACGGCTCCGTGGAAGGCGGACGGGTCACGATGGCCTACCTCTTGGCCCAACCCGATCCCCCCTCTGCCATCTTCGCCATGTCCGACGAGATCGCCAGCGGTGCCCTGCAGACGATCCGCGAGCGCGGCCTGCGAGTGCCCGAGGACTTCTCCATCATCGGCGTGGACGACCACGAGTTCTCCGCTGTGCTCGGCCTCACCACGGTGCAACAAGACGTCACCCAACACGGCGTGATGGCAGCCCGCCTCCTGCTCGACGAGATGGAGCAGACGCAGAGGGGCCACAAGCCCGAGCCCGTGCGCTACAACGTTCCCATCGCGTTGCGGAAGCGAACCACCACCGCCCCGTTCCGCTGAGCCCGACCGTTCGCATCGACGCCGCCGTCTCTGCTGTCTCTGCTGTCCCAGCCACCTACCCACAGGATCCTGCCATGTCCGAATCCCTGGTCGACTCCACTCCCCGCTCCGTCGGGCCGTTCTCGGTCGGGCCACTCGCCTACGGGCTGTGGCGCTTCACCACCGACGATCTCGATCAGGCTGTCGGCCTCGTCACCACGGCGCTCGACGCCGGGATGAACCTGATCGACACGGCAGACGTCTACGGGCTCGACTACGGGGGCACCGGGTTCGGCTCGGTCGAGGAGTCGCTGGGCAAGGTGCTGGCCGCCGAGCCATCGCTGCGCGACCGGATGGTGCTGGCCACCAAGGGCGGGATCGTGCCTCCGGTGCCATACGACTCGTCGCCGACGGCCCTGCGGGCGGCAGCCGAGGCGTCGCTACGACGGTTGGGGGTCGACCACATCGATCTCTATCAGATCCACAGGCCCGACATGTTCACGCACCCGGCGGCAGTGGCCGACACGCTGCAGGCGCTGGTCGACGAGGGCAAGATCGGCCACATCGGCGTGTCGAACCACACCCCGGCCCAGACCGCCGCGCTGCTCTCCCACCTCGAGGCCGACATCGTGTCGACCCAGCCCGAGTTCTCTGCAGCCACGCTCGATCCGATGCGCGATGGCACGTTCGACCTCGCCATGACCCACAACATGACGCCTCTGGCCTGGAGCCCACTCGCCGGTGGTCGCCTGGCCACCGGCGTGGACGTGCCACCTGCGCTCGTCGAGGTGCTCGACGCCCTTGCCGCCCGCGAAGGCGTGGATCGGGCCACGGTGGCTCTGGCGTTCGTGCTGTGCCACCCGTCGCGCCCCGTGGCCATCGTCGGAAGCCAGCAGCCGGCCCGCATCACGGGATCGCTCGCAGCCTTCGACGTCTCGCTCGACCGCAACGACGTGTACGACATCGTCGAGGCGTCCGAGGGCATGCCGCTGCCCTGATCCGAGGCTCGGGTCGCCGGGCTCCCTAGCGTGATCGCCGTGACCCCCATGTTGATCGACACCGACACCGCCTCGGACGACGCGGTCGCCCTGGTGATGGCCCTCCGCGACCCCGATGTGACGGTCGAGGCGATCACGGTGGTAGCCGGCAACGTGCCGCTCGACCAGGCGGTGCAGAACGCGCTCTACACGGTGGAACTGTGCGGCGCCGAGGTGCCCGTGTACGCCGGTGCGGCGGAACCGATGATGCGCGACCTGCGCACGGCCCAGACCGTGCACGGCGCCGACGGTATGGGCGACATCGGCCTCCCGGTGTCGGGGCGTACCCCGGCCGCGGGCGCAGCGCCGAAGGTGATCATCGACGCGGTCCGGTCCCACCCTGGCGATCTGACCATCGTGGCTCTCGGGCCGCTCACGAACCTCGCCATCGCCGTGTTGTGGGCGCCCGAGATCGCCTCGATGGTGCGGCGCGTCGTGGTGATGGGCGGCACTGGGCTCAACGGGCCCGGCAACGTCACGCCGTCGGCTGAGTTCAACTTCTGGGTCGACCCCGAGGCGGTTCGCGTGGTGCTGAGATCGGGGCTGCCGCTCGAACTCGTGGGGTGGGACATCTCGATCGCATCGGCGGTCGTCACCCCGCCCCGCGAAGCTGAGATCCGGGCGATCGGCTCTCCGTTCTCGTCGTTCTCACTCGACATCCAGGCGGTGCTGGCCACCTACGCCAACAGCGAGACCGAGCTTGCCGGGCCAGACCTGCCCGACCCGATCGCCATGGCCCACGCCATCGACCCGTCGGTGGCCACCACCCGGCGCGTGGCCGTGGACATCGCCATCGGTCCGCCCCCGATGGCGGGGGCGCTGATCGTCGACCGGTTCGGGTTCACCGACGAGCCCGTGAACGCAACCGTGGTCACCGACTACCCGGAGGACCACTTCTTCACGATGCTCATGGACCGCCTTCGCGTCTGAGCGTCAGGGGTTGGCCTGGATGAACTGGCGCAGGTTCGACACCAGGATCTCCGGTGCGTCTTCCTGGCAGAAGTGGCCGGCATTGGGCATCTCGACCACGGGTGCACTCGGCCACAGCGCGCGGAAGTCGGCGATGGCCCGGCCGGGCGGGATGGCCTGGTCCTTCATCCCCTCGCAGAGCATCGCCGGCTTCGCCCGGAGCGCGGGCACGCCCTCTGCGCCATCCATGACGTAGGGCACGATCCGCCCTTCGAACGCGTCGATCGGGAACTCGTAGACGCCGATCGCCGACTCCCAATCGGGGAATGGCGAGGAGTAGGCCCGAATCCAGGTGTCGTCGACACCTGCGGTGTTCTCGAAACCGATGATCTTCATCACCGACAACACCGTGGAGCCGGCGTTGCGCAGCACCTGTTCGGTGCGGCCGGACTCCAGCCCTGCGCCGATCCAGGTGAACCAGCGCGACGATGCGATCTGGGGAACGTCGGGATCCTGCACGTTGCCGTAGCCGGCCACCGTGTTGGCGTAGAAGAGCCGCTTTACGCGTTCGGGCCGCCGCACCGTGTAGGCGGTACCGATCGGTCCACCCCAGTCCTGCATCACGAAGGTGATGTCGCGGAGGTCGAGATGGTCGATGAGCGCCATCAGATTCTCGGTGTGCTGCTGGAGCGTGTACGGCCTATCGAGCGGGGTGGCCGACTTCCCGAAGCCCATGTGGTCGGGCACCACCACCCGGTGATGGCGGCTGAGCGGGCCGATCATGTGCCGGTACAGGTAGCCCCAGGTGGGCTCGCCGTGGAGGCACACGATCACCTCCGCGTCCCTGGGCCCCTCGTCGACGTAGTGCTGCTGGAAGCCGTGCCCGTCGAAGGTGTTGGGGGCAAAGGGGAACGTGCCGTCGAACGTCTCGTCGAGAGGGACCATCGCCGGATCCTATGACGCTCGGTGCGCTAGGACCATCGCACGCGGGCCAGGTAGGCCGTGGAGCAGTAGAACACGTCGCGGTCGGGGCCGGGGGTGAGGAACATGCCGTTCGCGACGCGCGAGCCAGTCTCGACGCGATCCACCACGGTTCCCGTGGTGACGTTCACCACGATGAGGTCGTCACTCCCGGTGTCGGTGAAGTCGTTGATCACCAACTCGGCCGAGTCGGCGAAGTACACGGGCTGCATCGATGGTCGTGCGTCAACGTGCCACATCACGTCGAGGCCACCACCGGCGGTGGAGACACCAGCGAGTCCGCCGTTGATCGAATCCCAGGCGATGGCCATCTCGTGCTCGGGGATGTGCATCGGCGGGGCGATCACCCCACCGCCGGGCCGACCGAACGGCTCGATCCAGCGCGGCTCGTGGCCGCCAACGAGCGGGACCCGGAGCAGCCGCTGGGCGCCGGGCCACGGCGCCTGGTTTCGCCATGACAAGGCTCGACCCGGCGGCTCCGGGTAGCGCCCGTTCGGCTCCACCGAGTGGATGTGCCGCACCGACGACACGTCGCCACAGTCGTGCAGCCAGCACTCCCCCGCCGACAGGCAGACGTCCCACGACAGCCCCCACGAGTCGTCTGGCTGGCGGTAGCGGGGCCGCCACGCCTCGTCGATGGCCACCCCATCGGGCCCAACGAGGATGCGCCACACATGTTCGGTTCCGGGCACGTACACCGCATCGGTCGCAGCGTCAGCGAGGGCGCCGGTCGGAGCACCGTCGGGAGCAAGCCAGTCGGCGGCGATGCGGCCCATCGATCCCTCGGGTAGTACGAGCGGTTCGTCAACGAGATCGAGGGTGTCAGGATCGAGGCGGCTGATCGTGGTGCCGCCCTGGCCCTCCAGCCGGAGATCCTTGGTGATGAGCGTGCCATCGCTGAGCGCGAGCAGGCCGTTGTGGCTCCGGTCGACGGGCAGCTGCCGTTCGGCCTGCACCGAGAGATCGCCAGCATCGAGGCGATGGAGGTACGAACCGTTCACCGAGTGGATCGAGCCGTTGGCGTGGGCCAGGATCGCCCCGCACCACACGTGCTCGCCGCACGGCAGCTCGGGCGAGGTGGCCACCGGTTCGAGGGTCGCCGGATCGAGGCGCTGCACCCAACCGAACGGGGGGTCGCCGGTGAAGGCGGCCATCGTTCCCCCCACGAACCACTCACCGGGATCTCGGGCCACCGCCATCACGTTCCACCGGTCGTTGCGAACGGTGGTCACCGTCGCCGTGCCGGCCTCCGCGTCGAGGCGGCCGGGTGCGGTCTTCTGTCGACGGTTTCCGCCGCACTCCACGGGCCAGGGGCTTGGCCAGTACCCGGGGTGGGTCTCGTTGCGATCGAGGCGCGTGGTGTCAGCTCGTGGGGGCGGAGTGGCCATGGTCCAGATACCACTCCAGAACCAGCGCCAACGCCAGATAGTCCAGATCACGGGCCGCCCGCAGCAGCTCGATCAGCTCGCCCCGCGCCTCGTGGCCCCCCAGGTACACGAGCAGCACCACGATGGCGAAGAACTCATGCGACGGCCAGCTCGTGGCTGGCAGCCGCTCGCCCGGGGTGGCTGCATGCAGGGCGGTCAGCACCTCCGGTGTGGTCTTCAGCGGGTCGTGGCGCATCATCACCCAGAGCACCGCCCGGTAGAGGCGCTCGGCGGTTGCGGTGCGAGGCGGTGTGGTGGTGCCGAGTTCGACCAGGGCGCGAATCAGCTCGATCAGGGCCGGGTTCGGTTTGATCCGTTCGAGCAGCTCGTCGATCGGTGCCAGCACGTGGGGCAGTGGCTCGTTCGGGGTCTGGGGGATGTCCAGGGTGAGCAGCGCATCGAAGAGCATGTCGACGTCGTCGCCGCAGTTGAACCGATGAGCCATCGACTGGCTCACGAACAACACACCCATCCCAAACGGGTCGGCTCGGTCGATGCCGTGATCCACGTCCGTAAGAATAGAGCAGTGACGGAGAGTGGGGGGACTCCTCCGACACCGATCGGTCAGAGTTGCCTAGGGTCTGACTGCTGAGAAGGCTGATCTGGCGTGGTTCGGCGGTTGGATTCGCGCAGCATCGTGATCGGCCGCACGGGTGCCCGGGCGGCGCCCACCAGGGTGCTGACCACGGCGGTGCGGCCCCGACTCATCCGAATGATGCCCACCCGCACGAACCAGATCCAGCTCACCACCGCCACGGTCACCATGGCAGCCGTGACCGCCCACCACCCCCAGTCCCGGCCGGCGCCGGGCAGGTTCGTCATGTTCATGCCGTACCAGCTGGTGATCAGCGACAACGGGAGCACGATCGCGGCATACACGGTGAGCACGGCAGTGGCCGCCGCCTGCCGTTCGGCCGACGCGCCCCGGTAGGTCTCGAGCGTGTCGGTGAGCAGTCCCCTGGTTGCAGCCAGGGATGCCACCACGAGGTTGTGCACATCGAAGGCGTCGCCGAGCAACTCCTGTGCCCCTTCCCGCACGACCGGAGGCGGGTTGGAGCGGAGCGACGCCAGCACCACGCGCTGTGGTCGCAACGCCCGTCTGATGGTCACCTCGTCGCGGCGCAACGTCTGGATCTCGGTGAGTACCCGTTTGTCGGCGTCGAGCGCCGGTTCGAGCAGTGTGTCGACCCGTTCCTCGAACACGTCGAGCAGCTCCAGGTAGCGCCGGCCGATCACCTCGGCCAACTGAGCGAACAGCTCGTCGGCCCCGTGTTCGGCCAGATGGGGGTAGCGCTGCACGGCGTCCCACAGCCAGTCGAGGCCCACCACGGGCTGGGCGTGCACCGTCACGAGGAGGTTCGGGCGGATGAAGCAGTCGACCTCGAGGGTGTCGACCCGGTCCGACGCTGCGATCAGTGCGTGGAGCACCACGAACAGATGGTCGCCGTAGTCGTCGAGCTTGGGCAGCTGCTCTACGTCGAGCACGTCCTCGATGGCGGCAGGGGCGAACCCGAACCGGGCTCCCAGCTCGTCGAGCTCGGCCTCCGATGCCGACTGCACGTCCAGCCACAGCAGCGAACCGGCCTCAGCCCTGGCATCGAGATCGGCCAGCTCACACGGTGACAACCCGCTCTCTCCGGGACGGCGTGCGAGCAACCGGTGGCTCATGTCAGCGAGACAGGGTCCGGGGTGAACGTGAGCGGACCGTGATCGATGCCGGGCAGCACGTAACGGGCGAACAGGTCGCACTCGGCGGCGTGGGGGTAGCCCGACAGGATGAATGCATCGATGCCGGCCTCGGCCAGCTCGTTGATCTTGGCCAGCACTTGGTCGGGATCCCCGACGATGGCGGCGCCAGCGCCAGACCGGGCTCGGCCAACACCGGTCCACAGGTGCCGCTCGATGTAGCCGTCGTTGTCGGCAGACTCGCGAAGCTCGGCCTGGCGAGCCACGCCCGCCGACGCGGAGTCGAGAGACTGCTTGCGGATGCGGGCGCCCTCCTCATCGTCGAGCCGCGACAGGAGCCGGGCGGCGGCAGCCCTGGCCTCGTCCTCGGTTGGGCGAACGATCACATGGGACCGCCACCCGTAGCGCAGCGTGCGGCCCTTGGCCGCGGCCCTGGCATCCATGTCGGCCTTCACGTCGAGGAACCCGGCGGTGGTGTCTGGCCATACGAGGAACACATCCGCGCCAGCCGCCGCGCACTCGCGTGCGGCCGGCGACAGGCCACCGAAGTAGAACAGCGGGCTCTGTCCGTTCACGGTTCTGACCCGGGGCGGCTCCACGTCGAGCGACACGAACTCACCGTCCAGCTTCACCGGCTTGCCGTTGAGCAGTTCGCGGAGGGCGAACATCACCTCGGTTGAGCGCCGGTACCGAGGGGCGCTCTCCAGGCTCTCGCCTGGCATCTCACTGGAGATGATGTTGATGGTGAGGCGCCCGTCGAGCATCTGGTCGATCGTGGCGAGTTGGCGGGCCAACTGCGGCACGATCAGCTCGCCACAACGGACCGCAAGCAGGAGCCGCAACCGTTCGGCGAGTACGGCGATACCAGCGGCGAAGGCCGTGTTGTCGATCCCGAGGGCGTAGCCCGACGGCAACAGCACGTTGTCGTAGCCATGCCGGTCGGCGGTGAGCACGATGTTGCGGCAGTGCTCCCAGCTCGCCTGGAGATGCTCGTCGCGCTGGCCGAGGAACTCGTAGTCGTCGTCGCACAGCGCGCTGAACCAGGCCATCTCGACGGTCATGACATCACTCCCTGATTCATGGTGGCATCACTGAGGATCTCCGAGAGCAACACCGGCCGCTGCTCGTCGATCGATCGGTGGGCGGCAACGCCAACGGCCACGGACCAGAGCCCGTCGTCGAGGGTGACCGGGGGCTCGGTGCCGTTGCGGATCGAGTCGAGGAAGTCGACGTGCTCCAGGTAGCTCGATCCGTGGTGCAGACCCTCGAACTTCACGTGGCTCGTGTCGACCACCTCGGTGTCCACCCGGCCCACCCAGTGCTCGCCGCGGCGGCCCAGCCGCAGGATCCCTTCCGGCAGAAAGGCCTCGGCCTTGCCGGCCTCACCCACCACGCACACCTCTTCCTGGTTGTACGTGGCCTCGGCAAACATGCAGAGGTCGAGGCAGGCCCTCGCACCGCTCGGGTACTCGACGATCACGTAGGCATTGTCCATCATGTCGGCCGTGCGGCCGTCATAGACCTCATCGAGATGGTTCACGTCCTGTGCCCCCGACGCCTGCACCCGAGCGGGGCGCTCGTCGAGGACCAGGTTCATGAGGTCGAAGAAGTGGCAGCACTTCTCGACCAGGGTGCCCCCGGTGTTGGCCGTGAACCGGTTCCAGTTGTTCACCTTCACCAGGAACGGGAAGCGGTGCTCCCGGATCGCCACCATCCGCACCCGGCCCAGCGTTCCCGCCTTGACCTCATCCACGAGACGAGCCACTGGCGGCATGTACCGGTACTCGAGCCCCATCTGGAGCACGCGGTCGCTCCCGGCGGCCTGCTCGATCACCCGCTCGCAATCCTCGACGGTGGTGCACAACGGCTTCTCCACGAGGGCGTGCACGTCAGCCGACAACACATCGCCGAGCACGTCGACATGGGTGTGGTTCGGCGACGCCACCACAACGGCGTCGCACACACCCGATTCGAGCAGATCGCGGTGATCGGCGTAAACCTCGGCGTCGGCGTCGCACTCCTTGGCGGCAACAGAGCGGGAGCCCTCGTCGGGGTCGCTCACGGCCACCACCTCACCACCGGGGAGAGCGTTGATGTTCCGGATGTGCTCCACCCCCATCATGCCGCTCCCGATGATTCCGTAGCGGATGGGGTCTGTGTCGGTCACACCTCGGTCGATCATGGGTGGTCATGGTAGAGCGTGTTCAGGTTGCGGCAATCCGCCCGTTTTCCACCCGGAGGAGTTGATCTGCCCGCGCGAAGGCCACCGGCCGGTGGCTCACCGCCACCACCGTCACGCCGGCCGCAGCCAGGTTGTCCCACAGCTGGAGTTCGGTGTCCACGTCCAGGGCGCTGGACACGTCGTCGAGCACGAGCAGCTCCGGTTGGGCCACCAACGCCCGCGCCGCCGCAACCCGCTGGCGCTGCCCGCCCGAGAGCCGCAGGCCTCGCGGCCCGATGAGGGTGTCGACCCCGTGCGTCATGCCGGCGACGTCCGCAGCCACTGCGGCCTGGGCCAGGGCGCGATCGAGGCGGCCGTCATCCGCTCGACCGAGGAGGATGTTGTCGCGCAGCGAGTCGGACACCAGCTGAGGCACCTGGGCGAGGTAGGCCGCCTGGGGCGGAACGAGGAACGCAGCCGGATCGTCGACGAGGTGGTCGTTCCACCAGATCTGGCCGGCGGTCTCGACCCTCCACACCAGGCCGAGCATGGCTCGCAAGAGCGTGGTCTTGCCGCTCCCCACCGGGCCGGTCACCACTGTGAACGACCCTCGCTCCACCGTGAAGCTGGCATCGACGATGCCGCCCGTGGCATAGCGGGCGGTGAGCCCGTCGACCCGCAGGGTGTGAAGCGGTATGCGCTCGTGGTCGTTGACCACCGGACTGGGCTGATCGGGCCGGTAGTCCATCTGTCGAGCCGCGACCGTGCGCTCGGGCTCGTGGTCGGCCACGAGGGTGGACATCTCGCGAAAGGCAACGGTCGCGGCGTGGGTACGAGCCACGAGGTGGCCGAGCATTCGGGGCAGGAACCCGAGCCACCCGCCGTAGCTGAGGAACACCACCACCTCGGCGGCGCTGAAACGGCCGGACTGAACTGCTCCGACGGCGGTGACGATGAAGAGCCCCAGGCCGATCTCGGCCATCGAGTCGCCCAGCACCCGGATGATCTGGCGGAACACGTCGACCCGCACCGCAGTGCGCTGACGGGTGGCCACCACGTCGGTCACCTCGCCCATCACGGCGTCGCCGGCCTGGTTGACCTTCACGCTCGTGGCCGCGGCGAGCACGTCGCCGAGCAGGCCGGTGACCGCCGCAGTGGCCTTGCGGTCGACCTCCACCGCCCGCTGGAGCCGCGGTCCGATCCCGAGTGCGATTGCGCTGGCGAGCGCCATCGGGAGGGCCATGGTCACGGTGGCCCACAGGTCGATCGTGGCCAGCACCGCCAGGGCAACGGCGGTGAACAGCACCCCGCCGAGCGTGTCGATCCAGGCGTCGACCATGTCGGCCACGTCCTCGGTGTCGTCCCGGAACCGGGCGATCGCCTCGCCCGGCGAGCGGACGGGTGGGCCCGACTCGGAACCGCCCGATGCCAGCTGGGCTCGCAGGAGGTTCACACGAAGCAGCGTTCGCGTGTACTCCCACATCTGGACCCCGTGGAGGGCGCCGACGTGGAGGCTCGCCATCCGCAGCAGTTCGAGGGCGATGAGCACGAGGCCGATCAGCACCACCCGTTGGGTGTCGCCCTCTTCGAGGGCGCCGAATGCCTGGCCCACGATGAGGCCGATCACAGCCGGCATCACGAAGAAGATCAGGAAGAACACGGTGCCGGTCCAGAACGGGCGCGGTCGGTGGAGCGCGGCCTTGGCTGCCAACGGCCAGACGCGGGGCAACAACCTCATGTCGCCGCCTCCATCGGTTCGGCGGCCGCTCGGCGGAGCAGCCCAGCGAACCGCGACTGCGGATCGGCCACCAACTGGGCCCGATCGCCGGCTTCGACCACTCGTCCGGCCTCCATCACCACGATCTCGTCCATCGCGTCGAGCGTCCCCAGCCGGTGGGCGATCACCAGCGCGGTGCGGCCGGCCAACAGGTCGGCCACCGCCTGTTCGAGACGTGCCTCGGTAGCCGGGTCCACCCGGCTGGTCGGCTCGTCGAGCACCACGAGGTCGGGCTCGCGCAACCAGGCCCGGGCCAGCGCCAGGAGCTGACCCTCTCCGGCCGACAGCCCGGCGCCGCCGGGCCCGAGCCTGGTGTGCATGGCCTCGCCCCGGAACCGGTCGAGGCCGACGCGATCCAAGGCGGTGTCCACCGCGGCGTCGTCGTGGTCGACGAAGAGCGTCAGGTTGTCGCGCACCGAGCCGGCGATCAGCTCGACCTGCTGGGGTACCACCGCCACCCGACGGCGCACGCTGGCCTCAGGGATGGCGGTCACGGGCACCCCGCCGAGGCGCACCTCGCCCTCGCTGGTGTCGACCAGGCGGGCCACCAACCGAGACGTGGTGGTCTTGCCGCTACCGGTCGGGCCGACCAGGCCCACCGATCGGCCGGGCTCGACCCGGATGGTCACATCACGGAGCACGGGCTCGCCGTCGTTGGCGTATCGGAACGACACCTGATCGAGCTCCACCGAGAGCGCCCCGGCCGGCGGCTCGATGGTTCCGGTGTCGGGCAGCGACGTCGTGGTGGTGAGGAGCGCCCGCACCCGGCGCATCGCCCCGTTCGCCTTTTGCACGACGTTCAGGTCGTGGCTGAGATCTTCGAGCGGCTGCCGGATCCTGGCCGTGTACTGGTAGACGAGGAAGGCGGAGCCGATCGTCATGAAGCCCGAGCGCACGGCGAACGCCCCGATGATCAGCGCCACCACCGTCCCCGACACGATGGCCATGTTGAGGTTCCGCCACAGCGCCAGGAACGCCTGCTCACGCCGGGTGATCACCTCGATGTAGCGACCCGTCTCGGCGGCGAATCGGCCAACGGCGTAGGACTGCGCGCCGGCGGCCCGCAGATCTTCGGCCGCGGTCAGCCGCTCCTCGATGCCGCCATAGAGTTCAGCGGCGGCCCGGCGTTCGTCGGCCGACTCGTTCACCGCCCGTTCTCGCTCGCGGTACACCACCCAGCTGGCACCAACCACGTAGGCCACCATGGCCAGGCCGATCCACCACGCAATGGTCAACACCACGGCGATCACGCCGATCACCAGAGCGATTGCGGCCACCACTCGTACCGCCACCACCGAAAGGAACTCGGACACCGAACTCGAGTCGCCGTCGATCCGCTCGATCAACTCGCCAGGGTTGTGGCTGCGGTGGAACCCCTCGTCCAGGTCGAGCACGTGGCGGGTGAGCTGGAGCCGCAAGCGGTTGGCGGTGGTCCAGGCCGCCACGGCGGCGAGGTACGACACGATGAGGGCGATCACCTGTGACGCCGCCGCCACGGCGAGGAACAGCCCGCCGAACCAGGCGACCGAGGCCGTCGAGGCGCGACCTTCCACGGCACGATCGATGAGCGTCCGCAGGATGACCGGCCCGATGAGCGCCAGCCCGGTACCGACCAGAACCACGGTAATCAGGGCCAGGTAGCGGGGCGAATCGGGCCGGGCCACGGCTGCGGCCGCTCGCCATGAGCGCCCTCCAGGCTCGGACATGACCCAAGTCTTGCCCACTCATCGGCGTGATGCGGCCGATTTCTGGTGCGACGGGCGGCTCAGCGACGAGCCGAGATGGACCCCATCCCGCGCCGCAACGCGACAGCGGCGCCGACCACGAGCAGCACCCCGCCAACGAGCACGAGCACCCGCACCACGCCACCCCCCGACGCCGTTGGCTCACCCGCTGCGATGAGGCCCCGCTCTCCTCGCTCGAAGGCGGCGAGCAGCAACGCGCTCGGGTCTTGCCCGTCGCCTTCGGAGACCGTGACGGTGAGCAGGGTGGACGGGGCATCGCCTGCGTCGGTCGGCGTGGCCACGGCCACCTGGGCAAACAGCGCCGCCTGATCACCACATCGGTTGTCGCCCCCGGCCTCACCACCCGCGGCCAGCGCCGCCGCCAGCGCGCCGGCCAGATCGCCGTCGGCGGCCATCTGCGCCTCGAAGGTGGCCAGGGTGTCGCTGACCACGGCCTCGGAGGCCAACAGGTTGCCTTGCACCGACACGCCTTCTCCCTGACGGTCGAGGGCCACGGGGTCGTTGTCGGCTCCGGTGTGGGCCGCCGTCTCGGCCGGTCGGCGCACGACGGCATGTTGTCGCACCGAGGCCAGTTCGTCGGTGTCTGGGTCGATCAACTCGCCAACGATGGCGGCAGCCCCGGCGTTTGCTGCGAGGAACTGGCGGATGCGGGCGGGGGCCTCGATGTCGAGCTGCGCCTGGGTGACGGCGGCGGCCCGGCCGGGATCGAGGATCACTGGTACGGCGGGCTCGTCGGGATTGCCGATCACCTCGTACGGCACACACGAGGCGATCCCGGCTCCGACCTCGCCGGTGTCGTCGTCGACCGCCACGATCGACCAGGTGGCGGCCGCTGGCTCGACAAGCACGAGGACGACGCAGGCGACAATCAGGAGGGCCGCGCCAGCCCGGAGGCGGCGCACGAATCGGACCGAGGCACCCATGGGGGTCAGTGTGCCAGGACGAACTCCGATGGCAGCCACCGCACTGGCGCCGATGATCCGAACGAGGTCGCGGCCGCCGGGCACCGACATCGGCCACGGACATCGGCCACGGACATCGGCCACGGACAGGGCCATGGCAGGGGTCACGGCCGAGGCCGGCACCGACGTCGATACTATGGATGGCTTCGAGCAGGATGTGGCACGTCGGTGCCGTGGATGTGCGGTGATATGACCAGTGCCCAAACCCCTCCCTCGTTCGGGGCGCTCGGCGTGCCCGACGATCTGACTGATGCCCTGGCTGCGGCGCACATCGACACGCCAACGCCGATCCAGGCCGCAACGCTGCCCGACTCGCTTGCCGGGCGCGACGTCGCGGCCCAGGCGCCGACCGGGTCGGGCAAGACGATCGCATTCGGTCTCCCGCTGGCGGCCCGCCTCGACCGCGGCCAGTCGAAACGCCCCCGCGGCCTCATTCTCGCCCCAACGCGTGAACTGGCCGAGCAGATCCGCGGCGCTCTCGATCCACTGCTGCGAGTGAAGGGGCGCCGGGTGCTGGCCGTGTACGGCGGCGTGGCGGTGGGCCCCCAGCGCAAGGCGCTGGCCAAGGGGATCGATCTGCTCGTTGCCACCCCCGGTCGCCTGCAGGACCTGATCGACCAGGGCGCCGTGAGCCTCGGCGCCGTCGACATGGTGGCCGTCGACGAGGCCGACCGGATGGCTGACATGGGGTTCCTCCCTGCGGTCAACGCCCTCCTCGACTCCACGGCGTCGGAGCGGCAGACCCTGCTGTTCTCCGCAACGCTCGACGGCGATGTTCAGGCCCTCGTGAAGCGGCATCTGCGCGACCACCAGCGGCATGAGGTTGGCGGCACCGAGCCCGACCTCAGCCGGGTGACGCACCGCTTCTACGCCACTCGCAAAGAGCAGAAGCTCGGGCTGACGGCCGATCTGATCGACGAGAACGGCACCACGATCGTGTTCTGCCGCACCCGCCACGGGGTGGACCGGGTGGCCCGACAGCTCAAGAACCTGGGCGTGCGCTCCGGCTGGATCCACGGGGGCCGGTCTCAGGCCCAGCGCGACGCCGCCCTCCACTCCTTCACCACCGGCCGCGTCGCCGCGTTGGTGGCCACTGATGTGGCCGCCCGCGGCCTTCACATCGACGACGTGGCCTGCGTGATCCACTTCGATCCCCCCGCCGATCACAAGGACTACGTGCACCGATCGGGGCGGACCGCCCGGGCTGGCGCCGGCGGTCTCGTGGTGTCGCTGGTCAACAACGATCAGCAGAAGGCCGTGGCCCGACTCCAGCGCGACGTCGGCCTGCCGACCGATCCCCCCGACCCCGCTCCAGAACTGACCGAGCGGGAGGCTCCGGCCTGGGTCGACCGTCGCCCTGAGCGCACGAGCGCCTCCGCCCGCTCCGCTGGCCCCAAGCCGAAGGCGAGGGCCGGCGGTGACCGCGACGACCAGGTGCGGCGCGACGACCGACCGCCTCGGCGGACGCGGGGCGACCGGGACGACCGACGAGGCCGCAACGAGCGCCCCAACCGACGCGACCGAGGCGAACGCCGGGATCGCAACGACCGCAACGACCGCCCGCACCGCGATGACCGGGGCGAACGCCGGGACCGGACCGAACGCCCAACCCGGAGCGAACGCCCAGACCGGAGCGAGCGCGGAGACCGGACCGAGCGCGGAGAACGGGCCGAGCGGCCCGGACGCACCGAGCGCGGGGCCGGGCGAGGCGAGCGCGGGGCCGACCGCACCCGCAGCGAACGCCCCGGACGCAGTGAACAGGCCGGGCGGCGCCAGCGGGGCGAGCGTCCTCGCCGTGCAGAGCGCGACGAACGGACAGACCGCAGCGATCGGCCCAGCCACGCCGCCCGCGGGGGGCGTCAAGATCGCCCTGGCCGGCGTGACCGGCGTGATGCTGGCGAACGCCCCAGCGCCGGGGCTCACCGGCCCGGATCCGGCCGCCCCGACCTCGATGGCGACGGCCGCGCCCCCCACGACCCTACGGAGGGCCGCTCCAGCGGCAAGGCCAAGGCCAAGCCGAAGCCGAAGCCGGCCAAGAAGGGCAAGACCACCAAGCGATCCGGTCGGGCTCGGACCAAAGACCACAAACAGACCCGCCGACGGGCCCGGTAGGTCAACGGACTCACCGCAATCAGCAGGCCCGCTCAGGACCTGCACGGATGGCCCCCGCCGCCCGGCGTTCGGTGCTGAGACAATCTTCCTGACCGATACCCTGGTCAGAGACGGCGTCACTACATTGCAGTTCGACGCCTCCGATGCGGATTCGAGCACTTGGTTCCCTTCGTCCGGCGTCACCGAACTCAAGCCCGGAGATCGTGCTCGTGCGCGAGATGAACCAGAGAAAGGCGGTTGGCGTGACCGAACTCGCGGTTACCGAGGACACCGACATTGCGATCGATGTCGAGTTCGATCCCGCGGCGCTCCTGTCGGATCTGCTGTCCAAGATCGAGCAGCGCACGGCGACGATCGCCGTGATCGGCCAGGGCTACGTCGGCCTGCCGGTGGCCATGCGGGCAGCCCAGCAGGGATTCCCCACCATCGGCTACGAGATCGACGAGCGCCGCTGCCGGGCGTTGGCCTCGGGTGCGTCCTACGTCGACGACATCACCGACGCCGAACTGCAGGAGGCGCTGGCCGGCAACTACCGGGCCACCTCCGATCTCGCCGATCTCGCCGACTTCGACGTGGCCGTGATCACGGTGCCCACCCCGCTGCGCGACGGCGCTCCCGACCTCTCCTACGTTGGCTCGGCCGGCCAGTCGCTCTCCCAGGTGCTCAAGCCAGGCGCCCTCGTGGTGCTCGAGTCCACCACCTATCCCGGCACCACCGAGGAGTACCTCCGCCCGATCCTCGAGGTGTCCCGCCTTCAGGCCGGTCGCGACTTCTTCCTCGGGTACTCCCCTGAGCGGATCGACCCCGGCAACCAGACCTGGGGCTTCGTGAACACCCCCAAGGTGGTGTCCGGCCTCGAGGAGAACTCCCGCACCGCAACGGCGGCCCTGTACGACTCGCTGGTCGACACCGTCGTCGAGGTCGAGAACGCGGCCACGGCCGAACTGGTCAAGATCCTCGAGAACACGTTCCGCCACGTCAACATCGCTCTGGTGAACGAGCTGGCGATGTTCGCCCGTGAGCTCGGTGTCGACATCTGGTCGGCGATCGATGCGGCTGCCACCAAGCCCTTCGGCTTCACCGCCTTCCGGCCGGGCCCCGGCGTCGGTGGCCACTGCCTGCCGATCGACCCCTCGTATCTCTCGTGGCGGGTTCGTCAGAACCTGGGCCAGACGTTCCGTTTCGTGGAGCTGGCCAACGAGATCAACAACAACATGCCCGACTACGTGGCATCACGGGTGGGTCTGCTGCTCAACACCCACGGTCGCGCCATCAACGGCACGAAGGTGATGCTGCTCGGGATGACCTACAAGGCCGACACCTCCGACTGGCGCGAGTCACCGTCGGTCGAGGTGGCCAAGCGGCTCCAGGCCCTCGGTGCCGATCTCACCCTGTGCGATCCCCACCTGCCAGAGCAGGTGACCCTCGAAGTCGACGCTCCCCGCGTGTCGTTCAGCCCCGAACAGCTCCAGGAAGCCGACCTGGTGATCGTGCTGGTCAACCACCAGGTGTTCGACCCGAAGATCATCGCCGACAACGCCAAGCTGGTGTTCGACGCAAAGTCGATCCTGCGGGACGAGGACTTCACCGGCGAACTCCTGTGAGTCTGCCGGTCTGAGGTCGTCGCCGCGGCTACCAGGCCCGTCGCATCAACAGGCGGGGTCGATGAAGCCGGCCTTCAACAGGCCGCCCCATTCGTGCAGGATGAGGGTAGGCCACAGCGTGAGGTTGCCGTAGGCCATGGCCGCCTCGCCGTCGTAGCACCGGCGAAAGAGTAGGCCCACCCGATACACGTGGTACTTGGATGTGACCACCACCACCTCGTCCCACTCACGCTGCTCGAGGTAGTCGCTCAGCAGTTCGACCTCCTCGATCGTGTCGGCCGGATCGCCATCGATGCAGATCACCTCGAAGGTCTGCTCAGTGGCACACACCTCCTGGAGCTCCACCGCGGTGGGGTGGCTGATCGGGGCCGGCGTCACCATCACCAGCGGGGCGTCAGGCATCTCGGCCAACAACTCGGACGCCCGATCGAACCGCTCGCCCCGGCCCCCCTGGATGAGCACGATTGCCTGGGGATCGCCGATCGGGTCTTCCGACGGCTCGACGAACCACGAATTGGTGGCGTAGAGCAGGCCCGCCCCCAGCGCGACCAGCACGATCGCGACCTGCGCAGCGCCGTTTCGGACGGGGCGGGAAATGCGGGGCGGGGTTCGAGTGCTCACGTCGCAGTCATGGTGCCACCCAGCGCTCGTGACCGGCGGTCGCCTCGCCTGGGCACCGGTACAGTGTATTTCGTGACTCGCCAGCTCAACGTCGTCATCGTCCAGCAGGGCGAAGACGTTCCCAGCGACCCGGGCTACGCCCCGCTCCGCTACGGCCGTCTCGGCACCCTCCTCACCGAGCGGGGCCATGACGTGACGCGTATCTCGCCGTCGTTCAGCCACTTCCGCCGCGAGCAGCGGCCGAGTGGCGAGCAGTACAGCGAGGAGGGGCGCCACGTGATTCTGCCAACCGGCAGCTACGGGGCCAGCATCAGCAAGGGGCGAGCCCAGTTCACGGCCCAGTTCCTCGGTGGCATCCGGGGCTACCTCAAGGAGCACAAGGATCGGCTGAACGTGGCCATCCTGGGTGTCCCGCCGCCCGGTGTCGTGTCGAGCGCTCGCACCGCACTCGGGCCGCGGTTTCCGATCCTGGCCGACGTGCGCGACCTGTGGCCCGATGCGTTCGCCGTCGGCCCCCGCGAGAAGTGGGCACCGGTCGCCACCCGAGCTGGCCGCGTGTTCTCCCAGGAGCTGCGCCTGGCCACCACGGTCACAGCCGTCACCAAACCAATGCTCGACTGGGCCCCCAAGGGCAAGCGCTTCGACGTGATCCCGATCGGGATGTCCCAGCGAGACCTCGACCCGGCCCTGCTTCCCCCGGTCGAAGCGCCACTGCAGGTGTGCTTCGTGTCGAGCCACAGCCACGGGTTCGACTTCCTCCCGGTTCTCAAGGGATGGCGCCGGTACGTGCAGGACCTCGGCGACAGCGGCCACGCCGGCCGACCCCGGTTCGTGTTCGTCGGGGCGTCACCGAGCGACGAGGGCGCCCAGGAAGCCGCCGACGTCGATCCCACCGTCGAGCAGCCAGGGCGGATCCCGGCCGACCAGGTGGGCCCCACCCTCAACGGCATCGACATCGGGCTGTATCCCAGTCGGGATTCGTGGTCGTACTCTCTCGGCAACAAGGTGTTCGACTACCTGTCGTCTGGGCTGTATCTGGTGCACTCGATCGAGCCCGAGGTGGCCGAAACACTCGACGCCAACGACCTTGGTCAGCGCTGCGAGCCCACCTCTGATGCCTGGCATGCGGCGTTCACCGACCTCCACGCCCGCCGCGAGCAGCTGCGGCTGCAGCGCAAGGCCCGCATCGACGCCGCCGACGCCCTCTTCGGAGCCGGGGCCACCACCACCCGTTTGGCCGACCTCCTGGAGTCGATCGCCCGCTGATCAGGCAGCGGCCGGCTTCGCTCCCTGCGAGCCGAACAGCTTGGCCCGCACGTCCCTGCTGATCCAGGCGATGATCTCGAGGTTCGGCACCACAACGGTCACGAGCGCCACCCCACCGAACACGGCGACCCGGATCGGGATGCCGATCAGTTCGGTGCCAGTGATCGGGCTTGCGATGTGGGCCACACCCAGGGCGATGAGACCGCCGAGCCACGGCACCAGGGCCGCCGCCAAGCTCGACAGGGTGCCCACCTCGAGGTACCACCCGAGACGGACGGTCGAGATCAGCGTGATCAGCAGGTGGCCGGCGATGACGCCGATCACGAGCGCCTCGAGCCCACCGATCATGGCCCCGACGAACGCGGTGGCCACGGTGACGACGGCCGTGATCGCCATGTCGGACATGTAGAGGTTCCACTGGCCACAGCCACGGGCGATGGCCTGGGCCGTCGGGTGGATGAGGCGGATCGGGGCGTATATGGCGAACCCTACGATGCCGAAGATCGCTGCGTTCCACTTGCCGTTCCACAGCAGGTCGGTGAGAGGCGCCAGCGCGACAGCAGCGGTGGCGAAGCACAGCGTGCCGGCGAGTGAGGTGGCCCGGATCGTCTTGAGGAAACCAGCGCGTCGTCGTTCCACGCCTTCGAGGCGAACGAAGGCGGGCACCAGCACCGTGCTGGCCGCCAGGTTCATGGGCTGGAAGATGGCGCCGGCCAACTGGTAGCCGAAGAAGTAGAGACCGACGATCACAGTGCTCGCTCCGGCGATCGTGGCGCCGAGGTAGTCGCCGTACACGGCGAGCGCCAGGGCGATGGCCGACGGCCACAGCCAGCGGCGCACCGATCCATCGCTGCGGCCGCCGCGCAGCGTGGGCCAGCCTGGTGCCGGAATGGGGAGCAGCGACGGTGCCTTGGCCTTGTAGAACCGCACGGCCACGAGCTCGGTGAGCGCCGCCACCACCACGCCGGTGGTGAAGCTGTGCACCCCGGCGCCGGCGAAGGCGGCGATGATCGTGGCCACGTGACGGAGCGCGCCACCGAACAGCATCACGTTGCCGAAGCGCCCGAACTCCATGCGGTGGTTGATCACCGCCATCCCGTAGACCGGGTACATCTGCAGCGGCATCAGGAGCAACAGCACGGCCAAGATGACCGTGAGCTCCGGCTTCCCCAGCCCCTGGGCCATGAACGGGGCCCAGGCAGCTCCCAGCACCGACACGGCGATCAGCTGCCACATCAGCTTGCGGAACAGATCGTCGACCTCGACCGATGCGCTCGCCATGCCCTCAACGAGGACGGGCCGCAGCACGCTGCGGAGCTGGGTGCCGATGCTGGCGAAGGCCAGAGCGATGGCGTAGAGCCCGAAGTCCTCTTCGAGCAGGAGGGCGCCGAGCACCAGCTGGGCGATGAAGCTGGAGAAGCGGATCGCCACGCTCGCCACCATGAGCAGCACCGAGCCTCTGAGCACCCGCCCCCGGAGCCCCCCACCCCCGGACGATGACGATGACGACGGCGACGGGCCGGACGACGACTCGTCGTCCCCTCCCCCGCCGGTTGCCGCAACAGCGCCGCCGTTCGGTGGCGTGCCGGGCGGTGCCCCCGCCGCGCCGGCGCCAGCATCGTCGACCACTGCGCCGTCGGAGGTGGTGGCGTCGGACGTCGGGCCGGGTTGGGATGGAGCGTCAGCGTCGGCGTCGGCTGTCGAATCCGGGGCCTTCGGCGGCGCGGCCGCGTCGGTCGCCGCGGCCGACGGCTCGGCCCGAGGGGCCTTCGACGTCGACGCAGGCTTCCAGCTGCCGGCTTTCGGCGAGGACGTGCGAACCGACGGAGGGGGCCACTCGGACCCCGGAGGGTCGGAGGACGACCCGCCCGAGTCGGAACCCACGGACGCGGTCATGCGCGGTCGAGAATCCGGTGGTAGGCGCTCGCCAGGCCGGCGCCCTGGCGCTCCCAGGTGTAGTCGGCCGACGCGGCGAGGCCGCGCTCGCCCATCTCGGCGGCCACGTCGATGTCGTCGAGCAGGTAGCGGATCGCGTCGGCGATGGCCGTCGCGTCGTAGGGGTCGACGAGAACGCCACACTTGTGCTTGGTCACGATCTCTCTCGTCGGCCCCATGTCGGATCCCACAATGGGTAGCCCGACCGACATGTACTCGAAGATCTTCGTGGGCTCGGCAATCTTGTACTGCGACGTGGGGTGCAGCAGGCTCAGGCCGATCCGCGACGAGTTCAGCATCGGGATGATGTAGTCCTTGTTCACCCGACCAGGCAGGGCGACACCGGCCTTGTCCATGTCGTCGCGACGGGCGTCAACCATCGAGTCGTCGTACCAGTTGCCGGCGATCACCACCTCGGCGTCGTCGCCGAGCAACAGGGCGGCGTCCACCATGTGATCGAAGCCGCGGGCAACGGAGTTGGTGCCGAGATAGATCGCTCGGGGTGGCCGCTCGTGGTAAGGCACGGCATCGGGCAACGAGAACTCGTCGGCCCTCGGATAGTTGTGGACCTCGATCACCTTGTCGGCGGAGTCCGGGGCCTTCGGGTGGGTCCAGGCGGTGACGAACAGATCGACCATCGGCCGCATGGCGATGATGCCGGCTCGCATCGCCATCGACAGCCCGATGCGGGCCATCGGTGGAAGCCACGTCTTGTGGCGGAACTGGAGGGTGAGGTCCTCGTGGAAGTCCATCACCACCTTGGCGGGCCCCGCGGCGAGATACGGAAGGGTGATCAACACCTGCGGATCATGGATGTGCACCACGTCGGCGTCGAGTGACCGGGCGGCGCGAGCGGCCGCGATCGACGACGTGATCCGCGACCACATCCCCGGCTTGCGCGGCGCGATCGACAGCAACTGCACGCCATCGGCGGTGGTGAGCCCATCGACGTCACCGGTGGTCAGGTGGAAGACCTCGAAGCCGTTCTCGGCGAGGTAGCCGCACTCCCGCCAGTGGATGCGGGCGTCGAGTGGTGGATGGAGAGGCGCCAGATGGACGATTCGGCTCACTGCTGTTCCTTGTCTGCTTCGGCCATGCGACCCTTCTGCTTCCGGCGACGCAAGAAGTCGTAGTAGTCGAACTCGATGCCAACACGACCCAGCAGGTTCGGCAACGTGCTCCGCAGCACCATCGACACCTCGTCCTTACCGGCCCGCTTCAGGTAGGGCCCGAACACCACCTTCATCACATCGGCGCGCTCGCTTGGCGTGAGATCCACTCGCCGGATCGCCTTCATCAGCTCCACATAGCGACCAGCCCCGACGAAGGGGCCGGGATCGCCACCAGCGATGACGCGGTAGCGGGCCTTGTGGCTGTTCGCCCCCCAGGAGAACTGCTTCTCGTGGGCCCGCCGGTAGAAGATCATGTCGTCGAGCTTCAGCACGCGGCCGCGCAAGCCGAGTTCGGCCATCAGAATCCGGTCGGCCCCCACGTAGGACCCGAACAGGGGCGTCTGTTCGAGTACCGAGGAGCGGAACAGCGAGTAGAACGACAACGCCGGCACCTCGAGGAGGCTCTCGCCAAACCGCACCGCGGCATCGGGTGAGTTCCGGCGCTCGGGGTGGCGACCGTCGATGTAGGGCTCGAGTTCCACACCCTCGCCGTTGATCTCGACAGCAGAGCCGTACACGCCGATCAAGTCGGGGTCGGCCTCGAGGGCGGCCCGGGTGAGCTCCAGATAGGTGGGGGCCAGCAGGTCATCTGCGCTCAACCACATGAAGTAGGGCGAGTCGCTCTGGTGAAACACGAACCGGTAGTTGTAGGCCTGGCCGCGGTTCTCGGGCTGCTGGTGAGCGGTGATGCGTGGATCGCGCTCGGCGTAGCTCTGGGCCAACTCCATGGTGCCATCAGTGGAGCCGTTGTCGGAGATGATCACCGACCAGTCGTCGACGCTCTGCTTGAGTACCGAGTCGAGCGTCTGACCCAAGATGTCGACGGAGTTGTAGACGGGGATTCCGATGGTGACCGATGGTCTCATGGCATGTGTCCTGAGGTGGTGGTCAGCGGCGCGCCGCTGAGACCGGCGAGCCGAGATCGAGTTCGTCTTCGTCGTCCTCGGTGCGGAGTTCGGCCGGGGCCGCCAGAACTGCGGCCGAACCGCCGATCACGGCGAAGAACATGCGTCGGTTGTTGATGTCGCCACTGAACATCGCCCCCATCATGAGGTAGGCGATCAGCGACAAGCCGAACACGGCCACCACGGGTGAGGTCCGGATGTGACGGAAGAGGTTGCGGGCCACCAGCACGCCCATCATCACGAAGGCGAGCAGGCCGACCAGGCCGACCTCGTACCACAGCTCGAGGAACAGATTGTGGGGGTAGGTGTAGAGCGGGGGCACCTCACCGGTGAGGTAGAGCCGGGACCAGCTCCCCCATCCGTGGCCGAACGGCGACCCGTCGACGAGGCCCCACGTGACCTGCCAGAACTGGAGGCGGATGTCGGCCGAGCCACCGCTGCCGTACAACAGGATGCGGTCCTTGGCGGGCTGGGGAGCATTGATCCACCCGATCGTGACCAGGCCAACCACGCCGACGAACATCAGCATCGTGCGCCGCCCGACCTTGCGGCCCCTGACCATCCGCAATCCGAGGAACAGCGCAACGATCGAGCCGACCACGAGCGACTGGATCGGGCCGCGGCTGGCGATGCTGAACAGAATCCACAACTCGAGGCCGACGATCACCGCCGCGAAGGCAACCCGGTTTCGGGTCCACTTCTCGCCGACCAGGGCCACCACGAGCACGCCGAGGATCACCAGACCGGCGGCCTGGCCGAAGAAGATCGACCCGCCGGTGGCGCCGGTGAGTCGGCCAGTGGCGTCGGCCGAGCCGGTGCCGAAGGGGAGGCCGCCACTCACCACGAAGGCGCTCGCCCACACGGCGAACAGCAGATGGCGTAGGTCGCGCTCGTTGCGCACGGCGAAGATCCCACCGAGCAGGGCTACGAACGTGATCGTCCAGAGCTTCTGGAACTTGTCGTTGGCGTAGAACCCTTCGGGTATGGGCCCCGATCCGGCAGCGGCCATCACCAGGAACAGGCCGAGCACGCCGAGCTGGAGCGGCGACGGCAGCCGGGGGGCGAACGCCAAGGAGATCGCACTGGAGAGCACGACCATGATCATCGTGAGCAGCGTGAAGTCGATCGGAACGGCGGCGACGAATGGCACCTGCTTGAGCTCACCAGACGACGCGAGGCAGGCGACGCTGACGATCGGCGCCCAGTGGAGAGCGATCTCTCCCAGGCCAGGCGCACGACCGGTCGATTGCGCCCGCGGCGGGGCACCCGCTTGCCTCGTAGCCACTGCCATTTGACGTGATCCTAGCCTTGGCGGTACCTGATCACATTGGGTGGAAGTACGTCTCGATGGGTCGGGTTGCCCCTTGGCGCCTCCCGAGCCGTATTCGTGAGGCCGGTGACGTATGCTTCCCGAGGCAGAACAGGAGTCCGATGGTGAAGAAGGCTGAGACGGCGGCGGCGTTCCTGTCGGTACTGCTCATTGCGAGCGCCTGTGGGTCCGACGACCCCGCTGTCTCCCTCGACGACTCCACCGCCGACGCCGAGGTGATCACCGCCGACAGCGACACCGATCTGGCTGGGCCCGGCATTCCAGGCGACCAGGCGATCGATCCCACCACCCCCTACGGGGTGCCGTGGTCTGCCCGGGCCCTCCAGAACCACAGCGTGCGAGAGGGCCAGCAGGTCTCGTTCCGCTTCGCGGCCCAGTCCAGTGGGAACGTCGTGTCGATCCGGCCCTACATCGCGATCAACAAGTCGCGCGAGGGCTACGCAGCCGGCAACGGCGGTGCCATGCAGGTGCAGATCGTGCCCGACAACGGCGTCGGAGAGCCCGACCTCACGCAGGTGCTTGCAACGTCCGCCGAGCCGGCCGTCTACGGCCTGGACGCGGGTTTCCTCCCCGGCCGCACCGTGGAGCTGGCCCGTGAGGTGGAGTTCCAGGCGATGACCCTCGATCAGCCCGTGGCCGTCACCGAAGGCGACGTGTACCACGCCGTGTTCACCAACGTGGCCCCCGACGCAGCGGCGAACTGGGCCAGCGTGCAGGGCTCGTGGGACGACACCTCGATCCCGGCCGCCACTCGTCCGTCGTTCCAGAACTGGGGAATCCTCCGCACCAGCGAGGGCGGCTGGGTGGACGAGACGCTCAACCGGCCCTTCGAACGCTTCCCGAACAACATCCAGACGCCGATCATGTCGGTGTCCATGGAGGACGGCACGGCCTGGGGCAACGGGTACATGGAGGTGTGGATCCGCCAGCCCCGCACCGTGGCCGGCGCCCAACGCGTGCGACAGACGATGACACCCCAGCGCGAGGTGATCTTCCGCGAGATCGGCGTCGACGTGCGCCGAACCGATGGCGATGGGTCGCTCCGGCTCTCGGTCGAGACCGAGGACGGCGAGCTCGTCACCGAGACCCTCGTGCCGGCCTCCGGCATCCCGACCGAGTCGCAGGGCTGGGTGTCAGGCTTCCTCGACGAGCGCGCCACTCTCGTGCCGGGCGAGACCTACTACCTCGTGCTGAGTGCCGTCGACGGGGCCAACCTGAGCGTCTACCCCGTGCGTGACGGCGTTGAGCTCTACGGGATGGACGTCGGATCCACCTTCCACGAGGGTGCCGCCCAGGCCGACCTCGGTGATGGCACCTGGGTGGGTTGGGACGGCAAGGACGACAATCCCGACCTGGAGAACGACGAAGGCGATCTCGCCTTCTACTTCCGCTGAGTTCCCTGAAGCTGCGCCACCTGGTTGGCGAAGGCCGCCGCATCCACCCGAGCGGTGGCGGCCGCCTCCACTGTGGCGTCGATCTGGGCGGGCGTTCGCGGGCTGACGATCACCGACGTGACGGCCGGATGGCGCAGCGGGAACCGGTGGGCTTCGGCCGCCAGATCATCGGGATCGAGGCCGAGGGCTGTCGCCACGGCGCGAGCGGGCCCATCGGGGTCTGACGCATGGGCCCGGGCCGTGAGCGCCGCAGCGGCGAGGGGCCGGATGGCGAGGAAACCGGTCCGGGCCACCAGGGGTGCGTAGTCGAGCTCCGCAAAGTTGAGGTACGTGCACAGCCCGTCGACCAGGCCGGCGTCGAGCGCAGCGGTCGCGAAGCCCGGGCTGTACGGGAACGACGACACCGATCCGATCTTGCCGACACGACGGAGCTCGTCGAAGGTGCCGGCAATCTCGGCCTGATGATCGCCGATCACGGCGAGCCTGGAGTCGTCATCGGTGGCGTCGGGGGTCCGCACGAGCCACTGCACGTTGTCGAGGCGCTCCGTGGCGAGGCTGGTGAGTTCGGCGTCGATGCGGGCCACGAGGCGGCTGGCCTGCCAGTCGGAGGCATCGAAGCTCGGCTCGGAGAGCTTCACCACGTGCTCGGTGCGGCGGCCGGTTCGGCGCACGTCAGCCAGGGCGGCCAGGTACACGGGGTGGCTGTCGTACTCGAACGAGGAGTGGTGGGCGGTGACGCCGGCGTCATGGAGCCGGAGCAGCACCTCAGCGGCGCTGAGCCCGCCGTTGTCGTCGGCCAGCCGCATCGTGCCGAAGGTGACCACGGGCAGCTCCACTGCTGTGGCGCCGAACCGCCTCCGTTCCACCGCCGACCTCGATCCGAACGCTCAGATCCGAAGGCGGCGCCGCGCGGGGCGTCGGGAGCCCTCGAAGCGCTCGGCAGTGGCCACGCCCTCCTGGGCGATGCCCTCGCTCGCAGCCACCTTGAAGACCGTCCACCACATGATCTTGAGATCGAGCCAGAACGACATGTTGTCGATGTACTCGATGTCGTAGGCGAACTTCTCCTCCCAGCTGAGGCTGTTGCGCCCCTTGACCTGGGCGAGGCCGGTGATACCGCCGCGAATATCGTGCCGGCGGTACTGATCGGGGGTGTAGAGGTCGTGGTAGTCGTTCAGCAACGGGCGGGGCCCCACGAGGCTCATGTCGCCCTTGATCACGTTGATCAGGGCCGGAAGCTCGTCGAGGCTCGACTTGCGCAGGATCGACCCGAATGTGGTCATGCGCTGGTCGTCCGGAAGCAGGTTGCCGTGCTCATCACGCTCGTCGGTCATGCTCCGGAGCTTGAGGATGTGGAACGGCTGGCCGTAGCGGCCGACGCGTTCCTGGGTGAAGAACACGGGGCGTCCGTGGAAGTAGGCGACGGCGATGAGAACCGGAACGAACAGCGGCGACAACAGCACCAGCACCGCCACCGAGACCGTCACGTCGAAGAACCGCTTGAATCTCACGACATCTCCCGAGCCGGCGACCCCACCACGGTGGCCCCAACCGCCACCGAACGAGTCACCACTGAACCCGCCCCGACTCTAGCACCAGCGCCGATCTCGAGACCCTGCAGCACGGTGGCGTTGGCCCCTATGAGCACGCCGTCACCGATCACGGTCTCGCCCCCGACGAAGGCGCCCGGCATGATGCTCGAGTGATGCCCGATCGAGACGTCGTGGCCGATCTTCGCGCCGTAGCCGATGTAGGCGTGCTGGCCGCACGTCACGGCGGGCGAGATCCAGGTGAGTCCTGAGATCACCGAGCCCACTCCGATCACCACATCGGGGTGGATCACCGCCGACGGGTGCACCACGGCGTCGAGCGGCTTCATGTCGGCGTTCGCCGCCGACCGCACCAACAGCCGGCGGGGCTCGGGGTAGCCAACGCCGCTGATGAACAGCCGGCCCGGCTCGAATGCGTCGACCAAGGGCGACACGGTTTCCACCTCGATGCCCTTGAAGCGATCGAGCGCCTCGGAGTCATCGTCGGCCACGATCACCGACGCAGCTCCACGACCATCGGCCGCCCATCGGGCCAGGACCAGGTGCAACACGTCGATCGCGTGCCCACCACCGCCCAACACCACGAGGGGCACGCCGGACTCCGGACAGCTCACGTTCGAGGACTGCGGCGGTTCCGGCGTCGACCCGAGGGGAACCTCTGACGCCATACTCTCGAACCTAGCGGAGCCGGGCCGCTGAGGCGTAGGCGGTTCGGCTCATGCTGCGACCAGCAACCCTGCCTCGCATGGTGGGTCGCTACCCTTCGTGGCATCCATCGAGCCGCACCCGTGGAGGTGTGATGACGGCTCCAGCCGCACCGACAGTCCTGCTCTCGACCGGAGCATCGTCCGACGACCTGGCGCGCCAGATCCGATCTCTCGGGGAGGAGCTGACGCCGCTCGACCATACTGACGACGCCGCGACCCTGGCCGGCGCACTCGACGCCGCAGGGCCGACGCGAATCGTGGTCGATCTCAGCCACGGGGCCACACTGGAGGCAGTGGCGACCTGCCTCGCCCTTCGGGCGTGGCTCGACGCGAATCCGGTCGACCGCCTGATCACGATCACCGCCGACATCGGGGCCGACACGACCGCCGGTGAGGCCAGCCACAGTGCCGTGCACGCCGCTGCCTGCGAACGGCTCCTGGCCGCTGGAGGGCCCGACGCCCCCGGGGCGACCACGGCCGTCGTCGGGCGGGTGCCGATCAACGCCAAGCCGGCCGAGGAGCTGCTGTCGGCCCTGTTCGCGACCGAGCGCTCGCACGTCGCCCTCATCGCAGTGGCCTCGACCCGCCTCGACAGCGCAGGCGACGAGATCCCCGAGCCCCTCGTCAACGGTGTGGTCGCCGTCGCTCTTGCCAGCATCGACCCCGCCGCCGCCGAGGCGGCACTGGCCGCAGCAGAACCGTCCGCCCGGACTGCTGCTCTGCGGGCCGTGACGTCGGCCCCCGCACCGGCACCAGCCATGGACGTGCTGCTGTCACCACCCGAGATCGGCATTGGCGAGTACGAGGCCATGACACGGGCCCTCGACTCGGGCTGGATCGCCCCCGCTGGCCCGGAGCTGAACGCCTTCGAGGCGGAGCTGAGCGCCTGGGTGGACGATCACCCCGTGGTTGCCCTCGGTTCGGGCACGGCGGCCATCCACCTCGCCCTGCTCGCGGCCGGAACCGAGCGAGGAGACGAGGTGGTGGTGCAGACCGCCACCTTCGCCGCCACCGCATTCGCCGTGCATCACGCCGGCGCCGTGCCCGTGTTCTGCGACGTGGAGAACGAGACCGGCAACCTCGACCCCGACCTGCTGGCCGAGTTGCTGGCGCACAAGGCCGCCCAGGGCCGGCTGCCCGCAGCGGTGATCGCCGTCGACCTCTACGGCCTCTGCGCCGACTACGAGCGCCTGCGGGCCGTGTGCGCCGCCCACGACGTGCCCCTGATCCAGGACTCCGCCGAGTCACTCGGCAGCCGGGCCCAGGGCACGGCCGCCGGCGCCCACGCCACCTTCGGCGTGCTCAGCTTCAACGGCAACAAGATCATCACCACCAGCGGTGGTGGGGCGCTCACGGGCCCCGCCGAGGCTTTGGAGCGCGCCCGGTACCTCTCCACCCAGGCCCGCATGCCCGCCCTGCACTACGAACACGCCGAGGTGGGCTACAACTACCGCCTGTCGAACCTGCTCGCTGCCCTCGGTCGGGCTCAGCTGGCCACCCTCGGCGATCGCATCGAGCGCAAGGCCCAGCTCGACGCCAACTATGTGGAGGCCCTCCCCGAACTGGGCTGGATCCCACGCGGCGTCACCGAGCGCTGGAACCACTGGCTCACCGTGGCCGTGTTGCCGGCCTGGGCGCCACCCCACCTCGTGTGCCGTCGACTGGCAGCCGCTGGCGTGGAGGCCCGCCCCTACTGGAAGCCGATGCACAGCCAGCCCGTGTTCGCCGAACACGAGGTGTGGCGCAACGGAAACGCCGACCGGGCCTACGCCCGAGGTATCTGCCTACCGAGTGGGTTTGGCCTGTCCGATGCTGATCAGAACACGGTGATCGAGGCCCTCAGAACGGCGATCCGCTAGCCCGACGGGCATTGGCAGCGCACCGCCGGTAGCGTTGGTCCGGCGCGTCCTGCCGTACCGCAGGTTTTCACGACGAGAGATGGGACCGTGGCCAACAACAACCAACCCGAGATCCGCGAACTGCGCGACTACGTCACGGCGTTCAGGCGCCGCTGGCCTTGGGTGTTCCTGCCGCTGATTGCCATTCCTGCGCTGATGGCGTATTGGGCCACCAGCCAGCCGATCGTCTACGAGTCGACGGCCGAGGTCCTCATCGACGACACGGCGGCCCAAGAAGCCATCGATGGCCGGAACTTGATCAACACCACCACCCGAACGCGCGAGCTGGCCAACGAGATCAACCTGGCCAAGGGCGACAAGGCCGAGGAGTTGGTTCGCGAGCGGCTGTCGCTCGCGGCCACCGACGATCTTCCTGTCGGCAGCATCTCGGCTGCCGACGACGCCGACGTGTTGATCTTCACCTTCACCGGGGCCACCGCTGCCGAGGCGGCCTTCACCGCCAACACGTGGGCCGGGGTGTATGTCGACATCAAGCAGCAGGAGGCCGAGGGAAGCATCCAGCAGGCCCTCGACCGGCTCCAGGCCAACCAGGACGACCTGCGGGCGCAGCGCAATCAGGTGCGATCGAACCTCGAGAATCTCGAAGACCGGCTCGTGACCACGCAGGATCCCAACACGCAGGCGTCGCTCCAGCTCCAGATCAACCGCGAGCAGAGCACCATCTCGGGCGACGTCACCCAGATCGACGCCCGGATCGCCGCCAACGCCACCACGATCTCGGCTCTGGAGCTCAGTGCCGAGCTGGCGGCTGTGGGCACGGTGCGGATCGTGAGCAACGCAGTGGAGGCACCCTCGCCCACCAACGCGCCGCTGTCGCGCAACCTGGTGGTCGGCCTCGTGATCGGTCTCGTGGTCGGTATGGGCCTCGCCCTGCTGGTGGAGAGCCTCGACCGCACCATCAAGGACGACGAGGACGTGCAGCGCCTCAACATGACCGTGCTCGGCCTCGTGCCCCGGGCGCCCCGCAGCCAGGCCCGCAGTGGCCTCGCCACCATCGCCCAGACCCAACCGGGCTCACCGGTGGCCGACGGGTTCCAGAAGGTGCGTACCGCCCTTCAGTTCGCAACGCTCGGCCGTGACGTGAAGACCATCGTTGTCACCAGCCCCAAGCAGGGCGACGGCAAGACCACCACCGCCGCCAACCTGGCGCTCGCCTTCGCCAACGTCGAGAGCCGTGTGGTGCTGGCCGACATCGACTTCCGCCGCCCGAAGATCCACAAGATCTTCAACACCGAGCAGGTCCCTGGCATCACCGATGCCCTCGTCGGTCAGATCACGCTGCGGCAGATGGCGGTGAGCCACCCCGAGCTGTCCACCACCCTGGTGGCAATGCCGGCCGGTACCCAGCCGCCGAACCCGGCCACCTTCGTGGCGTCATCGATGTTCGCCTCGTTGCTCACCGAGCTGCGGTCCCAGGCCGACCTGACGATTCTCGACGCTCCGCCGGTGCTTCCCGTTGCCGACGCCCTGTCGGTCGCGGCCCACGCTGATGGCGTGGTGCTCGTCGTGCGGGCCGGGGAGACCACCCAAGAGGAGCTCACCACGGCTGTGGAGAGCATCGACCGGTCGGGCGGTCAGCTGCTCGGCATCGTGATCAACCATGCGCAGGCGAAGTCGACGAGCTACCGCTACGGCGAGATCAGCACCACCCCACTGCCCCAAGGAGCGAACTCGCGGCCCCTCGGTGGTCCGGCGGGCAACTTCGGCACTGCTGGCAGAGGCCAGCAGCCGCCGGCCGCCTCCGGTCAGGCGTCAGGGCCCCAGGCCCAGGCCAGCTACCAGGGCTCGCCCGGCAACGGCAACGGTGGGGCGAACGGCAACGGCGCATCGAACGGTGCCGGCTCGCCGGCATCGTGGGATCCGCCCCGCGGCGAACGCAACGCGCCCTGATCTGCCCGTGAGCGATCCCGCCAGTCCGCAATCGAGACCTGAGGCGGGGCTGTGAGCACCCGGCTGTTCCTGATTCGTCATGCCAACGCAGGCGCTCGGGGTTCCGATCACCGCGATCTCTACCGTCCGCTCACGCCCAAAGGGCGCCAGCGGGCCGACGAGCTGGTTGGCCTGCTCACCGAGATGGCGGTGCGCCGGGTGGTGTCGAGCCCAGCCAGCCGCTGTGTGCAAACGGTCGACCCCCTCGCAACCGCACTCGCCATCGAGGTCGAGGAGCATCCCGATCTGTGGGAGGGCACCCCGATCGACCATGTGCTCGCCCTCATGGACGACTGCCGCTCCACCACCACAGTCGTCTGCAGCCACGGCGACGTGATCCCGGCGGTGATCGAGCGTCTCGGTGACCGAGGGGTGCTCGTCCAGGGTCGAGGCTGCGAGACGGGTTCGGTGTGGATGCTGGATCATGACGGGTCCGACTGGACCCGGGCCACCTACGTCGACCCGTCCCGGGCGGCGCTGCCTGCCATCTGAGCGTCGAGCACGCCGAGCAACCGATCCAGCTCCGGTTGGAGGGGTTCGAGTGGGCCCTGGCGTTCCGGGTCGGAGAACCAGAGCTGCTCGAACACCGCCACCGTGGCATCGACCTCGGCCTTGCCCAGCCCGGCGGCCACCAGATCGCGGCCCCGCTCGCGCACCGTGGCCGCCGGCGTCCATGCGAACCCGAGCGCCTCGCCGTAGGCGTCGAAGCGGCGCTGGCGGGCGACGAGCCAGGCCTCGGGCGCACCTCGCCCCTGGAGCCGACGCCGAGACAGCTCCACCACGACCACCACGGCCACCACGCCGATCGGGCCGACGGCCGGTGTTCCGGTCGCCCACCACGGATCGCCGACTCGTTCGAGTTCGCCGCCCGCCAGCGGTACGCCGGCCGTCGGGTCGAAGCCCTGCCAGCCAACACCCGGGAAGTACACCTCGGCCCAGGCGTGGGCATCGGAGGCCCGGGACAGCCACTCCCCCGCGTTGGCGTCGAACGACGACGGCACGTAGCCGACGGCCAGCCGCGCTGGGATGCCGAGGGCGCGCAGCATCACCACCAACGCCGTACCGATCTGTTCACAGAACCCCTGCCGGCTCGTGAACAACAGGTGGGCCACGGCGTCGGCCCCTGCGGGCAGCGGCCGGATGTCACGGGTGTAGATCACGTTGGCGGCAATCCACGCCTCCAGAGCCCGAACCTTGTCGTAGGTGGTTGGGGCATCAGCGGTGATGGCGGCGGCGAGGGCAGCCACGTCGTCGTCGAGATCGTGCTCCACCGCGAACCGCTGGGTGAAGTCGGGAGCGAAGGCGTGATCGGCCGGATCGGCTGCGCGGAGCGCGTCGGGATCGACCAGCACCTCAGTACTCTCGGCCCGCCACATGGCGCCGGCTCCGAGCGGATCCGAGGACCGGGCGGAGCCGTCGTCGCCCCACTCGATCGTGGCTCGCGGCGCGGAGTCATCCTCGTCGGAGACTGTGCCGGGCTCCACCCCAGTCACCGACGGCGCAGCGAGGAACACATCGAGTTCGCCGTCGACGAGCCGGTACTCCTGGGCGAAGCCGGCTGCGCCCTCGCCAGCGACCTCGGGAGGCCCACTGGGGGTGTGGTCGGCGTCGAAGGCGACGCTCGACGTCCAGCGTCGCCCTGACCACTGGTCGTAGCTCGTCGCCCGCCAGAAGCGGGGCCGGTCGGCCCGCACTCGCAGCACCACGTCATCGTGCAGGGCGACGGGCAGACCCGTGTCGAGTTCGCCCCGGAATCCGGGGTGGACCGTCTCGCCCCGCGGCTCGTCGCGGCCTCCGCCGAACGACGGCCATCGGAAGCCGAACTGCCGGTCTGGTTGCTGGTCGGCGTCGGCCCGGACACGCTCGCTGATGAGGTCGGCGTCGTCGGCCTCATCGGCCCATGCGGTGTCGTCGAGAAGTGGCCGCAGCACCCCTGCACCGGCCAGGCCCGTCACCCCCGAGACCAGCACCACGAGCAGGGCGGCCCGCACCCGGGCGGGGGCGCCAGGAGAGCCCGGCGAGGCGGGGGCAGCACCGAGCGGCGCCCCGTGGGTCTCGTCGGCAACGGCCTCGGCAATCAGCGACCCGACGATCAGCGCAACCCAGATGGCGAGCAACAGCGCCGATGGCTGCGCCCCAATCCGCGCCACACTCAACATCAGCGGCACGGCGATGGCGCCAACAGCTCGACGGCGTCCGTCGGCACCCAGCGTGGCGAACCCCAGAGCGGCGGCAGCAGGGAGGGCGACCACCGCACCTGGACCGGTCGGAGTGAGCACGAGGGCGATCATGGCCGGCCCAAGCAGCAGGCCCGACCGCATCTGCTGCTCGGCGTCGATGACGGCGGCCGCCGCGGCCCCCACAGCGAACGCGGCAAGCACGGCGATCTGCATCGTCGGACCCACCGGGGCGAGCAGCCCCGCCACACACAGCGAGGCAACACCCAGCGTGCGGCCGATCAGGCCGGCATACGCCACGTTGCTCCGTCCGGTCGGATCACCAGGTCGGCCGACTCGGGGGTGCGGTCGACCGGGCCGGCCACCACGGCGGCCAGGCGACGGGCCACGTCGCGTCGCCCGTGGACCGAGGCCGACACGATCCGACAGGTCTCGACCCCGGCGACCGATCGCTGTTCGCGCTCCACCGTCGACAGTCCGATCTGGATGCCTTCGGCCAACAGCCGTTCCAGGATCGTACGGGCCCGGCCGAGCATCATCTCGAGGGCCTCACCATCGAGGGGAGGCGGTGCCGGCTGCACCTCGCCGGTCTCGGGGTCGACGGTCGGCTCGTCGACACGAGTGGACGTGTCGATCAACACCCCAATCCGCGAACCCACTCCCGACCGACGCCGGTCCCGAACCAGCAGCTCACCGTGCCGGGCCACTGTGGGCCAGTGCACGTCGTGGATGGAGTCGCCATCGGCAAACGACCGAACGCCGTAGAGATCTTCGCCGGCAGCCCACTGGGGGCTCCCGTCCGGGGCCGGCGTATCGTCGAGCCCCACCGGAAGGGCAGCGGGAGCGACGAACAGCGGCTCCTCGAACGGTACGTGACGGGCCGATGTCACCCCGACAAGGGCAAGAGGCCCCGTAGTGGCCACGTTGATCCGATGACTGAGGTGCACGCCGCGGCGGCCGACGAACGTCAACACGTCACCCGAGGCCGGCGGCTGAACCGGCAGACGCGGCGGGGAGGCCCGCTCCACCCCGAGTACGCAGGCCGACACACCAACACCGGTCACGTCGATCCGCAACATCACGTGGCGCCCGGCGGTCACCAGGTCGGGGCCGGCGGCGCGGACCGACACTCGGCTGGCCCGACGTCGGGCCAGCTGGTGATCGACCACCAGAGCGACTGCGGCAGCCAGAGCCAACGCGAGGAACAGCCAGTTCCCAGTGGCGAGGGCGGCCACGATGCCAGGGCCGCCGAGCGCAGCCACTCCGGTGCCCGATGGTCGGAGCGAGGTGACGGTACGGGGCCGGCCGGCACGCGTCTCGGACTGGCCCCTGCCGCTCACGGAACGAGGTCAGGCACCGGCAGACTCTCGACCACAGTGCGCACATCGGCCTGGCGAGCGTCGATGCCCTCCCCCTCCGACACCAGCCGATGGGCCAGACAGGGAACGGCCACGGCCTTCACGTCGTCGGGCAGCACGTAGTTGCGGCCCTCCAGGGCAGCAATGGCCCGGGCGACGGCCAGCGCGGACCGGGCGGCCCTCGTGCTGAGGTGGGTGTTCGGCCGCAGGGCGTCGCAGAGATCGAGCACGTACTCGATCACAGGATCGGAGGCGTGGACGAGCGACACGATGCCCTGGAGATCGGGAAGCAGATCGGCGGGGAGAACCGGCTTGAGCATGTCGATGGCGTCGACGCCGCCGCGGCCGCGGAGGATCATCCGCTCGGACTGGCGGTCGACGGGCCCCAGACGCAAGGCCAGACCGAAGCGGTCGAGCTGACCGAGCGTGAGCGGGAAGGTGCCAGCCGACCCCACGGGATTCATGGTGGCCACGACGAGGAACGGATCGGGCACCGGTCGGGTGACTCCGTCGACCGTCACCTCGTGCTCTGCCATTGCCTGGAGCAGCGCCGACTGGGTGCGGGGGGTGATGCGGTTGAGCTCGTCGACGAGCACGACGTTCGTCATGATCGGCCCGGGCCGGAACGTCCACGTGCCGTCGTGCTGGTTGTAGATCGACGATCCAGTCACGTCGGCGGGCAGGAGGTCGGGCGTGCCCTGGATGCGGCCGAGCGCACCGTCGAGCACCTTCGACAGCGCGGAGGCGAGCGTGGTCTTGCCGACGCCGGGAAGGTCGTGCAGCAGCAGGTGCTCGCCTGAGATCAGCGCGGCCACGGCCAGGCGGACCTGCGGGCGTTTGCCGAGCACCACGGAAGCCACGCGCTGCTCCATGGTCTGCATGGCCTTGACGATCCGGTCGTCGAGTTGAACATCGTCGGCTGCTACGGACATCGACTCCCCTGTCGGCTCCACCCCGGGCGAGTTGAGGCCGAGCGCCCTGAGTCGCATGACCTAGGCTCTGGCCATGGGCTCCACTGATCACGAGCCGGTCAATCCCGCCGTCTCCGCCGCACTCGATCTCGATGGCGATCCTGGGCGCGTTGGTGCGTTCTACGATCGCTGGGCCGCCGACTACGACCACGACGTGACCAACGAGGGCTACGGGCTCCCGGCGATGGTCGTCGAGACCGTGAAGACCGCGGTGGCCACCGGCGCGCGCTCCATCGGCCCCGAGGAGATGGTGATCGACGCCGGATGCGGCACCGGGCTCGTGGGCCTGGCTCTCCACGATGCGGGGCATCGCAACATCCACGGCCTCGATCTGTCGGCGGAGATGGCCGCCGTGGCCCGCTCGCGCGGCGTGTACGCCACCGTGGTTGCTGGATACGACCTCACCGGCCCGGTGCCAGACGATCGGCTCGACTCCGCCGCCCTGGTGGTGGTGGGAGGCGTGTTCACGCTCGGCCACGTGCCGCCCGAGACACTGGGCACCGTTGCCGCACTCGTTCGTGACGGCGGGCTCCTCGTGGTGAGCACCCGCCGGGCGTACCAGGACCAAACCTCGTTCGTCGAGGTGCAGCGGCGCCTCGTCGACGATGGGGTGCTGGAGCTGCGATGCCACCTGATCGATCGGCCATACACCGCGGATTCGACGGGCGACTACTGGGCCTGGACGGTGACGGGGGCGGCCAGCTGATCAGCGGCTGAGTTCATGAGTTGTTCCGCGCTCGGGTGGAACAGGGAATCGGGTCGAACCCGTTCATGCTGCCATGCAACGAACGTCGAGAACCCCCATCATCATCGCCCTCAGCGCGATCGGGCTGGCCGTCGCCGCCTGGCTCGCCTTCGGCTTCTTCGGGATCCAGTCCGCCTTCATCGACAACGAGGTGAGTGAGGACGGCCCCGTGTTCGCCGCCAGCGTCGCCGAGCAAGACGCCGCAGCTGAGACCGACGAGTTCCAGGAGGCCATGGCCGACGCCGAGGAGAATCCCACAGAGGTCGACGAGACCACCGAAACGAACGCGACGTCGAGCGAGATCCTCACCCTCGCCCAGGGCGACTTCTCCGGCACCTCCCGATACAGCATCAACGGCCAGGCCGTGGTGCTCAACGACGGCAGCGAGCAGCGCTTCCTCCGGTTCGAGAACTTCGAGTCGAGCAACGGGCCAGACCTGAAGGTGTACCTCCGAGCCGACAACGGCGATTTCGTCAGCCTGGGCGACCTCAAGGGCAACATCGGAAGCCAGAACTACGAGATCCCACGCGACGTGGACCTGTCGGTCTTCTCGACCGTGGAGATCTGGTGTGAGCGCTTCGGCGTCGGTTTCGGAGGCGCCGAACTCACCGTGGCCTGATCAGTCGGTGAGGATCCGACCGAGTGTGCGATCCATCACGTCGGCCAGGGCGTGGCCCCGGGGGCGGTAGTAGAGCACCGCACCCACGGCGTGCTCCAGCTCGATCACCCGGCCCCGGGCCCAACGGGCATCGTCGGCCTCCAGATGCTCCCGGAATCGATCACGGCCACGACCGGCGAGCATCGACCACGCGGGGGCGAGATCCTGGGCGGGGTCGGCGAACGCCGCTCCGCTCCAGTCGATCACGGCGCTGAGCCGGCCACCGTCGACCAGGAGGTTGCCCGGGATCAGGTCGCCGTGGACGAACTCGGGTTCGCCGTCGTGATCGGGCAGCTCCCGTGCCTCGTCCATCCGGCGACGTACGGCCGCCACATCGATCAGGGAGGAGGCCCGCCAGGCTGGATCGTCGAGCCAGCGTGCGAGCCGATCGAGCAGCGGCGCCAGCAGCCCACCTCGCTGCCCGTCCGGGCGACGCCCGACGGGTACCTCACCTGAGGCGCCGAGAGCCCCGATGGCAGCCACGGTCGACGCCAGCTGCTCGGCGAGGGCGTCGCCACGGGGATCGATCCGGGTGCGGGCCGACCAGGCGTCGACCCCCGGGAGCCAGCCGAACACGGCCCAGGGGTACGGGTAGTCGGCAGTGGGCTCGCCTGCGTGACGTAGCGTCGGGGTGTGCACCGGATGCTCCGAGCCCGTCAGGCCACCGTCGGCTCCCGGCCCGCCGGCCAGGTGCGGCAGGAGGGCCAGCTCGGTCTCGAGCCCCGCCACGGCGCGCCCCATTCGGGGCAGCCGCATCACCAGCTGGGGTGCGGAGGCGCCTGGTGCCCGGAGCGCCCACATGGCGTTGTCGGTACCGGAGGTGTGCAGCGCCTGGCGGTGATGGCGGCTCCACTGCGGGCACTGGTCGGCGATGAGCGCGGCGACGACCGCCTCTGAGGTGTCCACCTCGTCGTCGTGAATGGCATCCGGCACGGTGCCATCGTGTCAGAGCACGCGATGAGACTTCGGCGAGTTTCGCGTGCTCAGCCGCACCCGTTGCGGTCGGCGATGCCCGCCGTCTGCTGAAGGAAGAACGGGGCGGGATCGAGCGCCCGCAGCGCCACCACGTCGGCGCAGGCCTCCTCAGCTTGGCCCAGACGGTCGTACACGGTGGCCCGGAACGCAAGAGGGTCGGGAAGTCGGGGATCGGCCTCGATCGCCTGATCGAGGTAGACGAGGCCCGCACCGATGAGCTGCTGCGCCTCCTCGGTGTCGGCCCCTTCCTCCGAGGCTTGCTGCAGCGAGCCGGCGGCGAGCAGCAGGTACCAGCCCCGGTAGGCGAGGGCCTCTGCGTTCTGCGGCTCACGGGCCAGCACGTCATCGAAGCACTCGAGGGCACCGACGAGGTCGCCCCCGCCCGCCCCCAACTCCTGGCACTCGATCACCTGCTCGCGGCCGGTGACGGCGATCTCACCCGTGATCTGGTCGTCGACGCCCCGCTCACCGCTGGCGCGAGCGAGCAGCAGGCCAGCCCCGATTGCGAACACGGCCAGCCCCACGAGCACAACGGGCCGCATGAGCACAGTCGACCCTCGGCTGTTCCCCTCGGCCGGCCGTTTGGCGGCGTCGGCCTTCGGTGCGGTCTCGTCGAGGGATCGGAGTACGGCGGCGGCCCGGGCGGTGTAGCTGTCGTGGAGGGCCTCGTAGTCGCCGGCGTCGAGGTCACCGTCAGCCCGCTCCTCGTCGAGCAGGTCGAGCGCACGCAGCAGCTGGTCACGTTCCTCTTCGAGTGCGGCTCGGCGGGCGTCACCACCAGGCGCGGTGGCGGTCACGAGCCCGGATCCGGATCGGCGCGGGCCTGGCGAACCAGCTCACGGTCGGCGTCGGTGGCGGCGGCGTCGATTCCACGACCACGATTGGCGACGGCAGCGACGGCGACGGCGCCGCCCACCACGATCATCACGGGCAGCACCCACAGCAGGGTGGCGACACCTTCGGCTGGTGGCGTGAGCAGCACCTCGGTGCCCCAGGCGTCGAGCAGGTCGTTGCGGATCTCGGTGTCGGTGGCGCCACCGCCCACCTCATTGGCGATGAACTGGCGGATCGTGGCGGCCACGGCAGCCTGGGACTCGGCCACGCTCTCGCCCTGACATTCCGGGCAGGCGAACGATGCCTGCAGGCGCTGGATGCGCTCCGCATCGGTCTCCGCGCCGCCACCGGCGAAACTGGCGGCTGCGAGGAGAGCCACGGTGGCGACGAGGATCGCCACCCATGCCACGGGACGAACGACTCCAGCCATCACTGCTCCCCCGTCATGGCATCGATCAGGACCTCGGCGGTGACCTCACCCTGGATGTGCTGCACGATCTGGCCCGACGGTGACACGAGGAAGGTCTCGGGGATCTGCGACACCCGGAACGCCACCGGTACGGCCGGATCGTTGACCACAGGCCAGCCGCCGCCGTTCTCGTCGAAGAAGGCAGCCACCGCCTCGGGCGGATCGTTGAACACCACGGCCACGATCTCGGCCTGGCCCGTGTCACGGGCCCACTGGTCGAGTTCCACCAGTTCGGGGTGCTCGTTGATGCACCCCACGCACCACGTGGCGAAGAAGTTCACCACCACCCAGCGACCGCCGGCATCGTCGATGTCGTAGCTGCCACCGTCGAGGGTCGGGGCTGCGATCTCGGGAACCCGCTGGCCGAGCAACTCTCCGCCGTCGTCGGGGTCGAGCCGATCGTCGGGGCCGAGAGCCAACAGGGCGATGAACGCCACGAGGAACAGGCCGACACCGGCAGAGATCCACCGGATGCGCCCACTCGGAGCCGGTGGCTCGACGCGGGCATCGCCGTCGACGAGGTCGATGTCAGCCACCGACCGGCTCCGGTTCCTGCTCGGGCTCCTGACTGGCCGGCGTCTCGCCGGCATCGGCGGCGGTCCGAGCCGAGTCGTCGGACCCGTCGGTCACGGCGCGGGCCGGATCGCGGCGCCGCTCGCGGCGCGTCGGCACGAGGGCAAGCGCCGTTCCGATGGCCATCAGGAGCCCACCAGTCCAGATCCACGACGTCATCGGCCGCACGATCACCCGGAGGCGGATGGCGTCGGCCTCACGCGACGGCAGCTGATCGAGCACGAGAAACACGTCCTCGGTGATCGTGGAGCGCACCGCCGGGGTCGGGACCACAACGCCGACTTGGCGGTAGGTGGTGATGGCGGGCTCTCGGATGGCGCCGTCGTCGATCTGGATCCGGGCGAAGGTGCGCAGTCGGCGGTCGCTGATGTCGGCACCAGGCTCGAGGTAGGTGAGTTCGAAGCCCTCGACCACCACCCTGTCGCCGACGTCGACGAGCACGGTGCGGTCGCTCTTGTAGATCTCGCTCGCCGCCACCCCCATGGCAAGGAGCACGACGCCGAGGTGCACGATCATCCCGCCGTTGGTGCGGCCGACGAACCCACGCCACCTCTGACGACGAACGGCCAACACGATCACCCGCAGTGCCGCAGCGCCCGCAAAGGCCGACAGCCCGAAGGTGGCGACGGCCCAGAACCCGCGGGCCCCGATCACGAGCGCCGCCGCCATGGTGGCCACACCGGCGATCGCCGGCCAGAACAGGCGGACCGACAGCACCTCGGTGGATGCCTTGCGCCATGGCAGCAGCGGCGCCGCCGCCATCAGGAACAGCAGGGTGAGCGCGATCGGGCGACCGAGCGAGTCGAAGTAGGGCCGGCCGATGGTGAGCCGAGTGCCATCCCACGCCTCGGCGAGGAGTGGGTACACGGTGCCGAGCAGCACCACGAACGCAAGTGCACCGAAGGCGAGATTGTTGGCGAGGAACGACCCCTCGCGCGACACCGGATTGTCGATGGCGCCCGGCGAGCTGAGCTGATCGCCACGCCAGGCGATGAGCCCGACCGACACAGCGCTGATCACAGCGAAGAACACCAGCAGCCACGGCCCGACGGCACCATCGGCGAAGGCGTGCACCGAGGCGACAACGCCGGATCGGGTGAGGAAGGTGCCGAGGATGGTGAGCGCGAAGGTGGCGCACAGCAGCGACAGGTTCCAGACGCGGAGCATGCCGCGGCGCTCCTGCACCATCACCGAGTGGATGTAGGCGGTGCCGGTGAGCCAGGGCAGGAGCGAGGCGTTCTCCACTGGGTCCCAGGCCCAGAAGCCACCCCAGCCGAGCACCTCGTAGCTCCACCAGGCACCGAGGATGATGCCGGCGGTGAGGAACCCCCAGGCGGCCACGGTCCAGCGGCGTGTGGCCGTGAGCCACCCTTCACCAAGCCGGCCGGTGATGAGCGCACCGACGGCGAAGGCGAAGGGAACGGTGAACCCGACGTAGCCGAGGTAGAGCATCGGTGGGTGGAAGGCCACGAGGATGTGGTTCTGGAGCAGCGGGTTCGGGCCGGGGCCGGTGAATCCGGGCGGCACCTCCACGGTCAGGAACGGATTGGCGGGGCCCACCATCAGGCCGAAGAAGAAGGCCGTGACGGTGAGCATCACCACGAGGGCCCAGCCGAACAGCGGGTCGTGCCTCTGCTCGCGGAAGCGGACGAGCATGGCGGTGAGGTAGAGCCCTAGCACCAGCGTCCACAGCAGGATCGACCCCTCGAGCGCCGACCACAACGCGGCGGCGTTGTAGAGCGGTGGCGTGAAGTCGCTGCCGACCTGGGAGACGTAGGCCAGGGAGTAGTCGCGCTGGAACAGCGCCACCTCCATCACGACGAAGCCACCGATCGAGGCGACGACGACGAGCCACACCCACTGGCGCACGGTGGCCAGGAGCCGGGTTCGTCCGGTGAGGAGGGCGTAGGCGCCACCAGCGGCGCCGAACACCGACGCCGAGAGCCCGAGGGCCACGAACCCGAACCCGAGGATGGCGTTCACGACGTCAGCTCGGGTCGTCGGTGACGGTGTCCGAGTCGTACGCGGGATCGCTCTCGTCGAGGATCCGATCGGGGTTGTCCTCGATGTACTCCTCGGAGTGCTTCACCAGCACTTGGCTGGACTGGAACTCCTCGCCCGCCCAGAAGCCCTCGACCACCACCTGCTCACCGGGCTCGAACAACCCGGAGGGCTCGTCACCGACATGGCGGATGTCGGCAACGGCTCCGTTGTGGCTGATCGTGAACAGCAGCGCGCCAACCTCGTCGACGCCGCCTTCTGACACCACCACGCCCTGCATGCGGAACGTGCGATCCTCGAGCTCGTCCCGGCGCTCGATGGCCTCGTCCACGTTGTAGAAGAAGACACGGGCACTCGTGACCGCCTGGAACAACACGAAGACCAGCACCCCGACGATCAGACCGCCGAGCACGAGGTTGCGGATCGACGGGCCACGACGTGACGGCTGCTCGGCCGGCTCGCGGGGAGTGAGATCGAGATCAGTCAAGGAAACGCCTCTTCTCCGGCGGCACCCGTCGTGACAGGTTCCGACCCTGGCGCAGGATTGCTGCGCTGTAGAGGCCCAGGCCGCCCAGCACCACCACGTATCCGACGATCACGTATTCCCAGTACATCAGGGGGTCCTTCCGCGTCCGGTGGGGTCGGTCTCAGCCCGCCGCTCAGCCAGCGCCCGGGCGAGGCCGAGCTCCTCCACCTGGTGGGAGAGCCAGGCCACCCTGAAGCGGTGCACGAGCAGCCAGGCGAAGGTGAGCACGAAGGCGACCAGACCGAGGAAGAGCGAGAAGAGCATCAGGCCGTCGATCTGGGTGTCGACGCCGAGGGTGCGGCCCTGGTGTAGGCCGCGCCACCACTGCACCGAGTAGTGCACCACGATCACGTTGGCGAAGCTCGCGATGCCGAGGATGGCAGCTCGCCGAGATCTCACGTCGGGCGGCAGATCCATGCGGCGCAGGGCCAGGTAGCCGAGATACATCACGAACATGACTGCGGTGCTGGTCAGGCGGGGGTCCCACTGCCAGTACACGCCCCAGGTGGGCTTGCCCCAAACGGCGCCGGAGAACAACAGCCCGGCGCAGAACACCACGCCGATCTCGGCTGACGCTCCGGCGAGCATGTCCCAGAACAACGACTTGGTGCGCAGGTAGATGACGCTCCCCACCAGGGTGACCAGGAAGCCGAGGTAGGTGGCGGCCACCGATGGGAGGTGGATGTAGAGGAGGCGGGCCGAGTCGCGCTGGTTGATCTCAGGGCCCGAGATCACGAGGCCGAACACCAGCATTGCCCCCATGAAGATGGCCGCTGCGAGCCCGAGGCGGAAGGTGAGCGCAGAGCCGGTGTGGGCGGGGGCCAGCGGTTTGGCGAGGGGATCGTCGTCGCTGGGCTTCGGAGCCGTGGGGCTCGAATTCGTGGTGGTCACGCATCCTCCAGGATCGGGCCGAACGCGAGCATTCCCAGGCCCAGGTAAAGCAGAGCGAAAACAACGAGCAACAGCGCCCACGACCACCCGAGCACCCCGGGATCGGCGAACAGCGCATCTCTGGTAGCCAACGTAGCCCCGAGTAGCACCGGAGCCAGTACCGGAAGAACGAGGAGTGGAACGAGCGTGTCGCGCGAGGTCGATCCCGCAGCCAACGAGGCGTAGAGCGTGCCGGCGAGCGTGATGCACACGGTGGCGAACAGCGCGGTCATGACCAACAACACCGGGTTGGCGAGCGGCACGCCGAACAGCACGAAGGCGCCGAGACCGAGGATCACCTCGAGCACGAGGAGCTGGGCGGCGACCGCCAGGCTCTTGCCGAGGAACACGCCCATTGGATCCATGCCCGCCATGCGCAGAGCGTCGAGGTTGCCGTCCTCGGCTTCGATGGCGAAGGCCCGGCCGAGCGCCATCAGCGCGGAGAGCAACACGGCGATCCAGAACAGACCAGGCGCCACCTCTTCGAGCACCGATCGGCGCTCGTCACCAACGACCACGAGGTCGGGTGACAGGCCGAGGCCGAACAGGATCAGGATCAGCAACCCGAACGGCACGATCTGCGACGCCACGACGCGGGAGACGAACTCGACCTTCAGATCCTTGGAGGCCATCAACCAGATGTCATGCACCACGGCTGGTCTCCTCGAGGTCGGTGTCGGACAGGTCGCTCGGTTCGTCACCGTCGTGGGGGCCGTGATCGCCACCGGCATCGGCGTCCTGCACCTGCCCTCCGGCGATGACCACCGTGCGGGTCGCGATCCCCACCGCTCGGCCGTAGTCGTGGGAGGCGAACATCACGGTGGCGCCGAAGGCCACTGCGTGGTTGACGAGGCCGTCGACGAAGTCACGCCCATTGACGTCGAGACCGGCGTGGGGCTCGTCGAGCAGCCAGAGTCGGGGCCGGCGAATCACCAGCACCGCCAGCGAGGTACGGCGCCGCTGACCGGCCGACAGGCTCGCCACCTTCACGTGGCGGAGCCGGTTGCTGAGGGCGAGACGATCGAGCACCGGGTCGACGGTCGAGGTGTCAATCCGGTTGGCCTTGGCCCAGAACGTGAGGTTCTCTTCGACCGTCAGGTGGTCGTAGAGGAAGGTGTTGTGGGCCAGCAAGCCGGTTTGGCGCCTCAGGTGGCGCCGTTGCCCCCGATCCGACAGGTCGTGACCGAGGATCTCGGCCTTGCCGTCGTTGAGGGGGGCGAGGCCGGCACAGAGGCGGAGAAGCGTGGTCTTCCCGGCTCCGTTCGGGCCGCGTAGCAACACGATCTCGCCCTCGTTCACGGTGAGGTCGATGCCGGCGAGTGCCGGGAACCGGTTGATCAGGCTGATCGCGCCCGCGATCTGGACCACCGGGCGACTCCCCGACGCCGATGGCGAAGAGTCCGTGCTCGATGTTGCCAAGGCGCCCGCTTCGTTGATGTCGCCTCTGCTCACCTGCTCCACGATACGGGTCGCTGGGGCAATGCGCGGCACCCTCGGCCGGGTGGGTTGACGAACGGCGGTGACGGCCGATTGGCACAGCGATGGCCACCATCGTCACGACCCCGCGCCGCCCGCCGGGCCCCGCGTCGAACCCAGGGCGTCTCCAGGTCGCGTCGGGGCTTGGCCGCACGATGGTGGTGGCCGGATCGCTGATTCTGGCGTTTGCCAGCTACCAGGTGTGGGGCACGGGTCTGTTGGAGCACTACAGCCAACGGGCACTGGAAGCCGAACTCGAGGCTCAGTTCCTGGCGGCCAAGGCACCGCCGGCGGATTTCGACCCGACGATCGCCGCCGCCGACCCCTCAACGGTGCCGACGACCCACGCCGATCAGGTGGTGCTGACCGCCGGCGCCGATGCGCCCGAGCCGATCCCGGACGCCCCGAGCCCGGTCGATGCAACGGTGGTCGACGCGTCCGTCGCCAGCACCCCGGTCGCGACGGCACCTCCGCCGCCAGCTCCCCTGCTCCCTCAGATGCCACTGGCCGAAGGCGATGTGATCGGCAGGATCGAGATACCGACGATCGGAGTGTCGAAGGCCGTGGTGCACGGCGTGGAACGCGAGACCCTTCGCCAGGGGCCCGGCCTCTACCCCGGAACGGCTCGCCCCGGCGAGCACGGGAACGTGGCCATCGCCGGGCATCGCACCACCCACGGTGCCCCCTTCTTCGATCTCGACAAGCTCGAACCCGGCGACCCGATCACGATCAAGACGGTTGACGGCGTGTTCACCTATCTCGTCGAGGGTCACCGCGACGCCAGCGGCCACCTCGCCGGCCACCAGATCGTCGATCCCTCCGCCGTTCACGTGATCGGCGACCACGGCGATGATCGCCTCACGCTGACGGCGTGCCACCCCAAGTTCTCGGCCCAACAGCGGATCGTGGTGTCGGCCCTGCTCGCCTCGGGGCCGGCGGTGCCAGCGGGCGCCGATGACGCCGCCGCTCCCCCACCGAGCACTGAACCCGACCCCGGGGTTGCGGTGGACCTTGCGACGACGGCGGGCGCCGAGCCCGCAGCTGCGTCTGCGGCGCCACCGACCGCCGCGGCGACGCTGCCAGCCGCCCCTACGGCGGAGTCGGCCGAGCCCGAGCCCTGGCCAACGCCGCAGGCCGAGCCGGCGGAGCAGGCCGAGATGGAGATCGCGGCGGCCGACGACCTCGCCCTGCTGGCGGCAGAGCCGATCGACGACTCCCTCGGCTGGCAGCACCGCGAACTCGATGCCGCCGTGCTGTGGGCCACGGTTGCCGGCCTCGCGGTGGCAACGACGTGGCTCGGTGGCCGGCTGTGGCGGCCCCGGTGGGTGTACCCGCTGTCGAGCCCCGTGGTGATCGGACCGCTCCTGGTGTTCTTCGTGCACCTCGACCGGCTGCTGCCGGCCATCTGATCACGCCCAGTTTCTCACCACGTGCACCAGCCCGGTCCAGGTCTGGGGGCGCGCGCCGAGACCGGCCCCAGTCTCGGGGTTCCAGTGCTCGGCGTAGCCGGAGGTGACGGCCCCGGCCCGAAACTGTTCCGTGATCGCCGCCACCACGTCGGCCCGGCCCGCCCGCCGAGCCGCCACGGCGAGGAGATAGAGCAGCTGCGGCCACGTCGACCCCCGCCAGTACACGTCGGGCTCGTACGTCGCCTCGCCCCGATGCACCCCGCGCAGCCCGAACGGTGCGGCGAATCCGTTGGGGTCCAGCAGCTCGTCGAAGCCTTCGGGCCTCGGATCCACGAGCAGGGCCACCATCGCATCGAGGGTGCGGATCGCCCCGGCGCCATCGTCGGCGCCGGTGCCGCCATCTGGGCCGGCCCCGTCGTCGAGCCACGTGCGCCGGGCCCCGTCCCACCGGCCGCTGATGGCTCGCACCACCCGATCGGTGGCCTCTGCCAGCCGATCCCGCACCGGTTCGGGGGCGATGTCAAGATACTCGGCGGTGTTCCAGGCCACGAGGGCGGCGAAGCCCACCGAACCGACGCGAAACGGGGTTCCCCCCTCGACGATCGCCGTCACCATCGAGCCCTTCGTGTCGCGCCATTCCTCCGACGGGATGCGGGCGTGATCCCACCGGGGGCTGTCGTCGCAGCCGCTCTCCCACGGATGGATGATCGGCACCAGACCGGCGGGAGTCGGCTCTCGGTCCACCAGCAGATGGGTGAGCCCGGCCGCCACCGCATCGACCACGCCGTCGGGCACGTCGAGGCCAGCCTCGACGATGACGCGCAGCGCATGGCCGTACATCGGCGGCTGGGTGATCACCGACGTCATCGGCCGCCCCCAGAACGAACGGTGAAGGAACGGCGCATGCCAGTACGTCATGTGCGGTACGAAGCCCCGCCCGTCCTGGTGGGCGAGCGTGGACGCCAGCTCGATCCCCGCCCGAGCGTCGCCCATGGCGGCCCACGTCACGGCGTGGAAGCACGAGTCCCACAGCCACTGGTGGGGATACACATCCTGGTTCGGCACGCAGAAGCCGGGCTCACGCCAGGCCGCCTCCATCAGGGTGCGAACGTCGGCGGCGATCTGGTCATCGGTGGCATCCACGGCTCGCAACCTAGAGGGCGGCGCCGGTGAGTGGCGTGTGCACGTTCGTGTCGTTCCGCCTCGGTGGCACCGACGGCGTGTCAGTGGTCGCGGCGGCGTGGGCGGCCTGCCTGGCCGAGGCCGGTTGGACGATCCGCACCGTGGCCGGCGCCGGCCCGGTGGATCACCTGGTTCCGGGGCTTGCCATCGGGGCCACGGAGCCACCGACCGACACCGAACTGGACGAGGCGCTGGCCGACGCCGACGTGGTGGTGGCCGAGAACATCCTCAGCATCCCGATGCAGCTGCCCGCCAGCCGCGTGCTGGCCCGGGTGCTCGCCGGCCGCCCCGCCGTGCTCCATCATCACGATCCGCCCTGGCAGCGGGCCCGCTTCGCCCACGTGACCGAGCTGCCGCCGGACGATCCGGCGTGGCACCACGTGACCATCAACCAACTCACCGAGGCCGAGTTCCGGGCGCGCGGCCTGGCCGCAACCACGATCTACAACGGCTTCGACACCACCGTCGCCCCCGGCGATCGAGCCGCCACCCGCGAGCTGCTCGGGCTCGCACCCCACACCACGCTCGTGGCCCACCCGGTGCGGGCCATCGCCCGCAAGGGCATCCCCACTGCGATCGACCTGGCGGCCGCCCTCGACGCGGTGTATTGGCTGCCCGGACCAGCCGAGGAGGGCTACGGCACTGAACTCGACCGGCTGATCGACGCCTCCCCCGTCCGGGTGATCCGAACCGCTCCGGCCGAGCTCGGCGCGGGCCAGACGATGCCGGATCTCTACGCCGCCGCCGATCTGGTGGCGTTCCCCTCCACCTGGGAGGGCTTCGGCAACCCACCGTTCGAGGCGGCCATCCACAGCCGGCCCGTCGCCGTCGGACGCTACCCCGTGGCCACCGAGCTCCGCCGCCTCGGCTTCTGGTGGCTCGACCCCACCGACCACGCCGCGGTGGCCGCCGCCGTGACGGCCCCGAACGCCGACGCCCTGGCTCGGAACCGGGCGATCGTGGAGGAGCACCTGTCGCTCGACCGCATGGCAACGCGTGTGAACGCCCTGTTCGAGCAGGCAGGCTTGCATCCATGACTGACGGTTCCGACCCCGTACTGGTGAGGCGGGCGAAGATCGCGGGCTGGGTGAGCCTCGGCCTCCGGCTCGGCTACGGCCTGTTCGCGCTTGCGGTGGTGGTGTTCTTTGCCGGTATCGTCTTTGGATTCGTAGGGCCGCTGACCGCGGTGATCACCTTCTGCTTGATCGTGGGCTCGTTCGTTCTCGCTCCAGCGATCGTGTTCCAGTACGCGGTCAAAGCGGCGGACCGGGCCGACCGAGAGGGGTCTTGGTGATCCATGAGCCAATCGAGCCGGTTGAGGCCAGCACGCCAACGATGACATCGGGCGCAGCAGCGCCATCAGACACCACCTCAGCCAGGATGCCAGCCGCCGAACGGCGACGGCAGTTGCTCGACGTGTCCCGCGCCGTCCTCGCCCGCAACGGCTACTACGAGACCACGATGTCCGACATCGCCGATGCGGCCGGGGTGACCAAGCCCGTGCTGTACCAGCACTTCGAATCCAAGCGTGACCTCTACACCGCTGTGCTCGAAGAGGTCGGTGACCGCCTGTCGACATCGATCCTGGAGGCGGCCGAGGCGGCCGAGAGCCCGCGCCACAAGGTGGCCGCCGGCTATGGCGCACTGATCGACTTCTTCCAGACCGACAACGATGGCTTCCGGGTGTTGTTCAGCGGCACCACGCGCCAGGATCCGGAATGGGCGCCAATCGCCCAGCGGGCCGAGCACTCCATCGCGTCGGGCATCGCCGACATGATGGACATCGCCGACATGAGCCGGGCGCACAAGCTCACGCTGGCCCACGGGGTGGTCGGGCTGGCAGAGTCGATGATGCGCTACTGGCAATCAGGTCAAGCGGGCGACCTCGACCTGGACGATCTACTGAACGACCTGGTCAAACTGGCCTGGGGTGGACTGCGGGGTCTCGAGGCATGACAACGGAACGGCGGGCAGCGGCCAACGGCATCGAGCTGTGCTACGACACCTTCGGCGATCCGGCCGACCCGGCCCTGCTCCTGGTCGCTGGCTTCACGGCCCAGATGGTGTCGTGGCGCCGCGAGTTCTGCGAGATGTTCGCCGAGGCCGGCTTTCACGTGATCCGCTACGACAACCGCGACGTCGGCCACTCCACCAAGACCACCGGTGACGCCCCCGATGTGCTCACCCTCGTGATGCGAGGTCAGTCGGGCGACACGGTCGATCCGAGTGAGGTGCCGTACACCCTGTCGGACATGGCAGCCGACGGGATCGGGCTCCTTGATGCGTTGGGCATCGACACCGCCCACGTGGTGGGGGCGTCGATGGGCGGCATGATCGTGCAACACATGGCGATCGAGCACCCACACCGGGTCGCATCGGTCACGTCGATCATGTCGAGCACCGGCAACCACGAGGTGGGCACCGCGACCGACGAGGCGCTGGGCGCCCTGCTGGCGCCACCCGCCGCCGACCGAGCTGGCCTCATCGAACAGACCGTGCACACCAGCAAGGTGATCGGTGGCTCGCTGTGGGACGAAGACGAGGCCCGTTTGCGCGCCGCGGAAGCCCTCGATCGGATGCATCATCCGGAAGGCCCACCCTTCCAGCTCGCCGCCCTGATCGCCGCGGGCGACCGCACCGAACGGCTCGGCGCCGTCACGGCACCGTTCCTGGTGATCCATGGTCCGCTCGACACGCTGATCGACATCTCGGGCGGGCACGCCACGGCCGCCGCGGTTCCGGGAGCCGAACTGCTGGTGCTCGACGAGATGGGCCACGACATGCCCGAGGCCTTGTGGCCCCAGATGGTGGGAGCGATCGCCGAGATCGCAGGCGTCGGCGCCCAGGCCTGAACGCTGGGGCGCCCGCCTCGGCGCCCGGAGTCAGCTCTCGATACGGGTGCTGGCCACCAGCTCGATGGCGTTGCGGCTGCCGGTCTTGCGTCGCGCCGCCCGCAGCTGGTTGTCGATCGTACGCACCGACTTGCCCAGCCGGTGGGCGATCTCCCCGTAGGACAGCCCGTCGGCCAACAGGTCAACGGCCTCGCGTTCGGCCGGGGTGAGGTGCTCCGCTGACTGACGCAGTGCAGCAGTTACCAGCGCAGCGAGGAGCACCGGGGCGAGCCACTGGTCGACGAAACCCTGTGCCCGGTCGATCGCCGCTGGCGTCCAGGAGCGCGCGCCATCCACCTCGTCGACGCAGAGCAATCCGAGCCCCACACCGTCGACGTGCATGCGGGTGGCGAGCATGGCTGTGGCCCCGAGCCGGGTGAACAGCGGCTCCAGGGTCCCGAGATACCGATTGCCTCGCACGCGGTCGAACGCGGCAGGGTGTGGCGTTCGCCAGGCTGCGCTGAGTACCGGATGCTGGTTCGGGAGCGAGGTGGCGGCGATCCGAGCCACGTCGGCGGGGTCGTCGGCGTGCACGCTCGTGGGGTGGTACTCCCTCGTGGCCGGCGCCAGGATCCCGGCGTCTCCCCGGGCCGAGCCCAGCTCAGCCACGAGGTGGGTGAGGCCGAGGTCGAGCACCACCGAGGGGTCGTGGTGATAGAGGAGCATGTGGGCGGCGCGATCGCGATCGCGGACATCGGCGGGCGAGACCGGCCGTGGGCCGTCGTCGAGCAGCCGCTGCCGGGTGGCGGCCAGGGCGTAGTGGTCGGCCGCACCCACGGTGACGAATCGTTGGAGATCGGTCGACCGTTGCAGCTCCGACGCCATCGAAAAACTGTAGGGGATATCCGTCATGGCCGGCGATCGGCGGGCTTCGTAGCGTCGGGGGCATGTACTACTTCATCGAAGCCTGGACCCCCAACGACACCTGGAAGGGCCTGTCGGCCGAGGACCGTGAGGCCTTCATGGCTGGCGTGCGAGGGGCGATCACCCAGATGGCCGAAGGCGGCATCAGCACCCTCGGATGGGGCGAGAACGACGCCGACACGCCACACCGCATCGACCAGGAGTTCGTGGCCGTGTGGCAGGCGCCGTCGAAGGAAGCGATCCAGGCCCTGGAGGCCGGCGTGCAGGCATCGGGCTGGTACGACTACTTCGACCAGGGCAACCTGCGGGCCGAACTCGGCCCCGAACAGGCGGTGATGGACCGCCACGTCGCCCTGTAGGTCCGATCGCAACCAGCAGGCGCATGGCGCTGAACCTCGAGTGCGAAACAGGGGGCGGCGCCCACTCGCACCACGCTCCCGCCTCAGACGACGCGATCGGGGGTGACGGTCTGGGCCGTCACCCCCGATACCCCCGTCATGCGATGGGCACCAGCGCAGTCACTGCCATCAGCAGCGGTAGAAGCCCGCCCCGACTGGGATGAAGAACTTGGCGTAGTTCACATAGAGGCAGTGGCCCGCCCGCCACACCCCGACTCCGAATGCTGCGGCTGCATATGCGGCTGCCCTCATCCCAGAGGTGTAGAGCCCGCCTGCCGCAGTCGCTCCGCCAAGAATGATCTCTGTCTCGCGCGGCGAGTACTTGTACTGCCAGACCGTGCAGCCGAACCACCTGCTGGCCGAAATGCACTTCTTCGTCGCAGCATCAGCAGCCTCAACCCCGATGTGCTCCGAAACGGCGTCGGCAACAGGTGCCGGCAGGGAGTTCATCGGCACGGCCGCGGCAGCGCCCAGGATTGCGACCGCCATGATCGGCACCGCCAGAACCTTCAGCAACAGATCACCCATGTATTTCCTCCGATTCGCTAGGTGACAGCGCTCAACATAAGACATCCTCTGACACCACCTGTCAATGCATGTTGAGCGACAGCGCGGCGAGGTGCCTTTGTTCCGTAAGAATTTTATGTTGGAGTGGAATTCAACCGAAGGTTGGCACTAAGGTGCGCCGCCTATCGACGAGCTGGAACACCACAGATGGGAGCTGCGGCCTACCAGATACCGAACGCTCCGAGTAGGGCAAAGACGGTGACGACCAACGCCAGCAGCACGTAAAGGGACCAGACCACGAGCGCCGGCACGTCGCTACGGGCCGGCGTCTCGTCGGTCGGCAACCGCCTCTCGGCGGGTGGGTTCGGGGCCAGCGGGGTGGTTGGGGGTGTCATTGGCGTGGCGTCCTCCTCGGAAGGGCCTCACCTGCAATACGCCGCCCAGCCTCGCTGGTGACATGTCGAATCACGCGCGGATCAGGCCGAGCGGGTCTCCAGCCGCTCCACCTTCTCGGTGAGGGCATCGATCTTGATGATCAACTCGTGCAGATCGGCCTCGGAGTGCGTTGCCACCCGGAAGCTCTCCTCGTCCCGGGCCCGATCGTTCATCGCCGCCCTCCGTTGTGCCAGGAGGATGAGCGGCCCCTGGGCGGCGGCGATCGTGGCCAACACCCCGCTGATCACGGCGAAGATGATCACCGGGTAGGGCTCGAAGGGCCGAGCGGTGACGTTCCAGATCGCCCAGCCGGCCACGCCGGCGAACAGCGCCGTCGGCACCCACCAGCTGGCCCAGTGGGCGGCCACCCAGGTCGCCGCCCGCTCTCCTCCTCCGGGAGCCGGGGCGTGGTACATGCTCAGCTCGTGCCCGCACGCCGGGCATTCGATCCGGCCGTCGCCGCCGACCCCGGCGCTCACCGCTGCGGTGCCAGCGTCAGGGGCCGGTTCACGATCGGGCGGTGAGCAGGCCGAGGGCGGCGGCGTGGAGTTCGGGGGTGGCCGCCGCCACCACGAACCCGCCGTCGACCGGAGCGGCGCCGTCGAGGTTCGTGATCACGCCACCGGCTGCCTCAACGATCGGGAGGAGCGGCAGGATGTCGTATGGCGCGAGGCCGTTCTCCACCACGAGGTCGACGTGTCCGGCGGCGAGCAGGCCATAGTTGGCGCAGTCACCCGAGAAGCGCACGAGGCGGCAGGCCGCAGCGAGCCGCTCGAAGCCGGCCTCCTGGGGACCGGGTTCGAACATCTCGGGGTGCGTGCAGAGCAGGATTGCGTCGGCCGCCGCAGTGGTGGTCGACACTCGGGGCTCGGTCTTGCGGCCCAGCCGATGCAACCACCCACCAGCCGGGGTGGCCACGTGCGTCTCGTCAGTCACCGGCAGATGCATCCAGCCGGCCACGGGCATGCCGTCCACCTGGAGCCCCACGAGGGTGCCCCACATCGGTTGGCCCGAGATGAAGGCCCGGGTGCCGTCGATCGGATCGATCACCCAGCGGTAGCGGCTCGACCCACTCTCACCCCGCTCCTCGCCGAGGATGGCGTGGCCGGGAAAGCGGGCCGCAAGCTCGGCCCGGATCTCGTCCTCGACGGCCCGGTCGGCCTCCGTGACAGGATCGAAGCCCTCGCTGAGCTTGTTCTCGACCGCCACGGGTTGGCGGAACCATTCCAGCGAGCGGCGGCTCGCAACGCGTACGAGGGCAGTGACGTCGTCTCGGTACCGGTCGACGTCGAAGTCGACGTCGGTCACTCCTCGCCGCCCTCCCCCTCGTCGGTGGCGGTCAGCGCCTCGTAGCCCTGCTCGACGTCCCACACGTGATGCACGAGGTCGTGGAGCTTGTAGCGGATGAGCGTCTCGACGGTGAACTCGGCTCCGTCGCTGCGCTTGGCCGTGCGTTCCCACTGCGAGCCGTTGACCCGATCAACCATGTCGGCCACCCGGCCAGCGGTGGCGGCCAACTGGTAGGCCACCTGGTTCGGGTCCTGCTCTGCGTAGTTGCCGTCGATCGCGGCGCGATCCTGGTCCCAGTCGCTGAACGTTGGGTTCTTCTTCGACAGCGCCAGTTTCAGTCGATCGTGGAACAGCTGTACGACATCGCGGGTGTGGGCCCCGTACTCCAGCGCCGACCACGCCGGTGGCTGGCCCGGGGCCACTGGTGGGCGCTGATACACGAGATCACCTCGGCTCAACAGGCGCCGCCAGTCGGCTGCGTTGGCCCGGATCCTGGCCCCGAGTTCGTTGCGTTCCGCTGCGTAGGCCTCGTAGCCGCACTCGGGGCATTGCTGCTCGAGTACCCACGTCCAGTTCTTGGTGTCGGGGGGTGGTTGATCCACCCCCCGACACTACCTGAGCGGTCGGATCAGTCGCCGACGAGCGTACGGTCGTCGAGATCGTCGATCGCAGCCTCGACGCCGTTGAGATCGACCTCGGAGCCCTGGTCATTGGCCGGAGGCGGTGGCTCGGTGCCCTCCACGTTGAGGTTCGGGAGGATGCGGTCGAGCCAGCGGGGCAGCCACCAGTTCCGCTCGCCGAGCAGCTCCATGGTGGCCGGGACGAGCAGCATGCGGACGAACGTGGCGTCGAGGAACACGGCCGTGGCGAGGCCGAGGCCGAACAGCTTGATGATCCGGTTGTCCTCGAACATGAACGAGCCGAACACCACCACCATGATCGCCGCGGCCGCCGTGATCACCCGGGCCGTGCTGGCCAAGCCGTCGGCCACCGAGTTCCGGGCATCACCGGTGCGCTCATACTCCTCCTTCACCCGGGAGAGCAGGAACACCTCGTAGTCCATCGACAGGCCGAACACGATGGCGAACAGCATCATCGGGATGAACGGTTCGATCGGGGCTCCTTCGATCCCGATCAAGTTGCCGAGCCAGCCCCATTGGAAGATCGCCACGATCAGGCCGTAGGCCGACGCGATCGACAGCACGTTCATCACCACGGCCTTGAGCGGCACCAGGATCGAGCGGAACACCACCATCAGCAGCAGGAAACTCAGCGACAGCACGACGCCGAAGAAGAGCAGGATCCGGGCGCCGAGGAACTGGGTGAAGTCGATGTTGGCCGGCACGGCGCCGGTGACGTTCACGTCGAGCCCGTCGGAGTTGGCCGGGATCACCACGTCACGCAGCTCGTCGACCAGATCCTCGGTCTCGATGTCCTGTGGGGACGTCTCCGGGATCACCTGGATCAGCACGGCCTCGGGAGCGTTCGGATCATTGGGGATCGGAGGCGACGCCGAGAGCACACCGGGGGTGGCCGCAACCGCAGCCTGCAGGGCCTGGGCTTCGCCGACCGCGGCCGGTGAGTCGAGCTCGGCCGTTATCAGCAGCGGACCGTTGAACCCGGGGCCGAACCCTTCGGCGATGAGGTCGTAGGCCTTGCGGGTGGTGGTCTCTTCCGGGAAGTTGCCCTCGTCGGAGAACCCGAGCCGCAAGGTGAGCAGCGGTGCGGCCACCACCAGCAGGATGCCGGCGCCGATGAGCAGCGACGCCCAAGGCCTGGACTGGATGAGACGGCTCCAGCGGTATGCGGCGGTCTCGCGGATCGGCCGCTCCTCCCGTTTGGGCAGCATCCGCCGGAAGAAGGGGATGAAGGTACCGACGACGAGAATGAGCACCGCAACACCAGCCAACGAGACCGGCACCAACCATTGCTCGGCACCGAGGATGCCGAAGGTGAGAAACGCCAGGGAGACGAACCCGGCAGCCACCAGCCCTCGGTAACGGGAGATCTCCACCTTGTCGCCGACGAGGCCAAGCAGGGCCGGAAGCAGCGTGACCGAGGCGATCATCGTGATCGAGACCGTGAGGGCGGCCCCGACACCCAACCCGGAGATGAACGACAAGCCGATCAGAAGCATGCCGAGCAGAGAGAGCACCACCGTGAGGCCGGCGAAGATCACCGACCGGCCGGCGGTGTCGATGGCGATCCCGACGGCGTCGAGGTTGCTGTGCCCGTCGTTTCGCATGTTGCGGTAGCGGGTGACGATGAACAGCGCGTAGTCGATACCCACGCCGAGGCCGATCATGGCGCCGACCTGCACGGCGAAGTCGGGCACCGACATGACGTTGGTCAGCAGGGAGATGCCGGCGATTCCGGTGAGCACACCGGCGATGGCCACGCCGATCGGCAGGCCCATCGCCATCACAGAGCCGAAGGCGACGATCAGCACGATCACGGCGAAGGCGAGGCCGATGAACTCGGTTTCGGGTGGCTCGAAGCCGCCGAGCGCGGCGCCCCCGGTTTCGATCTGCAGTTCGCCGTCGAGGCCAGCGTCGGCCACGATGCGCTCCGCCTCCTCGCGGATCTCCTCACCGAAGAGCCCGGCCTCCACCTGGTCGATCTCGAGGTCGAGGGTGATGTCGGCGTAGGCGATCTGGCCGGCCTGGGGGCCGGCGAAGGCGATCTGGGGCTGCGGCCCCGGCTCGTAGGGGCTGCGGAGCAGGATGCCCTCGTCGAGCTCAGAGGTGAAGGCGAACAGTTCATTCATCGCCGCCACGACCTCGGGATCGTCGACCCCACGCTCGGTACGGAACACGATCGAGCCCGGCGTGCCGTTGCCGGTGCCACCGAAGTACTCCTCCAGCGCATCGAACCCGTCACGGCTCTCCGACTCGGGGATCTCGAACGAGCCGTCGAAGGCGCTGCCCACGCCTATCGCCGAACCAACCACGATCACGATGGCGGCGGCCCACAGGCCGAAGACCTTGCCCCAGTTCTGGAAACACCACTTACCCAGTGCGCGGTACATGGCACCCTTCCTTGTTGATCGATCGCATCCTCGGGATCGGACGAGGTCGCGGAGCGGAAACGAGATTCGCTACGGAACAGTAGCGTTATAGCTCGGGCCCAGACGTGTTACAAGGCCCGTGAGTCCGATGTCACACCCAGAGAACGTGCTGTTTCTAGGCGTTGCTACCGACGCCATGGTTGCCGCCCGGAACGCCCGATGGGCGCATACCGGCACGTTTCGCTACGATCGTATCTCGTTATGCCCCGACCACTCAGCGCCGAAGCCCGCGAGAAGGCCGTGGATGCCGCCCTGTCACTCCTGACCGAAGGCGGCATTTCGGGCTTCACCCTCGACGCGGTGGCCCAGCGGTCCGGGGTGGCCAAGACAACGCTCTATCGCCACTGGGGCTCGGCCAACGTGTTGATGGTGCACGCCCTCGACTGCACGATCGAACGGATCCCAACGCCGAACACCGGCGACCTTCGCACCGATCTACGCAACGTGCTGGGCGAGCTGCGCGAGATCGCCAACAGCGGCGCCCACCGCCAGATGATGTTCGAGGTGATGGCGGCGGCAGCCAACGACCCGGACCTCGCAGCCGTCCAACAGGCCCTGATGCACGAGCGCACGCGGCCGCTTCGGGAGCTGATCCAACGGGCCGTCGACCGGGGCGAGATCCCTCCGGTCGACCTCGACGAGGTCACGATCTGCGTGGAGGGTCCGTTCATGGCCCGCGTGCTCAAGTCGTCCGAGCCCGTGACGGCCGGCGAGCTCGAGCCGATGATCGAGTTCGTGGCCCGCGGGCTTGGGGCGCCGCCGCAGGCCTGACCAGCCGAACGGCTGCGCGTCAGGAGCGAGGATGACGCTGGCAGGCCACCAGGGCCCGAAGCACCTGGAGGGCGTCCTCCCTGGTGAAGGCCCAGGCACCGGGCGCCAGCATGGCCACCGATCGCCTGATCTGCTCCCAGTCTTCGGGGGCGTGCTCGTCGTACGCAGGTAGTTTCATATCGAACATCATACTCGAACATATGTTCGAGTCCAGTAGGAGATTCGCCCTGACCCTAGGCAACCTCAATGACAACATGGCGACTCCGCACCGCGGGGCACGTGCGAGGGCCTAGCCTGCCCCGCTGGTGAGTCACACATTCGAATCGATGACCCGCCAGCCACCGCGGCGGATGATGATGCTGGTGGCCGGCGGCCTGTTCCTGGCAACCCTGGCGTGGATGTTCCCGGCGGCCGCCCAGTCGGGCGACGGCTCTGAGGGGTTGTCGATCTTCGCCGCCGTGGTGCTCGGGCTGGTGGAGGGCCTCACCGAGTACCTCCCGGTGAGCTCGACGGGCCACCTCCTGGTGACCAACGAGATACTCGGCCTCGGAGGCACTGAAGACGCCGACCGTGCGCTGGAGGCCTACGCCATCTGCATCCAGGCCGGAGCCATCCTCGCGGTGCTGGTGCTCTACCAGGAGCGCATCCGCCAGATGCTCGACGGGCTGCTCGGCCGCAGCGAGGAAGGCCGCACGGTGCTGCTCGCCGTGATCGCCGCCTTCGTGCCGACGGCGATCATCGCCTTCCTCTTCCAGGATCTCGTTCGCGACAACCTGTTCGGGGTGGTCCCGATCGCCACGGCCTGGCTCGTGGGCGGTATCGGCATCCTGGTGCTCACCCGCTCGGGCGTGATGGAACGCGTCGGCATCGAGCTGCACCACATCACCCTCACCCAGGCGGGCCTCATCGGCATCGGCCAGGCCATTGCGCTGTGGCCCGGCGTGAGCCGGAGCCTCATCACGATCATCGCCGCGTTGCTGGTGGGCCTGTCGTTGCGGGCAGCGGTGGAGTTCAGCTTCCTGCTCGGCCTCCTCACCCTCACCGCCGCCACCGCCTACACAGCGCTGCAAGATGGCGAACTCCTCGTCGACACCTTCGGGGTGGTCACCCCGGCGATCGGCCTCGTCGTGGCGTTCGTGGCAGCCGTCGCATCTGTCCGGTGGATGGTGTCTTGGCTCCAGAACCGCAGTCTCGACGTGTTCGGCTACTACCGGATTGCCATCGGCATCGCCGCCTTCGCCGCCGTGGCCATCGGCTGGCTCTAGCCCGCTTCGCCGGTCAAGCCGGCTTGAGCAGATGAGGCGGTGGCCAGGCCCCGCTCACCTCGCCGCTGTCACGAAGATGGTTCACGATCGGCCCGAGGAACCCCACCACATGATCGACGCCGGCGACGCCCAGGCGCTCCGCCGGCGCCGACGCGAGTTCGTCGGTGTGGCGCTCGATGGCCGAGCGCCCTTCGAGGCCGGACGACGTGAGGCTGCCGTCTGGTTCGGCCCAGCCACGGGCCACGAGCCGATCCACACCGGCCGCCCATTCGTCGTCGGTGAACCCCCGGATGGCCGTGATCGTCGGCTGGTTGCCATGCCCCCGGCCCGCCATCAGAACGTGGCTCGACACCGCGTCGACGCCGGCCGCTGCCAGGGCGAGGTTGTGGCTGTCGCCTCGGTGCTCGCGAACGAGGGTGGTTGCGTGCCACAGCGCGAGCGTCGGTTCGTCCGGCCAGGCCAGCTCGTCGTAGGCGGCGTAGACCGGGCGCCCCTCGGCTGCGCACCCCTCCACTGCGGGACGAAGCAGGTCCACGGCACTGCGGATCTCGTCGGCGAACGCCCCGTCGGCGAAGATGCGGCCGATTGCGGCCTGTACTCGTTCGAGGCGAAGGGCCACCGTGGCCTCCGGTGAGCGGATCGCCCACACACCGGGCACGGCCCGCTCCACCATGCGGGGGGCGAAGTTGTAAAACGCAGCCGTGACCGCGCCGGCGTTCACCGCGCCCATCGGTGCCGGCCGATACCCGAAGTAGGCATGCCACCAGCCCTTGTAGCCATAGGCAGTGAGGTCGGCCATCTCAGGCGAGTAGTACGTGATGGCGTGGAACGGCTCGGCAACCCGGATGAGGGCGCGGGCCCCACGGTCGGGTCCGTCGTGTAGCGCTTCTCCCATCCCCGCATCTTGTCGCACTGGCCGACGTTCGGCACGACGGCGGGGTGGACCGATCAGGCTTCGGGCTGGTTGCCCGCCGGATCGTCGACCGACGACGAGGTGTCCGACGCCTCGGTGGACGACGTGGTCGACGACGACGTGGTGGAGCTGGTCGAACTCGACGTGGACGAAGACGAAGACGACGACGAGGAGGAAGAGGAAGACGACGAGGTCGCCGTCGTCTCCGACGTGGAAGTCGCCGTGGTGTCGGTGGTCTCGGAGGTGGTCGGCGTCGTGGTCGCCGTTGCCGCCGTGGTCGGCGCCCGGGTGGGAGCCGGCGTGGCCTGCGTGCTCGAGGTCGTGGGTTCAGTGGTCGACGTGGTGGTCAACAACGTGGACGAGGTGGTGGTGACGACGAGCGACGTGGCGGTGGAGGCCGGTGGCTCGGTGTCGGTCACCACGGTGCCGTCGACGGCGCCGTCGGGCAGCGGGCTGGTGGTGCCCTGCCCGGGGAGACCCGGCACGTCGTAGAGCCCCAGCGCCGGACCGGCCAGGAGGGCTGCCGCCCCGATCGTGACCAGCACGAGGGCCTTGGGCGCCGTTGGCCGGAACACATCCGCCAACACTGCTCCCATCGAGCGACCGCTGGAGCGAGAGCTGCGGCGCGACTTCGAGCGACGACGCCCCCGTGCCGCCCTGTGCTCGCCGGTCGGCCACGACTGTTGGCGGCTGAGGCCAACCTGCTGCGTGGGTTCGAAGAGCTGGATCTCGGGTTGGAGCTCGGGCTCAGGGCCCCATTCCAGGCTCGTCGGCTGGGCGGCCAGTGTGGGGGCCACCTCCTGGTCGAGCACCGACGTGGCCTGAGGAGCTTCCGGCACGAGTGGCACCTGCCCCTGGGCCACGACGATCGTGGCCGAGTCGAGCGGAAGGCCGCGGTCCATGAGTTCGAGGAGGGCGGCACCAGGGCGAGGTTCTTCGGTGACCGCCAGTGTGCGGGCGCGTTCGAGGAACGTCGCAACGGGGCTGGCAGCACCCACCGTTCGGCCGCCATCAGCCGCATCGAGCAAGGCAACCAGCTGATCCTCGTCCAGGTTCACATCGCCGCCGGGCATCATCGTCATGCCGGCACCTCCGCCAATATCTGGGCCTGCAGCCGGCTCAGGGCCCGGCGCTGCAACGCCTTCACCGCCGTGACCGGCTTGTCGAGCGCAACCGCCACCTGCTGAAGACTCAAGCGACCGAGGATGCGGAGGAGAACCACGTCGCGCTGATCGTGGCTGAGCGGTCCGAAGGCGCGGCGGAGCTGATCGAGCCCGGCCACATCGACCCCGGACCCCGACTCGTCGATCTTGACGTGCGCCCCCTGGGCCCGGAGCGCATCGAGAATGAGGTTGCGACCAACCGCGAACACCCACGCCCGGAAGGCCTGGGCGTCCCCGTTGAACCGGTCGATCTGCTGGAAGGCTCGCAGCAGGGTCTCATCGGCGACCGACTTCGGATCCTGGGTACCGCGAATGGCGGCATAGCGAACGAGATCGGTCGCGAGCCACCGATAGAGGTGACGGTAGGCAGGGCCGTCGCCCCGCTTGGCCCCATCAAGGGCGGCTGTGAAGGTCGCGTTGTCCATTCCGGCCCGGCTGATCTCGTTCCCCGTCGAACTCGACATGATCGATTCACCGCGTTTGCGCTCGCCGCGAAGGTCACCGTTCATGGTGCCAGGTAATGGCACCGACTCCAAGAACAATACTCCTAGAGGTACCTTCGCCCACCATCACCTCTGGTGCGCGAGTAAGAATTGGCGCGCCCGTTTGGTGACTCTGGGTGAGCATCGTGATGTGCCGCCGGGAGCCTCGCCAACGAGCGGTAGAACTCGCCGGGATCTGACCTCGTCTTCACAAGTCCTTGACAAGCCCTTTCGTACGGTCGCTCTACACCAACCGAAAGGACGTTCCCCCATGAAGATCAGGTACCCGAAGGCGCTCATCGGCACCGCGGCGGTCATCGCCATTGCCGGCGCGGCCACGGCCCTGCCCGGCGCCGCCCAGGGCACCACGGCCGACGAGGTTCCGGCGTCGAGCGACACCGCCACGGTAAGTGAGATCGTCGCTGACGACACCGCCGAGGCCGATTTCGGCGAGTTCAGCGGAGACGAGTGTGTGATTCACCTCGACGACGAGAGCTGGATCGGCGACGGGTTCGAGGGTGAGGAGCTGACCGACGCCGAGTTCGCAGAACTCTTCGGCGACATCGAAGAGCTCACCGACGCCGAACTCGAGGAGTTGCTCGCCTCGGAGGCTGTCGCCATCGACGGTGACTGGGAGCCAACGGCCGAGGAGCTGGCCGACATCAACGCCGAGACCGACGAGCTCATCGCCCACCTCGCCGCCAACGGCTACACCTTCGACGTCGAAACCGACGAGTACGGAGTCCGCTACCCCGTCATCGACGACGACACCTTCGACGCCGAACTCGAGCGCCTTATCGACGAGTTCTACACCGAGCGCTACGGCGACTGGGGCACCATGGAGATCGCCGAAGGTGACGGGGACAACACCGTTGTGATCGAGGAGTGGGAGCCGACTGCTGAGGAGCTGGCCGAGGCCAACGCCGAGACCGACGAGCTCATCGCCCACCTCGCCGCCAACGGCTACACCTTCGATGTCGAAACCGACGAGTACGGCTACCGCCATCCCATCATCGATGCCAACACCTACGACGCCGAACTCGACACCCTCATCAACGACTTCTTCGTCGAGCGCTACGGCGACTGGGAAGACATGGAGATCGCCGAGGACGCCGAGTGCGTGATGATCGATGATCTCGACGGCGAGATCATCGAGGCGGTGCCCGGCGACGGATTCGATGACCTCGACGGCGACGCCGTCGAGGCCGAGTGAGCAGGGAATCGCCCACCTGCTCCGCTGCGGCTCCGGCCCGATCACCCCACGGTGGTCGGCCGGGGCCGTCCGGCGCGTCGGCGCTGACCCGGGCTCACCCGCTGCAGACGCGATACTGAACGACCGAAGGAGACCGATGTCCGGACGAATCGTGGTGGCCGAGGACGATCCGAAGCAGGCCGAGCTGATGCGCCTGTACCTGGAGCGTGAGGGCCACGCCGTGGTGGTGGCCGCCGACGGCCGCGCCGCGCTCGAGGAGGTACGACGGCTCCGGCCCGATCTGGTGGTGCTCGACGTGATGATGCCGCGAGTCGACGGGCTGGACGTGTGCCGGGTGCTGCGACACGAGAACATCGACGTTCCCGTGATGATGGTGACGGCTCGCTCCACCGAAGACGACCTGCTCCTCGGGCTCGACATCGGCGCCGACGACTACCTCACCAAGCCGTTCAGCCCGCGGGAGCTCGTGGCGCGCGTGCGGGCCCTGCTCCGTCGAGGCGGTGCCGGCGGTGCAGCCCACGACGAGGTGGAGCTCGCGGTGGGCGAGCTGCGGGTGGACCAGCGCCGACATCAGGCCTCGATCAGGGGAACGGCCCTCGACCTCACGCCGAAGGAGTTCGCCATCCTCGCCGCCATGGCCGAGGCCCCGGGCCGGGCGTTCAGCCGGCCGATGCTGCTGGAGGCAGCGTTCGGATTCGACTACGACGGCCTGGAGCGCACCATCGACGTGCACGTCGCCAATCTCCGCAAGAAGATCGAGCTCGACCCGAGCGACCCTCGCTATCTGCTCACCGTCTACGGCGTGGGCTACAAGCTCGCCGAGGACCCGGAGGCATGAGCAGCGGATGGTCGCCGGCCACCACGCTGCGAGGTCGGCTCATGGCGGCCGGTCTCGTCCTGGCCGTGTTCGCCGTGGCCATCACTGCGCTGTCGGTGGAGCGGCTCACCCTCAGTTCGGTGGAGACGTCGATCGAACGTGATCTCGACATCGAGCTGTACATCCGTGACCGCCTTGCCGGCCATGCGCTCACCTATGGCTCGTGGGACCGGGTGGAGAACGAGGTGCTCGCGCTGGCCGGTGAGACCGGAGAGCGGATCGCACTGGCCGACTTCGACGACGTGATCCTGGCCGACTCCGAACTCCTGCTGTTCGGCGAGGCGGCACCCCTTCCGATCCAGGCCACCACCCTCGACCCCGGCAGCCAGCTGTTCGGGCTCGCTCCGCTCGGCAGCTCGGTCGAGTTCGACGTGGCGTTCCCGACGTACGACCAGTGCGCGATCGACGTCGACGACAACGGCCTCACCGTGGCCGTTGAGGCGGTGTCAGAGCTGGACGAGAACATCGAGCTCGACCCGCTGGAGGCCAACTACTGGGACCTGTGCGACCCGGTCGGCACCACGATCTTCCTTCCCTCTGGCGAGGCCGTCCCCGTGGTCTCCGACGAGCTGGACGTCCCCGCCCTGACCGGGGAACTGTCCGACTCGTTGCTCGCCGACGAGGGGGAGGCGATCGACCTGACCGAGGAGCAGATCGACGACATCGATGTCGATCAACTCGCCGGACTCCCGCCCCTCCAGCTCTTCATCGGCTACGGCGACGATCGCGACGGTGGCCTGTCGGCGGCCGGTTCGATCGAGTTCTGGGTGGCCACACTGGCCGTGCTCGCAGCCGCCGGAGTCGGCACCGTGGTGCTCGCCCGTCGGATCACCTCCCCGGTGATGGCGCTCACCGACGCCGCCCGCCGGATGCACACGGGCGACCTCTCGGCCCGGGTGCCAGTGGGTGGCGCCGACGAGATCGCCGAATTGGGCCAGGCCTTCAACGCCATGGCCGACTCGATCGAGGCCGAGGACCGGGCCCGTCGCACGCTCACCACCGACGTGGCCCACGAACTCCGTTCACCGCTGGCCAACCTGCGGGGCTACCTCGAGGCCGTGGAGGACGGAGTGGTCCACCTCGATGCACCGCTGGTCGGCTCGCTCCAGGAGGAGGTCACAACCCTGCAGGTGCTGGTCGACGATCTTCAGCAGTTGTCGCTGGCCGAGGCAGGCCGCATCACACTCACGCCCATCTCGACCGACCTCGGCGACCTCGCCGAACGGGTGGTCACCGCCCACCAGGGTTCGGCTCATCAAGCCGGCGTGGTGCTCACTGCGGCGACCGCCCCCGGGGTGGTCGCCAGCGTTGACCCCGACCGGGTGCGCCAGATCGTGACCAACCTCGTCGGCAACGCCATCCGCCACACCGAACCCGAGGGCCGGGTGGAGGTGTCGGTGGATCGCCACGACGAGCACCACGTCGCCGTCGCGGTGTGCGACACCGGCGAAGGCATCGCCCCGGAACACATCGATCACGTCTTCGATCGCTTCTACCGTGCCGATCCGTCTCGGAGCCGGGCCACGGGCGGCAGCGGCCTTGGGCTTGCGATCGCCCGGCAACTCGCCGAGGCCCACGGCGGTCACTTCGATGTGACGAGCGAGTTGGGTGCTGGCTCGACGTTCCGCCTGGTGCTCCCCGTCGACGGCCCCGCAGGGCGACACGAGGGCCCCAGTTCGGGATAGATTGCCCAGCAGCAGCCGGCGTTGGTGGCTCGCTGGCCGGGGGCATTCCAGGTTGGTACCGTAAGAAATCGTCCGAATTTCTCGTGCCAGTCCGAGAAAAATGCGGCGAGACGGTATCCCCCGACGACCGCAGCCTCGTTGGACTGGTATGGGCGGTTCTGCACTGAGCAGCACGGCGGGAGTCACGAGGCGGTGATCGATGAATAGCGCGGCGCGCGCCGCACAGCTCGAGGAGCGTTCGGTCGACCTCAACGGCGTCCTCGCAGGCGACGAAGTCGCCGTGGGCGACCTCGTTCGCATGTGCCTTCCCACCCTCACCGAGTTCGCCCGCAGCAGGGGCGCCTCCGACCCCGAGGTGGTGGCGAGCACCGCCCTGTGCGAGGTGGTGCGCAACATGGAGCGGCTGGAGTTCCGCACCACGAGCCACCTGTGGGCGTACCTCTACCGAGTGACGATGAGTCGCCTCATCGACGAGCAACGCCGGCGCAAGCCAGTGGCCGACGTGCCGATCGAGGTCATCGAGAGCGCATCGGGCATCGAGGAGCCCTTCGATGACGAGGTCGTCGAGCGGCTCGTGCTCGACGAGATCCTGTCGTCGCTCACGATCGATCAACGGCGCATCCTGGAACTTCGGTTCCGGGACGACCTCACCATCGAGGAGACGGCGCTCCAGACCGGAAAGTCCGCCAGTGCCGTGAAGGGCATCCAACGACGGGCGCTCCGGTCGTTGGCGATGATCATCGCGCTTGCCGTGGTGGTCGGGATGGGGGCCATCGTGCTCACCCGCGGAGTGGGCCAGACCCCGATTGCATCCGACGGCCAGGATCCGACAACCTCCACGGCCCCACCGCAGGAGCCGGCCGACGAGGTGAGCGCCGACCACAACCGGCAGGTGGCGGACGAGTCCGCCGAAACCAGCGCCGACGACCCAGAGGTGCTCGTCACGATCGTGACGCTGCTTCCCGAGGGCCAACTCGGCAATGCCGTCGGCCCGACGCTGGGCCTTCCCGACCAGGCCACCGTCACCATGCCCGAGGTGTTGTCGGTGCCGGTACCGGCTACGGCCGAGGCCACCTGGTCAGTGGTGGGCGGACCGGCGGGCGTCCGCTTCGACCAGCGGGACGAGCGCGCACTGCTGCGCTTCAGCGAACCGGGCACCTACCTGGTGCGGGCGGCAACGGTGTCGGCGGGCGTCACCACGAACAACGAGATGACGGTGGTCGTCTCCCCCGAGCCACCGCCGGCTGCCTACTCGTGCGGCGACGTGAGCGGCACAGTCGAGGAACTGACCGACCTGGGATACGACGTCACGATCATCGATGCCGACGCGGAGGGCCCCTTCGACCTGAGCGAGGGCTCCAGGCCCGACTTCGTGATCGGAAGCGACAACGGCGACACGATCACGACCGGCCGGGGCAACGACGTGGTGTGCGGGCTCGGTGGCGGCGACCGGATCAGCGGCGGCGCCGGCAACGACGTGCTGATCGGCGGCTCCCACAGCGACGTGATCGACGGCCAGGGCGGGAACGATGACCTCCAGGGGAGCACCGGCAACGACACCCTTCTGGGTGGTGCCGGCAACGACACGTTGGACGGTGCCTCGGGCAACGACACCCTCCAGGGCCAGAACGGCAACGACACCGTGCTCGGTGGCACCGGGGCCGACCTCCTCTACGGCGACGCCCACCGCGACACCCTCGACGGGGGCGACGGCCACGACCAGGTGTACGGCGGCACGCACGACGATGTGATCATCGGTGGCGCCGGCGTTGACGTGTGTGGGGCTGTGTCGGGGAAGAACGACCTCCAGGACTGCGAGGCCCTGGCGGAGGCGATCCCGACCACGACCACCACCACGACGACCTCCACCACATCCACCACCGCTCGCCAGCCCGCGACCACAGCCGAGAGCTGAGGGCGCAACCGAGGCAGCCGCCCGCTCAGTCGGACAGGCGCTCGACGTCCACCGACACGGTCATCTCATCGAGCGAGCCGTCGCTGTAGATCACGCCCTTCACGGGCGCCACGTCGGCGTAGTCGCGCCCCCAGGCGTTGGTGATGTAGCGGTTGTCGACGAACTGGTCGTTGGTGGGGTCGATGTCGATCCACCCCACTTCGGGCAGGTACGCACCGGCCCAGGCGTGCGACACGTCGGCGCCGGCCAGGCGAGGTCTGCCCGGAGGGGGCACCGTTTCGAGATAGCCGCTCACGTAGCGGGCGGGCAGCCCGACCGACCGGATGCAGGCCACGGCGAGATGGGCGAAATCCTGGCATACCCCCGCTTTGGACTCGAACAGGTCGTCGATGGTGCTGGTGACCTTGGTGGCGTCGGCCGCGAACTCGAAGTCGGCGTGAATGCGGTGGCTCAGGTCGACGAGGCTTTCCCCAACCGGCCGATCGGGGGCGAACGACGGCTCGGCGTAGCCGCGCACCTGATCGTCGACGGTGGCCCGCTCGGAGTCGAGCTGGAACTGCGTTGCGACCAGCCGCTCCGGGCCCGACAACGCCGTGACGGCAACCTGGATGTCGGCCAGCGTTCTAGCCGCCTCCAATGGCAGCGCCGCCGGCCCGTCGAGCACCTCGACCTCGCTCGTGGCGGTGATCACGAGCTCGGTGTGGGCTCGCTCCACGTGGAAGTACCCCACCCGATTGCCGAACAGGTCGCGGCGCTCGCGTTCGTCGCGGGGCGACGGCGAGACCATCACCCGCGAGGTGCGCACCCGCTGCGACTCGGTGTTGCGAGGCAGCAGGTACACCTGGCCGTACGACGACGTCACCGCCTCCTCGTAGGCGTACGCGGTGGCATGAACCACCCGGTAGGTGGTCACAGTGCCGGACCTTGGCTCTGAATCTGAATCTGACTTTGACTCTGGCTCTGCGTGTGGCTCGGGCCCTGCTGCTGACCGAGCTGCTGCACCGGTGCCGCAGGGGCGAGCAGGCCGTCATCGGAGCCGAAACCGGTGAGCGTGCGCTGGAGTCGAGCCTGGGTGAAGCTCGACGAGCTGAGCTCTTGGGCAGCCTGTTCCACGTCGATGATGAGCTGATCGAGGAACGCCACGAGCGGGGCCCGGCCACCGTCGGCCGATGCGCCGACATGGCGATGAGGCTGATCGGGAGCGAGGGACGCCGTGTCGGCCAGGCGGACAGCGGTCGACAGGCGCAGCACCCGCCGTTGGAGTTCGCTCGGGGTGCCCACCGGGTCGGCCCCGGGGAGCCCGGCCACGGCCTCGGTGAGCCGATCGGCCTGATACCGCAGCGACCGGGGATTGCCGCCGTCGGTCACGAGCAGGTCGAGCAGGGTCTTCACCTGGGCCCGGGACCGATAGCGGCGGCGGTAGGTCACGATGCTCTCGGCCGCCACCAGGAGCGACTCGAGGAGAATTCCCTCGGTGGCGGGGTCGTACTCGGTCATCAGACCGGCCCGAAGCAGCACGCTCAGGTGATGGAACCGTTCGAGACGACGGCCGGCCTCCATGAAGTGCCAGCCGACGTCTCGCACCATCGACTCGCCCGCCAGGCCATGCAGGGCGAGCAGCGACTGCATCACTTCGCCGAGGGTGCCCTGCACCACGTCCTGGCGTCCGGGTGAGGCGGTGGACAGGGTGGCCAGCAGCCGTTCGAGGGTGCTGGTGACCTGCCACGTGTCGATCGAGAGCTGATCACGCACCGACTCCGCCGCCGGCAGCAACCGCGACACGGCATAGGCCAGTGAGCCCGGGCGCCGAGCGTCGCAGGCCAGCGAGAAGAGCTCGGCATCGGGATTGCGAAGGCGCTCAGCGGCGTCGTCGCCGACGAAGCCTGGCCAGGTGTAGGTGGCAACCGTGAGCGAGCGGAGCAGGGCTTCCACCGCCCGTTGCCCGGCCTCGTCGCGAGTGGTCTGATCGTTGCGGCGATCGTGCACGGCGCGAAGCAGCCGCACCACCGACTCGGCCCGCTCGGCGTAGCGACCCACCCAGAAGAGATTCTCGGCCGCCCGCTCCGACATCCCGCCGAAGGGATCGGTCGGCACCACAACTGGGTCGTTGCCGAGCCAGGGTGCGCTCGTGCGCTCGGGCTCGGACGACAGCACCCAGGTGTCCTTGGCCAGAGCGCCGGTCTGGTTGGAGATGACCGTCGAGCGCTCGTCTGGGGCCACACGGGTGAGCCCTCCCGGCATGACCGTGAACGAACCCTCGTGGGCCGCGGCATAGGTACGCAACAGGGTGCGCCGGGGCCGGAGGCCGGCGGAGGTGAGGGTCGGCGCCGTGGAAAGCCGCACGGTCTCGGTCGCCGTCCATTCGTGGGGGCGCGTCTCGATCTGGGCCCGCAGTATCCGGCGCTCCGCCGCCGACAGGTTGGATGCGATCCTGGTGCGGGCCGGACCGGCGTGCGTGAGGCTCTTGCACACCAACTCATCGAGGTGGTCGAGTACGTAGCGGAGCGAGTCGGGGTCACCGCACCACCACGTGCGCACCCCGGGGAGCCGCAGTTCCTGGCCGAGGAGGGCCTCGGCGGCAGCCGGCAGGAAGGCGTTCAGCGCGGGGTTCTCGATGGCGCCGCTCCCGATCGGGTTGGCCACCACCACGCTCCCCCGACGACAGGCCTCGACCAGGCCGGGCACGCCGAGCTGCGATTCGGGGCGCAGTTCGAGCGGATCGGAGTAAGCGGCGTCCACCCGGCGCAAGATCACGTCCACCCGTTCGAGGCCGCCGAGCGTGCGTAGATGCACGGCGCCGTCGGTGACCACGAGATCGGCGCCCTCCACGAGCGGGTAACCGAGATAGGAGGCCAGGAAGGCGTGCTCGAACGCCGTCTCGGACTGCGAACCCGGGGTGAGCACCACGATGCGCGGCGTCTCCGAGTGGCCCTCCCCCAACGATTCGAGGCCGGCCCGGAGGCTACGGAAGAACGGCGCCACCCGGTGCACCTGGGCGTCGCGGTACAGGCTCGGGAACACCCGTGACAGCACCACGCGGTTCTCCAGGGCGTAGCCGGCGCCGGATGGGGCCTGGGCGTAGTCGGCGATCACGCGGAACCCGCCGGACGGGTCGCGGCCGATGTCAGCGGCGTAGGTGAACAGCTGGCTCCCGTCGGGCAGCCGGATGCCGTCGCAGGCGGGCACGAACCCGGGATGGGGCAACACCACCTCGGCCGGGATCACACCCCGCTGCAGGAGCTTGCGTTCACCGTAGAGATCTCGCAGCACCAGGTCGAGCAGCACCGCCCGCTGGATCACGCCCGACTCGATCTGGGCCCACTCGGCCGACGCCACCAGCAGCGGCACCGCATCGAGCTTCCAGGGCTGGAGGCGGTTCGTGTCGAGGATCCGGTAGGTGGCACCGTCGGCCGCCAACAGCCGACGCACGTCCTGTTGGCGGTTGCGTAGCTCCCTGGGGCCGAGCGCGTCGAACGCCTCGCCGAGCGGGCGCCAGTGGTCGCGGTACCCGACGGCGGGATCGAGGAACTCGTCGACGAGGCCGTGGTCGAGCTCGTAGCCCTCGATGAGCGAGGATCCTCGGCTCGTGGTCACGCTGCCATCACACCCCTGGGGTTCGGTCCACCCGTCGCAGGTCGAGCGTGTGAGGGTACTCGCGATGCTGGACGGCGTACATCACATCGGGCTGTACATCGCCCGGCGAGTGGCCGAGCACCTCGAATCGATTCTGGCGGCGGGAGTCGGCTTCGGCTGCGTTCACCGGGCGGCTGTCGTAGGAGAGCCCGCCGGGATGCACCACGTGGTAACGGCATCCACCGACCGATCGGCCAGCAACGGTGTCGATCACGTCGAAGGTGAGGGGGGAATCGATCCCGATGGTGGGATGCATGCCCGACGGGGGCTGCCAGGCCTTGTAGCGGATGCCGGCCACGGCCACGCCGGCCACATCGGTGGGGGTGAGCGGCACGGCCACGCCGTTGCAGGTGACCACGTGGCGTTCGGGGGCGAAGCCGTCGACGCGAAGCTGCACCCGCTCCACCGAGGAGTCGACGTAGCGAGCCATACCGCTGCCGGTGGCCTCCTCGCCGAGCACGTGCCAGGGCTCGATGGCGCCCCGTACCTCCAGGTTCAGCCCGTCGACCTGGGCCGTGCCGTGGCGGGGGAACCGGAACTCGATGAACGGGTCGAACCACGCCGGCTCGAAGTCGATGCCGGCCCGGTTGAGATCCTCGGTCACGGCATGGAGGTCGCGCTCCAGGTACCACGGGAGCAGATAGCGATCGTGGAGCGAGGTACCCCATCGCACCAGCGGCTGCTGGAACGGTTCGTCCCAGCAGCGGGCCACCAACGAACGCACGAGCAGGTTCTGCACCAGCGCCATCCGCGGATGGGGCGGCATCTCGAACGCCCGGAGCTCGGCCAGGCCCATACGGCCCCGCTCGCTGTCGGGGCTGAAGAGCTTGTCGATGCAGATCTCGGACCGGTGGGTGTTGCCGGTCTGGTCGACCAGCAGGTGCCGAAGCAGGCGGTCGACCAACCATGGCGGCACGTCGGGACCGTGCCGGTCCATCTCGGCGAACGCGGTCTCCAGTTCGAACAGGTTGTCGTCGCGGGCCTCGTCCACCCGGGGTGCCTGGCTCGAGGGGCCGATGAAACGCCCGGAGAAGACGTAGGACAGCGACGGGTGGTGCTGCCAGTAGGTGATCAGCGAGCGGAGCAGGTCAGGCCGACGCAGCAATGGGCTATCGGCCGCCGTCGGCCCGCCGATCGTCACGTGGTTGCCGCCCCCGGTGCCGCTGTGGGTGCCGTCGAGGTCGAACGTCTCGGTGCCGAGGCGAACGCTGTGGGCGTCGTCGTACACGCCCTCCACGATCGACCGCAGTTCGCCCCAGTCGCGGGCGGGTGGCACGTTCACCTCGATCACGCCGGGGTCGGGGGCCACCACGAGGCGGTCGAGGCGAGGATCGCTCGGGATCGGGTAGCCCTCGATCACCACTGGGCGATCCACCGCATCGGCGACATCCTCGATCGCGGCGAGCAGGTCCACCGTGTCGGCCGCGTCGACGAGCGGGGGCAGGAACACGTGGATCTGGCCGTTGCGCAGCTCGGCACACAGCGCAGTCGGTGGCCCACCGCTGGGGCCAACGGCGCCACCGCTGGGGGCAACGGCGCCACCGCCAGGGGCGACGGCGCCACCGCCAGCTGGGCCGTCGATGGTCACCTCGCCATCGATGCCACGGCGCTGGCCTCCGCCTCGGCGGGGAAAGGCGCTGCGGTCGGGCAGTGCTCTGAGCTGGGCGAACGGGGACGGCTCGAACGGCGGCGGAGGGGCGTCCCAGGCCAACGACGGAATCGGAAGCCGGTAGCCCATGGCCGAGTCGCCTGGCATCAGGAAGAGCTGGTTGCGCCGGGTGGCCCAGCGGGAGGTGGCCCAGGATGCGCCGTCGGTCGAACGATGCAGGGGCAGCACCCAGCCGGCAGGACTCCCGGCCATCGCGTCGAGCCTGGCGGTGAGAGCCCGGCGGGCATGCTCGGTGAACAGCTCCGGGTCGCTGGGGTCGAGATCCTCGTCGGGCACGGGGCCGAGCGGAAGCTGCGCCTCCTGCCACAGTGCGTGCAGCGGATCCTCCCAGGCTGGCCGGATCGTCTCGTCGACCAGCCCGAGCCGAGCGGCCAACAGGTTGGTGAACCGTTCCACCACCGCGCTGTCGCTCAGCCCCACGAGGGCGGGGTCGGCCAGCAGTTCCGGCTCCCGCCACAGGGCCTGACCGTCGCGGCGCCACACGAGTGCCTGTTGCCATCGGGGCAACGGCTCCCCCGGGTACCACTTGCCTTGGCCGTGGTGAACCACGCCGCCGGGGCCGAAGCGCTTGCGGAGCCGGCCCATCAGGGTCGACGCCATCCGCTTCTTGTTGAGGCCGTCGGCGTGGGTGTTCCACTCCGACGACTCGAAGTCGTCGATCGAAACGAACGTTGGCTCGCCGCCCATCGTGAGGCGGACGTCGCCGGCCGTGAGCCGCTTGTCGATGTGGAGACCCAGCCGATCGATCGCCTGCCACTGCTCGTCGTCGTAGGGCTTGGTGACCCGGGGATCCTCGTGAATCCGACGCACCGTGTTGGAGAAGCTGAACTCCACCTCGCACTCGTCGAGCGCGCCGCTGATCGGGGCGGCGGTGCCAGGGCTCGGGGTGGCGGCGAGCGGGAGATGGCCCTCGGCGGCGAACAGGCCCGAGGTGGGGTCGAGGCCAACCCAGCCGGCACCGGGCAGGAATACCTCGGCCCAGGCGTGGAGATCGGTGAAGTCCTCGGTCGGCCCGGCGGGGCCGTCGAGGGGTACCTCGTCGGCGGTGAGCTGGACCAGGTAGCCCGACACGAACCGGGCGGCGAGGCCCTCATGGCGGAGGGCCTGGACGAGCAGCCAGGCGGAGTCGCGGCACGAGCCGGTGCCAGTGGTGAGGGTCTCCTCGGGCTCCTGGGTTCCTGGTTCGAGGCGGATGGTGTAGCCCACGTCGGTGTTCACCCGCTGGTTCAGGTCGACGAGGTACTCGATCGTGCGCCGGGGGGTGCGATCGATCCCGGTGAGCCACCGTGCGAAGAGCCGATCGGGCTCGGGCGTGGCCAGGTACGGGGCCAGGTCGCGCTTCAGGTGGGCGTCGTAGGTGAACGGGAAGGTCTCGGCCTCGTCTTCGAGGAAGAAGTCGAACGGATTGATCGACGTCATCTGAGCCACGAGATCGACGACGACCTCCAGCCGACGGGTCTTCTCGGGGAACACCAGGCGGGCCTCGAAGTTCCCGAACGGATCCTGCTGCCAGTTCAAGAAGTGCTCGGCCGGCTCGACCCGCAGCGAGTACGCGTCGATCTCGGTGCGCGTCTGCGGCCCGGGTCGAAGCCGGATCACGTGAGGGCCGAGGTTGACGGAGCGGTCGAATTCGTAGGTGGTCGTGTGTTCGAGGGCAACGCGTATCGTCATGACTCCACTCCGACGGCGGTGGGAACGGTCTGGAACCAGGTCTCGCCGATGCGGTCGTGCAACTCGGAGATGGCGAGCTGCAGTTCGTCGACGAATTCGTGCAGGCCACCGTTCATGAGATCGTCCATGTCGACCCCCTGGAGCAGCGTGCCCACACTGGCGCAGGCGGCCATAGCGTCCTCGTGGCGGGGGATCTCGAGCAGCCAGCGCGAGGCCTCGACCAGGCATGACTCCACCGTGCGCGGGCACCGCGGGTCGCGGAGCAGGAACGCGATGGTCGCCTCTGGGGTGTGGGCCGAGCTGCGACGGCGGAACGCCTGGAGTGCGCTCACCGAGCGCAGGGCCGCAGCCCAGCACAGATCCTGGTACGGCACGAGGGCGTCGTGGGCCCGGCCAGTGAGCACCGCGGCCTCCACGTCGAGCACACGGGTGACCAGGTCGGCCCGTTCGAGCTGGCGGCCGACGGTGAAGAAGCAGAAGGCGTCGTCGTGACTCATCGTGTCGGCCATGATCCCGGTGAGGGTCTGGCATTGACGGATGACCGACGTCAGCCAGTCCGACCGAGTACGGCGATCCACGGCCTGGTAGGCGGTCGACTCGACGTGGCGATGGAGGTCGGTGAGCACCTCGGCTGCCTCGATCGGCATCACGCTCCGCGTGATCCGGAGATTCTGGTGGACCGCCGACACCGAGCTTCGGATCGACCCGGAGTTCTCTGTGCTGGCGGCGAGGTGTCGGGTGACCTCCTCCTCGGAGGCGTGTTCGTGATTCTCGTCGAAGTCGGTGCCGGCGCCGAGTACGGCGAGCAGGGGGCGCCAGCCAACGAAGGCCGACGCCGGAAGGTCGATGACGAGCTCAGCGTGCGACCTGATGAGACGGGCCGTGCCCTCGGCGCGTTCGATGTAGCGCCCGGCCCAGTAGGAGCTCTCTGCGACTCGGGAGAGGAGAAGCGGTGACGGGGCCTCGTACATCGTGGGGCGTCTTTCTGAGCGTGGATGAGCTAGGGAGCGGAGACGACCGAGATGGCATCGCCCTCGGCATTGACGGTGACGCGCTCGGCGGTTGCCGTCTGGGTCTGTGACTGGGAGTGGTTGGTCTGGACCTGGGCCTGGAGCGCGATGCGGGCGGTGTCGGTGTCGGGGTTCACGATCCACGTGTCCTTGCTGCCGCCGCCCTGGGAGCTGTTGACGATCAGCGAGCCTTCCTTGAGCGCCACGCGGGTGAGGCCGCCCATGGTCACGTAGGGGTCGGCGCCCGAGAGGATGAACGGCCGCAGGTCGAGATGGCGGGGGGCGATCTGGTCGCCGCAGATGGTTGGCGCGGTCGACAGGCTCAGCACGGGCTGCGCCACCCAGTTGCGAGGGTCGGCCTCGATGGCGGCTCGGACCTCGTCGAGCTCGGCGGCTGTGGCCTTCGGTCCGATCGTGACGCCCTTGCCGCCCGCCTCGTTGGCCGGCTTGGTCACGAGCGTGTCGAGGTTGGCCAGCACGTGGCTGAGGTGCTCGGGTTCGCCGCAACGCCACGTTGGCACGTTCGCCAGCTTCGGCTCTTCGCCGAGGTAGTAGCGAATGATGTCGGGAACGTAGGAGTAGACCACCTTGTCGTCGGCCACCCCCACACCGGGAGCGTTGGCGATGGCCACATTGCCGGCCCGCCAGGCGCGGATGAGGCCGGGAACGCCGAGGGTCGAGTCGGGGATGAACACCTCGGGGTCGAGGAAGAGGTCGTCCACCCGGCGGTAGATCACATCCACGCGCACCAGGCCGCTCACGGTGCGCATGTGCACCACGTTGTCGTCGTCGACCACGAGATCGGAGCCCTCGACGAGGTGAGCGCCCATACGGCTCGCCAGCAGCACGTGCTCGTAGTAGGCGGAGTTGAAGATGCCGGGCGTGAGCACGGCGATCACCGGCTCGATGCCCTGACGGGGTGACAGCCCCGAGAGCTGGGCCGCGAGGCGATCGGTGTAGGTGTCCACCGGCTGCACGTCGATGTCACGGAACAGGTCGGCGAACACCCGCTTGGAAACCTGTCGGTTCTCCAGCATGTAGGAGACCCCGGACGGGATCCGGAGGTTGTCCTCCAACACGAAGAAGGTGCCGTTGCCGTCGCGGACGAGGTCGCTCCCGCTGATGTGGGCCCAGGTGCCACCGGGTGGGGCGATACCCCGACAGATCTCGCGGTAGTTCGGCGACTCGGCCAACAGGTCGGCCGGGAACTGGCCGTCGGCGATGATCTTCTGCTCGTGGTAGAGGTCGTTCACGAAGCAGTTGAGGGCTTCGAGCCGTTGGATGAGGCCGGCCGAGACGGCGTTCCACTCGTGGAGCGGAAGGATCCGCGGGATCACGTCGACGGGCCAGCTCCGGTCGATGCTGCCGTCCTCGGTGTAGAGGGTGAACGTGATGCCCATCGACCGGATCGCCGCTTCGGCGGCTCGTTGCCGTTCGAGGATCTCGGGGCCGAGGGCCTGGATGCGACCGAGCACGTCTGCGCATCCGGTTCGAGGACGACCGTCGGGCTGGATCAACTCGTCGTAGAACCTCACCCCGTTGTAGTCGTCCCAGAGAGAGGTCATAGAAAGTACCTAGAGCACTATTGCTTCACGCCAACATCGTTGATGTTACGTGTGGATGAACACGGCTTGCACGCTGGCGTTCCGGCTCATCGGTCACATGTCGCCGATGCCGCGGTGCAGCTCAGCCAGAAGGTCGTCGGCGGGGCCCAGGATGACCTCGTAGTTGCCCAGGTACTCACCGGACCACGGCTCGATGGCGGTGGCGACTTCAGCGGCCAGGGCGCGGTCTCCGCAGGCAAGCGCCACCTCGGCCACCACCACGTAGAGCAGGTGTACCCAGTTGTTGCGAGGCAGGGTGGCCAGACGTCGCCGATAGGGCCGAACGGCGACCTCGGCCTCAGCGACGCGACCCAGGGCCATGAGGTATTTCACGTCGAGGGCCGATGCCGCAAGATGGTGGAGTTTCGTCGTCACCTGTCCAAGTTGGGCCGCCGTCAGCCCGTCCAGCTGCCGACGCTCCAGCCGATGCCAAAGGGTGATCGTGTCGAGCATCGTCATGTCATTGGCGCTGCGCAGGTGCCGCTCTTGGGCGCTGAGGGTCGGCACGAGGGAGTGCGTCGGCTCGTACTCGTGGAGGGCCGAGCGCATCACAGCAGTGAGCCAATCCTGGTTCGGGGCAATGGCGTCGAGCTGGCGTTGCACACCATCGAGCTCGTCGAGCATGCGCTGGAACCGGCCCCGCTTCACGTGAACGGCGAGTGACAGCCGGCCGGCCTCGGCCACTGCCTCCAGATCGTCGATGGCGGCCAGGTCGGCGAGCGCCGCCTCCAGGCCGGCTGTCAACGGGGATCCCATCAACGCGAAGGCCAGCACGCGCTGGCTCCGGGTGTGCTCCATCGCCCCAACGGCATCGGCCGCCTCCTTACGGGCGGTTTCGAGCCCATCCGGATGCTCCAGCAAGCCGAACACCTCAATGGCGATGAACGCTCGCTCCGACTCGAGCGGATTGCCTCCCGCCTCGGCCACGAGAGCGCTCAGCATCGAACGGATGAGTCCGTCGGTGACGTCGAGCGTGTCGACCCAACGGCGCATGCGCCGTTGGGTGTCGGCAGGAATGATCGCGCCAGCCTCGTCGATGGCTGTCATCGCCCCGTCGGGGTCGCCGTCGAGCAACCGCACCACGGGCTCGGCGACGCCGAGCTGACGATCCTCGGGATACGGCGTGAGCCATCGACCGCCGCCGGCAGCCGGGGGTACCCCCGGCTGCGCGAGGGCCCGCTCATAGGCCGCCACCAGTTCGGTGTCGTGCGGCTGGCGTTCCACGAGCCCTGTGAGGGCCGCCACGATCGAGGAGACAGGCCGCTCGTCCACCAGCCATCGTCGGGCGATACCGGCGGCCTCGCCGTCGAGCGCCACCCGATGCGCGGCGAAGGTCTCATACGGCAGACCGGCGAGGGGTTCGAGCCACCACCGGACGACAGGTTCGGCGGGTGGCTCCCCGACGTGATCTGGGCCGAGGGCCGGCTCCGTGTGGTCGGCGAGGCGATCGAGGTCGGTGCGCACCACGGCGGGGTCCAGGCGGTAGGTGCCCTGGCGGTGATCGATCATGCGGGCCGCGAGGTGGGTGGCGCCCACGTCCCGCACGAGCCGGCGCAGAGCCGAGACATGCCGCTGGAGCGCGTTGCGGCCGGACTCCGGGGCCTCGGGCCAGAGCAGGTCGAGCAGCCGCTCGGCCGACAGTCGTTCACCCCGATGCAGTGCCAGAAGGGCAAGGAGGTGGGCGGGCAGCCCACTCGGCACGAGGGTGTGGCCCTCCACCTGGATCGAGACCGGGCCGAACAGGGCGACATGGGCGACCGGCAGGCGCTCGGAGTCATCGACGATCGTTGGGGCCACTGCTGGTACGTCTCCCTCGCCACTGACGACCTGTTCGCCACTCGCCAGTGCAGATCAAGTGTGCCACGTCAGTGGAGCGTCAGCGCCTCGACCCATCGTGACCGAGCTGCATCCCAGCCGATCTCCACGACCCCCATACGAGGACACATGACCACGACCGACACCGCTCCTGACCTGGTGGCCCGGCACTACGAGCCGCTGGTCGCCGCTGCCCGCGCCCGATTCACCGAGAGTGCCGTGGTCGGTGCCGTCACGGCGGGGACCGGCGACCGGGCCCGCATGGATCGGTTCCTGATCTGGTACTGCGCACTCGGCACACAGATGACCGCACCGGTCGAGGGCTGGATCGCCCGAGCCGGACGCCGATGCGTCGAGCTCGGGTGGGAGGAGTTGGGCGCGGCACTGGTTCGCCACGCCGCTCACGAGGCGGGCCACGACGCGTTGATGGCGAGCGACACCCGAGCCCTCGTCACCCGATGGAACCGCGATGAGCGCGCTGCCCTCGACGCGGCGGCCCTGCTCGCGGCGCCACCAACCGAAGGGATCACCCAGTACATCGACCTGCACGAGCAGACGATCGCAGGCACGGCGCCCTACGCCCAGATCGCCATCGAGTACGAGATCGAGCGATTGTCGGTGACCGTTGGGCCCCAGGTCATGGCCACGGTGGCAGCGGTGTGTGGGGCCGACCGGGTTGCCCTCCTCACCTTTCTCGATCACCACATCGAGCTCGACGCTGGGCACACGGTGTTCAACCGCCACCAGCTCGCACGCCTGCTCGGCGACCACCCCGACGCGGCGCCGACGCTGGCCGCTGCCGGCTCAGCCGCCCTCGACGCCTACCTGCAGTTCCTCACCGACTGTTGGATCGCGGCCGCCGGGACCGGGCCCCCGAGCGTCGGTGGCCGCACGTGATCGTGGAGGGGGCCACGGAGGGAGGCCCCCTCCACCCGACATCAGGGCTCATCGTGCGGCCGGTGGCCGACGGCGAACGTGAGGCGCTCTACGCCCTGCGAGCTCGGGTGTTCCTCGGCGAGTCGATCCTGCGGCCGTCAGGGGCCACGTTGCTGTCTGACGACTGGGATGAGCATCCGGCGTCGACAAACCTCGTGGCTGTTGCCGGCGGGCGGGTGGTCGGCGGATGCCGAGGCACGATGACCACCCATGGCATCGACGCGGCGGTGTCGCCGCTGTTCGATTTCCGACCTCATCTCGGGCGCGATCGCCGCCTCGTATGTCTGGGGAGCTGGCTCTGCCTCGATCCCGACCATCGGGGTCGCACCACAGGGCTCCGCCTGGTGAAGGCGGTGAGCGCACTCGCCTCGGAGGCCGGCATGCAGACGTACTGCGCCGCCGTCCGCCCGGACGCCCGCCCCCTGTTCCTGCGGCTCGGCTGGCACGACCTGGGCCCGCCGTTCCGCCACCCCGTGGCCGACATCGGTGTGCAACCCATGGCCCGACGGGCCGACTCGACAACCATCAACGGAGGGAACCAATGACAGATCCGACCGACTCTCAACCAGCCGACCGCCACGGGACAGCCAGGCCTCGACACGGCCACCCGGCTCGACCCTGTCGCGTGCGCGCCGCCCGACTGATGGCGCTCGTGTGTGCGGTTGCTCTTGCCGTGGCGACAGCCTGCGCGGGCGACAGCGACGACCTGACAGCCGACGACGCAGACGCCCCTGCGGGCGCCGAGGCCACTGAAGCGGCTGACGGCGTCGAACCCGAACCCGACGACGCTCCAGAAGGCGATCAGTCCGATGATGGCGGGTCCGGGCCGAGCGCGGCCGAGCGCGAACTCGTCGGCGGCGCGCGAGAACTGCCGGCCGGGGCCTACGTGTTCGACGCGCTCGGCACCGAGGTGTTCCTCGACACTGCCACAGAGCTGGAGGTGCCCTTCCTGGCTCCGGCCACGATCATCATCGGTGACGGCTCCCCGTCGGCGAGCGGGACCAGTCAGATCGTCGGGCTCCTCCGGCCGACCGGGCTGGCCAGCCCGGATGAACTGGAGCTCGACGTGCATGCGCCGACGGATGGATCCGATGACCTGACCCGGTTCGGAGGCGACCTCGACATCACGGCCTGGGCTGGCGGCAGCGACGAGATCGAGATCGAGCCGGGCGGCACCTGGACGATCGGCGGCAAGGCTGTCCCGTACGTGGACGTCAAGTTGTCGTCCGACGGGGAGGCCACGGTGCCGGGCGGCTGTGGTCCAGGGCCCGAGGACCGTTGCCTGCAGTTCTCGTCGTCCGGCGTGGCCCAGCTTCCTTCGATCATCGTCCGCACCAGCGAGAGCTATCGCATCGGGCTCGTCGATCAAGGCGAGGACGAACCCATCGTGGTGTTCGCCGTGGCCGACGATGGCAACGAGTCGTGGTTCGACACCGACCTCCCGTCGATCCTCGACACGATCTCGTTCGGCGAACGAGGGCCGCTGCCGGCTGACGCTCCTGCCCCTGAAGCCGGCTTCGACGAGACGACGGGTGCCACCGAGTTGGTGGAATCCTTCCAGCCCATCGCCGAGAACCGGTACTTCAGCGACAGTCTCGGCACACGGATCACGTTCGACGTCGAGGGCGAGTGGGAGGTGCAGCCGAACGGCGACGGCTATCTCGTGCTCACGGGTTCGCAGTCACGGGGCCCGAACGACCGCGACGTGGTGTTCATGCGTGTCAGCGACTTGAGTGACCCGGAGACTGGCTCGCTCGACGACCCGTGGGGCCCGAGTCAGTTCGCCGAGTGGCTCGCCGCTCCCCCAGCCGGCCTGGCTGTCACCAACGTGACCGAGGGCGACGTGGCTGGGCGGCCGGCGACGTTGTTCGATGTCACCGTTGACGAGGATGCGCCCTGCGTCGAAGACGACTACGTGTGTCTGTACTTCGCCGGCACCGGGCCCAACGCCCACTTCTTCTCCACCGGCTACGTGAACCGCGTGATCTGGGTGGACCAAGCCGACGAGGATCCGCTCGCCATCGTGGTCGGTCGCCCGGTGGACGACACATCGTTCGATGCAGATGCCGACAGGCTCCTCGCAACACTCGAACTCGGTCCGACGGCGCCCAACCCGACCACCGGTTGAGCGATGCCGCCGCGGCCTGGCGCGGCCGGTACAGCCGGCGCTCAAGGCCATGCCGGCCGGCAGCGGGGTGGGGTCCGGATCACGCCAGACCCCACCCGCAGGCGGGTTCAGTGGCTGTCGACCACGCTGTGGTAGCGCCGCGCGAGCGTTCGCAGGATCGTCAGCGACAGTTCCGGATGCTGGCGCAGCACGTCCTGGAAGGCACCGTGCTCGATCACCATCAGGTCGGACTTCTGACTGCTGACCACCGTGGCCGATGCAGGACCGGGATCGAACATCGACACCTCGCCGATGATGCTGCCCGCGTCGATCGTGCCGACCTCGGCCCCGTCGATCGAGGCCGTGGCCCCGCCGCTCACCACCATGTAGGCGTGATGATGATGCGAGCCCTGTCGTACGATCTCGCGGCCTGCGTCCACCTCGATCTCGTCGGCGATCGTGGCGAGAGCAGAAAGCTCGGACTCCGAGCACTGGGCGAAGATCGGGAGGCTGGCCAACCGTTCGGCCTTGGGATCGCTACTCATGTGGTTCCTTTCGGGGTTTCGTCGATCTGGGTGCGGCGAGTGAGTCGCAGCAGGGGGATGCGGCGGCCCCCGGTGCGTTGCTGGTACACGGCGTAGCCGCCGTAGACGGCCAGGGCTCGGGACCAGAGCCGGCTCCGTTCATCGCCATCGACCTCGGTGGCCACGTACGGGCCGCTGCGGCCAGCGGCGATCACGCCGCACTCCGGCTTGGCGACCAGGTTGTGATACCAGGCGGGATGGCGGACAGAGCCACCGTTCGAGGCGATGAGCACGATGTCGTCACCGTCGGTGGCGTAGACCAATGGCGTCTCCCGGGCGGCGCCTGAGCGCGCCCCGGTGTGCTGGAGCAGCAGAACGGGCTGACCCACGATCGACGAGACGCGACCACCGGTGCGCTTGAGCAGCCACGGGTCGATCTTCGCTGTCACGTTGATGAAGTACCACGCGCCGGCCCGCGTCGACGCCAGGCGTTCGACGAACGACAGCCTCGGTACACCCCCACTCCCCATTGGCGGGATCCTAGCCACCGTGCGCGCGCGGATCGAACGCCAGCGACAGGCGACACGTCGTGCGGAATGTTCTTGTGATCCCCGACCGAGCCTGGCTATATTCCCGACTAAGAAGGTCAGATTTATAGACTTTGTCAGCAATTGGCCCATCGGGCCGAAGGAGCCCCCATGACCACCACCACCGCACTCAATGCCGTGGACCTCGAGGCCGTGGCCGGCCTCGCCGGCACGATCCAGCAGCAGCCTGAGGCGGCCGACACCACCTGGCGAGCCTCGGTGACCTGGCAAGGTGGATTCCGCTCGTCGGCGCAGGTGCGGGGATTCGAGCCGGTGCCGTCCGACGAGCCGACCGGCCTCGGCGGTACCGACACCGCCGCCAACCCTGTCGAGCAGCTACTCGGAGCGCTCGGCAACTGCCTGGCGGTCGGCTACGCCGCCAACGCCAGTGCAGCAGGGATCACGATCAACCACCTGTCGATCGACCTCGAAGGCGATCTCAACCTGCAGACCTTCCTCGGCCTCGATGCAGGCGGCAACGCCGGCTACGAGGGCATCCGGGTGACCGTTAACCTCGACTCCGACGCCACACCCGAACAACGCGCCGAGCTTCACGAGCAGGTGGTGGGCACCTCACCCGTCGGCCACACCCTCCAGCGCCCGGTGCCGGTGTCGTTCACCCTCGCCCAGTAGCCACGATCACTGGCGTGCGTCTCCCGGGCCCGTGATCTGCGGGGGCGCACGCCAGTCAAGGCGGCTCACCGCGGAGATGTCAGCCGCCCGTGACCTCGACCACCACAAGGTCGCTGCTGATGCCTCCATCGGCGTCGGTGACCGACAACTCGATGGTCCACTCCCCCACCTCGTCGATGGTCATGGCGTTCTCGAGTTCGAATGAGCAGTCGCCCATCTCCGACCGCAGTTCCTTGTCCACGTCGTCGGCCATGTTCGACGGCGTCTCGCGGATGATCCACGCGTAGTTGGTGATGTCGCCCGACGAGCCACAGCCGTCGAACGTCGGCGCCTCGTCGACTGCGATGGTGAAGTCGTCGCCTGCGTCGGCCGCCAGGCCATCACCGTCGGTGCAACCAGCAAGGGCCAGCACGGTCACGACAGCAGCGGCGGCTGCTCGAATCCCCCTGATTCCATACATGGAGCCACCGTAGTCCAGCGGCGTCGACAGGGGGCCGGGAAGCCGCCCGGGCCGCGGACCCTCCGCCGCGGTTGTTCGGTACCTTGGGCCGGGATGGGGCAGATGGGATGGATTCGGCGCGTTCGTGCGTCGTACGAACATGGCGCTCGCGCTCCCCGATCATGCTTCCCCGAGGTCGACGCCCATGGTTGACCCCACCGCACTGATCGAACTGGAGCGACGGGCCCGGGCCGGTGAGGCCTGGGCGTTCGGTCAGGTCGTCCGCCACCACGAACGCGATCTGCGAGGGCTGGTGTGGTCGGTGGTGCGCAACGGCGAGCACACCGACGACGTTTTACAGTCGGCGTTCGAGAAGGCCTTTCGCCGAATCAAGACCTTCCAGGGCGACGCCCCCATGAAGAGTTGGCTCCAGTCGATCTGTTATCGGGCCGCCCTCGACCACCTGCGCTACGAGGGCCGACGACGCCACCTCGACCTCGACGCCCTCGCCTCAGTGGCATCGAGCGACGACGTGGCCCACCGGGTGGAGACACTCGATCACTTCGACGCAGTCATGGCGTCGCTCGACCCCGAGACTCGGGCGCTGCTGATGCTCACGGCGGGCCACGGGCACACCCTCACCGAGGCTGCCCGGATCACCGGCCTCCCGGTGGGTACGGTGAACTCACGGCTCAGTCGAGCCCGGCGGCGGCTGCAGATGGAGGCGTCATGAACGACGACGAGCTGCGACGACGCCTCCTCGATTCCGTCGACGGAGGGGGCGACGCCTTCTGGCGCCGAGTTGACCGCTCGCTGTCCGAGGTGGAGGTGACCGACGGCTTCATCGGCGAAGTCGGGAGCGACGATGCCGACGCCCAGGTCGTGGTCCACCGGGAGCACGCGGCACCAGCGGTGAGGATGCGCCGATCGCGTCGCCCGTACCGGATTGCGCTCGTGGCGGCTGCGGTTGCCGTGATCGCAGCCGGCGCCGTCGGTGTCGGGCTGTTCAGCGAACGGCTCGACGAGGTGGCCACCAACCCCGCCACGTCATCGGCACTGCCCGAGGCCGCGGTGACCACTGTCGGAGACGAGCCCGACGACGCGATCACCCTCGACGATGCCGCCACCACGACGGTCGGCGCCGGTGCCGGTGTTGCGCTCGACGACGTGGGGCCCGACACGGCCCTAACCGACATCCCGGCCGGCGGCCCGGCCTGCTACCTCGGATCGACGGCCACCAGCCGCCACGTGGCCCGCGTCGACGCCACCGGCAGCGGGGTGTTCTCCGGCTTCGTGCGCATCGAGCCGGGCGGTGGGGCTCTCCCGGTCGTCGATCGGTTCGTCGGCACACTGGGCGACGGTGGCCGGTTCCCGGTGGACGTCACCCGCTTCGACGCCGCCAGCTCCGAACGCCGCAACGCCGAATGGGCGCTGAGCGATACGAACCTCACCACGGAGGATCAGGTGCTGCCCCGCGTGCCCTGCGCCGAGGCCGACATCGCCTTCGCCGACAAGGGTGACCCGGAGGTGGAGGCACTGCTCAGCGGGCTCTCCGGGTTCGACCGCGAGATCGGCCTCACCACGGTGAACGAGGGTTCGGATTTCCGAGAGCTGCGGATCGACGGCGTGAATGTGTCGGCCGGCGAACCGGTGCTGTTCGTGTTCGAAGCCGAGGCGGGTGAGGTCGCGACGTTCAGGGCCGACGGCGGCTCGGTGCCGGTTCGTGTCGTGGTCGGCGGCCCAACCGGCCTCGCCGTGGCGGTCGATCCCGAGATGAACGTGGTGCTCCCCCACTCCGGCGCTCATCAGATCGTGGTCACAGCCGCCGACAGCGCCAGCATCTCGGTGAGCGTCGCGCTGACCTCCGGCTGAGCGGCGTCGATCCCCAGGATTTTGCCGAACCCGATGGATGGATCCGGAGCGCTGGTCCGTCCAATGACCATGCGAGTCGCACGTTCTGCCCTGTTCGCCTTCGTTCTGGCCGTGCCGGCCTGTAGCGGCGGCCTGTCGTTGTCGTCGGGGGGCGACGACGACCCACTCGCCACCATCACCACCCCCACGACCGCCGCCAGCGATGCCACGAACGACGGTGCAGATGCGGCCTCGGCAGTCGACGTGAGCGACGACGTCAGCGACAGCGGAGACGGCAGCGAGGAGGGCGCCGGTGAGAGCAGCGAAACGGGCTACACCGTCGGGCCTCGTGCCGCTCGTGACGACCTCACTGATCCATACTGCATCGACCTGGAGGCCTTGTTCGCCGCCGAGCACGCCTACATCGACCAGAACGCGCCCGGGTACGACTTCGCCACCGTGCTCGCGGCCTACGGCACGGCCGCCGGCGCTGCGCTCGACCACGCCCCGGCCGGGCACCAGGAGGCGCTTCAGGAGGCCGTGGACTACGCCACCACCTACGCCGGGCTGTCCTACACCGAGGCCCAGGCCGCTGACGGATTCGAGGACGCGGAGGCCGAGTTCCTCTTCCGCTTCGCCTTCGACTGGTTCGACGAGGACTTCGAGTTCGACGAAGACGCCGAAGAGGATGACGTCGACCTCGCCAACTACGTGGACGACCTCGTCGCCGCCCACGCCAGCGCGATCTGCGGTGTCGACACGGACGTGTCGATCAGCTTCGACTTCGGCGACGAGGCCGAGTTCGAGTTCAGCACGGACGGCGAAGTCACGATCGAGTACATCGAGCGGGAGAACCCCGAGGCCGATGTGATCGGATGTGTCGTGATCGACGCCGACACGTTCGCCGTGTCGATTTCGAACGGCTCCACCGAGTCGGTCAGCTACTCGGGTGAGGTGTGGTTCTACGACGATGCCGGCGCACCGACCGGCACGCGCTCGGACTTCGACGTGTCGTCGGTGCGGCCCGGCGAACTCGTCGGCGATTGGCATGACAGCTGGGAGGAAACGGGTGCCTCGTGCGAGCTGCAGCTGATCTCGGGCTACAGCACCAGCGGCGGCACCGCCATCGACCCGGCCGACACCTGCACGTTCACGCCCGACGGGTCGACCGTCGACGTGACAGTGAGCGTGGTGGGCCCAGCCGAGCCGGCCAGTTGGCTGAACGTCCACTACGGCCTCTACGACGCCGACGGTGTACGGCGCCACGCCGGCCTCACCTCGGTGGAGTACGAGCCGGGCCAGCTGGCAGAGGAGACCACGTTCGACTTCGTGGACTTCGAGGGCTTCGCATCCTGCGAGATCATCGCCAAGGAACGGTTCTGAGCGGCCTCTGACCGGGCGGCGATTGCGATCTGAGCCGCCGGGTATCGCCCACTCACCGACGGCTCAGATGCGGTGATCGGCGGGCGCCGCCCCTCTGGCGCCCGCCGATCGCCCGTCGAGCGTCCAGTTGTCGACCACCAGGATTTCTATCGTCTCGCCTCATGGCGAGCCCTCATTCCCCCCTGCCCGAGCCCGAACCAGCCGCCCGTCGCCCGTGGTGGCTGCGCCTCGGCGTCGGTCCAACCGTGGCCATCGCAGTGTTGGCCAGTGTGTTGCTGGTCGGCATCTCCCCGCTGCGGGCCCAGTCGGGCGACGAACACAGCCATTCCCACACCTACTCCCACAGCCATGGGCCTCACGGTGAGCACACCCACGAGCACCCCGACGATCTGGAGCCGATCCCGCTCCAGTCCGAACCGGCGCCGACGTCAACCACCACCACGGTGGCCGCTCCGCCCACCACGGTGCCCCCAGCGGCACCGCCGACGCTTGCCGACCCAGGCGGAGGGCCTGATGGACCGTGGGCGTTCGAGGAGACCTTCGACGGGGATCCGGCGTCACCGTCGCAGGATCTGCTCCCTCGCACGTTCGACTACGTGGCCACCCACCGCACCCACGCCAAGGAGCACTTCACCAAGACGTTCGACCCGTACCCGGCTGATCACGCCGACAACTGTGCGGGCCCCAACCCCGAGGTGTCGCCCCTGCCCCAACACCTCGTGGCGACCGACAACCTCGGCAACGGCGAGAACCCTGACGAGAGCTTCTTCATCTGCAAGAACCACATGATGTCGTCGATGGGTGAGGTCGGCCCCTACTCGATCAGTACCTTCTGGCCCCGCCAGGAGTTCGACTTCTCCGACGGCGGAACCCTTGAGTGGGAGGTCAACGTCAACCTCGGCCACGAGAATCGCAGCTGGTGGGAGGTGATGATCGCTCCCCGCGATCAGCTGAAGGTGGCGGCCGGGCCGGTCGACTCAGCGATCGACGAGACCTACCCGAACGACCGCATCGTGCTCGACTTCCGTCGCCTCGTACGCCGTATCAAGGTGGGTACCGACGACCTGGCCCCGAACGGCTGGCTCGTGAACGAGCGGCAGCGCTCCACCTATGACTGGGCCTACTGGAATGCGCTCCACCCAGAGGATCCGGCCGTGACCGATCGCCGGGTGCGACGCACCATGCGGGTGACCCTCGACGACGACCAGATCCACTGGGGTATCGAAACGGCCGACGGCACCTTCGACACCTACAGCGTGGACGTGCCGGGTGGCCTGCCGTTCGACAAGGGGCTGGTGATGTTCAAGACCCACGCCTACACCCCGTCGAAGAACGACAACACCGACACCTTCACCTTCCATTGGGACAACATTCGTTTCGATGGGCCGATGCTTCAGCCCTACGACGCCTACTACGCCGACGACGTGGTGTACCTCCAGCGCAACGGCGACCGCCCGATCGGCGACTCGCAGACCGTCACCGTCGACCTGCCCGAGGTCGGCTCTGATCCGGTGCTGTTCGGTCAAGTGCACCAGCCGCTGCGGGGCCAGGTGCTGCTCAGCATCAACGGCGGGCCCGACACCGAGGTGGGGCCCTACGAGTACGACCGCAACGACTGCCAGAGCAATGACTGGAAGAGCTTCCGCGTGGAGCTCGACCCGGCCCAGCTCCGCACCGGTGCCAACACGTTGACCTGGACCGTCGGCCCCCGGCCGTCGTGCATGGAGGGCCCGTACGTGTGGGACGGCTTCTCGATCAAGGCGCTGCAGGTCCAGATGAACTGACCCGGCCCTTGGTTGGCACTGGCGAGCAGTGGCCTGGGGTCTCGCATCGACCTGTGCGAGACTCCGGGCCATGCTTTCCGTTCACATCATGTACCCGAAGACCGATGACTCGACCTTCGACATGGATTACTACACCTCCACCCACATGCCGATGCTGGCCGACGCCCTCGGCGACGCCTGCAAGGGCTGGGGTGCCTCCAAGACGATGGGTGACGACTGGGAGGCCATCGGCTGGTGCGTGGTCGACTCCCAGGACGCGTTCAACGCGGCCATGGCCGAGCATGGCGCTGCGATCATGGGCGACGTGCCCAACTACACCAACGTGCAGCCGTCGCTGGTGATGGGCGAGGTCGCCACGTAAACCATCGGCTCTCAACCGGACGGTCGGCGGGCCGGCCGGCCGGTGGGCCAGGGCCAGTGGCCGGCTACGCCACCGGCGCCTGGTCGGCGCCATCGCCTCCCTGGGGGGCGCTGCCGTCACCCAGGTCGCCAGCCCCCTGACCTCCTTGGTCATCCTTCGGTGGCTGCTGTCCACCGCCGGCCCGCTTCGATGGCCTGGGGCTGCCTCCCGGGCGCATCACACGGCTGAGCGTGCTCAGCGTGTCGGATGCGTTCATACCGAGGATCGCCCCGATCGCATAGACGGCGAACGGGTTGAGCGTGGCGGCTGAGCTGTTGATGTTGAGCAGGCCGCCTCGGATGGCGGCATAGCCGATCACCGCAGCGGCGAGCCCCCACACCGGGCGCAGCGCGTGCCAGCCCACCCAGGTGTTCTTCCACTCGTCTCGACCCACGATCGTGGTGACGCCCCGCAAGGCGGCGGCCGAGATGCCGAGACCGGCACCGGCCATGGCGAGGAACAGCTGTACGAGTTCGGGGGTGAGCGTCCAGTCGTAGAAGCCGAGTACGCGGATCGTGCGCTCGGGCGCCGGCTGCAGCACGTCCTCCACCTCGTCGGTGGCGGCCTCGGTGACCGCCACCTGGGCTGCGTCAACCGCGTCCTCCGCGGCTTCGACGGCAGCCATCGCTGCCGTGGCATCGGAGGCGTCGGCGGCGGCCTCGGTCACCTCGTCCTGGGCTTCTCGAACGGCCGCCTCGGCAGAGCGGATCACGGCGTTGTCCTGATCAGGTGGTACCGAGGCAAGCGCGTCCTCAGCGGCCTCGACGGCCTCTTCCGCACCGGCGAGGGCGGCTGCGGTGTCAGCCGCGCCGTTCTCCTCCTCGATGTCGTCCTGGACCTGTTCGATGTCCTCCGATGCCCGCTCGACGGTCTCGATCTCGTCGCGGAGTTCGGTGACGGTCTCGCGGGCCTCCTCGATCTGTTGGGCCTGCGACGCCTCGAACTCGGTGAACTCGAGCGCCGGCGACCACAGGATCGCCGTGAAGTAGAACGCGATCAGGCTGAACGCCACGAGCCAGATACTCACGAGGAGCACCTGGATGCTGTCGAAGAAGCTCATCGACGATCGCGGCGGCCGCTGGTCGCGCTCGCCGGGATCGCCTGGTTGCTCCGCATCGCCGTCCGCCGTCATCGCTCCCCCTGTGGGTCGACGCGCCCGATCGGCCGGACGCGGACGCCAGCTTGGGCCCGGCGGCGCGCCGAGTCAACGACCGTTGCGCTGTTCACGAGGGGTCGAAGATGAGAGGAGATCAGGGCCCGGCCGGTTGTGACCTCGGTACGGGCCCTGATCCCAACCGATCAGGTGTCGGTCCTGATCAGACCTGGTGCCGGGGATGCGTCGGGCTCGATGGCCCTATTCGATGCGCATCCCGGAGATGGCCCGGGCCACCAGCATCTGCTGGATCTGCTCGGTGCCTTCGAAGATGTCGTAGATCTTGGCGTCGCGGTGCCAACGCTCCACCGGGTGGTCGGTCACGTAACCGGCGCCACCGAGGATCTGCATGGCCCGCTCGGTGGTCCAGGTGGCCACCCGGCCGGCCTTCAGCTTGGCCATCGAGCCCTCGGAGTTCACGAACGCCTTGCGCTTGCCGAGCCATGCCGCCCGCCAGGTGAGGAGGCGGGCCGAGTCGATCTCGGTGGCCATGTCGGCCAGCATGAAGGCGATGGCCTGGTTCTGGATGATCGGCTTGCCGAAGGCGTGCCGCTCCTTGGCGTAGTCGAGCGAGTATTCGTAGGCCGCACGGGCGATGCCGAGCGCCTGCGCTGCCACCGACGGGCGGGTGTTCTCGAAGGTCTGCATTGCAGCCTGGGAGTTGCCGGGCTTGCCCTCTCGCACCCGGGCGAGGCGCTCGTCGAGCTTGTCCTTGCCGCCGAGGAGGTTGGCGCCCGGCACGCGCACGTCGTCGAGCACCACCTCAGCGGTGTGGCTGGCGCGGATGCCGTGCTTGGAGAACTTCTGGCCCTGGCTGAGGCCAGGCGTGTTGGGCCCCACCACGAAGCTGGCATGGCCCCGGGAGCCGAGCTCGGGGTCGACCACGGCCACCACAACGTGCACATCGGCGATGCCGCCATTGGTGATCCAGGTCTTGGTGCCGTTGAGCACCCACTCGTCCGAGGCCTCGTCGTAGGTGGCGCGGCAGCGGTAGGCCGACACGTCCGAGCCAGCGTCGGGCTCGGAGGCGGCGAAGGCGCCGAGCTTCACGTCGTCGGCGGTGCCGTAGCACTGGGGCACCCACTCGAACACCTGCTCGCGGGTGCCGGCGGCGGCGATGCCAGCAGCGGCCAGGCCGGAGCCCATGATGGCCATGCCGATGCCAGCGTCGGCCCAGAACAGTTCTTCGAGAGCGACCGGGGTGGAGAGCCCCGTGGCGTCGTTCATCATGATCTCGGCCATGAACTCCCAGCCGTAGAGCCCGATCTTGGCGGCCTCTTCGAGGATCGGCCACGGCGTCTCTTCACGACGGTCCCACTCCTCGGCGGCGGGCCGGATCACGTCTTCGCCGAAGTCGTGGATCCACTTCTGCAGCTGCAGATGGTCTTCGCTCAGTTCCAGTGAGAACTCGCCCATGGCCAGCCTTTCGGTCGCAGGAGGTTCCGGTCGGCACGGGTGGCGGGTCGACCAGCTGTTTCGGAGATATTACTTCGAAGTAACTTTCAATGCCAACTCTGAGCATCGGCGCGCTTGCGATTGCAAGCCCTTCGGCGTCTGGGGGCGGTCGTTGGGACAGCTGCGTTCGCGTTCCTGCCGTTCGTTGTCACACCCCTTCTCTAGTGTGGTGCGTGTTGAAGCTTCGGCTTCCAACACCCCTCGAAGCTCCGGCTTCCAGCATTCGTCTTCCGGGATCGGAGGCGGCCATGTCTGTTGTGACTGCACCTCCCGGTGCGAGATCTGAAGAGGTGTTGGCGCAGTTGGCCGAGGCCGGGCAACTGGTGCTGGCTGCCACCCAGTCCTCCCCCTCCGTCGCGGCAGCTGGCGGATCCGATGCGCTCTGCGCCGTGCTCGGATCAGCCCGGCAGGTACAGGCCCACCTGGATGCGCTGATCACCTCGATCGGCATCGAGGCCGACCGCCTCGCGGCGTCCGGTCGCTCGGCGCCGGCTGCTGAGCTTCTGCTCGGCCGCGGAGAGGTCCGGGCCGGCACCGCCCGTCAAGAGGCTGCGCATGCTGAGGTCGCCGGATGGATGCCGGGCGTGGCTTCTGCGTTGCGGTCAGGCGGCATCGGCGCAGCCCACCTCGACAGCCTGGCCCGGCACACCAAACGTCTGGACCCTGAGCACCGGGCGGCGTTACCGGTCGGCTCGCTGCTCATCGATGCGGCGCGGCTGCCGGCCGACACCTTCGATGCTGTGGTGCGGCGAGCCGTTCAGGCGGTCGATGTGGGAGCAGCCCAGAGATCGGCGAACGAGAACCGGCAGGCGTCGGAGTTCCGACACTGGGCCGACGAACGCACGGGCATGGGCCGCTTCTCGGGGGCGCTCGACCCCGAGCGCTACGAGATCTTCGCCGCCGCCATCGAGCGGCGGGCTGCCCACCTCGCCGCCACCAGCGACGAGGCCAGCGCGCTTGGGCCGAACCTGGCTGCTGCGGCACTGGTCGACCTGGTCACGGCCAGCGCCACTGCCACCGACGGATCGGGGCGGAGCCCCGCTCGGCTGTCGGTGGTGGTTGGCGTGGAGGCGCTGGCCGAAATCCGGGCCGGGTCCTGCGGCGATGGCACTCCGAGCGCCCGCACGGGTGCAGGCCGCGCGGTGACCGACGCTGCGGTACAACGCCTGCTCTGCGATGCGGAGCTGCGGCGAGTGGTGCTCGACGAGCGTGGTGTGCCGATCGACGTCGGGCGGTCACGACGAACGGCGTCCGACGCCCAGTGGACGGCGCTGCGGGCGATCCACACGACCTGCGGATGGCCGGGCTGTCGCCGCCCGATCGACCACTGCCAGGTGCATCACGTGCAGCCGTGGGCTTGCGGCGGCGCCACCGATCTCGCCAACCTCCTGCCGTTGTGCAGCGAGCATCACCATCGGGTGCACGAGGGCGGATGGACGATGCAGCTGTCGCCCGATCGAGTGGTCAGGGTCACGCGCCCCGATGGCGCCGCTCACCACGTGGGGCGCACTGACCTTCAGGCGTCGGCACCGGCCCCGGTCCGGCCCGAGCCACCGTGCATCCGGCCACCGCCGGGGAGCCGCTGATCGAGGCCCGAGCCCGCTCGTTCCTTGACAACTGCATACGGCTGGCCACGTCTACTTCGCCGCGCCGCCGGGGGCGCCACCTCACGCCGCGGCGTCGGGTCACCCTCGGGTGCCGGGTGCCGGGTGCCGGGTGCCAAGTGCCGGGTGCCGGGTGCCAAGTGCCGGGTGCCGGGTGCCGGGTGCCGGGTCATCATCCGCGGAGATGAGGTGGATGACCGCAGCGTCAATCCTCGGGTGCCGGGTCAATCCTCAGGTATCGGGTCATCCTCGGCTATGAGGTGGAGGGCTGCGGGGTCAAGAGCCATGTCGACTCGGTCTCCGGCGGTCACTCGCGCATCGACGATCAAGGTCGCGACGAGTGGCTCGGCGCTGGCGCTCGCTCGATCTGAGGGGTTCACGGCAACCTCGGCTCGATAGCGGCCCTCGACGAAGCGGGCTGATCGCACCTCTCCGCTCAGGGTCGGCTCGGGCGGGCCGGTGCCAACGCGCCAGGCGGTCACGGGAACCACCACGGTGGTGCGGCCAGCCGTGTTCGCTCGACTGGAGTCGGGCCCGGCGAGGCGGTGGCCGGCCACCATCACCGAGCCGTGCTGGTCGATCTCGGCGGGCCAGACGTTGGGATGGCCAACGAACGAGGCGATGAAGGCCGTTGCGGGGTGGCGCCAGAGCATCTCGGGTTCGTCAACCTGCACCACCCGACCCCGGTCGAGCACGGCCACCCGGTTGCCGAGCGCCACGGCCTCACCCTGATCGTGGGTGACGTGCACCGTGGTCTGGCCCAGGCTGCGGAGCAGACCCCGGAGTTCGTCGATCAGCTCTTCTCGCAGGAGGCGATCGAGCGAGCCGAGGGGCTCGTCGAGGAGGAGAACTGCGGGCTCCGGGGCGAGCGCCCGGGCCAGTGCCACCCGCTGGGCTTCGCCGCCGGAGAGGCTCTGCACCGAACGAGCAGCGAACCCACCGAGGCCCACCAGGTCCAGCAGCTCGCCCACCCGGCCATCTCGGGCAGCGGCGGCGAGGCCGGCCATGCGTAGCCCGAACCCCACGTTCCCCGCCACGTCGAGGTGAGGGAACAGCGCATGGTCCTGGAACATGAGGCCAACGCCACGCTCGTGGGGCGCAACGCCGTCGAGGGAACGACCATCGGCCGAGATCGAACCGGTTGCCAATGGTTCGAGCCCGGCGATGGCCCGCAGCAGCGTGCTCTTGCCGCTCCCGCTCGGCCCCACGACGGCCAGCGTCTCCCCGGCCGGCACCTGCAGCGTGACCGCACGCAGAGCCTCGGCATCGCCGTACCGAACGGACGCACCCTCGACGTGCAGCCCGCTCACAACAACGTCGCTCCATCGGCGCGGCGCCACTCGATGATCGCCGTCAACGTCGCCACCAGAAGGCCCAGCACCACGCTCAGGGCCAAGGCCTGGCCTCGCAGGGCCTCGCCGGGCTGGGACAGGAGCCGGAAGATCGCCAGGGGTGCGGTGAACGACGACGCCCCGCGGGCGAGGAACGAGGTGGCACCGAACTCGCCGATGCTCACGGCGGCGGCGAAGCCCGCACCAGTGGCCACCGCGGGGCGGATCAGGGGCCAGGTCACGGTCAGCGCCGCCGTGCGTGGTCGGGCGCCGAGCACCGCGGCCGCCTGGGCGAGGCGCGGATCGAGCGACCGCATCGTGGGCACCACGGCAGCAAGCACGAACGGGAGGCCGATCACGGCGTGGGCGAGCGGCACCACCCAGATCGAGCGCCGGAGTTCGAACAGCGAGAAGGCCAGCAGGTAGCCGAAGCCGAGCGTGACCGCCGAAACGCCGAGGGGCACCAGCGTGAGTGCCTCGAGGGTGCGCCCCACCCGGCCACCCCGCACCACGGTGACGGCCGCCGCCACGCCGACCACCACCGCCATGGCCGCGGCCAGGGCGGCGAACCCGAGCGACACGAGCAGCGCTCGCCCGGCCGACACCGGCAAGAGGTCACCTCTGGTGAAGAGCCGCTGGTAGTGGTCCAGCCCGTAGCCGTCACCGACGGCGAACGAGCCCTCCACCATGGCCGCCATCGGCACCACCACCACAGCTGCGATCAACAGCAGCGCCGCGCCAACGTGTACCCGCTCGGCCCAGGTGATCGCGGGCCGGGCCAGCGACCGCCGGCGGCCCTGCTGCACGAACGCCACCCGCCGCTGGAGCGCCCCCGAGATCACCGCCAACGCCGCCACGGCGATCAGCTGGATCAACGCCAGAACAGCAGCAACGTCGAACTCGATCCGGCGCACGGCGTAGCGGAAGATCTCGGTCTCCAGGGTGGCCCTGGCCGGTCCGCCAAGCAGTCGGATCACGCCGAAGCTCGTGAACGAGAACAGGAACACGAGCGTGGTGGCGGCGGCCAGCGCCGGCCCGAGCCGGGGAAGGGTCACCCAGCGAAACACGGCCCAGGGGCCGGCGCCGAGCATGCGGGCGCTGTCTTCCAGGCGCCGATCGGTGTCAGCCCAGTACCCGCCGACGACCCGCACCACCACGGCCACGTTGAAGAACACGTGGGCGGCCACGATCGCCACGAGGGAACGGGCCTCGACCACCCCCACCCGGTCGAACACCCGGATGAAGGCCCCCGCCACCACCACTGTCGGCATCACGAACGGCACCACGGCCACCACACGCACCACCCGCCGGCCCCAGAAGCGGTACCGGGCCAGCACCTGCGCCACCGGCAGGCCGACCACCAACGTCACGATCGTGGACAGCGCCGCCTGGAGCAGGGTGAAGCCGACAACCGAGCGGGTGGTCGACCGGAAGGCGACTTCCAACACCCGTTCGGGCGCCACACCGGCGAGACTGCGAACCCCAACCGCGACGAGGGGCCAGACCACGAACACGACCAGGAACGCGACCGGCACCAGCGCAATCACGGCACCAGTGCTCGGCCGCACCCCCGATCGAGCCATCACCGTCGTGTCATCGCAGGACGATCTCCGCCCAGCGCTCGGTCCACGCCGCCCGGTTCTCCTCGATCTCGGCCGGGTCGACCATCAGCGGCTGGCTCGGCACCTCGGCGTGGGTGGCGAACACCTCGGGCAACTCCACGGTCTCGTTGGCTGGGAACACGAACATGTTGAGCGGGATGTCGGCCTGGAAGGTCTCGGAGAGCATGAAGTCCACGAGCTTGGCCGCCGCCTCCGGATGCTCGGTGCCGGCGAGCACCCCAGCGAACTCGATCTGCCGGAAGCAGCTGTCGAGCAGCACGGCCGTTGGCGGCTCGTCGATCGGTTCGGGAGCGAACAACACCTCGGCCGGCGGGCTCGACGCATAGGAGGTGACCACGGCCTTCTCGCCACCACCGGCGGTGAACTCCCCGTAGTAGGCGTCCTCCCAACCGCTCGTCACCGTCACGCCGTTGTCGGCGAGCTGCTGCCAGTAGTCCTCCCAGCCGTCCTCGCCGAACGCAGCGATGGTGGCCAGCAGGAAGGCGAAGCCGGGCGACGACGTCTCGGGGTCCTGGGTCACGAAGGTGGAGGCGAACTGTGGCTCGGCGAGATCGGCGAGCGTGGCCGGGGCCTCCCCGTCGGGCAGTTGGTCCACCCAGTAGTTGACGCACACGTCGCCGAAGTCGACCGGGGTCACCCGGTACTCGCTGTCGAGCTGCAGATCCGCCGGCACATCAGCGAGGGCCGGAGACTCGTATGGCACGAACAGCTCGGCGTCGAGGCCCCGCTGGAGGAAGGTGTTGTCGATGCCGAACAGCACGTCGGCCTCGGGAACGCCAGCGGTGAGTACCGCCCGGGCCACCACCTCGCCGGCATCGCCGCCGGCCACCTGTTCCACCGTGATCCCGGTGTCGGCGGTGAAGGAGTCGAACAGGCCTGGGGTGACGGCGAACGAGTCGTGGGTGAGTAGACGGATCGTCACGCCGTCGGTGTCGGCGGCGGCCACCGACTCGGCGGTCAGTGTCTGGTCGCCATCGGCGGAGTCGCTGCAGGCGGTCGCCACGAGAATGGCGGCGCCGAACAACACGAAGAGCTTGCGGAGCATGGGCTTTGGCCTCCCTTTCGCTGGTATTACCCAGATCAGGTTCTGCGGGTCGACCGTGCCGATGACGATCCTCTCAGCCCGGCTGCCCCGAGCTCCCCGGTTGTCAGTTGATGGCCGAGCTTAGCCACACCGTCGGCCTCCTCGCATCACCGTGTTTGGCCTGAACCACGTGGAAACGAGGCGCGAAGGCAGGGCTCGTGCTGGCATCATGACGGCGTGACACCTGCGGTTACGCTGCTGGAGCGCCTTGGCGTGGCCCACACCGTTCACGCCTACGAGCACGATCCCTCGGCCGAGGCCTACGGTTCCGAAGCGGCCGACGCCCTCGGCCTCGATCCCGGCCAGGTGTTCAAGACGCTCGTGGCCCGGCAGGCCGACGGCACCCACGTGGTGGCGGTGGTGCCAGTCGCTGGCCGGCTGGACCTCAAGGCGTTGGCTCGGGCCGCCGGCACGAAGAGCACCACCATGGCCGACCCTGGCGACGCCGAGCGGATCACCGGCTACGTGGTGGGTGGCATCAGCCCGTTCGGGCAGCGGCGACGCCTCGCCACGTTCGTCGACACCTCGGCGGAAGCGCTCGGCTCGGTGTTCGTGAGCGCCGGACGGAGGGGTGTGGAGATCGAGCTCGCCCCTGCTGATCTCATGGCCGTACTCGACGGACGGCTCGCCCCGATCGGGGGCCGGTGACATGACGCGGCCAGACACTCGTTTGGGCCGATCCCACCCGCTGAATTACGGTTTTGGCGATTGAAAGTTGAGGCCATGGACGCCCCCACGTCTCTACTCACTGACCGTTACGAGCTGACCATGGTCGACGTGGCCCTGGCGAACGGCATGGCCGACCGCCAGGCCGTGTTCGAGATCTTCACCCGTTCGTTGCCCACCGGGCGCAGCTACGGGGTCGTGGGCGGAACGGCGCGGGCGCTCGACGCCATCACGAACTTCCGCTTCGACGACGCCGAGCTGCGCTGGCTCGAACGGCAGGAGATCGTGAGTGCCGATGCGCTCGGCTACCTCGCCGACTACCGCTTCAACGGCGACATCTGGGGCTTCCTCGAAGGTGAGGTGTTCCTCCAGAACTCGCCCATCCTCACGATCGAGGCCACGTTCGCCGAAGCGGTCGTGTTGGAAACCGTGTTGTTGTCGATCTTCAACCACGACTCGGCGGTTGCCTCGGCCGCCGCCCGCATGGCCGACGCCGCCGGAACGCGGTCGGTTCTCGAGGGTGGCTCACGCCGGGTACACGAACGGGCCGGGGTGTCCGCCGCCCGGGCCGCCTACCTCGCCGGCGCCGCCGCCACCTCCAACCTGGAGGCCGGGCGAACCTACGATCTGCCGACGATCGGCACCATCGCCCACGCATTCATATTGGCCCACGCCAGCGAACGTGATGCGTTCGCCGCGCAACATGGCGCCCTCGGCTCAGGCTCGGTGTACCTGGTCGACACCTACGACATCGCCGAGGGGATCCGTACCGCCGTTGACGTTGCCGGGCCATCACTCGGCGGGATCCGCGTGGACTCGGGTGATCTCGCCCTCGAGGCCAAGCAGGCCCGCGGCCTGCTCGACGATCTCGGCGCATCCGGCACGAGGATCGTGGTGTCGGGGGATCTCGACGAGTGGTCGATCGAGGAGTTGAGCGCCGCCCCGATCGACTCCTATCTCGTCGGCACGAAGCTGATCACCGGCTCGGGTCATCCAACGGCGTCCATGGTGTACAAGCTCGTGGCGGTGGAGAACGACAGCGGCGAGCTGGTGTCGGTGGCGAAGACCTCGCTCGGCAAGGGAACGGTCGGTGGCCGCAAGGCGGCGTTCCGGGTGCTCGACGACGCCGGGCACCTCAGCCACGATCTGCTGGTGCCCGACAACCAGACGGCCATCAATGCCCTCCCCGGGCCGGGTCGACGGCTCCAGGTGCCGCTGATCCAACGGGGCGAGACCGTTGGCCAACCCTCGCTCCAGGCCAGCCGCGCCTGGTGCGAGACCACCCGCCACGAGTTGCCCGACGCCGCCCGCCTGCCCGAACCGTCGGTCACCTTCACCACCAAGGTGTCGACCCCGAGCCGCTGAACACCGCTCGCCCACCACCCGAACGGGAGCAGAGATGACAGGACGCCTCCAGGACAAGACCGCCGTGATCACCGGCGGTGCGAACGGGATCGGTCGAGCCTGCGCCGAACGGTTCGCCGCCGAGGGGGCCAACGTGGTGGTTGCCGATCTGCTGCCCGAGCCAGGAGCGGCTGCCGCCGCAGCCATCACGGCTGCCGGCGGCGGTCGCGCCATCTTCGTGGAGCTGGAGGCTGCCAGCCAGGAATCGAACGCCGCCATGGCCGCAGCCGCCGTTGAACACTTTGGCGGGATTGACGTTGTGGTCACCGCCGCAGGGGTGAGCCACGGCGACTACCAGTCGGGTGACCGCGAGGGCGGGCTGAAGCGAGTGGCTGCCGCGGCTGAAGCCGCAGCGGTCAACCCCGCAGCGTCGCTCACCGAACTCGACCTCGACGACTGGCGCCGCGTGCTCGACGTGAATCTCACCGGCACCCTGATCGCCATCCAGGCAACCGCTGCCGTCATGCTCGATCAGGAGCATGCCGGCTCCATCGTCACCATTGCGTCGATCGCCGCAGCCGACCCGCTGTGGGGCAGCCCCAGCTATCCGGTGTCGAAGGCCGGCGTGTGGATGCTCACGAAGAACGCATCCCGTACGCTCGCACCGCTCGGCATCCGGGTGAACGCCATCGGCCCCGGGTTCGTCGACACCAACATGACCACGGTGATCGACGACGTAGACGAGCTCCACAGCGCCGTGATCGCGCAGACACCGATGGGACGCAAGGGCACCCCCGCCGAGATCGCCAACGTGGCGCTGTTCCTCGCCAGCGACGAGGCAAGCTTCGTGACAGGCGAGCTGATCCACCCCGACGGCGGCTGGTTCACCGGGTGAGCGCCGGCCCGCCGGCGACCTCATCCCCCCATCTCGGTGCCTCGACTGGCGTGCTGGCCGCGTCGATCCTGACCACGGTGTCGAGCGTGTACCCGGCCTTCCTGGCGGGCGCCCTCGGCCCGGAACTCAGAGCCGACGTCGGTATGACAGAACGATTCTTCGGGCTCGTGGTCGGCGGGTTCTTCGCCGGCTCAGCCATCGGCTCGGTACGGCTCGGCCGGCTCGGTGAACGGCTCGGAGCACGGCGCATGATCACGGCCAGCCTGGTCACCACTGCCCTCGTGAGCGCGGTGATCGCTGCCGCCGTACGCAGCGGACCGGCGCTGGTCGCGGCCATGGTTGTGGCCGGCCTTGCCAACTCGTCGGGTCAGACTGCGGCCAACAAGCTGCTGAGCCAGTCCATCGCCCCCGACCGGCTCGGCGTGGCCATGGCCATCAAGCAGTCCGGTATGCCGGCTGCGGTACTTCTGGGTGGGCTCGCTGTGCCGGCGATCGCGCTGACGGTGGGCTGGCCGTGGGCCTATGTGGCCGCCGCCGCCCTCGCACTCATCGGCCTGGCCGTCGTGCGCACCTACGCCCCCACCGAACCAGGGCACGCAGGGACGGCGGCAGCGAGTACAGCTGCGCTCGTGGTCAGTCGACCGCGCACCCTCTTGCTCGCCGCTGTGGCGGCCGGCTTCTCGTCTGCGGCGGCCGGAACCCTTGGCAACTGGTTCACCAATTCCGCCACCGGTGCCGGCTGGACTACCGGGGCGGCCGGGCTGTTGTTGAGCGTCGGTGCGATCGCCGGCATCACCTCCCGGCTCCTCCTGGGGCGACAAGCCGACAGACGAGCTGCGACCCGTGACGACCCGGTGCCGGCGATGCGCACCGCAGCCGGGTATCTGGCCTTCGGCGCGATCGGCGCCCTGTTGCTCGCCCCTCGGGTGGTGCCGACCCACGCCGTGGCCGCGATCGTGGCCTTCGCCGCCGGCTGGTCATGGCCAGCGCTGTTCAACTACGCCGTGGTGCGCACGAACCCCGACGGCGCCGCCCAGGCCACCGGGGTCACGCAGACGGGCGTGTACATCGGGGTGTTCACCGGCCCGATTCTGATGGGCCTGCTGGTGGAGAGCTGGGGCTACGAGCTGGGGTGGACGGTGATCGCCACCAGCATGCTCGTTGGCGCCACGATCATGTGGCGGATCGCACCCGAGTTCACAGGCCCGACTCAGAGTCGCTGATTTCGATATCGGCCACGAGCCCCAGGTGGTCACTCGGCCAGCCGTCGTCGGCCGCCCCCATCAGCTCGATGTGATGCAACGCCAGGCCACCGAGGCCTGGGCGCCCGGCGTGGCGGGCGAGCAGGAAGTCGAAGCGCACACCCCCGCTGCCCCCACCGAGCCCGTCGGGCCGGATCAACCAGTCGTCGCGCTCGATGAGGGGATTGTCGGCCACCATCGTGAGCCCGAGACCATCCGGGTGGGCGGCAGCCCACAGGTCGAGCCAGTTCGGCGCAACGGCAGCGGTGAACTCGTCGCTCGTCGGCACCTGGTTCAGATCGCCGCCGAGCACCGTGGCGCCATCGGGGGTACGCCCATCGGCCCATGCCGCCAGCCGCTCCATCTGCTCACCTCGGATCGGCCCGTGATCGGACAGGTGGGTCAGGTGGGTGGACACCAGCAGCACCGGAGGGCCGAGCAGCGTTGACACGGCACTCACCCCCACCCGGTGGGCCGGGTCGTCGCCCTTGGGGAGCGGCAGCGCAGCCACGTCGCCAGTGGTGTCGGGTGAACCGAGGATGGCGTTCCCGAACGGAAGCCCCGCCGTTGCCGGGTTGATCGGTGGGTCGAAGGCGCCACCGTCATAGGCGATCACCGCCAGGCCACAGGCCGAGGCGATCGCCTCGGCCTGCTCGGGCCAGGTCTCCTGCAGGAGCACCAGGTCTGGTTGTCGGGCGGCCACCGCCGCAACGATCCGGGGCTGGCGGGGCTCGAAGTCACTGAACCGCCACAGCGTGTTCCAGCTCAGAATCCGCATCGACCCTCCCGGCCACGGCGACGATGCTGGTCACCGCCGCCGTGCCGGAGTATCGCAGATCAGCGCGGGGTGAGGTCGTAGTGGCTCACGAGCTCTTGCAGCTCCGCCGCCAGGCCCGTCATGTACTCGGCGTTCGACCGGGCCTCGCCGGTCGAGGTCCGAGTCTCAGCGGCGGCGTCGGCCACCTGGGTGATCGTCGACGCAATCGACTGGGTGCCCTGCGCCGCCTCTTCGATGTTGAAGCCGATCTCGGCCGTGGTGGCCGACTGCTCCTCGACGGCAGCAGCAATCGTGCCCGAGATCTCGCTGATCTGGGTGATCGTGTCGCTGATCTGTTCGTTGGCCTGCACGGCGTCGCTGGTGTCGTCCTGGATGGCCTGGATCCGGGAGGTGATCTCCTCGGTGGCGGTGGCGGTCTGGTTCGCCAACTCCTTCACCTCGTTGGCCACCACAGCGAAGCCCTTGCCCGCCTCGCCGGCCCGGGCCGCCTCGATCGTGGCGTTCAGGGCAAGCAGGTTGGTCTGCTCGGCGATCGAGTTGATCACCTGGATCACCTCGCCGATCTTCTGCGAACTCTCACTCAGCTTGTGAATCTTGTCCGACGACGAACGAGACAGATCGACGGCGTCGGTCGCGACCGACGAGGCAGTGGAGGCGTTGCTCGACACCTCGCGGATCGTGGCGTTCATCTGCTCGTTGGCGGCCGAGATCGAGGCCACGTTGGTCGATACCTCGTCACCGGCGGCCGACGCAGCGGCCGCCTCGGCCGAGGTGCGGTCGGCGTTGGTGTCCATGGAGCCCGACACCTGCTGCAACTCGGAGGCGGCCTTGGCCAGCGACACCGACGACTGCTTGAGCTGATTCACCATTGACCGTAGCGAGTCGACCATCGTCGATACCGACTCACCAAGATCACCGGGGATGGGCTCGTCGAGGGCGGGGTCGTCCACGTTGCCGTCGGCGATGAGCCTGGTCTTGGTACCCACCTTGGCCAGCATCGCACTCATCGCATTGAACGACTCGGCCATCTCCCCGAGTTCGTCGGAGCGGCTGATCTTCATCTCCGGCACCGAGGTGGAGCCGGCGGCGATCATGCTCGCCTTGTCGCTCACGAGCTGCACGGGCTTGGCAACACCGCTGGCGAGGCGCCAGCCGATGGCGGCCACGGCGACCATCGACACGAGGGCGAAGATGATCACACCCCGCTGAAGTGACGCAGCGGGCAGGGCCGCCTCGGCCACCGATTGTTCGATGATCACGCCCCAGCCGTAGCCGGGGAAGTCGTGGGCACCATCGGCGTTGCCGTAGCCGTAGATCAAGTCGCCGCCGCCGTGGATGTCGCGCTCGATGGTGTAGCCGATGGCCTCGGACTCGACAGCGTTGGCGGCGGCCTCGATGCCGTCGTCGATGAGGTTCTCGGAGAGGATGTCTTCCGGGTAGATCGAGTAGAGCATGAGACCGTCGGAGTTGATCAGGGCGCCGTGGGCCGTCTCGGCCCCTTCACGGGCGAGCTCATGCTCCACCTCATGCATCGTGTCGACCACGGTGCGCTCGAACGACACGATCGAGTGCCACACACCAGAGAACTGACCGCTCTCGTCGCTGTAGCCACCGGTGAACGTGAGGCCGATCCGGCCCGGCTCGAAGATCTGGTCGAGCATGCCGTTGAGGGCTGCGTCGGTGTAGAAGATGTCGGTGTTCTCCCGGCCGCCGCCTTGGAAGGCCGCGAACCACGCCTCGGATGATACGTCCTGGCCCAGAAGGGCCGAGGTGTCGAGTGGCTCACCCTCGTTGTCCACCGAGTTGGCGGCGACGATCCGGCCGTTGGCATCAGCCAGCACCATCAGGTCGTAGACGTAGTAGCTCTCCATCATCACGTCGAGGAGCTGTGTGGTCTGCGGGCCCATTCGCATCACCGGGATGTGGGCGAAGGCCACCGCGTCGCGGTAGCGGCTTTCGAACGAGCGGTCGAGCAGCTCACCGGTCTCGACGGCGACGGCCTCGATACGCAGACCGGCGGCCTCGCTCAGATCGGCCTTGGCCCGCGTCACCGAGTAGACGCCGACGGCGGCGAGGGGGATGACCCCGATGGCCAGGAATGCGCCGAGCAGCCTGAACCTCAGGCTGTTCAGCCTGACTCCTCCGAAGATCCGACCCACGCTCGACACAACTCACCTCCAACAACGCCGCGTTCGGGTAACACGACATGACTGAAGATTCGTCAGTCTCGGCAGCCTCCTGAGCAATCAGGGCCGAATGGTTCAGTCAGCCCGCCGAGCCGTGGGCCCATCGGCCGAGTCCTCGATCACCCAGCCCTCGGCAGCAAGCTGATCCCGGATGGCGTCGGCTGCCGCGAAGTCGCGCGCCTGGCGAGCCTCCTGGCGTTCGTTGACGAGCGCCTCGATCTCGGGCGGCACGTCGTCGCCACCAGCGTCGAGCCGAAGCCCGAGCGCCTCGGCGATCTCGCGGGCGCCGGCGGCCGCGGTGGCGGCACGAGCCTCGTCACCTTCGTCGAGCGCGGTGTTGGCCTCCCGCACCTGACGAAACATCACGTCCACAGCGCCGGCGGTATCGAGGTCGGCGTCCATCGCCGCCCGGAAGGAGTCGAGCACGTCGGCATCAGCTTTACCGTCGAGGGCGGCGGTACGCCGGGTGAACGAGTCGAGCCGGCTGAGGGCCGCCTCGGCGTCGACCATGGTGGCTTCGGTGACCTCGATCGGCGATCGGTAGTGCGACCGCAGGATGAGCAAGCGGTAGGCACGGGGGTCGTAGGTGTCAGTGAGGTCGAGCATGTTCATCACGTTGCCGAGCGACTTCGACATCTTCTCGCCTTCGAGCTCCACGAAGCCGTGGTGCATCCAGTGGCGAGCGAACGGTCGACCCCAGGCCACGGCCTGGGCCCGCTCGTTCTCGTGATGGGGAAATGTGAGATCGAGCCCACCGGTGTGGAGGTCGAAGCCGTCGCCCAGGATGTCGAGGCTCATCACCACGCACTCGGTGTGCCAGCCCGGGCGTCCGTCACCCCAGGGGGACGGCCACCACGGCTCGCCGTCCTTGGCCAGCTTCCACAAGGCGAAGTCGGCGGGGTGCCGCTTTTCGACTCCGACCAGATCGCGCTCACCCCCACCCTCCTGGAGCGAGTCGAGCGACTGGTGGGCGAGCAGCCCGTACCCCTCCACGGTCTCCACTGACAGGTACACCCCGTCGGAGGTCACATAGGCGGCATCGCGCTCGATGAGCTCGCCGATGAGCGCCACCATCTCCTCGACGTAGTCGGTGGCGTGGGGGATGTGGTCGGGCCGGAGCACGTCGATACGGTCGAGGGCCTGCCACCAGATCGCCTCGCACTTGTGGGCGATGTCGGTGGACTCCCTCCCCTCGTTCAACGCCCGGGCGATGATCTTGTCGTCGATGTCGGTCACGTTCGACACGAACGTGACCTCGAGGCCCCGCCAGGTGAGGTAGCGGCGCAGCACGTCGTAGACCAGCACGGAACGACCGTGGCCGAGGTGTGGCGGCCCGTACACGGTGGGGCCACACACGTAGATCGACACCTTGCCGGGGTCGCGCAGCTCGAGCGGGACCACCTCCGATCGTGCGGTGTCGTAGAGGCTGATCATGGCTCCATCGTACCGACGCGCCACGGGGCCTCCGGGGCCATTTTCGCCGCCGGAGACCCCGTGGAGGACGACGAGATCAGATTCAGACCTGATCTCAGACCGACGAGGGAACCCGGCCCGCACCGACCTCGGCGTCGACGTCGGATCCCGCTGCGATGTCGGCGTCGAGGAGCGACGGCGGACGGCCGGCCCCGGTGAGGGCGTCGAGTTCGGCGCCACCTTCGATGTCGACGGTGGGCAGGATCCGATCGAGCCAGCCCGGCAGCCACCAGTTGGCGTCGCCGAGCAGCTTCATCGTCGCCGGCACGAGCACGAGCCGCACGATGGTGGCGTCGACCAGGATGGCCGTGGCCAGACCGAGGCCGAACATCTTGATCGCCGGATCGTCGCCGAGCACGAAGCCGCCGAACACCGAGATCATGATGAGGGCGGCCGAGGTGATCACCCGGGCGGTGGTGGCGATGCCGGCGATCACCGACGAGTCGTTGTCACCGGTGCGCTGGTACTCCTCCCGCACCCGGGAGAGCAGGAACACCTCGTAGTCCATCGACAACCCGAACAGGATGGCGAACATGAACATCGGGATGAACGAGATGATCGGTACGGGCGCTTCGAGCCCGATCAGCTCCTTGCCCCACCCCCACTGGAACACCATCACCAGCACGCCGTAGCTCGCCCCGATGCTCAAGAGGTTGAGCAGGGCTGCCTTGGCCGGCACCAGCACCGAGCGAAACAGGATCATCAGCAGCACGAACGACAGCGCCAGGACGGCGGCGATGAAGTACGGCATGCGCTCCACCACCTGGCCACCGACATCCGCGAGTGATGCCGTCTGCCCGCCAACATGGGCGCGGGCCGGGCTGTCATCGAGCACCGTGGGGAGCACGTCGGCTCGCAGGCGCTGGATGGTCTCGTAGGTGGCGTCGTCCTGGGGCGCTGTGGTGGGGAAGGCGATCACGGCCGCCACCCCGGTGGCGGGATCGACCTGGGGCGGGGCGACGGCCACCACACCGGGATCGGCGCTGACCGCGGCCATGAGCGGCTCCAGCACGGTGGGATCCTCGGAGGTGTCGACGGCGATCACCAGCGGACCGTTGATGCCGGGGCCGAAGCCTTCGGCCACGAGGTCGTAGGCTCGGCGCTCGGTCCGAGACTCGGGCAACGTGCCCTGATCGGGGGCACCGAGGCGCAACGCCAGCACCGGCGCCGTGAGGGCCAGCAACAGGGCGGTCACGCCAACGCTGTACACCCACGGGTGGGCGGCGACGTGCTCACCCCAGCGGCGCCAACCTCGACCGACCGAGGCCGATGATGCCGGGCGGACGGCGTCGCGGCCGGCGCCGAAGGGCACCCGCAGCCGGTTGATCCACGTGCCGGACAGGCCCAGGAAGGCGGGCAGGACGGTGATCGAGGCGAGCACCATCACCGCCACGATGGCCGAGGTTGCCACCCCGGCCGCTGTCATGAACGGCACTCCGGCCACCGCGAGGCCCAGGATGGCGATCACCACGGTGCCGCCGGCGAAGATCACGGCCTGGCCTGCGGTGGCGATGGCGTGGCCGATCGAGTCGACGACACCTACGCCCTCGGAGAGGGTCTCCCGGTGGCGGGTCACGATGAACAGGGCGTAGTCGATGCCGACACCGAGACCCACCATCGTGGCCAGTTGCGGAGTCCACGCCGGGATCTGGATGACCCACGAGATGAGTGGCATCAGGGAGATGCCAACAGCGAGGCCGAACAGGGCCATGCCGATGGGCAGGCCCATGGCGATCACCGATCCGAAGGCGACGAGCAAGATCACCACGGCGGCCATCAGACCGATCATCTCGCCGACCCCCGTCTCGGGTTCGCCGAAGGCAGTGAACAGGTCGCCGTTCATCTCGATCTGGAGTGGAGACCCCTCGCGCTCGGCCTCGACGGTCTCGACGAGGCGTTCGAGGTCGGCCGCGCGCAGCTCCTCCATCACCGGATACTGGATGCGTACGATCGCGATCCGGCCATCGGCCGACACCGATCCGCTGGCGACCGCCGCCTCCGGCCCGGCGTCGAGGGCGGCCGCAGGATCACCGGCGTCGAGCACGTTCGGGAGCGCGACCACGGCCTCGTGCACCTCGTCGAGGGCAGCGACCGCCTCCGGTGAGTCGAAGAACGTGGCGGAGCCGTCTGCTGGTGTGACCACCACCTGAGCGGTGAGTCCGGCTTCGTCGGCCTGGGCTGAGGCGAGGAGGTCGAGCGCCTCCTGGGAATCGAGGCCGGGGGCGCCGAAGCTGTCCTCCAGTTCCCGGCCGATGGTGTTCGACGCCCCGATGATGGCGACGGCGGCAACGAGCCAGACGCCGATCACCATCCAGGGCCGTCGGGCGGCGAACCGCCCCCATTCGAACAGTGCGTGTGACATGACCTTCCTCCACGGGTCGTGCCGCCCGGTCGGTCCGAACGGCTCCATGTCATCGTCATGGCCACACCGGGTCGAGATCATCGGCGCTCCGGCTGAACGTACACCGTACGTAAGGGTGAGACGGGCCTCGTGCTTTTGGCCGATGCGTGGCCGCCCAACGTTTCCTACGCTCGTTGGTGTGAGGTGTCGGTCGTGATCCAGTTCTTCCAGATGATCTGGAATGAGCCCGAGGCCCCCGGGCGACAGAATCGCCACTGGGGCGACTGGTTGCTGTCGTTCGTCGTCGCGGCCACGGCGATCTTCGAGGTGACCGTTCGCCCCGAGATGGAGTGGCGGATCCCGTCGCTCGTGCTCGTGCTGGCCATGTCGGTGATCCTGTTGTTCCGGCGGACGCGGCCGTTGTTCGCCGCCGTGACCATGCTGAGCGCCATCGGTGTCGCCCAGCTCGTGTCGGCGATCATGGGCATCGAGTGGGAGGGCCTCTACGCCACGGCGATGATCCTGATCATCCCGTTCTCGGTGGCCCGATGGGCCGCCGGCTGGAAGGTCGATCTCATGGTCGGGGTGATGATCGTCTCGAACATCATCGTGAACCTCACCGACGCCCAGAACATCGGCGAGGTCATCGGCGGCACGATCGTGTTCTTCTTCCCCGTGTTGCTCGGCCTCGGGATGCGCTATCAGCACAACCTGCACGCCCGCCGGATGGACGAGGCGACCAACGCCGAGCGCGTGCAGCTGGCCCGGGAGCTGCACGACACCGTGGCCCACCACGTGTCAGCCATCGCCATCCAGGCCCAGGCCGGTCAGGCTCTCGCCGCCACCAAGCCCGAGGCGGCAGTCGAGGCGCTCAGCGTGATCGAGGCCGAAGCCTCACGCACCTTGGCCGAGCTGCGCGGCATGGTGGGCGCCCTGCGCGACGAGGCCGACACGCCCGAGTTCGCCCCCCAGCCCGGCCTGGCCAACGTGGTCACGCTGGCGACGCAGCCCGGTGAGCGACCGCTCATCTCCGTTGACCTCGATGGCGACCTCGACGATCTGCGGCCAGCGCTCGGCACGGCGATCTTCCGCCTGGCCCAGGAGTCGGTCACCAATGCCCGTCGCCATGCTCGCAACGCCACCCGCATCGACGTGAAGGTGGAGGGCGGGCCCGACCTCGTGCGGGTGACGGTGAGCGACGACGGCCAGCCCGCGTCGACCACCAGGGGCACCTCGCTGGGCGGCGGCTTCGGTCTCGTCGGGATGGCCGAACGGGCGAAGCTCCTCGGGGGGAGCTTCACCGCCGGCTTCGACCCGGGCCCCGGATGGACCGTTGCCGCCGTGCTCCCCCGCCAGCCGCTTCGATGACGCTCACCCAACCCACCCACAACGACACGACCACGATCGTCATCGCCGACGACCAAGACCTGGTGCGCACCGGGTTGCGAATGATCCTCGACGCCCAGCCGGGCATCTCGGTGATCGGCGAGGCAGCGGATGGGGCGGAGGCCGTGGCGCTGGCGCGGCGCCTCCGGCCCGACGTGTGCCTGTTCGACATCCGCATGCCTGAACTCGACGGGATCGAGGCCACCCGTCGCCTCGCCGGCCCCGACGTGGACGATCCGATGGCGGTGGTGGTGATCACCACGTTCGATCTCGACGAGTACGTGCACGGTGCCCTCAAGGCCGGTGCCCGAGGCTTCCTCCTCAAAGACGCCGGCCCGGAACTGCTCGTGCAGGCCATCGACGCCGCCGCCAACGGTGAGGCGCTGATCGCGCCCCGGATCACGGCTCGACTGCTACACGCCTTCGCCGACCGCACACCCACCACCCCGGTGCAGCCCATCGATCCGCTCACCGAGCGGGAGGAGGAGGTACTGGTCACGGTGGCCACCGGGCGAACCAACGCCGAGATCGCCGACGAGCTCCACATCAGCCTCAGCACCGTGAAGACCCACCTGGCCAGCCTCATGCGCAAGCTGGGCGCCCGGAACCGGGTGGAGATCGCCATGTGGGCCTACGAAACCCGCCGCGTGCAGCTCTGAGCCTTGGCCCAGGTGGGCGGAAAAAGGGGCCGCTGCGCGCCTCTCACCCCAATACCCTTGGTGTACCTATGAACACGCCAGACCACGCCGAGGGCCGCATCCCGGCCAAACCCACCCTCGACGGCATCGAGAGCCGTTGGGTGGACCAGTGGCGCACCGACGACACCTACGCCTTCGATCGTTCCGCGACGCGTGACGAGGTGTTCGCCATCGACACCCCGCCGCCCACCGTTTCGGGGTCGCTCCATGTCGGTCACGTGTTCTCCTACACCCACACCGACACCATCGCCCGCTACCAGCGCATGCGGGGCAAGGACGTGTTCTATCCCATGGGGTGGGACGACAACGGTCTGCCCACCGAGCGTCGGGTCCAGAACTACTTCGGTGTTCGCTGCGACCCGTCACTCCCCTACGACCCCGACTTCGAGCCACCGGCCACCGAGGGCACGTTCCCAAAGGGCTCCGACAAGCGGCAGGTCCCGGTCAGCCGGCCCAACTTCATCGAGCTGTGCGATCGGCTCGTGGTCGAGGACGAGAAGGCGTTCGAAAACCTGTTCCGCCTGCTCGGCCTCTCGGTCGACTGGAGCCTGCTCTACGCCACCATCGACGAGCGCAGTCGCCGCATCTCCCAGCGCAGCTTCCTCAACCATCTGTCGCGGGGCGACGCCTACCAGCTCCAGGCCCCGAGCCTGTGGGACGTCACTTTCCAGACCGCAGTGGCCCAAGCCGAGCTGGAGGACCGTGAGCGCCCGAGCGCCTACCACACGCTGCGGTTCACCCGGCCCGACGGCTCGGATCTGCTGATCGACACCACCCGCCCCGAGTTGCTGCCGGCCTGCGTGGCCGTGGTCGCTCACCCCGACGACGAGCGCTATCAGCCCCTGGAGGGCGCCACGATCACCACGCCGGTCTACGGCGTGGAGGTTCCGATGGTCTTCCACGAACTGGCCGACCCCGAGAAGGGCACGGGCACGGCCATGATCTGCACCTTCGGCGACCTCACCGACGTCACCTGGTGGCGGGAGCTGAACCTCCCGGCCCGCCCGGTGATCGGGCGCAACGGTCGCTTCGTCGACGAGGCCCCCGACGCGATCCAGGGCGAGGGCCGCGAACGCTACGCCGAGGTGATCGGCAAAACCATCCACACCGGCCGCGAGATCATCGTCGAGCAGCTCCAGGCCGCCGATCAACTCGTCGGTGAGCCGAAGCCGATCACCCACCCGGTGAAGTTCTACGAAAAGGGCGACAAGCCGCTCGAGATCATCACCACCCGCCAGTGGTACATCCGCAACGGCGGCCGCGACGACGATCTGGCCAAGGCCCTGATCGATCGGGGCGAGGCGATCGCGTTCCATCCCGACTACATGCGGGGCCGCTACCGCAACTGGGTGGAGGGCCTCAATGGCGACTGGCTGATCTCCCGCCAGCGTTTCTTCGGCGTGCCTATCCCATTGTGGTATCCCCTCGACGCCGAGGGTGAGCCGGTCTACGACGAGCCCCTCGCCCCAGCCGCCGAGTTGTTGCCGATCGATCCCTCCACCGACGTGCCCGACGGCTACACCGCCGATCAGCGCAACAAGCCGGGCGGTTTCATGGGCGACCCCGACGTGATGGATACCTGGGCCACCTCGTCGCTCACTCCCCAGATCGCCGCCCTCTGGGCCGAGGACGACCCCGACGGCCTCTGGGCGCGCGTCTACCCCTACGACATGCGGCCCCAGGGTCACGACATCATCCGCACCTGGCTGTTCTCGACGGTCGTCCGGTCGCATTTCGAGGAAGACAGCGTGCCGTGGCACAACGCCTGCCTCTCGGGCTGGATCCTGGATCCCGACCGCAAGAAGATGTCGAAGTCGAAGGGCAACGTGGTCGTCCCGATCGACCTCTTGGAGCAGTACGGCTCCGACGCCGTTCGCTACTGGGCTGCCTCGGGGCGCCCGGGTACCGACACGGCGTTCGACGAAGGGCAGATGAAGATCGGCCGTCGGCTGGCCATCAAGTTGTTGAACGCGTCGAAGTTCGCCCTCGGCATGGCCCCCGCCGGCGGGGGTCTCGCTGCTGCGCTCGACGCCCCGGTCACCGAGGCGCTCGACCAGTCGATGCTGGCCCAGCTGGCGTCCTTGGTCGACGATGCCACCGCAGCCTTCGACGGCTACGACTACGCCAGGGCGCTGGAGCGCACCGAGAGCTTCTTCTGGACCTTCACTGACGACTACATCGAGCTGGTCAAGAACCGGGCGTACGCCAGCCGCGGTGACGAGGCCGCGGCGTCGGCCCACGCTGCGCTCGCTCGGGCCCTCGACTCGCTGCTGCGGCTCTTCGCCCCGTTCCTGCCCTTCGTCACCGAGGAGATCTGGTCGTGGTGGCGTGACGGGTCGCTGCACCGTCAGCCCTGGCCTAATGCCAGCGCACTGCGCACCGCAGCGGGTGATGCACCAGCCGAGCGCCTCACGGTCGCCGGCCAGGTGCTGTCGGAGCTGCGACGCCCGAAGACCGAGGCCAAGCTGTCGCTGCGCACGCCGATCACCTCGGCCACCATCACCGACACCGCCGCCCGTCTGGCCCTGATCACCGACGCGATCGACGATCTCGCCGACGCCAGCGTGGCCGCAGAGCTTCAGACCGCAGAAGGTTCGGAGCTGTCGGTGGCCGCCGAGCTGGCCCCCGAGAGCTAATCGGCTCACTGCTGGTGCCCTCACGAACGATCCTGGCCGCCGCCTTCGCCGCGGTGGCCGCGATCGCCAGCGCCTGTGGCGGCACCGACGATGAATCGGTGATCGACGTGTACGCCGCGTCGTCGCTCACCGACGCCTTCACCGAGCTGGAGGCCGCGTTCGAGGCCGCCAACCCCGAGTTCGACGTGCGGCTGAACCTGGCCGGCAGCAACGCCCTGCAGCGTCAGATCCTCGACGGAGCCGACGCCGAGGTGTTCGCCCCCGCCGACACCGCCCTCCTCGACGCCGTCGTACCCGCCGGCGCGCCCGTGTCAACCTATGCCACCAACACGCTCACGCTGGTGGTGCCCGTCGGTTCCGGCCCCGGAGAGCCGGTCACCGCCGTGGCCGATCTGGGGCGGGCGGGCGTGCTGGTCGCCCGCTGCGCGCCCGGGGTACCCTGCGGCGACGCAACCGAACAGTGGCTGACTGCGGGCGGACAGCAGTTGGGCCGGACGAGTGACGAGTCGAACGTGCGGGCGGTGTTGAGCAAGGTGAGGCGGGGTGAGGCCGATGCGGGATTCGTGTACCGCACCGATGCGCTGGCCGCGGCCGACGAGGTGACCGAGATCCCGCTGCAGCCCACCGTCGTCACCACCTACGGCGTGGGCGCCGTCGACCCCGAGCATGCCGGAGCAGAGGCCTTCGTCACCTTCATCGAGGGGCCAACCGCTGCTGTGATCCTCGACGAGCTTGGCTTCGAGCGAACACCATGACCGACTCGCCCGGGGCCACGGCAAGGGGCCGCACCCCCCAGTCCAACCCAAGCAGCCGTCTCCCCCGGGCCGTCGTGGTGCTGGCCGGCGTTGGCCTCGCCGTGCTCATGGTGCCGGTGCTGGGGCTGCTCACCGACGCGCCGTGGACCCGGATCCCCGAGCTGTTGGCCACCGACGCCACGCTGGTGGCCATGCGGGTGTCGCTGGTGGTGAGCCTCAGTGCCGTGGTGCTGTCGGTGTTGATCGGGGTGCCCACCGCCTTCGTGCTGGCCCGGCTCGATTTTCCGGGCAAGGCGCTCCTGCGCACGATCGTGTCGGTGCCACTCGTGCTGCCCCCGGTCGTCACTGGCGTGGCCCTGCTGTCAGGGTTCGGACGGCGGGGGCTGCTGGGCGACCTCACCGGCGTCGGGCTGTCGAACACCACGGTCGGTGCCGTGCTGGCGGCCACCCTCGTGGCGATGCCATTCCTGATCCTGAGCGTGGAGGGGGCCCTGCGCAACGCCGACCCGGAGTACGAGGCGGTGGCGGCCAGCTTGGGCGCCGGCCCGCTCGCACGCTGGTGGCGCGTGAGCGTGCCGCTGGCCCGGCCATCGATCGTGGCCGGCGCCACGCTGGCCTGGGCCCGAGCCCTCGGTGAGTTCGGGGCCACCATCACCTTCGCCGGCAACATCGAGGGCGTCACCCGAACGCTGCCGCTCGAGGTGTCGATCGCCATCGATCGCGACCCTGATCGGGCGGTGGCGCTGAGCCTGGTGCTGTTGGCCGTGGCGCTCGCCGTTCTCGTGGCCCTGCGCGATCGTTGGGTGCCGCGCCGATGAGCAGCCTCAGCCGCAGTGCCGACGCAGCCGGGCTGGAGGTGCGATGCGCCGCCGAGGTCGACAGCTTCGTGCTCGACGTGGGCTTCTCGGCCGCTCCCGGCACCACCGTGGCCGTGGTGGGACCGAACGGGGCTGGCAAGTCGACCCTCGTCGCTGCGCTGGCGGGCCTCCTCCGCATCCAGCGCGGCCGGATCGTGCTCCATGGTCGCGTGGTGGCCGACGCCACCATGAAGGTGTTCGTGCCAGCCGAACGTCGGCGGGTGGCTCTCGTGCCCCAGCAGGCTCGGCTGTTCCCGCACCTCACGGTGAGGGCCAACGTGGAGTTCGGGCTGCGCCACCAGCGGCCCGATCTCGACGCAGTCGAGCGCCGCCAACGCGTCACCGATGCGCTCGACACTGTTGGTCTGCTCAACCAGGCCGACCGGCGCCCGCGGGCCCTGTCGGGGGGTCAGGCTCAGCGGGCGGCCGTGGCCCGGGCCCTGGTGCTGGAGGCCCCTCTGCTGCTGTTGGACGAGCCACTGTCGAACGTGGACGTCGGTCACCGCCAGACGTTGCGCCGGGTACTGGCCGAACACCGGCCGGTTGGCCAGGTTCAGGTGGTGGTCACCCACGGTCGCGATCATGCGCTTGACGCCGACCAGGTGGTGGTGCTCGACCACGGTCGGGTGCTGGCGGCGGCACCCCCCGATGAGCTGGTGGCGAACCCGCCGTCGGCGTGGGTGGCCGAGTTGTTGCAGCCGGAGGGCGAGCCGTCGTCACCGCCCCGACGCTCGGCCGTGATCAGAGCTGGGCGAGCCGGCAATCCAGAGGCCGCTCCAGGCGGTAGCTTGGATGAACGTGGCCACCAACACGATCCTGATCCGCATCACAGGTCCGGACCGCCCCGGCATCACCGCAGCGCTGATGGGGATCCTGGCCCAGGCTGACACCAGGATCGACGACATCGAGCAGATCGTCATCCGTGGTCGTCTCATCCTCACCCTCATCGTCACGGTCGACCCCGACACCGACCTCCGGGCTGATCTGCTGCTCTTCGCCTACGAGCAGAAGGTGCAGCTCGACTTCGACTTCGTGGAGGCCACCCCGTCGGCCACCGTGCCGCGGCTCGTGGTCACCCTTCTCGGCGCACGGATCGCCGCCGAAGAAGTGCAGGCCATTGCTGGTGTGCTCGCCGCCAACGGAGCCAACATTGATCGGATCGTGCGGCTCGCCCGTGAGCCGGTGATGGCGTACGAGCTCGTGGTGAGCAGCGACGACCGGGAATCGGTGGCCAGCGCCCTGCTCGAACGAGCCCACAGCCTCACCTGCGACATTGCCGTGCAGCGCCAGGGCCTTCGGCGCCGGAACAAGCGGATGGTGTTCCTCGACGTCGACTCCACGCTCATCCAGGACGAGGTGATCGAGCTGCTGGCCGCTGAGGCCGGGCGCCACGACGAGGTGGCGGAGATCACGGCTCGGGCCATGGCCGGCGAGCTCGACTTCAAGGAGTCGCTCACCACCCGGGTTGCGGCACTCGCCGGGCTGCCCGAGTCGGCGCTCGACGAGGTGAAGGCCAAGGTGCGCCTCACCCCGGGAGCGGAGGTGTTCATCGGCACGCTGCATCACCTCGGATACAAGACGGCGATCGTGTCCGGCGGGTTCACGGCTGTGACCGCCCATCTGGCGGCCCAGCTCGGGATCGACTTCCACCACGCCAACGAGCTGGAGATCGTCGATGGCGTGCTCACCGGGCGCACGATCGGCCCGATCGTCGATCGCCAGGAGAAGGCCACGTTCCTCCGCCACACCGCGGCCGCTGCTGGAATCCCGCTCGACCAGGTGGTGGCGGTCGGCGACGGCGCCAACGACCTCGACATGTTGAGCACGGCCGGGCTCGGCATCGCATTCAACGCCCGGCCCGTGGTCCGCCAGGCCGCCGATGCCGCGGTGAACGTTCCCTACCTCGACGCCATCCTCTTCGTGCTCGGGTTCAACCGCACCGAGATCGAAGAAGCCGAAGCCACCTGGCGCCCTCCGTCGGCGTAGCCTCGGCGGCGGTACGCAGCGCCTATTCCCCGGCTCAGGCGAGCGAGTAGTGGCATGCTCACCGTATGGGCGAGGGGTCCACTCCCACTGCACAAGAGCTGCGTTCGCTCCTGCTCCAGGGGCGGAGGCTTCTTCCGGGTATTGCCGCTCTCTATGAGCGGGACTTCCGCGACCGGTCGGAGGACCACCGACTGATCGCGTTGCTCTACGAGCTGTGCCACGACCTGCGACTTCGGGTCGAGGTCGAGCGACGACAGGTACGGAACCAGAGCTACGACGCATTGATCGGTGTGCGCCGGAACGATCCCGACTCCGATGCCTCGGTGTTCATGTTGAGCAAGAGTTACCGGCTGCTGACCGTCGCCAGCTACTGCCGTCCGCACACCCCGGGTACCGGCTGGAATTCGGGATGGCTCTTCACCTATGAACACCTCGATCTCAATTGGGGTCTGGTGGAGGAGCTTGGCTGGCTCTATCTGACTCCAGAAGACTGCAACTTGGATCTCTCTTCGTTCACCGTGCCGGACGATGTCCGTCCGGAGGTCGACTACGCAGCACGCTACGGCTACCGCACACTCGGCGCTGTGGTGTTCAACTGCGCCGACTGAACGGCTCCGTCTAGTGCGGCCGCTGGGCTACCAGGCGATCGGCTGTTGATCGCGGAAGAAGCCGCCCGTGGGGCCACCACCGTCGGGCAGCATGGCCGCCCACACCACACCGGCTGCGCCGTCGGCGACAGGGCGGCCCCCGGACCCGCCCATGTCGGTGGCCACCCAGCCCGGGCACACCGCGTTGACGAGCACTCCGGGCAACTCGGCCGCCCACATCCTGGTCAGCGCACTCAGGCTCACTTTGGAGATCCGATAGGCAGGGAGGTGACCACCCATGTCGTCGAGCGCACCGGCCCCCGACGACACATTGACGATCCGACCGTGCGCACTCGCCTGCAGCAGCGGGGCCACCGCCACCGTGAGCTGCCACGTGCCGAACAGGTTCGTCTCCAGGGCCTCACGCACCACGGCGAAGTCGGGCTCGATGGCTCGCTGCCACGTGTCGTAGGTGATGGCGGCGTTGTTCACCAGCACGTCGAGCCCACCCACCGAGCGCACGATGTCGACAGCCGTCGCGATCGAGGCGTGGTCGGAGATGTCGAGGGCCACCACTGTGGCCTTTCCGCCGGCCGCGGTGATTGCATCTGCCACCGGCCGACCGTTCTCGGCCCGCCGCGATCCGACGAGCACGTGATGGCCGGCAGCGCCAAGCTGTCGGGCCACCTCGGCCCCGATTCCCCGGTTGGCACCCGTCACGAGTGAGATCGTCATGCACGCTCCCAGAGTCGGTGAGCGATCACCGTACCGCTACCCTCCGACCCTCCCCACCAGGTCGAACCCGTGGGGATCAGCAGTTGCGCAGTCCACCGGGCGGCGGAAAGGGCGGGGAATCATGACACGATCGGCACACCACGGCGGCTCCGAACGCGACACGGCTCGACCCAGGCTCCTCGCCGTCGTGATCACCCTTGCGCTGCTCGCCGCCGCCTGCGCCTCGGGCGACGACACCTCATCGACTGATCAGGCCGAATCGGATGCGGCCACTACCTCGTCGACCAACGACGGTGGAACCGACGCCGCTGCCGACGACCAGACCGATGCCGCAGCCGATGCTGCCAGCGAGGGCGCCTCGTCGCCCGGAGACGACGCGAGCCCCGCTCCGATCGCCGAGCCGCTCTTTCCGATCGTCGACGGCCGAGTCGAGGTGCCGGCGAGCTGGCCCGTCGCCGACCAGCTCGACTGGATGCTCGATGCGCTCGCCGCGTCGAGCACCACCGAAGACGAGGTCGAGGCTCGATTCTCCTCCGCATTCCTCGACGAGGTCCCGACGTCCGACGTGGTGAGCCTGATCGAATCGGCCCGCCTGCTGGCAACCAGCTTCGACGTGGTCGAGATCACCTTCCTCACTCCCATCGCCGCTCGCCTCATGATCGGCGACCCCGCCGCGGCCGAGGGCCTCCTGCTCGACCTCCAGGTCGAGCACAGCACCGGCCAGATCCTGCTCGCGAGCCTGAACCCCTTCCCCTACGAGGACTCCAACACCTATCCCCAGGACGTCGGCATCACGTTCGAGGCCGGTATGGCCCGCCTGGAGGAGTCGGCCGACGCGGTGGGCGTGGTCGTGGCGGCGATCGACGGGGCGGAGTGCCGAGAGCTGGCTGGCCACAATGCCGATCAGCCGCTGGCCACCGGCTCGAACTTCAAGGGCTACGTGCTCGGGGCGTTGGCCGCCGCGGTCGAGGCCGGCGAACTGAGCCTCGACGCACCCGTTGTTGTCACCGAGGACGAGCGGGCGCCGGCGTCGTTCACCGACGACATCCCGGCCGGTGCGGAGCTGTCACTGGTCGACGCCGCCGCCCTGATGATGGGCATGAGCGACAACACCATGACCGACCACCTCCACGAGCTCGTCGGCCGCGAGGCAGTCGAACAGTTCGTCGTCGAGGCGGGGCACGCCGATCCGAGCCTGCTGACGCCGTTCGTCTCGGTCAACGAGTGGGACAATCTGATCTTCTCGATCGACAACGCTCAGGCCCAGGCCTACCTCGCGGCGACCGACGACGAGCAGCGGGCGGTGCTGGACGACGTCATCGTGGCGATGCGAGGCACCCGCGTCGGCGGCTTCGCCAACTACGCCGAGACGCTGCCGTTGTCGTGGAACGCGAGCCCCCTCGACATGTGCCGCCTCATGGCCCGCCTCCGCCAGTTCGAACCCGGCACCGACGCCCGTCGCCTCGTCGACGTGGCCTACGGATCGGGTGGTGTGCTGGTGGGCGTGCGCCGCCATTGGGACATCACCTGGTTCAAGGGCGGCGGCATCCCGACCTCCGACGGGACCGGCCTGGACGTGTTGACCTACGGGTGGATGGTCGAGAACGCGGGGGGCGCCTACGCCGTGGTGGTGATGAGCAACAACGGCCCGGTGGACGAGTTCGACTCGGCCTCGATCTCCCAGCGCATCCACCGGATCCTGCTGGACGAGCTGGCCACGAGCTGACCAGGTGCGGCGCCGATCAGAGGCTCACGGCGGCGCCCTGCTCACCCATCTGATCAGCGGCCGCGTGCGGACGGCGCACGAGGCGCCACAGGAGCACGATGTGCACGAAGAAGGCGATGGCCACCTGATACACGGTGATGAGCGACACCGGGTAGATGCCCATCTGGCTCGGTGCGGGTGAGAGCTCGATCACACCGCGCAGAGAGAGTGAGATGAACGCACCGGCGATCACGAAGTCGGCCAGCCCGAACACGTTCCAAGCGATTGCCCCAGCCCGAGCCCACGCCACGCCACGGTGCAGCGCCACGGCCACGAGCGGAGCGGTGAGGCCGATGACCACGTCCATCACGGCGTTGGTCACGCCGATCTCGGCCGGAAGCAGATCGTCGGCGTAGAGGAACAGGAGCGAGATGCCGGTCACGCGGTACACCTGCGACAGCGCGAACACCCACGATGGCGTGCCCATCACGAACGAGCGAAACGCGGGCAGGCGCCACCACGCCAGCACGAGAAGGACCACCGGCACGCCGCCCACGATGTTGAACAGTGTGGATCCAGCCTCGTCGCCCTCCGACCAGGTACCGACGGTCTCGAAGTAGTCGATACGGGCCGTTGCCAGGCTGAGTACGGCCCATCCCAGTGTGACCAGGGCCACGGTGCGGGAGCGGCGCCAGGCGTAGCCGGCGATCGCGGCGCCGATGCTCAGGGTGATGATGGGAAAGACGATGTCGGGCATGGCTCGGATCCTCCGCGTTCTAGATAACTGATCGGTTACTTGTCGGACAGTAACTGATCAGTTACCTTTAGGTCAACCGTGATCAAGGAGGAGCCGATCGTGGGCGAGCGCACGTGAGCGGGGTGAAGCAGTACGACCGAACAGAGCTGCTCGACCGCGCCGTGGAGGTGTTCTGGCGCCAGGGCTACACCGACACGAGCACCGCCGAGTTGGTGGAGGCCCTCGGCGTCAATCGCAAGAGCATGTACGCCGAGTTCGGCTCGAAGCTCGAGCTGTTCGCGGCGGCGCTCGAGCGCTACAACGAGCACCACCTGTCGGTACTCATGGCCCCACTCGAAACGCCGGACGCCGGCGTGGACACCATCCGGCGTGCCTTCTCCGCCTACGGCGTGATCGCCGGCGGCGACCGCTGGGGCCGGGGTTGCCTGTTGTGCAACACCGCAGTGGAGCGAGCGGCGCTCGACCCCGAGATCGAGCCCTACGTCTCCGCCTACCTCGACCGGCTCACCACTGCATTCCGAGATGCGCTGGAAAGCGGGGTGAGCGCCGGCGATCTGGCGGCGTCAGCCGATCTCGACTCGCTGGCGGCCTACTTCACGGCGGCCATGATCGGCGTGATCGCCTGCACACGGGCGAAGGCTCAGCCGGCTGCGATCCAGGCCGCATGCGCGGTGGCCACCACGGTGCTCGATGGGCTGACCCCCGCTCCTCAGGAGCCGAGGCACTCGTCGATGTAGGCAATGGCGCGCGAGGTGAGCCGCGACAGGCGGTAGGCCCGGCGCACCGCAACCCACGCCTCGTCAGGATCGTCGAGCAGCTCCATCTCGGCGATGAATCCGCGCACCTCCGACCGAGGTACGTCGTACAGCTCACGGGGACCGAGCCGGCGCATCCGCACCGGTCCGCGGCCAGGGCGATAGAGGGTTCTCTCACCCGTGCCCCGCCACTCGTCGTCGACCACGGCCATCAGACCGCGCTCGATGGCGGTCTCGGCCGCCTCCAGCAACGCATCGTTGATCGCCGCCGTCAGCCGTCGCCCGCCGGACGCCTCCAGATACAGCCGGTTCACCCACTCGGCGTGCACCGGCCCCTCCACATCGACGATCGCCACCAGCCCGTTCACGAGATCCTCGTGGTCGGCCTCGGCCACCGGCACCAGCGGCACCGGCGTCCACTCCTCGTAGGGGTCGAGGGCGATCAGCTCATCGTCGTCGGTGGCCGGCCCGTCGAACTCCACGTACTCCACGTCGTCGTCATCGGCGCCGTAGAGATGCTCCTGGTCGTGGTCGGCCTCGACGTCGAGCTCGTACTCCACGTCGAGCTCGTAGTCCGCGTCGAGGTCGGCATCATCGAGCTCGCGGGCGATACCGAGGCTGGCCAGACGGGCGTCGAGGCGGTCGAGCGTGCCCTCGGGGTCGCGGTAAAACGCCGACGCCGTCACCCGCTCGAACGTCCAACCCGCTCGCTCCAGCACCTCCTGGCGCACCCGATTGCGGCGCCAGGCGGCTTCGCCCTCCCAATGGTCGCCATCGCACTCAACGGCGAGACGGTGGTCGTCACCGTCGACCACCACATCGATCCGGTAGCGACCCACCTGATGCTGCACGGTGATGTTGTCGTGGCCTCGCGCCACCAACGCCATGACGAGGTCGCGCTCAAAGTCGGTCTCGCACCGCTCCAGAGGATGTTCCCGCTCCGGCGGACCAGGGGCGGCGGTGGCATAGCGGATGAGATCGGCCCGCAGGTCGCCGTCGGCGAATTGGCTCGGCTGGGCCGAGTGCACCACCCAGAGCTGGTTGCGGGCCCGAGAGGCGGCCACGTTGATCCGGCGCTGCGCCGCTCGGGAGGTCATGGCCCCCATACGGGCGTCGGGGTCATCGGGGTTGGGAGCGACCACCGTGGTGATGATGATCACATCGCGCTCGTCACCCTGGAAGCTGGCCGGCTCGCCGCACCGGATGCGTCGCTCCGAGATGATCTCGGGGCCAAGCTCGTCGAACAGCCGCCGCCAGATGGCCTTCGACTGGTCGGTACCGAGCAGCGAGATGACGCCGAATGTCATGCCGTCGTAGTCGGGGTCTTCGTGCATCTCGTTGACCAGACGGACGACCGTCTCGATCTCGGCCTCGTTGCGGTCGCCATCGCGCCGACCGCCAGCGTCGACCACCTGCACCGGGCGCCACCGGGAGGTGGGTGCCCGATCGCGCAGGGCCACGATCTGATCGTCGTAGGCGTACGCGTTGGAGAAGCCGATGATCGACGGCAACGAACGGAAATGCTCCGTGAGCATCACCAGATCGGGGAACTTCTGGAACGCCAGGTCGTAGAGGCTGGCGTCGGGATCGAACAGCACCCGATACGAGGGCACGTCCGACAGGTACTCCTCCAACAGCCGGAAGATCGACTCCCGCTGCAAACCGACGTTCTCCGGGCTGGTCTGCTTGTCGTCACCAACCACGATGGTGGCGTGGGCCAGTGACAACAGCGGGAGCGCCTCCTGGCCGAGCTGGGATGCTTCGTCCACCACGAGCACGTCGAAGCGCGGCTCGGCGTCGGGCCGGAAGCTGGCCAGCGCCCGACTGGTGGGCATGATCCACACCGGAACGGCGTCCTTCGAGTCGTTCAATGCGGCGCGGATCTGAGCCAACCAACGGGCGGCGAAACGGCCACCCGTCTTGCCGTAGCGACGCACCGCCTGGAGGTAGCTGTTGAGGGCCTGGCGCTCGGTGTCACCAATGGCATCGGCCAAGCGACGCCACGAGCGCGCCGCCACGAGATCCACCACGGTGGCCCGCCGCACTTCGGCGAGGCGCTCCAGCTCCTGCTGTCGGTCGGCAGGGTGGGCGGCACGATGGAGGTTGGTGAGCTCGACGTCGAGCTGGGCCCACTCCCAGGCATCGTCGAATGCGCCCCACCCTTCGGTCTCGACGGGAGCGAGCCCCGAGAGGCGACCGGCCAGTAGCGGGGCGCCGGCATGGAGCGCATGGTGGGCGTCGACCAGACGTTGCGCCTCGGGGCGCAACGCGAGCAAAGCGGCAGCCTCGGTGCGGGCGGCATCCCAACGGTCGAGGTCACCGGCTTCGAACGCCGCCTGCAGCTCCGCCCAGAGCGGCGAAGGGTCGGGCGTGGCCTGGCCCGCTTCGAGCACACGGTGGGTCTCGGCCCGCACCACCTCAACGTCGTGGTGCCGACGGCGGAACTCGGCGACAGCCAGCACCTCGCGCACGCGGTTCAACTCGTCGGGCTCGGGGCGCTCGGCCACCGTGATCCCGAGGCGGGCGCACTGGTTGGTGAGCTCGCTCCAACGGCGCTCGGAGTCGAGGGCCCGCTCGAGCTGATCGAGCATCCCGCTCACGGCCACCTCGGGCCGGGCAACGTCGCCGCCGTCGCCGCTCGCTCCGGGCTCGACGGCGGGCAGCACACCTCCGTTGGCTCGGTTGTTCCACCGGGTGAGCAGGGTACGGCGGCCCTGGTCGAGGTCGAGCGTGTTGAGGCAAAGGTCCACCTCGTCGGCTCGGGCCGGGGTGCGACCGTCGATCGAGCATCGGGCGAGAGCCCGCTTCAGCCGTCCGGCCCCAAACCCGAGTTTGCCCCGGCCGAACAGCCGCTCGGCCGCGGCGGCGAGATCGGCCCGAAACTCCGGGTCGGCATCGTTCGGCACCTGGATGCGGTGGGACTCGACCACCACCGACAGGCCGAGGAGGCGCTCCCGGTCGGCCCGACAAGCGGCCGCGAAGTCGTCCCATTGGCGGCGAAGCAGTTCGTCGGCGAGGGCGTCGTTGAGGGCGGCGACCCATGTGCCAGACGACTTGATCAGCCAGTCGATCTCGGTGTCGACCGCTCGCTGCAGATCGGGAATGAGCTGGCGTGGAGCATCGGCGGCGACGTCCCAGTTCAGCGAGTCGGACGGGATCTCGGCCAGGCGTGCCAGCACCGATTCGGCGGTGTCGAGATGCTCGGCCAACTCGGCCGTGGTGAGCAGCGCATCGGGGTCGGGCCCGCTGCACAGGGCGAGCTGGGCCCGGTCGAGACCCACCTCATGGTGGGCCTGCACCAGCCTGGCGAACGCCTCTGCGTTCATCGGCGGCACCGCGCTCATGGGGATGCGGTCGTCGATGTAGGACAGTGCGCCTTCATGATCTCGGAGCCAGCGGGCGGCCACGGCCGGGGTGGCATCGGCGCCAGCGGACCAGCCGCCGGCCAGTGGCGTTGTCTCGAGCCGCCGGGCGTCGAGGAGTTCGGCCGTCGCGTCGTCGATGTCACGGTCGATTCGATCGAGCCGTCGTTCCAGTGCCTCGATCCGGTGGTCGGCCTCGGCGGGGTCGAGGGCCGCCACCCGGGTCTGGATCTGGGAGATCGACGCTTCGAGCCGCCGTCGGCTCTCCTCGTCGCCACCAAGTACCGACACGGTGAGATCGCGGATCTCCTCGGGAATCTTGTCGGCCAGCACGCTGAGCGCCTGTTCCTTCTCGGCCACCACCAGCACACGCTTTCCCTGGGCCACGTAGTGGCTGATGATGTTGGCGATCGTGTGCGACTTGCCCGTACCGGGAGGGCCCTGCACGGTGACCCCGGGCCGGCTGGCGGCCAGCGTGAGGATGCGCCGCTGCTCCTCGTTCGATGCCAAAGGCAGCAGAAGGCGGGGCTGCTCGGTGCCAGCGTCGAGCTCGGCTGTGAGGGCCGACGGGGTGTCGGCCACCACCGCCCGCAACGGAGCCGGAGGGGTGGCGCCGCTGCGGTACAACTCGCGCAGATCATCCAGGAAGCCCTGGTAGTCGGGCCGGCGGCGCCGCAGGAACAGCACCCAGGAGTCGTCGAGTGCGGTGGCGTCGTCGGAGAGGCGAACCTCGTCGATGAGGCCACCGTCGTGGTCGATGGTGCGGATGAGGCTGCGGAGCAACGAGCGCGTGTCCGCCCGGTTCCAGGGGTCGATCTCGCTGTCCTCGGCGGCCACCCGCTCCCGCAGTGCGTTCAGCCCGGAGCGATCGGCGATGTCGAGCCCAGCAAGGAAGAAGGGCTCGACGTCGACGACACCGGCCGGGCGGATCGTGAGGCGCCCCGATGCGAGATCGGCATCGATCTCGGCGGCCACGGTGAGGATCGGGTGGTCGAGGGCGATGTCGGCTCCCCGGCCACTCCGAACTCGACCGAAGCCCCACACGAGCTCGTAGGTCTCCCGATCGGCGACGAGCGTCTCGCGCTGCTCGAACAGATCGCGGTACAGCTCCTTGGCCGCACGGGCCTGACGGGAGTGGTGGGCCCACGGCTGCCACACCTCGGTGATCCAGCCCTCGGCCCGTTGGATCTGGCGCTGCTGCGTGGAGGTTCCGTCGTCGAGCACCCGGAGCTGGGGCCGATGCTCATCGGAGAGCACAGGCTGAGTGGCAGCGTCGAAGACCACGGTCTCGGCATCGTCGGAGCTTGCGAACGTCAGCACCTCAGCCACCTTGGCGGGCACCGGGGGTGGCGGGGGCACCGACATGAACTCGACCGTGAGCCACGCCTCCGACGAGGGGTGCAGCACCACGCCAGAGGCGTCCGGCAGGTCACCTTCGCGCAGCACGAAGCGCCGATGCTGGGCCAGATCGCGCACCGGCGGATGCCGCTGGGCGTCTGCGGCACCGAGAAAATCGATGAGTTGCAGCACCCGCCGTGCGGTGTCGTCGGTCGCGTTCATGACGTCGAACTCCATCCTGCTCCCACGAGGCACAACCCTAGGTCCAGACGTTCGCCTCGCTCAGGCGCCCCCTGTCAACGCGGGGCGTGTTGGCCGGGTTCCCGGCCTGGGGTTCAGATGTCTGTCAGCGACCAGGTGGCGGTGAGCGACGGCCCAGGATCCGCTGCCACCCGCCCTTCCCGGTGCATCGCCAGCAGGTGGGAGAACACCGAGTTGGCCGCGGCGCGCCACAAGCGCTTGTCGACCGCGACATAGAGGGTGGGCACAATTGCCTTGATCGTCGTGGGCCCCGATCCGAGCGCGTCGACGATCTGGCGCTCGCGGGACATGCGATGGTCGATGAAGCTCTGCACGTAGGTCTGGGGATCCTCGATCGCCGGGCCGTGGGTGGGCCAGTACCGCTCGTCGTCACGGTCGAGCAGCTTGCGCAGGCTGTTCATGTAGTCGAACAAGTCACCGTCGGGGGGCGAGATCACCGACGTTGCCCAGCCCATTACGTGGTCACCGGTGAACAGCACCCGCTCGTCGGTGAGGGCGAAGCAGACGTGGTTGGACGTGTGGCCCGGGGTGTGAACCACCTCGACGGTCCAACCGTCACCCTGGATCAGGTCGCCGTCGGCCACGGTGACGTCGGGCTGGAAGTCCTGGTCGGGGCCCTCCCGCTTGAGTTCGTCGGGGATCTCGGCCCACTCCTTTTCGATCTTGGCCTTCTCCTCGGCGGTGAAGTGCTCGTCGAAGGTGATCTTGTCGAGCGGGTCCTCGTCTGGCACGGGCCCGTGGGGGCCGAAGCCGTAGGTGGTGGCGCCGGTGCGCTCCACGAGGGCCGGAACCGCCGCCGTGTGGTCGGTGTGGGTGTGGGTGATCAGGATGCGGGTGATCCGCTCGTCGGGCCCGAGGGCTGAGATCACGGCGTCGAGATGTTCCACGAGCGTGGGGCCGGGGTCGACCACCGCCACGTCGCCCTGGCCGATGAGGTAGACCCCAGTGCCGGTGAACGTGAACGGGTTCGGGTTCTCAGCGACGACCCGGCGAATGAGTGGCGACAGCTGGTCGACCTGGCGGTAGATCGGCGTGAAGTCCTGGTTGAACGCAATGGCTGCCATCTCATCGGCCCTTTCATCGGCCCGTTCATCGGCCCGTTCGGATTGCGGGTCCAGATCTACAGTGGTCCGTCCGGGTCGAGAATGCCAGTGAAGACGAGACGCTGGCCGTAGCTCACCTCGGCTCGGTACCGACGGCGGCCACCGATCACGATGAACACGAAGCCGTCGTCGGTCACGTCAACGTCGAAGTCGGTGCCGATCGCGGCGGCCACGTTGTCGTGACCGTCGACGAGCAACGTCTGCAGCTGCGCTCTCCGGTCGCGCTCGAAGAGGTCGAAGTCGAGTTCGACCCAGTCTTCGCCCCCCGTCCCGAAGAAGCTCACTGCCGTCTAGTCAACCAGGCCCTCGAGGGCGGGGAACAACCAGTCCGGTGGCCGGGCGGGCCGGCCATTGGTGTCGGTCACACCTGCAGTCACATCGGCCACCACCAGCTCCTCGTCGCCTCGCATGATGCGTTGGCGCCAGGTGCCGCTCGCCCGCTTGAGCTGGGCGATGCTCGTCTCCACGGTGAGCGTGTCGCCTGCGACCGCCGGGCGTTTGTAGCGCACGTCGATTCTCGACACGACGAGCTGGTAGCCCCGGGCGGCCATGTCCTGGAGTGCCACACCGCAGTCGGTGAGGGCTTCGGTTCGGGCGACCTCGAAGTAGCTCACGTACACGGCGTGGTTCACGTGGCCGTAGGGGTCGATCTCGGCGAAGCGGACCTTGAGCGTTGTGGAATGCGGCATCGGCAGCGTTCGTTGTGCAATCGTCGGACTGATCCGGTTCGTCGAGCGAACGGGTTCGCACACGCTAGCGCCCCGAGGAGGCCAACCATGGTGAGCGACGAACGAGTGCAGCCCTTCGAGTTTGTCGGCAGCCAAGGCACCCGGCTGGCCGGCGTGCTGCACCGGCCAGAGCAGCGCGCGAAAGGGTCGGTGCTGCTGGCCCACTGCTTCACCTGCTCCAAGGATCTGCACACGATGACCCGCCTCACCGCCGGGCTGGCCGAGGCCGGCTACGCCGCCCTGAGGTTCGACTTCACCGGCCTCGGTGACTCCGGCGGCGACTTCGCCGACACCACCGTGAGTGCCAATGTCACCGACCTCACCCGGGCCGCCGCCGCACTCATCGGCGAGGGATTCGGCCCGTGTGGCCTGCTCGGCCACAGCCTCGGTGGGGCGGCCGCAATCCTGGCAACGCCGAAACTCAAGACGGTGCGGTCGCTGGTGACGATTGGTGCACCGGCCGACGTCGGCCACGTGACGCATCTCTTCGCCAACGACCTCGACAGGCTGGTCGAGGAAGGGCGAGCCGAGGTCTCGATCGCTGGTCGACGATTCGAGCTGGCCAACGACTTCGTCGCGGACCTCGATCGCCACGACGTGCTCGACCACGTCGCTCGCCTGGATCGGCCCTACTGCACGATCCACGCCACCGACGACACCGTGGTGGGCTACGACAACGCCCTCGCCCTCCACAGCGCAGCAGCCGAGCCCAAGCGCCTGGTGTCGTTCCCCGATGGTGGCCACCTCTTCGGCGACCGGGCCCGGGCCGAGGACGTGCTCGCCGCAGTGGTCGACTGGTTCGACGAGACGCTATAGGGCGCGCACGTCTGGTTCTTCAGACGTTCTCCAGCGCCGCTTCAAGTTGGCGGGGAGCCGAGGTTCACAGTCGAGGTACCGGGTCGAGATGCGACCAGGTGCCTCGACCAAGGAGAACGAAGACCATGCGAATCCTCGCCAAGATGTTTGCGGTGATCGCCGCGGTCACCGTCATCCCGGTGCTCGTCACTGCATCCCGCCAACGCCTCGGCATCGGAGTACTTCCACATGCGCGCCGGCGGCGATCAACGTTCAAGGAGTCTGCGAGCGAGCAGGCGTGTCCACCTCGTCGTTCTACTCGCGGTTCCCCGACAAGGACGCGCTCATCGTCGTGCTCTACGAGCAGTTCCAGGGCCGGGTGTTTCAAACGGGGTTGGACTCCTACTACGAGATTCAGCAGAAACTGGAATCTCTTGCGTTGTGGGAGGTCGTGACGCTGTTCTGCCAGCTGTCGGTGTCGAACGGTCGCACCATGGGTCCGTTGCTGCAAACGGAACGTCTACGGCCAAGGCGGCGACGACCTGTCCAACTCACAGTTCTCGAGTTTCGGCGGTCCGATCACGCTGCATGGCCGTGCCGGGATCGACAGCATCGGTGGGTCGTGCCTTCTGCACAGGTTCTGCACGGTCGCGCCATGATTCGGACCGGGCGACGGCTCACAGTATCGAAGTCGGGTCGAGTCCTCTCCTACAGAAATGGCCACACCGCGTGACCCTCACTGACACGACAACGCCAACGCCGTCGACGTTCACGCCCAGGGAGGCGAAGACTTCTTCACGGTCATTCTGTCCACCTTCGGTGGCACCGCGGTGTTCGACGGTGGCTCCATCCCGAGGGCCCGGGTTCAGTGAGCGAGTTGGCGCCAGTAACCCCAGTCGCCCTTGCGGACCAGGCGCGACTTCGGGGCCGCCCACAGCAGGAGGCACCGGGTGAAGGAGTGGAACCACTTCCGGAACGCACCCGACTCCAACCGGCGGTGATCGAACGAGTTCACTGCCAGCTGTGGGGCGTACTCCACTTTGTAGCCAGCCCGCTTGATGCGGAACATCAGCTCGGTGTCCTCGTTGACCGACAGCGCAGGGTCGAACCCGCCGACCTCGCGCAACACGTCGGTGCGGACCAGCATGTTCGATCCGGTCGCCGCCGGAATACCAACGAAGTCGAGCAGGGCCTGGCCGGCCTTGAACGCATCGTGGTAGGCCTCGTGGCCACCGGCGGTGAGCTTCGAGCCGGCGATGCCGGCCACGTCGGGGCCGAGCTGCAGGCGGGCGAGCTGCTCGGCGTAGTCGGGGGCGAGCTCCACGTCAGCGTCGGTGTAGAGGATCCACGGGGTGGTGACCAGGTCGGCGCCGAGCTGGCGGGCCTCGGGGATGTTGGCCTCGGCCAACACGATTGTTGTGTTCTCGGGCCGTTCAGCCACCACCGTGCGGGGTGTTTCGTCGGTGCTCGAATCGATGACGATGAGGCGGACCTCAGCCGGAAGCGACTCGAGGAACGTTCCGATGTTGTGGGCTTCGTTACGGGTGGGGACGACGACCGTGATGCGGCTGGTAGCAACCATGGCGACTCCGTTCCTTAGATGCCGAGCCTCGCCAAGGGCGAGACACGAGTTGGTCTAGTCGACCTGCGGCTGTCGGTCATGGACACCCGCAGTTCGATACAGCGGTGGTAGGTCTCGATCAGCTCGTCGCCGAGGCGGTCCCACCCCCGTTCCTCGGTTCTGATCCGACCGGCGGCCCCGAACTGGCGGCGCCGATCCGGGTCACTCACGAGCTTGTTGACAGCGCTCACCATGGCGGTGTCGCTGTCGGGCTCGTAGAGGTAGCCGGTCTCGTCGGGCACCACGAGGTCGAGCGGACCACCCGACGCAGGAGCGACCACCGGGAGGCCGCTGGCCATCGCCTCCTGGATCGTCTGCCCGAATGTCTCATGGGTGCCGGTGTGGACGAACACGTCGAGCGAGGCCATGGCGGTGGCCAGGCCGATCCCGCGGAGCATGCCGGTGAAATGGGCCTTCGGCAGGAGCTGCTTCAATTCGTCGGCCTGGGGGCCGTCGCCAACGATCACGAGCTTCACGTCGGGAATGCGTTGCAGCCAGCGGAGGCGGTCGATCCCCTTCTCCCGGGCGAGTCGACCGACGTAGCCGACGAGCACTGCGTTGTCGTGGTGGTCGCCGACGACCTCGCGGCGGAACTCAGGGGAGAAACGGCCGGGCCGGAACAACTCACGGTCCACCCCTCGCCCCCACACCCCGACGCGGGTCACTCCTTGGGCGTGGAGATCCTTTGCGGCCGCAGTCGACGGGGCAAGCGTGACGTCGGCCATGCGGTGCACGCGCCGCAGCCACCACCACAGCGCAGGCGACAGCACCGACAGGCCGTAGGACTTGGCGAAGCCAGGCAGGTCGGTCTGGTAGATCGCAACGACCGGGAGGTCACGGGCCGACGCTGCGGCCGCCACCCGTGCTCCCAGAACGGCCGGGGCGGCGAGGTGGATCACGTCGGGCTGGAACTCGTCGACGATCTTGTCGATCATCTTCGATGTCGGGAACCCCACCGGAAGGTTCCGGTACATCGGGAACTCTTGACTGGGAACTCGCACCACCGGTGTGTTGTCGACGAACGACGGGCCCGGGTTGGGAGCCATCACCATGGCCTCGTGCCCCCGCAGGCGCAGGTGCTCGATGACGCGCAGCACCGAGTTCGTCACGCCGTTGACGCTCGGCAGGAACGTCTCGGCTGCGATCAGCACCCGGAGCTTGTCACTCTCGGGCCCGGCTCGGTTCACAGCGCGTCATCCTGACTGCTACGTCTGGCCGGCCATTTGCCCGGACATGACGGGCAGACGAAACTCGAACGACATGAGCGTGACATCCCCTTCACGAACTTCCACGGTAGCGCTCCCGGCCCGCGTGGACAGTGCGGCCGGCTGGTTGGTGACTGGTGCCACCTTCTTGTCGACGTTCACCGTGTTCGGTGTTGCGTACAGTTTCGGCGCCTTCTTCGGGCCGATGGCCGACGAATTCGGCAGCGATCGCGGGGCCACGGCACTGTTCTTCGCCATCACCACGTTCCTCTACTTCGCGCTCGGCGTGGTGTCGGGCCGCATCGCCGATGTGCGGGGCCCACGGCCAGTGTTGATCGTGGGGGCGGTGTGCATGGTGGTGGGCCTGCTGGCCACCTCGCGGGTGTCGTCGATCTGGGTGGGCTACGCCACGTACGGGCTCGGCGTCGGCATTGGCGTGGCCTGCGCCTACGTGCCGATGGTGGCGGCGGTTGGCGGCTGGTTCGAGCGCTACCGCACCACGGCCCTGGGGTTGGCGGTGGCCGGCATCGGCGTTGGCACCCTGACCGTTGCCCCAGCCGCAGAGTGGCTGATCGACCGATACGGCTGGCGCCAGACCTATGTGATCTTCGCTGCCGTCGCGGCAGTGCTCCTCGCCGTGGCCGCAGTCGGCGCCCGCCGCCCTCAGGCGGCCGTGACCGCAGCCGCGACACCATCACCGTTGGGGCATCTGGTGCGGACCAGTCGGCCCTATTGGGTGCTGTACGCATCGATGACGCTGATCAGCATGGCGTTGTTCGTGCCGTTCGTGTTCCTCGCCGACTACCTCGACACCGAGGGCGTGGGCGGGTCGGCCGGGTGGCTCGTTGGCCTGATCGGCATTTCGTCGGTGGCCGGCCGGCTCGGCCTCGGCGCATTGGCCGCCCGTATCCCCCCGCTGCGCCTCTACCAGGCGGCGCACGGGGTGATGGGCCTGAGCTTCCTCATCTGGCTGGCCGCCGGCTCGTCGTACGGTGCGCTGATGGTCTACGCCGTGGTGATGGGCGCAGCATACGGCGGGTTCATCGCCCTGGCCCCAGCCGTGACCGCCGAGCAGTTCGGGACTGTAGGCCTCGGTGCCGTGCTCGGCGCGCTGTACACCTCGGCCGGCATCGGCGGCCTGGTCGGCCCGCCGCTCACTGGGCGCATCATCGACACTGCCGGCTACTCGACTGCGCTGTGGCTGGCGCTTGCGTTGGCGCTCGGCGGATTCACCGTCTTGTTCGCCCTCCGCCGCCCGTCAACCGACACCTCAGGCTGATCGCACCACCATTCACGATCCGGGAATGTGACCGTCGACCAACGTGGTTGACTGGGGCCATGGAGTTCGCGATGAGTGAATCAGCCGCCGAGCTGTTGCGCCGCAAGGGCGGCACCGCAGCCATCGACTACATCCCCTCCACCACCTGAGGCGGCACGTCTGAGGTGTCGGTCGACACCTATCTCCAGGGCAAGAACCTCAAGCCATACAAGGCCATCCACGACGACGAGGACATGAAGGTGCTCGTCGCGCCGAAGCTGCTCAACTATGCACGCCGGATCGAACTCGTGACCCGCAAGAAGCTCGTGGGGGCGAAGCTGATCGCCATCGCCCATCACAAGAGTTCAGACGCCTGCAGTCGCTGACGCTCGCGCTCTGGCGCCTTCGGTGTCGGCACGTGCCAGAATCAGCGTCATGCCGAGAGGATCGGACTACCCGGGCCCCGTCGAGGCCCTCGAGCGCTACACCGCGATGGTCGACGCGGCCGGCCATGGTGAGGTGAAGGGAGCCAAGAATCCCTACACGTCCCGCAATGGCCACATGATGAGCTTCCTCACGCCCGACGGCGTGATCGCGCTTCACTTCTCGCCCGAGCTGGAGGAGGAGTTCCGATCCACGTTCGCCAGTGGTCCCGTCGAGCAATACGGGGCCACGATGCGGGGCTACTCCTCCGTGCCGAGCGATCTGATGGAGGCGACTGACCAGCTGGTGGAGTGGTACGACCGGGCCTGGGAGTGGATCGGCACCCTCCCTCCGAAGCCAACCAAGAAGCCGGCGAAGAAGACGGCAACGAAGAAGAAGCAGCCAGCAAAGAAGAAGGCCAGCGGCTCCTAGGGTGCTCCGGACTCACCCTCGATGATTCTCGGCGCGCTGTTCGGCCTGCTCGGGGCCGTGGCGATCGGTGTGTCCGACCTGTTCGGTCGGCGGATCATCGCCGCCAGCTCGGCCCTGACCGCAGCGGCGTCGATGCAGTTCATCGCGCTGCTCACCACAGTCGGCGCCACCCGCGTGCAGGCCGGAGAGCCCCTGACCACCGATGTGGTGCTGGGTGCCGCATCGGGCGTCGGGCTCGGCATTGGCCTGTCGTGCTACTACGGCGGGCTGAGCCGATCATCGGCCACAGTCGTGGCGCCGATCGTGGCCACGCTGTCGGCCGTGATCCCATTCGTCTACACCGTGATCATCGGCGACCCGCCAACCGTGATCGGCTGGGCCGGTGCCGCCCTCGCCTTCGCGGGGCTGGCGCTCACCAGCATCGGCGGCGGCCGCGTGAGCAACGTGCGAGCCGGTGTGACCTGGGGGCTCGTGTCCGGCCTCGGCTACGGCTTCGGCGTGGCCGTGTTGGCCGATGTGACCGAAGCGGCCGGACAGTGGCCATCGGTGTCCCAGCGAGCGGCGGCGTTCGTGATGCTCTCCGCCGTGGCCTTGGCACTGCGGACGCCGGTGGCGCCACCCCGATCGGCGATGTGGTCGCTCCTGGCGGCCGGAGGGCTCACCGGCATCGTGACCGTGCTCATCATTCTCGGCGTGGCCGAGGACGCACGAGCCACGGTGGTGCTGGTGTCGACATTCCCCGCCTTCTCGGTGGCGATCGGGTGGCTCTACTTCCGCGACGCCGTGTCGCGCACTCAGCTCGTGGGGCTGGCTGCGGTGCTCATCGGCGTCGCTGGTGTGGTTGGGGGCTGAGAGAAGAGCCGAGGCAGCACCTGCGAGAAGAGGCCGAAGATGGCGGCCGCGAGCACCGCTTCGAGCAGCAGGTACAGGGCGGGCCCGTCCATCTCCTGGCGGCCGATGTAGGAGAAGTCGTGGAGCACCCAGTAGAGCGCGCCCATGAGGAACAGGAACCGAGCAGTAGAGAACCCGCCGAGGGCGACGGCCTTCAGGTGTCCGTACAGCATCGCCACGATGAGCCCGGTCAGGAAGTAGGAGGCGAGGCCGCCGAGTACGAGCAACAGAGTCGGTTCGGTGAAGTCGTAGAAGCCTCGACCCTCGTAGACATCGGGCAGGAGGGCTCGGCGCCAGATCGCCGCCAAGACGGCCTGGATGACCATGAACGCGGCAGCGGCGGCGAGCGCCCGGGTGAAGACGAATCGTCGTGTCATTGGAAGGGTCCTTTCAGGGTCAACTCGTTGTCTCACAACTTACTAACTCTCTAGCTAGTTAGTCAAGAGCTGATACGATGCCGCCATGGCGACGGAACAGACCGCACGACCAGCCCGGCACGACATGGGCGTCGGGGCCGTGTTGAAAGGAACGCTCACCGCCGCCACTCGCGCAATCGACGAGATGCTCGAACGCCCCATCAGTCGCCTCGGCCTCACCCTCGCTGAGTCGGACGTGTTGACCGTGGTGCTGCTCGGCGAGGACCAGACCGCAGCCCCCACCGATCTGGCCGAGCTGCTCGGGCTCACCACGGCAGGCCTCACCGGACGGCTGAACTCGCTGGCCAAGCGAGAGCTGATCGAGCGCCACCCCCATCCCTCAGATGGGCGCCGCCTGATCGTGCATCTGACCGACGAGGGCGAGGCGTTGGCCCGCCAGGTCCTCGACATCAAGAACGAGCTGCTCACTGAGATCGCGGTCAGCGAGCTGGGCGAGGACCGGGCCCGCCAACTCATCGCTGATCTCACCGTCGTGCTCGACGCCAGTCGTCGGATCTCCCCTGGCCGGTGAGGAGGACGAGCGAAGCGAGGGCCCGCCGTGGCCACTCCTAGGGTGGCCGGCATGGATCTGCGGATCGAGACGACCTCCGATGGCGTGATCGCCCACTCCCCCACCACCGCCGCGGCCCTGTCGTGGCGCTGGCTGCGCGACCACGGCGACGACGAGGCCAGCCGGGATCCGGTCACCGGCCAACGCCGCGTCGACACCTTCTCGATCGACGCCGCGGCTGCCGGCGCCGTGGCGGTCACCGATCACAGCCTCCAGGTGACGTGGCCCGACGGGTCGCGCACCGAGATCGACCTCGCCGGCCTCGCCCGCACCTGTGCCGAAGCCCATCCGCCACTCCGCCAGGCGAGAGCGTCGCTGGCGATGGCACTGCCGCCCGGAGCCGCACCGTGGCCACAGGGCAACGGCGATCGCCATGGCGATGACGCTCCCGCCCCCGATCCCGTTGACCGCACGGCCTTTCTCACCGACGACGCAGCCCGGGCCGCGGGCGTCGAGCACCTGGCCCGCCACGGGTACGTGGTGCTCCGGCTCGCCCCCGACGAGGTGTCGCCGACGCCCGTCGATCACGGACTGGCCACCGCGATCGCCGAGCGGATCGGGTACGTGCGTCAGACGATCTTCGGCGGCATCTGGGACCTCGCCCCCGACCTCACCGAGCACGCCGACACCTCGTACTCGTCGGTCGAGCTCCTCCCCCACACCGACGGCACCTACTCCCACGATGCCCCTGGCCTCCAGTTCCTCGTGTGCAACACCGCAGCCGAACGAGGTGGGCAGAGCATCCTCGTGGACGGCTTCGCCATCGCCACCGACATGGCCCACGACGAGCCCGACCTGGCCGCCACGCTGGCCGCCGTTGCGGTACCAGGCCAGTACCTGGAGCCCGGCGTGCACTTGCGGGCCGAACGTCCGCCGTTCCGGATCGATCACACCGGCATCCTGCGCCAGGTGAGCTTCAACAACTACGACCGGGCGCCCTTCGTGCTCGCCCCCGACGACGAGGCTCGGTTCTACGCCGCCTACAGCGCGCTGGCAGCGCAGGTGATGGACAGGACCCGTTGGCGAACGATCACCCTGCACGACGGTGATGCGGTGGTGTTCGACAACTGGCGGATGCTGCACGGCCGCACGTCGTTCGAGGGCCACCGCCACTACGTGGGCGGCTACCTCAACCACGAGGACTTCGAGAGCACCCGCCGAGTACTGGCGTCGAACGTGACGAGCAGCGGCGCGACCCACAGCTAGCATCGGCGCCCATGGAACCCGTCCTGGTCGGTGTCGTCATGGGAAGCCAGTCCGACTGGCCAACGATGCAAGGCGCATCCGAGGTGCTCGACGAACTCGGCGTAGCGCATGAGACGAAGATCGTCTCCGCCCACCGCACGCCCGACCGCATGTTCGCCTACGCCGAGGCAGCCGCCGACCGTGGCCTTCGCGCCATCGTGGCCGGCGCTGGCGGTGCCGCCCACCTGCCCGGCATGCTCGCCGCCAAAACCAGAGTACCGGTGCTGGGCGTGCCGGTGAAGGGGTGGGCGTTCGACGGGCTCGACAGCCTCCACTCGATCGTGCAGATGCCGAGGGGCATACCGGTCGCCACGTTCGCTGTCGGACCTGCCGGCGCCATGAACGCCGCGCTGTTCGCAGCCGCCATGATCGCCACCACCGACGATGCGCTGGCTGAGCGGCTCGTTGCCTGGCGGGCGGCCCGGTCGGCCGCCGTGGCCGAGGAACCCGAGCGTGGCTGAGCAGTCCGCGGCGTCCGGCCCCCTGCCGCCCGGGTCGACCATCGGCATCCTCGGCGGCGGGCAACTCGGGCGCATGATCTCGGTGGCGGCGTCGCGCCTCGGCCTGCAGTGCCACATCTTCGAGCCTGATGCCGAGCCTCCCGCCGGCCAGGTTGCTGCGGCGGTCACCACCGCCCCCTACGACGACGTGGATGCGGTGCGGGCCTTCGCTGCTGCGGTGGACGTGGTGACCTTCGAGTTCGAGAACGTGCCGGCGTCGACCCTCGATCTCATCGAAGATCAGGTGGCCATCCATCCCACCCGCCGGGCCCTCGCCGTGAGCCAGGATCGCCTGGACGAGAAGGCCTACATCAGCTCGCTCGGGATCCCAGTGGCCGACCACGCAGAGGTGTCGAGCCGCTCCGACCTCGCAGCGGCCGTGAGCAGCACGGGCGGGCCCGGCATCGTGAAGACCCGGCGCTTCGGCTACGACGGGAAGGGCCAGGTGCGGATCGGCTCGGCACCGACCGACGGCGAGATCGACGAGGCGTGGGCGGAGCTGAAGGGCGCCCCGGCGATCTTCGAGGCAATGGTGCCCTTCACACAGGAGATCTCGGTGATCGTCGCCCGCTCGGCCGCTGGTGAGGTGGTGTGCTTCGACCCCGGCGTGAACGTGCACCGCCACGGCATCCTCCACACCACCACCGTTAACGGATCGCTGCCCCCAGAGACAGTGACTGCCGCGATCGACATCGCCACCCGCATCGTCGATGCCCTGAGCTACGTGGGGGTGATGGGCGTGGAGTTGTTCGACACCGACAGTGGGCTATTGGTCAACGAGATCGCACCCAGGGTGCACAACTCCGGCCACTGGACCACCGAGGCCTGCGTGGTGGATCAGTTCCAGCAGCACGTGCGGGCGATCGCTGGCTGGCCTCTCGGCGATGGATCGCGCCATTCCGATGCGGTGATGACGAATCTCATCGGCGACGAGATCGACGCTTGGCCGCACCTGGCGGCCGAGCCCGGGGTGGGCGTGCACCTCTACGGCAAAGGCGCCTCCCGCCCCGGCCGCAAGATGGGCCACGTCACGCAGATCAGCTTGCGACACTGAACGGGTCAACCCGTGATCTCACCAGGCGCTGCGGCAAGATCGGCCAGATCAAGGGCCACCTCACTCACAACGATGTCATGATCATCTGCGATCAGTGACACTGAGATCCGCGAGTCGGCGTGAAGCTCGAGCCCAATCCGCTTCATGCCATCATCGCCGTGGTCGAACAAGGTGGCGCGGTAGCCATCGCCCAGCTTCACGATGTCCATGACCACGAAGCGTGCACGTCCTCCACACACGAGCTCAGCTCGATTCGACGAGCGATCGCCCAACCTCGGAGCAGTCACATCCAGAGACTCACCGCCGGCGCCCTGGACCCGAGCCGCCACACGAACTCGCACAACTCGACTGCTCACGCTCGTTGCCACTGCCTCGATGATCTGCCGTTCGTCTCTCTCGGTGGCGAGCAACTCCAACGAGAGGTCCCGCCGCAGCGAATCGTGCGGGGCGCGGTGTCCGGCCAGCTCGTCGTGTAGCCGCCTCCACGCCAAGAAGGGAGCCCACACCAGCACGCTCAGGCACAGGACAGCGAACGCAACGAGAGACAAGACATACGTCGCTGTGCCCATGGGACTGGCGCCGCCGAACCACGCGACGACGTAGAGAACAACGGCAATGAGTAAGTTCACGACGGCCGTGGTCTTGGCCGTCACGTCCCACACGGCACGCACGTAGCTCAGAGCGTCGTTGATCCGGCGAGGCCGAGTGACCTCCAACATGATTCAGCCCCCCAAAACCAGGTCGAGCCGCTCGACACAGCGGTCAATCTCGTCGAAGCAGCGCCGTATCGGTTCATCCCGTTCGATCCCGTTTCTGTTCGCGAAGGCACCGACCTCGGCCACGATGCGTTGAATCAGCCACCGCCCGCGCTCGTACCCGAACAATGCGCTGAAAGCGCGCAGGCGGTTCCGATCGTGCACGTCGTCCCACGCGCTCCCTTCGCGCATGTATGGATGCTCCTTGTAGAGGCGAGGCAGTAAGTAGCGATGCAGGAAGATGCTCGCCCCCAGCACCTTCTGGTAGTCGGTTGGGTTCCGTCGGCGCAGATCGTGCCCTCCGCCGGTGAGTTCCGAGAGTTCGGTGTAGCAATCGTCTGCTGCCAGCGCGCACCAAAACAAGTATTCACACGTAACTGCCAGCCTATTGACGAGGTAGCGCCCCGCATGAAGGATCTCAATCGTAACGTCGTCGCATCGACCATCGATTGACTGGATCGGCCCCAGCTGATCCTCGAACCGAACATAGCCAGACCCTAGGCCTTGCCGTTTCGTCAGTTGATTCAACACGGCTACGATCTCGGCCCGGTGGAGGCCTAGGTGGCCGAGGTCCGAAACGATCTCTCCAAGAGTGGTGACCGTCTCCCTGTGTGCCAACAGTGCCAAGAGTCGGAACCGAGCGAAGTAGAAAGGAAGGGAACGGTCCGTCGATTCGATGTGACGGGCCGAAAAAACCTCGACCGACGGTCGCAATCGATATGTCCCGTCCGTGTTCTCGATATGCATCGCAATGTGCCGGTAGAACGCATCCCGGATCTTCCTATTGACCACTGCCGTATTGTCGACACCCGCCAGTTGCTTTGCGTCGGGTACTTGACGGCTTATCGACGAGATGCTCTGCATGCAATCGCGAATGTTCCCGTTGTGCCACTCCACGAGGGAGTCGGCCATTTCAGCCGATCCGTTCGGCTCGGAAACACCCCACAGCAGGTTGATGGTCGCCTCCACATTGCGAATCTGACGGGCCAGATCCCCCCTGAACGACCTCTCCTCGGCTGCCTCCATCCCATCGACGATGGTCTTCACGAGTGGAGATCCCGAATCCGCCACGAGTGCGAGTCGCTTCAGGATGATTCCCTTGAGATCCCATTCGGGTCCGTTGGGCAACGGCATCGACGCCACGGGGATGGTCTGCTTCGCCTCGAGCGTGTTCCTCGTCATTGCCTTCAGGTGCAGGGTGCGGCAGGCAACCAGGACTCCGACTCTGTTCCTGCCGGCCAAAGACAGTGCATGGGCGGCGTCACCAACGACATCGTGCGCCGTTGGAACGAGAACGTCTATGTTGTCGATTGCGATCGTGACATGAGCGAGTGCTGAAGCTGCCCTCAGGAGATCTATCGCCCTGAGCCTGGCACTCGCCTCGGCATAGTACCGATTCCGGTCGGCTGCATACGCCTCGGCCACGTCCGGGTGGCCATCGATTATGTGATCGATCTCGGCATGCGACAGGTCTTCGAAGTTTGCGACGACCGACCTCATGTGAGCACGTGAAAGGGCAAAATACTCATCACGAGAAAGGAACGCGATTCGATCTCGACCACGCAGGATCTGATCGCTCATTTCATGACCACTGAGAACTCGCTCAATCTCGACCAGAATCGAGCCCATGACCTGAGTCTCCCCATCGGATCGATTGATCCTGGACTCGAACACCATCTGGTTGAAATCGACCACGATGAAGAACCGTGGGCCACCGGAGCGCTCGATCTGACCTTGCAGGAGTCGCAGAGCCGTCGTCTTTCCCGTTCCAGCCTCGCCGTGCAGAACGACCAGATTTCCTTGATTCAGTAGGCCCTGGATATCGGGCAACAACGAGCGCTCGTGCAGCCATGACTGAGGGTCATCAAGCATGCTCCCATATACGACCGCTGGAATATCAGACAACAGTCCGTGGAGCACGGAGAGCGCCGAGTCGGATCTCTCAGACTCACCCCTGACGGAAGGAGGAGACCTGTCTTGGCTACCTGGCTGATCTTGCTCCGGATCAAAGGAGAGTAGTGATTCGACGACTGACCGCGACGCGTGGCGCAGCTTGTCCCTGTCTACGGGAGTACCGTTGCCGCCAATTCGCGCATCAACCATCGACAAATTCCCTCACATTCGATTGCTCGGTGGGAGAGGTTATCGCTGATCAACTCTCAATACGGGCATGAAGGCGCTCAGCCCGTATCGGCAGTCACATCTGCTCGTTCGTCACCTGGACGTCGTGGGGGTGGCTCTCTCGCAGGCCTGCGCCGGTCACCCGAGTGAGGCGAGTGGCGGAGCGAAGCTGCGGCAAGTCGGCCGCACCGGAGTAGCCCATACCGGCGCGGAGCCCACCGGCGATCTGATCGATCAGGGTGCCGAGCGTGCCGGCATAACGCACCCGAGCCTCGACCCCTTCGGGCACGTGCTTGGGGGCCATGGTGCTGGCCGAGGTGGGTTGACCGGTGGCGTAGCGATCGGCAGCCCGGCCACCCATGGCACCAGCAGAGCCCATGCCGCGGTAGGTCTTCCACATCGAGCCGTCGACGAGTTCGAGCTCGCCCGGCGCCTCGTCGACCCCGGCGAGTGCGTTGCCCAACATCACGGCATCGGCGCCGGCGGCGAAGGCCTTGACCACGTCGCCCGAGGTGACGATGCCACCATCGGCGATGATCGGCACCCCACGCGGAGAGGCGGCCACTGCGCACTCGTAGATGGCCGAGAGCTGAGGCATGCCGGCGCCGGCCACGATTCGGGTGGTGCAGATCGAGCCGGCTCCAACGCCGACCTTCACCACGTCGGCCCCGGCGTCAGCGAGGGCCTCCACGCCTTCGCGGGTGACCACGTTGCCGCCGATCACCACGACTTCGGGCCACTTCTGCTTCACCTGGGCCACGGTGTCCACCACACCTCTGGAGTGGCCGTGCGCCGTGTCGACCACGAGCATGTCGACTCCGGCATCGACGAGAGCCTCCGTGCGGTCGAGTGCGTCGCCAACGCCGATGGCGGCCCCCACCCGGAGGCGGCCTTCGTCGTCCATGCTGGCGTTGGGCTTCTGGTACCGCTTGTTGATGTCCTTCACGGTGATCAGGCCGCGGAGCCGTCCATTCGGATCGACCAGGGGCAGCTTCTCGATTCGATGCTGATGGAGGATCGACACGGCGTCATCGAGCGATGTGCCCTCAGGCGCGGTGACCAGGTTGGTGGCGGTCATGAACTCGGTGACCGGCTTGTGGTACTCGGCCTCGGTACAGAACCGGATGTCGCGGTTGGTGAGGATGCCCACCAACCGATCGTCGGCATCGGTGATCGGCACCCCCGAGATGCTGTGCCGCGACATGATCTCTTCGGCGTCGGCCAAGGTGGCCGTGGGCGGCAGGCTCACCGGGGCGGTGATCATGCCGGCCTGGGAGCGTTTCACCCGATCCACGTGATCGGCCTGGTCCTCGATGCTGAGGTTGCGGTGGAGGATGCCGATCCCACCTTCACGAGCCAGGGCAATGGCGAGCGGGGCCTCGGTCACGGTGTCCATGGCGGCCGACAGGATCGGCAGCGCCAGTTCGATCCCGGCGATCGTGGTTGCGGTCGACACCTCGGCGGGGAGCACATCGCTCCATCCGGGCACGACCAACACGTCGTCGAACGTGAGCGAATCGAGGCCTTGGAACAGCTCGGCGTTGGGCAGGGACACTCCGGTCATGACCATCCTCCGGTTCGCGGCGACGTGGCCACCACGCTAGCGATCGCCGACACCAGTACGCGGTGTTCCACTGCGTGAACTCGCGCTTCGTAGGTGTCGAGCGTGTCTTCGGGCTCGAACGGCACTGGCTCCCATGCGATCACCGGGCCGTCGTCCACCCCTTCGTCGGGCACGAAGTGCACCATCACGCCACCGTGGTCGATCTCGCCGGCCTGCCAGGCGGCGAACGCTCGCTCAATGGCATGGAGCCCGGGGAAAGCACCGGGCTTCGCGGGGTGGAGGTTGATAGTGCGGTGATGGGCCACGAAGTAGGTGGTGAGGATGCGGAGCCAGCCGGCGAGCACAACGAGATCAACGCCGAAGGTCGCCACGGCGTAGGCCAGTTCGGTGTCGTAGGTCTCCCGGTCGATGCCCTGGTGAGGGCGCACGAGCGTGTCGATCCCAGCGGCCGCCGCACGCTGGAGGGCGAAGGCGTCGGGGGTGTTCGAGACGACGACGGCGATCTCGGCGTCGAGACGACCATCGGCGATAGCGTCGATGATCGCCTGCAGGTTCGTGCCACCCCCCGACACCAGTACGGCCAGGCGAGGGCGGGTGGACTGGACCGCCACCTAGGAGCCGCTCCGCAGCTCGACCTCACCGGTACCGATCGTGACCTCGCCGATCACCCAGCTCTCCTCTCCCACCGACTGTCGGAAGGCCTCCACCCGATCAGGGGCGACGAGGGCCACCATGCCGATGCCGCAGTTGAACACGCGGTGCGCCTCGGTGACGTCGAGCCCGGCCTGGGCGATGAGATAGTTGAACAGCACTGGCCGCGACCAGGTGCCGAGGTCGATGGTGGCGCCACAGCCGGCCGGGAGGATCCGGGGGATGTTATCGAGCAGGCCGCCACCCGTGATGTGGGCGAGGCCATCAACGAGATCGGCTTCGAGTGCGGGCGTGAGCACCGGCAGATAGCTGCGGTGCACAGCCATGAGTGCGTCAGCGAAGCTCTCGCCACTGCCCGGCAACTCGTCGTTCAGGTCGACGTCTTCGAGCACCTTGCGGGCCAGCGAGTAGCCGTTGGTGTGGAGCCCGTTCGATGCCAGACCCACGAGCGTGTGGCCGGGAGCGATCGCATCGTTAGGCAGGAGCCGGTCGCGCTCAACCACGCCCACCATCGTGCCAGCGATGTCGACGGCGCCAGGGGCCAACACATCGGGCATCTCTGCGGTCTCACCGCCGAGGAGTACAACACCGGCCTCGCGACAGGCAGCGGCCATGCCGTCGACCACGCGGCCAACGATCTCGGGTTCGAGATCGGCCGCGGCCACCGTGTCGAGGAAGAACAACGGGCGGGCACCCTGCACCAGCACATCGTTGATGCCGTGGTTCACGATGTCGGCCCCGCAGCCCTCCCACCGGCCGGTTTGGCGACCGAGGATCGTCTTCGTGCCAACGCCGTCGGTGCTGGCCACGATCAGGGGCTCGGTGAGCGTGCCGACACCAGACATGTCGAACACGCCCCCGAATGAGCCGTGGCCGGCCACCACGCGATCGTTGTGCGTGGAGCGCACGGCCTCGGCGATCCGCTTGGTGGTGGCGGCACCCGCGTCGAGCGAGACACCAGCATCGGAATAGGCATCAGCGGGAGGCTTCGGCCGCGGAGCGTGACGCCAACCGATGTCAGATCGGGCGAAGAGCCCGTTGCCGGTCATCTGGTCGACGATGGTGTACGCCGCAGCCAACGCCTGCGACAGGTCGGGCCCGCGCCCCACCACATTGAGCACGCGACCGCCGGTCGACACGAGGTGCTCGCCGTCGCGGCGGGTACCGGCATGAATCAGCTGCGCGTTCTCGGGCACGAGTACGTCGGGGATGGCGACGCCCGTGCGAGGGCTGGTCGGATAGCCCTCGGCCGCCAGCACCACGGCGGCGGTGGTGTCGTCACTGATCTTGATCGTGGTGTGATCCAAGCGGCCAGTGGAGGCGGCATGGAGGAGATCGAGAAGATCGGAATCGATCAGTGGCACCAGCACCTGGGCTTCGGGGTCGCCGAAGCGGCAGTTGTACTCGATCAGCTTGGGGCCGTGCTCAGTGAGCATGATGCCGGCGTAAAGCACCCCCACGTAGGGCCGGCCCTCTGCGGCCATGCCGGTGACGGCGGGGATGAGGAACTGGTCGACCAACTCCGACTGCAGCTCGGGGGTCACACCGGGTACCGGGGCGAAGGCTCCCATCCCCCCGGTATTGAGGCCGGTGTTTCCCTCGCCCACCCGCTTGTGGTCCTGAGCGGTGACGAGGGGCAGCACATGGGCGCCATCGGCGATGCCGAACAGCGACAGCTCCTCGCCATGGAGGCGCTCTTCGAGGAGCACCGTTTCGCCAGCCTGACCCATGGCCCGATCGGCCAGGAACGAGAAGATCGCCCGCTCGGTCTCCACCCGAGTCTCGGGAACCACCACTCCCTTGCCGGCGGCGAGACCGTCGGCCTTGACCACGACGGGCCGGTTGAACTCGTCCAACCACTCCAGCGCCGAGTCGACGTCGGTGAACGAGCGACTCTCGGGGCTGGGGATGCCGTGACGGGCGGCGAAGGCCCGGGCGAAGGACTTCGACCCTTCGAGCTGGGCGGCCACGGCCGACGGACCGAAGCACGAGATGCCAACCAGGTTGAGGTCGTCGGCAACCCCGGCCACGAGTGGAGCCTCCGGGCCCACGATCACGAGGTCGATGTCGTTGCGCACGCAGTAGTCGACAACGGCGAGGTTGTTCGACACGTCGAGTTCCACGTTCCACTCCGCCGTGCCGGCGTTGCCCGGCGACACATGGAGCTCGTCCAGCGATGGCGAGTAGCGGATCCGCTCGGCGATGGCGTGCTCGCGACCACCCGACCCGACCAGGAGAACCTTCAGGCGGCCGTCACTCTGGCGTTCAATCGTGCTCATCCCAACACCCCGTCGAAACGCTGCTTGCCCGACAGCATCGTGAGCTGCACCGGCACCGGGTAGGAGCCCGTGAAGCACGCATTGCAGTAGCCCTCGTCTCGCCCGAGTGCCTTCATCATGGCCTCGGTGGAGAGATAGCCGAGGCTGTCGGCCCCAATGTGGGCGCTGATCTCTGGTACGCCCAACTGGTGGGCGATGAGTTGGTCGTAGGTGCCCATGTCCACCCCGAAGAAACAGGGGTGGGCGATCGGCGGGCTCGTCACCCTGAGGTGCACTTCGGTTGCGCCGGCCTCACGCACGAGGCGGACGAGCGGGCCCATGGTGGTACCCCGCACGATCGAGTCGTCCACCATCACCACCCGCTTACCTCGGAGGTTGTCGGGCAGGGTGTTGAACTTCAGGGCCACGCCCTGACGGCGCAGCTCGTCGGTTGGCTCGATGAAGGTGCGCCCGATGTAGCGGTTCTTCACGAAGCCTTCGTTGTAGGGGATCCCCGATGCTCGGGCGTACCCGATGGCGCCCGGCATCGACGAGTCGGGAACGGGCACCACCACGTCGGCTTCGACGGGGTGCTCTCGTGCCAGTTCCTCGCCGAGGTTCTGGCGGGCCTGGTGGATGGAGAGGCCATCCCACACCGCGTCGGGCCGGGAGAAGTAGATCTGCTCGAAGGTGCAGCGGGCGAGGGTGGCCTTGGCCGGGACGGCCTGGGTACGGCGGGCGATGTCGCCCTGCATCACGATGATCTCACCGGGCTCGACTTCAGAAATCGAGTCGCAGCCGAGTGTGCGCAGCGCTCCCGTCTCCGAGGCCACCACGTGGCCCCCGGAGGGGAGCTTGCCGAACGAGAACGGGCGGAACCCCCAGGGGTCGCGGGCGGCGATCACCTTCGTGCCGGCGATGAGGGCGAGACAGAAGGCCCCTTCCCACCGCGGCATCACGTGGGCCAGTCGCTCTTCCCAGGTCTCGCCCGGAGCGGCCGCCAGCATGAGGGCCAGCACCTCGGAGTCGGACGACGACTGGAGGCCCGCGCCCCGTTCGAGGAGCTCGGCCCGGAGCTGGTCGGCGTTGGTGAGGTTGCCGTTGTGGGCAACGCCGAGCGGGCCGTACATCGTCTCGATCACGTAGGGCTGCACGTTGCGCTCGGAGTTGGCCCCAGTGGTGGAGTACCGGGTGTGGCCGATTGCCAACTGGCCAACGAGCGGATCGAGGGCGCCCGCGTCAAACACCTGGCTCACGAGGCCGGTGCCCTTGTGCACGCGCACGGCACGGCCATCAGCCACCGCGATGCCCGCAGCTTCCTGGCCCCGGTGTTGGAGGGCGTAGAGCCCGAAGAAGGCGTTGCGAGCCGCGTCGTCGGATCGGGAGGCCACGGCGATCACGCCGCACTCTTCCGATGGACTGTCGAGGTCGGGAATCATCGGTCGGTCGCTCCCTGGTTGTCGGCGGCGCGGTCGGTGGTGGGGGCGGCGGGCACAGCCGGCACGAGGGCCGACACGTTCCGGATGATACGAGCTGCGGCAGGGGTCTCGCCGGGCTCGAAGGCGGCGCCGGTCAGGCGCTCGAACAAGGTGATGTAGCGCTCGCTGGTCTCGGCTCTGACCGCATCGCTCAAGGCGGGAGGCGGGCCATCGCCCCGGTAGCCAGCGGCGGCCAGGGCGAGGCGCACGGGCTCCTTGTCGTACCCCTGGGGCGTGGCGCCAGAGGCGATGAGCTCGTCGAGCCCGGAGGCATCCCAGTACCGGGATGAGTCGGGCGTGTGCACCTCGTCGATCAGGAGCAGACTGCCGTCTGGATCGAGCCCGAACTCGTACTTGGTGTCGGCCAGCACGAAACCCGCCTCAGCGGCGAGCTTCTCACCGCGGGCGAACAGGGCAAGGGCTGTGTCTTCGATGCGGGCCCAGAGCTCGGCGTCGACAAGACCTCCCTGCACCACCTCGGTGGAGGTGACGGGCTCGTCGTGACCACCGTCGGCCGCCTTCGTGGTGGGGGTGATGAGTGGGGCGGGAAGGGCCCCGTGGGGATGCAGACCGTCGGGCAGCTGGTGGCCGTAGAGCATGCGCTCGCCGGCCTGGTATCGGGGCAGCAGCGATGTGCTGGTGCTCCCGGTCAGGCGCCCTCGCACCACCACCTCCACGGGAAGCGGGGAGGCGTCGACAGCGAGAAGGGCGTTGGGGTCGGGCAGGTCGAGCACGTGGTTGGCCACGATGTCGGCGGTGCGCTCGAACCACCAGGCGGCGAGCTGGTTCAGGACCTGACCCTTGTGGGGCACGGTGCCCAGCACACGGTCGAGGGCGCTGATGCGATCCGTGGTGACGATCAGGCGCCGGCTGGCGCCGACCGCCCAGCTCTCGCGTACCTTGCCGGAGCGATGACCGGGTGCGTCGATCGTGATCGACTCCAGCGTGGCGGGAAGCGTCAAGATGGCACCTCTCGGTCGGGCAGCCTGGTTCTCCCGCATTGGGAGAACCCCCGTTCGATCATAGCCACCCGGCGGGCCGAGAATCGGCCTACCCGCCGGACCTGGGGAGATGCACTCCCGGATCAGGGAATGCCGCTCACCGGTCTCGCAGTTGGCGGCGTGTCGCCCCATCGGCACCGTCCACGATGTCGGTGCCACCGTTGCCCGAGACGGGGCCCAAGTCGCATGTCATGCGGAGACCGCGGTCACTCCGGCAGCGAAGAGCTGGGTGCAGTTGCCGCCCGGGCTGCGGCCTCGCAGCGGGTCGTGCCGATCGAGCACGTGGTCCTCGGGGTGGGGCATCAGCCCGAGAATCCATCCGGAGGAGTCGACCAGACCGGCGATGTCGTCGACCGATCCGTTGGGGTTGATCGGATAGCGGCCATCGGCCGAGCCCCCATCGTCGCTCACGTAGCGGAACGCCGTTCGGCCCCCAATCGATTCGAGATCCTCGACCGCGAGGCGGCCCTCGCCGTGGGCCACGGGGCAGCGCAGGGGCCCACGGATGTCAGCAAGCCACGGTGAGCTCGACCCGGCCTCTGGCGCCAGCGTGACCCATCGGCACTCGAACCCGGGAGGCACGTTGGCAGCCAAGGTGGCGGCGCCGGCCCCGGTACCGGGCAACAGACCAGCCCGCACCAGGGCCTGGAAGCCGTTGCAAATGCCGATCACAGGCATCTGGCGCAGGACCGCCTCGCGAACCTGGTCGGCGAACCACGTCTCGAGATCGAGGGCGAGCAGTCGGCCGGCTCCGAGCGCGTCGCCATAGGAGAACCCACCGGGGAGGGCGAGGATCTGGTGATCAGCCAGCTTGGCTTCGCCACGGCGGAGATCCGAGATGGGCACCTGCGCAGTGCTGGCGCCGGCGAGCTCGAAGGCGTCGGCCAGCTCCTGGTTGCGGTTGGTACCAGGGGCGATGGGGATGAGAACCGATGGCGTGGTCATTGGATGGCGCCCCCTTGGTAGGCATCGGCGATCTCGTCGAGGGTGACGCGGAGGTTGGCGCCGAGGCGCACCATGCGCTCGGCGCTCACTGCGCCGATGCGGCGAGCCGATGGCGCCAGCTCCTCGAACTGTTGGGCCTGAGCCGGCTCCACCTCCACGAGGTAGCGGCCTGGGCCCTCGCCGAACAGCACCTCGAGCGTTGGCTTGGACCCGAGGTAGAGCTCAACGCCGAGCCGCCCGCTGAACGCCCACTCGGCGGCGGCCGAGGCGAGCCCGCCTTCGGCCACGTCGTGCACGCTGCGCACCAGGCCGGCGGCGATGGCCGCTGCCACCTCGCTGTGACGGGCCGCAGCGTCGGGATCGGGCCGAGGCACCTCGCCGCCGAGGTCCTCGCCGAGCAGGTCGTCGAGGTGGCTGCCGCCGAGGGCTCCATTGAGCGGCCCAACGAGCCAGATGTCGGTGCCCGCAGCCGTCACGCCGGTGAGCGGCACCACCTCTGGATCGTCGACGATGCCGAGCGCAGTGATGACGAGCGTTGGCGTAACGGGATCACGCCGCCCGTCGGGGTGGACGAACTCGTTGAAGAGCGAATCCTTCCCGGACACGAACGGGGCCCCGAAGGCGATCGCCGCGTCGTGGCAACCCTTGCACGCAGCCACCAGGTGGCCGAGGGTCTCAGGATCGGTCGGGTTCCCCCACGAGAAGTTGTCGAGCAGGCTGAGCCGGGCGGGATCGGCGCCCCCACACACGGCGTTGCGCACGGCCTCGTCCACCGCAGCCCAGGCCATGGCCTCGGTGTCATAGCGACCGAGCACCACGTTCACCCCGATGCCGACGGCGAGCCCCTTGCCGCTGCTGATGCCCGGTGGGATGAGCACGGTGCCATCGGCCGGACCGTCACCGGCCACCCCGCCGTAAGGCCGAACGAGCGTGCCGCCGAGCACCTCGTGGTCGTAGGTGCGGATCACCGCCTCGTGAGAGCGAAGCGACGGATGGGCCAACAGTGCGAGGCATGCCGTCTTGAGGTCGATGTCGGCTGGCTTGCGGGTGGAGCGAATGGTGACCGGTGTGTCGGCGGCGAGGCCGAGGCGGGGCCGCCCGTCGTGCAGGAACGTGGTGTCGAGATCGACGAGGGTGTCTTCGCCGTCGGTGACCTTCAGCCGGCCGTCGCCGGTAAACAAGCCGATCACCGTGGCGTCGACCTGCCAGCGCTTCGCCAACGCCAGCACGGGCTCGGGGTCGGGAACGGCGAGCACCATCCGTTCCTGGGCCTCCGACAGCCACACCTCCCACGGCGCCAGGCCCGGGTACTTGCGGGGCACGAGCGCCAGATCGACCTCGGCTCCGACTGTCTCACCCATCTCGCCAACGGCTGACGACAGGCCGCCGGCGCCGCAGTCGGTGATGGCGTGGTAGAGCTTGGCGTCGCGGGCGGCGACAACCACGTCGATGAGGCCCTTCTCCACGATCGGGTCACCGATCTGTACCGACGACCCGGCGATCTCGGCGGTCTCGGCACCCATCGTTTGCGAGGAGAACGTGGCGCCCCCCACACCGTCACGCCCGACAGCGCCACCGAGCACCACGATGGCGTCGCCCGGCTGGGGCTCGGTGGGGTGGGAATCGCGGGGCAAGATGCCCACGCATCCGGCGAAGACGAGTGGTGTGGTGGTGTAGCTGGCGTCGTGAAGGATGGCGCCCGCGATGTTCGGTACGCCGATCTTGTTGCCGTAGTCGCCGACGCCGGCGATCACGCCGGTGCGAATCCGCCGGGGATGGAGCACGCCGTCGGGCAACTCGTGGAGCGGCAGGTCGTCGGGCCCGAAGCAGAGGATGTCGGTGATGGCGATGGGCTTGGCCGACACGCCGAGGATGTCGCGCACCACTCCCCCGACGCCGGTGTTGGCGCCGCCGAAGGGTTCGAGGGCCGAGGGGTGATTGTGGGTCTCGGCCTTGATGGCGAGGTCGAACTCGTCGTCGAAGGCCACGATGCCGGCGTTGTCGACGAAGGCACTGCGAACCCAGGGCGCGTCGATTGTTTCGGTGGCGGCCCGGAGGTACTGCTTCAACATGCCGTCGACCGAGTCGTCGGGCAGGGTGATCTGGGCCCGGAACGTCTTGTGGGAGCAGTGCTCGCTCCACGTCTGGGCGATCGTCTCGATCTCACCGTCGGTTGGCTCGCGGCCCACCGAGGCAAAGTGGGCCTGCACGGTGCGCAACTCGGCAACCGACATGCCGAGGCGCCGCATCTTCGACAGTTCGGCGAGGCCGTCGTCGTCGAGGTCGCGGAGCGCAATGGTGTCGATCCCTGCGCTCTTGGCCCCAGGGTCGGTGAAGGCCGGCTCCAGGAAGCCCTCCGCCCACCGCTCGATCACGTCGTTGTGGAGGGCTCGGGTCATCAACGTGTCGAGCTGACCGTCGTCCAGGTCGCCGTGGATGATGAGGCGCCGACCCACTGATGCCGCGTCGATCGGCACCCCCAGTTCGGCGGCGGCCCGCACCAGCTCGGCCCCCTCGCGGTCGGTCACGCCAGGCCGAAGGCCCACGTCGACCAGGCGGCGGCCGTCACCGGCCACGAAGCTCTCGTGTTGGGCCGCGGCGATCCACCACTGCCCAACTCGGTCGGCCATCAACGAGCCGGCCAGCTGTTCGAGGCCGTCGCCACTCAGGCTGGCGTCGGGGCCCCGCACGTGGAAGAGACGGCACTCCTCCACGGCCTCGACCTCGAATCCGAACAGGTTGGCCTGCGCTGCCGGTCCACCGGGCGAGGGGTCGTCGACGCCGGGGCCGACCACGATCGCAATGGTGTGTTGGTCGTTGCCCGACGACGCAGAGTCTGGAGTGGGGGAATCAGGCACGGCCCCAGGATGTCCGACACAATCGACGAATCGGCGTTCTTCGCCGAATTCTGTACCTGACGTGCGCGTTCATGCCCACGCACGGCCACGACCCTCGAACGCTGTGCGTGGTGGGGTAAGGGTGGTGGGATAAGGTCAGACCCGTGACCGGCTCATTCGTGTTCGGGGTCGATCTCGATGGGGTGTGCGCCGACTACACCGCCGGGTTCCGGGCCGTCGTCGCTGCCGATCGTGGGATCGCACCAGAAGACCTGCCCATCGAACGCTCCTGGGGGTTCGACGAGTGGGGTCTCGATGCGGCTGAGTTCCAACGTCTCCACCGCCGCGCCGTGGCCGAGGAGCGGATGCTGCGCCACCTGCCGGTGATCGAAGGGTGCGCCGATGCGCTGTGGAGGCTCAGCGACGCTGGGATCTGGATCCGCATCATCACCCACCGGCTCTACGTGAACTGGGGGCATGCTGCGGTGGTGTCCGACACCGTCGAGTGGCTCGACGAGGCTCGCATCCCGTACCGCGACCTGTGCTTCCTGGGCGACAAGCCCGAGGTGGGAGCTGACGTGTACGTCGACGACGCGCCCCACAACGTGGCGGCGCTGCGATCGGCCGGCAACGACGTGATCGCGTTCGAGCAGCCCTACAACGAAGGTATGGAAGGGCCACGAGCTCGGGATTGGAGCGAGGTCGAGGCTCTCGTGATGGAGATGGCGGCGGCGAAGGGGGCGGTGCAACCGCAGTTCCCCGGGTTCGATGCAGGGGCGGATCGGTTGGATCGTCGGCGGGCTGAGAAGACCCGGCCCGACGGCGCCACCGGATGAACCTCACCATCGCCCAGATGGCCGGGTGGATCCTGGCCACGCTGTTCGTGGTGGCCGGCCTGGCCAAGTTCCGCGACCCGGAGAGCACGGCGCGCGAGATGCGGGAGCTGCGATTGCGGATGCCGGCGGTGTTGGCCCGGCTCGTACCCCTGGCCGAACTCGGGACGGCGGCGGCGCTGATCCTGCGCCCATCCATCGGCGGCATCTTCGCCGTGGCGCTGCTCGCGGCGTTCACGGCCGTGTTGGTTGGGGTGGTTCGCTCCGGTCGCGAGGTGTCGTGCCGCTGCTTCGGCGGGCTCACCGACACCCCGGTGTCGAACTGGACCCTCGGCCGCAACGGCGCGCTGATCGCGCTCGGCCTGATCGCCGCGCTGGCCTGACCCTCCCCAGCCAGCACCTGAACGTCGCTGGAACGACACGGTCGGGGCCGGGGTGACGATGACACCCTCGGCGGCACCAACGACGAGACGATCCTCGACGTCGCCTAGTCCGTGGCACGTTGCGAGCGCCCCGCGTCGGTGAGGTGGAGACGCTGGGGTGAGCCCGACCGTTCGAGCCAGCCCTCGGCCTCGATGTGGAGCTTCACGGTGGTGGTGTACCACCCGATCGATGCGTCCTTCCAGAGCTCGGGAGGGGTGCGGGCTTCGACGTGGCGGCGCAGATCACCGAAAAGAATCCCATCCGGCGTGTCGGCCAACGCACCGAGGATTGCCTGGCACACCGGCTCGTACATCACCCGAGCGATGGTGCCGTTGTCGCGGCCTGTGTTCGGGTTCTTCATCAGCACTCGTTCGTCAGCCACGGCAGCGCTGTTCCGCACTCTGGTCGACCTTGTGACAACTGCGAGGACACCCACTATGACAATTAGTCATATCGAAGTGATGGCATGACGCCGTGCCGACGACAACCCCGCTCCCCCGCACCGCCGTGGCCGTGATGGCCATCCTCTACTACGGCGGCACGATGTCCGGCTACGAGATCCGCCAGTGGGCCCTCCGCAGCCTCGCCCACTTCTACTGGACCCCCGCCCAGAGCCAGATCTACCGCGAGCTCACCCGGCTCGTGGACCTCGGGCACGTGGAGCGCCTCCACGACCAGACCAGCGACGAACCCCAGCGCACCGTCCGCCATACCCTCACCACCAGCGGCCGAGCAGCACTCACCGAGTGGGCCTCCGAGCGCGATAACGGCTCCCCCCAGCTCAAGCACCCGATCGCGCTCCAGCTGTTCGTCGGCGGGCTCGGCTCGATCGAGACCAGCCGCCACGCCCTGGAGCGCCACGTGCAACGCACCGAGGACCGCCTCGCCGATCTCGAAGCACTGACCATCGGGCTCGAAGACCACGAGCCCAGCCGCTTCGCCTTCGCCGTGGCCGAGTGGGCCACCGCCATCCACCGGGCCGACCGAGAGGGCGCGCTGGCCGTGATCGACGCCCTCGACACGCTCTACAAGGGCGGCGACCCCGGGGCGACCGCCCACGAGAGCCAGGAATAGTCGACCGCGCTGCTCGACTTAGACTGCGGTATGAGCAACGACCGCCAATGGGGCTTTCGAACTCGCGCCCTCCACGCCGGAGGCATGCCCGATCCGACCACCGGCGCTCGGGCGGTTCCGATCTATCAGAGCACCAGCTTCGTGTTCGAAGACACCGCCGATGCGGCCGATCTGTTCGCCCTTCAGAAGTACGGCACGATCTACTCCCGCATCTCGAACCCCACCAACGCCGCGTTCGAGGAGCGCATGGCGAGCCTCGAAGGCGGCATCGGATCGGTGGCAACGGCCAGCGGCCAGGCGGCCGAGTTCCTCACCATCACCACCCTGGCTGGTGCCGGTGATCACGTGGTGGCCGCCTCGGGCCTCTACGGCGGTACCTACACACTGTTCGGCACCACCCTCGCCCGACTCGGCCTCGAGACCACCTTCGTCGACGGCACCTCCGTCGACGCGTTCGCCGCCGCAATCACCAGCCGTACCAAGTGCCTCTACACCGAGGTGATCGCCAACCCGTCGGGCGCGGTCGCCGATCTGCGGGCACTCGCCGATCTCGCCCATGCCAACGGGCTGCCCCTCGTGGTCGACGCCACGTTCGCCACCCCGTATCTGTGTCGCCCCATCGAGCACGGCGCCGACATCGTGATCCACTCGGCCACGAAGTTCCTCGGCGGTCACGGCACGAGCATCGCCGGCGTGGTGACCGAGGCCGGCACGTTCGACTGGACGGCGTCGGGCCGCTTCGATCGCTTCACCGAGACGATCCCCACCTACAACGGCCTGCAGTGGCACGACAACTTCGGCGAGTACGCGTTCTGCACCGCGCTTCGATCGGAGCAGCTCCGCGATGTCGGCGCCTGCCTTTCGCCGTTCAACGCCTTCCTGCTGCTCCAGGGCATCGAGACCCTGCCCCAGCGGATGGAGAACCACGTGGCCAACACCCGCGCCGTTGCCGAGTGGCTGGAAGCCGACGAGAGGGTGTCGTGGGTGAACCACGCCGACCTGGCGAACTCGCCGTACCGCGAGCTCGCAGCTCGATACCTTCCGAACGGGGCCGGCGCCATCTTCACCTTCGGGGTGGCTGGTGGCCGTGAGGTGGGCCAGCGCTTCATCGAGAACCTTCAGCTGATCAGCCACCTCGCCAACGTGGGCGACGCGAAGACGCTCGTGATCCACCCCGCGTCGACCACCCACCAACAGCTCAGCGACGAACAACTCGCGGCGGGCGGCGTCAGCCCCGACATGGTGCGACTGTCGGTCGGATTGGAAGACGTCGAGGACATCCTGTGGGATATCGACCAGGCACTCACCGCCGCAGCCAAGGAGGTTTGAGATGACGGCACCCACCACTCCCCAGCTCCCCGAGAACTGGGCACCGCCCAGCGCCCTCGAACGCAAGCGGATGCTCGACGAGGCGAAGACGATCGCGATCGTCGGTGCCTCGGCGAACCCATCGCGGGCCAGCAACTTCGTGCTCACCTATCTCAAGTCGTCGACCTGTGACTTCGACCTCTACCCCATCAACCCACGCGAGACCGAGATCCTCGGGCTGAGCTGCTACCCCTCGCTGAGCGCCCTGCCGGTTGTGCCCGATCTGGTGAGCGTGTTCCGCAAAGCGGCCGACTGCCCCGACGTTGCTCGCGAGGCCGCAGAGCTCGGCATCACGACCTTGTGGCTCCAGCTCGGGATCTGGAGCGAGGAAGCAGCCGCCATCGGTCTCGCCGCTGGGATGAACGTGGTGATGGATCGCTGCGTGAAGATCGAGCACGCCCGCTTTGCCGGGGGCCTCCACCTGGCCGGGTTCAACACCGGCGTGATCTCCAGCCGTCGCCCGTAGACCGGTACCCTCTCGGACCACCATGGCGACCTATCCCCAACAACCGCGGTCGGCTCACGACCTGCTGATGAAGCGGCTGGCCGACGGCGAGCGCATCCTGATCGACGGCGGCACCGGCACCGAGATCGAGAAACGTGGAATCACCACGGTCGAACACGCCTGGAGCAGTACCGGCGCGCTCGACAACCCCGACATCGTGCGCGGTGTGCACGAGGACTATCTGCGGGCAGGGGCGGAACTCGTGATCTCGAATACGTTCTCCACGTCGCGTCACGCCCTGACCAACGCCGGGCTCGGCGAGCACTTCGAACGCCTGAATCGCGAAGGCGTGATCCTCGCCCGGGAGGCCGCCGCCGGGGCCGGCCGCGACGTGCTGGTGGCCGGTGGTATCACCCATTGGCACTGGACGATGGCCGAACCCGATCGCGACGAGCTGTGGACCAACGTGGCCGATCAGGCCCGGATCATGGCCGATGCGGGCGCCGATCTACTGATCCTCGAGATGATGGCCGACGTCGACCGCACGCTGGCGATCCTCGACGCCGCCCGCACGAGCGGGTTGCCGGTCTGGGTGGGCTTCAGCACGAAGGTTGCGGCCGACGGCACTGTGTGGCTCTACGACGAGACGGCGCTCTTGGCCGACGGGGTGAAGGCCATGGCCTCCGCCGACGTGCCGGTTCTCGCCATCATGCACACTGAGGTGGTCGACGTCGACCCGAGCCTCGATGTCGTCGACCAGCACTGGACCGGCCCTGTGGCGGTGTACGCCCACTCCGGGCTCTTCGTGGAGCCGAACTGGATCTTCGACGGAGTGATCTCCGCCGAAGACCATGCTGCTGCGGTCGGCCGCTGGATCGACCGGGGGGTGCAGGTGATCGGCGGGTGCTGCGGAATCGGCCCCGACCACATCGAGGCGCTCCGCCCGCTGGTGCACGGCGACCAGGCCACCAGCACCAACGACCGGTAGTGAACCGGGGCGCAACCAGCTACAACAGAGCGGGTATGTCGATGCGTCGTTTGCTGATTCCGCTCGTGGCCTTGAGTTTCGTGGCCGCGGCGTGCACCGGGGGCCCCGGCAGCCGGGACGACCTGGTGGCGGCATTGACCCGCGACGAGACCTTCACCACCGAAGAAGCCCAGTGCATCGCCAACGCCGTCTTCGATCGCTACAGCGACGACGAGGACGTCCTCGGCCAGATCAGCGGTGCCGTCTCCTACGAGGAACTCACCGGCACGAGCGGCGTTGAAGGCTTCGAGGAGTTCTTCGAGAACACCGTCACGGCCTGCGCCAACCTGTAACGGGGCGGCACAGCGTCAGTGCCCGAGCGCAGCAAAGGCCTCGCCGACCGAACCGGGGTCGCTCCCCCGCGCTCCCTCCACCTGAACGGCCGATCCATCACTGAAGGTGACGGTGAACGGGTGGGCCAGCGTTCCCGAATCGACCGTGATCGCCGCCACCTCGGCGTGGGCCCATGACGCCAACAACTCCTTGGGAGCACCGGTCATGACGCCCATCTTGATGAGCAGGACGCGGCGGTCGGTGACGACCACGAAGTTCTGACCAGCGACGAACCGGTCGGCGAGCGCCCCTGGCGCAGAGGCATCCCCCTGGTTGCGGTCCACGATCGCCGCCGCCACCAGACCTCCGGCCTCCCGGGCCATCATCCGTTTCATGGTGCCCGACGGATTGGTGGTGCAGCCCGCCAACACCTGCTCGCCGGGCTCGAGGCCCACCTTGGCGCCCGCCTTGGCCACCTTCTTCTTCACGTTCACGAGTGGCATCGCATCTCCCGTACTCTCCGATCCCATCGGCCTCGACCGTCGTGAGATTACGGATCGATCACGGTCAGATCACACAAGCGGTCAAGAACTTTCACATTCTTCGCCACGTGTAGCGCTCGAATGGCTACTCTTTGGGGCTGGGGCAGGCGGGTTCGCCCGCGCTTTTTCCTCCGATCCGTCCGGCCTAGACCGATGGGAGGTCGATAGGTCGAACGGAGTGGATGTGCCACCCATACAATCCGCGAATTCCCTGCTGCGCGTGGCCAAGCGCGCCCCATCGGTTCGGTCTCGCGGCGCGTTCCACTTGCGACGGGCCGGGGTCGGGCGGGCCTCCGTCACCTGGTCATCATTCGCCGACCGGGTGGTGCGGGAACGGCCCGACCACGTGAGCGTGGACGTGTTCGACACGTGTGTGATCCGTGATCTTCTGGGCCCCGAGCCGATCGAGAACCTCGCCGATCGCCGAGCCGGCGCCCGTCAGGGTCCGAAGCGATCGGCCACAGCCGAGCTGCTCGAATCAGAACTGTGTCGCCCTGTGCCTGGCGCCGCCGATGCACTCCACCGCATCCGCCACGCCGGGGTACCTGTCACCTTCGTGTCCGACACCGAGCGCTCCTCGGCCTCGCTCCGAGCGTTGCTACACAGCCACGGCCTGCTCACCGATCTCGATGCCTTGGTGTCGTCGCACGAGTGGGGGTCCACCAAGGCAGCCGGCACGCTCCTTCCCGCGGTGTGGGCGAGCGAGCTCGATCGGGGCGCCACAATCTGGCACCTCGGCGACAACCTGTGGTCCGACGCAGTGATGGCCGACGAGGCCGGGCTCGTCGGCTTCCACCTTCCGAGCGCGGCGCCCACCCGTTACGAGGAGGCCATGGCCGCCGACTCCCGGTCGGCCGGCCCCGCGGTCGCAGCCGCCGCTCGGCGAGCCCGACTGGAGATCGAGGCAGAAGCCTCTGACGGAGACGCCGAGGGCCACGCCCGCGAGCTCCGTGTTCTCGGCGCCGAGATCGGCGGTCAGGTGCTTGGCTCGTTCCTGTTGTGGATCGCCGAAACAGCCCGACGCGAGGGCCTGTCACATCTACTTTTCCTCGCCCGCGACGGCGAACTTCCGCTGAAGATGGCCGTGGCCATGCCGACCGACCACTGGGGCGACATCCCCCTCACCTATATGCACTGCTCGCGACGCTCGTGGGCGATCGCCGGGGCGGCGGCCTACGACCTGGCCGACTGGCTCCACGCCGGCACCGCCACCGACACCGCGTTCATCAACGTCAACCGCCACAGCGTGCCGTTCTCCTCGCTGCTCGGCCGCATCGGTCTCACTCCGGCCGACGTCACGGCCCACCAATCGCTCGCCGAGCTGGCCCCGAACGAACCGCTCCCCCACACCCTCCAGCCCGAGTGGGAGGCACTACTGGCCGACACGGCGATCGGCGACGTGATCCGGGCCCGTGCCACCAGCCGCAAGGACCTCATCACCGACTATCTGCGTGGCCTCGACATCCGGCCCGGCCGAGTGGGCATCGTCGACGTCGGCTGGCGAGGTCGACTGGCCTGGAAGATCTCACCCATCGTGGCCGAGGTGACCGGCGAGGAGCCGCTCCATCTGCACTTCGGTGGGGCGAACGTTCTGCCCGACGTCGACGAGGCGATCGACATCGCTCGGTTTGCGTTCGACGGTCATGAGCCGAGCCGGCACGTATCGAGCCCAGTGGTGTGTATCGAGACACTCACCGCCTCGGGCAAGGCCCGGGTCGATCACTACGAGCGCCAGGCCGACGGCAGCGTGGTTCCGGCATTCACCGGCCGCGTCGCCGCCGTTGACCACGACAACCGCCACCACCTGTGGGACGGGGCCCTCGCCGTAGCCGCCCTGATCCCGTCGCGGGCTCGCCTCGCCGAACTCGGCTGTGACGACTCGTCTCTGCGGCCGGGCACTGTCGGCCTCCTCGCTCGCTGGTGGAACGACCCCGACAGGCAGGAAGCGCTCACCATGGCCGACCTGTCGTTCGAAGCCGACGACAACGGCCACCTCGTGTCTCGGCTCGTGGTGCCCTACACCCTGAGGGAGCTGTGGTCGGGGCGAACGGCCGCGCGCCAGTGGCGCCTGGGCTCCGCCGTGATCAGCGCGAGACCGTTGTCGTTGCTGCTCACCGCCTTCCTTCGCTTGGAGATCTGGTACCACCACCGTCATCCCGGTGGCGACTCGGGCCAGATGCGCCTCAATGCAACTCCGGCGCGCGCCCGCCGGCGGCGGCCGCGCAGTGCCGCCCGCCAGGTGGCAGCCCTGATGGTGTTGCGACCAGTGGCGGCGATTCTCGCCCGCCGCCGGGCACGTTAGGCGAGCTCGAACCCGTCGTAGTGGCGGTCGGCCACGTCGTCGGCCCGTTCGCGATAGGTTGGGAGACCACCGGCGTAGAGGATCGTGCGTCGCTGGGTTCGCCCCTCGATGTTGCTGTTCACCCCGGTGAACCACGAGTTGATGTTGTTGAACAACATCCGGGCGCCACTGGTCTCGACGTGCTCGCCCCACGCCTCCATCGCCTCTGCGGTGGGCTCGGCGCTGGTGATGCCCCGGTCGCGCTGGAAGGCCAGGAAGTCGGTCACCCAGTCGACGTTCTGTTCGATGCAGCGGGGCATGTTGCAGAAGGTGGACACGTTGTTGGGGCCAACCAGGGTGTAGAGGTTGGGGAAGCCACCGACGGCGATGCCGAGATAGGTGCGGGGCCCGTCAGCCCACACCTCACGGAGCTGCGAGCCGTTGCGGCCACGGATGTCGATCCGTTCGAACGCCCCGGTCACGGCGTCGAAGCCAGTGGCATAGATGATGAGATCCACCTCGTGGAGGGCTTCGGAGGTCTGGATGCCAGACGGCGCGATCGTCTCGATCGGGGTCTCGCGAAGATCGACGAGGCGCACGTTGGGCTGGTTGTACACCTCGTAGTAGTTCGTCTCCATCGGCACTCGGCGGGTGCCGAACCCATGGTTGGTCGGGATGAGCTTCTCCGCAACGGCCGGGTCGAGAACCCGCTCACGGATCTTGTTGGCGGCGAACTCCGACATGAGGGCGTTGGCCTGCTCGTTCACGAGCACGTCACGGAAGTTCGCCATCCAGATGCCGAAGCCGGGAGAGGCCCACAGCTCCTCCCAGGTCTCCAGGCGCTCCTCCTCACTCACCTCGAGTGCCTTGCGCCGATCGGCGTCGTGCACGAACCCACCGTAGGTGTCGTTGCAGGCGGCGAAGATCTCGGCGTAGCGGGTACGGATGTCAGCCATCTCCTCGGCCGGAATCGGCCCGTTGTGGAGCGGCGCGCACCAGTTCGGAGTGCGTTGGAAGATCGTGAGGTGCCCGGCGGTCTTGGACACCTCGGGGATCAGCTGCACGGCGGTGGCCCCTGTGCCGATCACGGCCACCCTCTTGCCGCTGAGGTCGACGGGTTCGCTCGGCCACTGTGAGGTGTGGAAGGCCGGACCGGTGAACGACTCGCGGCCCTCGATGGCGGGGAGCACCGGCACCGAGAGCGCCCCGATCGCGGTGATCAGATAGCTGCACGACGCCTCGAACCCATCGTCGGTAGCCACCGTCCACTGGTTGGCGGCCTCGTCGTAGTGGGCTGAGCGCACCCGAGTCTCGAAGCGGATGTCGCGGCGAAGATCGTGACGATCAGCCACGAACTCCAGGTAGCGCAGGTTCTCCGGCTGGGCCGAGAACCGTTCGCTCCAGGTCCACTCGTTCAGAACGTCGGGCGACCACGAGTAGGTGTAGGTGTAGCTCTCGGAGTCGAATCGGGCGCCTGGGTAGCGGTTCCAGTACCAGGTACCGCCCACGCCAGTTCCGGCTTCGAGCACCAGGGTGCGAAGGCCGAGTTCACGGAGCCGGTGGAGCTGGTACAGCCCCGACACCCCGGCCCCGATCACGATCGCGTCGAACGTGGAATCGCCGTTGGTCCCCATGGCCCGAGGCTAGGACAGCAGGGCCGACGGGATCGATTCGGGTCAGTTGGCGGAGACGACCTCGGCGAGTACGTCCACGCAGGTGTCGATCTCGGCGTCGCTGATGACGAGCGGCGGGCAGAACGCAATCGCGTTGCCGATCGGCCGTGGAATCACGCCCTTGTCGAGCATGGCGTCGCGCACCGGGATGGCGTCGACGCCCTCCCCGAGCTCGGCCGCCCACACTGCGCCGGCGCCCCGCACCGAGGTGACCGTGCCGTCGGCCTCGAGGCTGCGCAGGCCGGCGCTCAGTCGCTCACCAACGTGAGTTGCCCGCTCGAGCAGGCCCTCCTCGAGCACCTCGAGGTTGGCCACGCCAGCCGCAGTCGCGGCCGGGTGCCCGGAGTAGGTGTAGCCGTGGCGGAGCATCCAGTTGTCCTCCGCCTCCAGCGGCTCGACCACGCTCGGGCCGAGGATGGCACCGGACACCGGCTGGTAGCCCGACGTCACGCCCTTGGCGAAGGTGATCACGTCGGGTGTCACCCCGAAGAACTCGGCCGCCGTCCAGGTGCCCATGCGCCCGAACCCGGCGATCACCTCGTCGAACACGAGATAGGCGCCGTGCTGATCGCACAGCCGACGCAGACCTTCGAGGTATCCGTCCACCGGCGGGTGCACCCCGCCAGCCCCTTGGATCGGCTCGGTGATGACGGCTGCCACCCGGTCACCCTGCTCAGCCATGAACGACGCCATGGCCTCGATGTCATCGGCTGGCACCTGCACCACGTCAGGCAGGAGCGGGCCCCAGCCCTCCTTGTTGAGGGGGAGGCCCTGGGCGGTGGTGCCGCCGTAGTTCACGCCGTGGTAGCCGCGATCGCGGGTGACGATGATCGTGCGCTCGGGCCGGCCGGCCCGCACGTGGGCGGCCCGGGTGAGCTTCATGGCCGTGTCGATCGCCTCGCTGCCGGAGTTGCCGAGGAACACCCGAGCATCGGGGTAGGGCGACCGCTCGACGATCTTGGCCGCAAGCTGCTCGGACGGCTCGTTGCCGAACCGGTCGAAGGTGTGAAACGTGGCCAGCTTGTTCATCTGCGTGGTCACCGCGTCGATGATCGGCTGGCACCCGTGCCCCGCCTGGAGGTACCAGAGGCTGGCCAGGGCGTCGATGTAGGTCTTGCCCGTGCTGTCGGTGATCGTGGCCCCCTCACCGGACACGACGGTGATGAAATCGTCGCGAGTGGTGTAGGCGTAGGGATGCATGAGCTTGGGAAGGGCCATGACGCGCGCTCCTCGGTTCGTTTGGACCCAAACAGTACCTCTCCGCCCATCAGGCGTCACGACGATCAGAGGTCGGTGCCGTCGATGATCTCGTAGGCGTAGCCCTGCTCGGCCAGGAACAGCTGGCGTCGCTGGGCGTACTCCTGCTCCACGGTGTCGCGGGCCACCACGGTGTAGAAATGGGCCTGACGGCCGTCGGCCTTCGGGCGCACCACGCGGCCCAGGCGTTGGGCTTCCTCCTGGCGGCTGCCGAAGGTGCCTGAGACCTGGATCGCCACCGACACCTCGGGCAGGTCGAGGCTGAAGTTCGCCACCTTCGACACGACGAGCACGTCGATCTCCCCGACGCGGAGAGCGTCGAACAGCCGGAGCCGCTCGGCGGCTGAGGTCTCGCCCGACACCATGGGCGCGTCGAGAGCCTCGGCGAGCGGCGCCAAGGCGACGAGGTAGGTGCCGATCACCAGTGCCCCCTCCCCCCGGTGGCGGGCGAGCAGGCGGCGAACCACGTCGATCTTGGCCTCGACCCCGGCCGCCACCTTGGCCTTCTCCTGACCAGTAGCGGTGGCGTGGGCCAGGCGCTCGGCCTCGGTGGGAACCACCCGCACCTCGGTGCACGTGGCCGGCGCCAGCCAACCCTGCAGTTCCAGCTCGCGCCAGGGCACGTCGAACCGCTTCGGGCCGACGAGGCTGAACACGTCGCCCTGGCGTCCGTCCTCGCGGATGAGCGTTGCGGTGAGACCGAGCCGGCGCCGGCTCTGGATCCCCGCCGTCATCTGGAACACCGCCGAGGGCAGGAGGTGCACCTCGTCGTAGATCACCAGGCCCCAGTCACCACGCTGGATCAGATCGAGATGGCGGAACTCCCCGTTCCGCCGGGCCGAGATCACGTGGTAGGTGGCGATCGTGATCGGGGCGACGGCCTTCGATCGAGCGGAGTAGAAGCCGATGTCGGCTTCGTCAACGGTCGTGAACTGCAGCAACTCCGACTTCCACTGCTGCATCGACGCCTCGCCGGTCACGAGGATCAGCGTGCGGGCTCCGACCTCAGCGGCGGCAGCCAGTGCTGTCACGGTCTTGCCGGCGCCGCAGGGCAGCACCACGACGCCGGCCGCAGCCGGCAGCCAGGAGTCGACGGCCTGGCGTTGGTAGGGCCTGAGCTCCAGATCGGAGCTCAGGTCGAACCCGAACGCGAGGCCAGGGCTGACAGCGGCCCGGTCGTCCACGGGGCGGCGGGCCTCGACGAGCGCCTGCTTCAGCCGGCCCCGGTTGAGCGCCGGCACCCTCACACGATCTTCGTCGATGCGTTCGCCAACGAGTGTGGCAACGCCAGGCTCGGCCAGGGCCTCGTCGAGCGAGCCATCGGTCGACCGCAGCAACAGGCTGGCCGGACCCACCCCGTCGCCGGCCTCATCGCCGCCCCGGCTCGCCCCGTTGGCGTCGGCCACGGAGCCGTCGAGCACGAGGGCGCCGAAACGAGCCATCGTGTCGGCGACGAGCACCATCATGGCGTGCGGTACCGGTCCCGCGCTGTAGCGGGTGAGGGTGTCGATCACCGATTCGGCGTCGAGCCCAGCGGCCCTCGCGTTCCACAAGCCCAGATCGGTGAGGCGGAAGGTGTGCACGTGATCGGGCGACCGTTCGAGTTCGGCGAACGCAGCCAGACGCGTGCGGCACTCCTCGGCCTCGGGGTGGGCGAGTTGGAGCAGCACAGTGTCTGCGCCGGCGATCAGGAGCGGGCCGTTGGCTGGTGGGGTGCCGGAGTCGGCTCCCGACGGGGGCGTCAACGCGACGGGTCCTCCACGGCCACCACCGAGTCGATCGGCAGGTCCTCCACCCCGGATTCGTTCAGGAGGGTGATCGAGTCACCGATGGCCACCACCACACCTCGGGCCTCGACCAGCTGGCCGTCACGGCGATGGGTGACCACAGCCGCCCGATTGCGGAGCAGATGCAGCCCGTGGGGCGGCTCCTCGCCGGACATCTCACCGGGATCATCGACGAGGATGCCCACGGCATCGGCCACCTCACCCGCCAACGCCATCTCGTCGAGGGCGGGGCCAGTCCAGTCGGCGGGGAGCGACTCGGCGTCGAACTCGATGTCGTAGTCGAGATCGTCGGGTTCGGGGGCGTCGAGATCGATCAGCCGCACGGCGGCATGCGGGCCGCCCGCACAGCCGTCCACCCCGTCGATCACAGGGAATAGACCTTCGGCCCGCAGCTCGTCCAGGAGTCGGCGCGGCTCGACCGGGCCGATCAACACGGTGGGGGCGATGATGCGAAGCCCGAGGCGGGCAGCCCGGCTGCTGGACGCGATCTCGAGCGCCGTGGCCTCGTCCTCGGTCACGATCACGCCGCGGGTGTCGAGGATGCGCACGGACCCGTACCGGCGTTCGACGTCGGCGATGAGGTACGACAGGGGCTGCGGCACGCCCGACAGGGCATGGGCGGACAGGAACTCCACCACGCCCTCGCTCCCCCACCCTCGGTCGAACGCCCGACGGATGCTGGTTTCGGAGAACCGGAACTGGGGCACTGCCGAGTCGGTGATGCGGTCGGCCATCTCGCCGAGCACACCGGCCACCCGAGGCGACAGCGGGCCGAGTGCCACTGCGGTGAGATCGCTCTGGAGCATGACGTGGCCCTGGTCCTCGCCGAGCATCGCGGCCGCCAGCTCGTGCAGCCGGGCCTCGTCGTCGCTGGCCAAGGCCGCCAGCGTGGGGGCGGGCGCGTTCTGGGCGACGAGCCCGAGCAGCTCGGCCTCGGCCACCGTCCAGTCCACCAGATGCTCGGGCGGGGGGTGGCCGACGCCCCACAGGTTGGGACAACGCCACACCGACGCCTCGGCCAGCTGATCGATGTCGAAGGCCTCGCCCGATGCAAGACCAGAGGCGAGGTCGACCAGACCGCGGCGGGCCGAGCCGGCAGCAGCGAGCATCTCATGGTCGTCGAGTGCGGGGCGGAGCTTGCCCTCGTCGGTACGGCTGAGGGCCTGGGAGATGAACACCGACGCACCGAGCCACGCCCGCACCAACACGATCCACCGACGAGCCCGGGACAGCTGCCACCAGCGGGCTGCGAGCGGCGTGACGGTGACGCCGCTGCCGGTGGGCACGATCAGCCGACCCTCGAACAACAACTCGAGCAACCGGGCCACGTCGCGATCGTCGATCCCGGTGAGCTTGGCCAGCCGCTTGATCTCGCGGGCGCCGATGCCGCCCGCCTTGAGCGTTGCCACGTCACCGGCTTCGATCTGGCGTAGCAGCGCCTCGGTGGCTTCGAGGGTGCGGCTCGCCCGGTCGGCGGCTGAGGCGGAGACGGTCTCGGCGGGGAGGCCCGTCACCGGTTGGAGGGCGATCGGCCGCAGGGCCGCAGTCGGAGCAAGGCCGTTGGATGAGGCCCCGATCACGATCTCGGCCGGCAGTTCGGCGTGATGGTCGTCGATCGCGACGAGCAGTCCGTGGCTCAGCAGCCATACGAGCGGATCGTCCTCGGGGAGCCGCTGGTAGCTGAATCCGGCGGGGAGGCCAACTGTTGGCGAACGCTGGTCGATCAGGGCCTCAAGCATTTCGGCCGTGCCGAGGGGGGCATCGGCGATCGCCGCCGAGAGGCCTGAGGTGGCCCGTAGCCGCTGAGCGATCGCCCGCGCCGTTGCCGCTCGACTGCGGGCGCCACCGGCGCCGAGGCGGGTGGCGAGATCGTCGAGCGTGCTCGACGACAGGTGTGTGGCCAGCTCGGTGAACGACGGGCCCAGCCCCAGCGGGCGCAGGAAGAGATCGGTGAGCGCACCGACTGGTCGGGCCACGCCGCCTTCGATCACCACCACCCCGAGGGCGGCGAGACGTTCGAGGGCGCCGATCACCGACGTGAGATCGTTGGTGCCGAGCAGCTCGTCGAGCTCGGCGGGCGTGGCCGGGTGGGTGAGCACGAGCGCCTCGGCCACCACCAGCATGGCCACGTCGCTGCGCACCAGGCATCGGCCGAGCGACATCGGCGTTGAGGCGCGTCGGGCAACGGCGTCGAACCCGTCGTCGACGGCGCTCAGCAGATCTGGTCGGGCCGTGAGTAGATGCGTGAGAGCGTCGGGGTCCCATTGGCGGAGATGGTCGGCGAACCGCACCCCACCAGAGTGCCCGATTCGCGGCCCTGACGCGCTCGTGGCCCGGAATCCAACAACCGGGCCACGAGCTGTATCTCGGAGTCAGCTGACTCCCTTGGGGAGAATCAGATCAGAGACGCTCGATGATCATGGCCATGCCCTGGCCGCCGCCGACGCACATGGTTTCGAGGCCGATGGACTTGTCGGCGTCTTCGAGGCCGTTGATCAGGGTGCTCATGATGCGACCGCCGGTCATGCCGAAGGGGTGCCCGAGGGCGATGGCGCCACCGTTCACGTTCAGCTTGTCGTAGCTGATCCCGAGCTCGTCGGCCGAGGGCAGCACCTGGGCGGCGAAGGCCTCGTTGATCTCGACGAGATCGACGTCGTCGATCGTCATGCCGGCCCGGGCCAGCGCCATGCGGCTGGCCTCGATCGGGCCGAGACCCATGATCTCGGGGCTGAGACCAGTGACACCAGAGGAGATGATCCGAGCCAGCGGCGTGATGCCCAGCTCGGCGGCCTTGGTGTCGCTCATCACCACCACGCACGAGGCGCCGTCGTTCAGCGGGCAGGCGTTGCCAGCGGTCACCGTGCCGTCGGGGCGGAACACCGGCTTGAGCTGGCTCACCTTGTCGAGCGTGGTACCTGCACGGGGGCCATCGTCGGTGGCGTGAACGGTGCCGTCAGCGAGGGTGATCGGCGTGATGTCCTTTTCGAAGAAGCCTCGGTTGATGGCTTCCTCAGCCTTGTTCTGGGACCGCACACCCCACTCGTCCTGGGCTTCGCGCGACACACCCTTGAGCTGCGCCACGTTCTCGGCGGTTTGGCCCATCGCGATGTAGACGTCCGGGAGGCCTTCGGGGGCGCCCCATACGTCGGCGCCACCAGTTGCCCTGGCCTCGGTGCGAGCCTTGGCGTCGTCGAAGATCGGGTTCTGGGCGGTGCCGTTGTCGGATGCGCCGTTGGGGTAGCGGCTCACGAACTCGCTCCCGGCGGTGACGAACACGTCACCCTCGCCGGCACGAATGGCGTGGGCGGCCATTCGGATCGTCTGCAGCGACGACGAGCAGTAGCGGTTGATCGTCACGCCCGGCACCTCGTCCATGCCGGCCATGAGGGCCACGACGCGGGCCATGTTGAAGCCCTGCTCACCGGCAGGCGACCCGGTGCCGAGGATCACGTCCTCGACATCGTTGCGGTCGAGCTCGGGCACCTTGTTCAGGGCGGCATCGATGATCTGGGCGGTGATGTCGTCGGCGCGCTCATTGACGAGCGAACCCTTGAACGCCCGGCCGATGGGGCTCCGAGCAGTGGAAACGATGACGGCTTCAGCCATGGAGGACCTCTCCGACGGTTGGGGTTGGTTGAGAATCTGACTCCCATTCTGCCGAGTCTTGACCGTGCGGTCCATTCTCCTCGACCACGGAATGCGCGAGCAGCGGGCTCGGTTCGACAGGCCATGGATCGCCGCCCCCACCGCACCATCGGGCCCGTCGTGATTGCTGGGGGTCTGCTGCTCGCTGCGTGCAGCGACTCGGCCGAGGATCAGGCCTTCTCGACACCGGCTCCCACCGCCCAGACGGATGAGAACGCCCCCGACCTGCCACCCCGGCTCGACCTGGCCGTGCCCGACCCCAACTCGATCTACGACCCGGTACGGGCCGAGGAACCGCTCCCGCCCGGGTACCGCCAGCTGCTGCGACGAGACGCCATCGAGCCGGTGTACGACCCGGTCTTCACCACCGCTGCTGGCGTCGACTGGCCAGAGGAGAGCCTGGTGATCGGCGTCGACCTCAACGACGAGGCCCGCGCCTACCCGGTCGACTTCCTCAATCGGCGTGAGATCGTGAACGACGACCACCGGGGCATACCCACCCTCGTCACGTGGTGACCGTTGTGCGGAACGGCGATGGTCCATCGCCGAGAGATCAACGGCACCGAGCTGGTGCTCGGCAATCAGGGTGCGCTGTGGGGCAACGCGATGACCTGGTGGGATACCGACACCGGCAGCGTGTGGAGCCAGCCGCTGGGTGAGGCGATTCTCGGTGAGCGCCGTGGCGCTCGCCTGGAGCTGCTGCCGTCGAGCCTGAGCACGTGGGCCGATTGGAAGGCCCAGCACCCCGACACGCTCGCGCTCGCCGTGGAGAGTGGGTTCGACGGGTTCGACCTCGAAACGATGGCGATCGTGGTCGAGTTGGACGATGAGTCGGTCGCCGCCCCGGTCACCGAGTTGCGTTCCGAGCCGGTGGCCAACATCGACGTGGCCGGTGTTCCGGTGGCCGTGGTGCTGCAACCCGGGAGCGACACCTGGCGGGTATTCTCCCGCCGCCTCGACGCCGAAGTCATCGAGCTGACCCTCGACGGCGATGAGCTGGTCGAGATCGGCGGGCAACGCCGGTTCGATCTCGACCGTGGCCTCGGGCTGGACGGAGGTGAGAGCCTCGATCTCCTCCCCGGGTTCACATCGTTCCCGCGGGACTACGTCACCTTCTTCCCCGATGGTTCGTTCTGGACGCCCGGTGGCCTCGTGCCCGCAAGAGAAGGCGGTTAAACCGTCGTTAAGTGGATCGTGAGCGAATCAGTCAACTAACAGACCTGAACGAGAGGGAACGAAATGGATTCAGGACTCCGCCGCATGGACGTCGTGATCGAAGTGGACGGCCGCAAGCACAAGATCGAAGGTCACTCGTTGAACGTCCGCGTTCGCCTCGCTGGAGCCGAATCCGGCTCCAGCGAGATCCTGGAACGGATCTCATCGCAGGACGACCGGATCACAGTGGCGATGACCACTACCCCACCCACCGGGTCCGACGCCACCACCCGGACGTTCAGCACCTGATCATGGGGCCGCCCGACCAGGGTCCTCGCACCCGGCTCGGGCGGCAGCAGAAGGCTGCCTCCGGTAGTCTGGTGAGCCGTGACTGATCACGAGTCCGGCCCTGCGCCTCGGGTACTCGTCCTGGGGCCAGTCGCCCTCGCCGGTGCTGAACGCCCCGAGGCATTCCGCGGCCAGCAGGGGCGGGTATTGGCCCTTCTCGTAGCTGCGCACCCCGACCCAGTCACTGTCGACACCCTGTGCGACGAGCTGTGGCCTGAGAACCCGCCGAAAGATCCGCGCACCAGCCTCGGCGTCGTGATCCACCGCCTCCGGGCACGCTTCGATGATCACGACCACGAGATCGTGCAGAACGACGCGAGCGGGTATCGCCTCGGCCTCAGCGACGACGACTTCGACCACCTCGCGTTCGCTTCTCTGGTCGAGCGGGCCACCGCTGCGCTTCCGTCCGCTCCGGAGCGCGCAATCGCCGATCTCAGGGCTGCGCTGGACCTCTGGCGCGGAGATGCCTTCCAGCCCTACACCGGATCCGCGCGCCTCCTTCTCCCTTCGGAGGAACTGGCGGAGGCCCGTCGACTGGCCGAGGAGGCCCTGGTTGATGCGTATCTCGCGTCGGGGATGAACGATGCGGCGGCTGCGCGCGCCACGAGGCTCACCCAGCAGGAGCCCTACCGCGAAGGGCGGTGGTGCCAGTTGATGCTTGCCTTGTACCGGCAGGATCGACAGGCCGAAGCGCTTACCGCATCGCAGCAGGTATCGGCGATGCTTCGCGATGAGCTCGGTGTTGAACCAAGCCGTGCACTGTTGGATCTCGAAGCCGACATCCTCAACCAGGCCCCCCATCTCACGCTCGCAGATCAGCGGTCAGACGGCGACCCCGGTGCCGACACGCGCGTGGCCGACACGACATCCGGAGCCCACCGGATTCCCCGTCCCGATGACCGGTTCTTCGGTCGTGACGACGACGAGGAACATCTGGGGAACTTGCTCGGCGAGAACCGGCTCGTGACCCTGGCTGGTCCTGCCGGCGTTGGCAAGTCCCGGCTGGCGTCGCAGTATGCGGCCGGTACCCCCGACCGGCGGGTGCTGTGGCTCGATCTGGAGACGCTCGACGGTGGAGCGATCGAGGTCGAGTTGGCGCGAGCACTCGGCGTTCGCGCTGGAGACCACATCGACGACGCGGCACGGTCGGTCTCGGAGACGCCAACGCTGCTCGTGCTGGACACGGCCGAGCACATCGTCGTTGAGGTGGCCGACTTCGCCGAGCGCCTGCTCACCCAGACCGACGATCTGTCGATTCTGGTGACGAGTCGCAGGCCACTCACCACTCGATCAGAGCGCCAGCTCCAGCTTGAACCACTCGACACCGAAGATGCCGTGCGCCTGCTGGTGGATCGAGCCCCGCTCGGTAGCCCGGTCGCCGAGGAGGCGGAGCTGGCCCAGATCGTGGTGGACCGGCTCGATCGGCTCCCTCTGCAGATCGAACTCGTTGCGCCCCACCTCGGCGTGCTCGAACACGACGAGCTGCTCGCCCAGCTCGACGAGTCACCAGAGTTGTTCGCTGCCCACGGCCGTGGGGATCGGCACCGCTCGGTCGATGCTGCGATCGACTGGTCGCTCGATCTCGTCGACGCCGCCGACCGCGAGTTGCACGAGATTGTCGGCGTCATGCACGGCACGTTCGGCCCGGCCGAGATCGCCGAGCTGACCGACAAACCGGTAGCCGACGTACGGCAGGCCCTTGGCCGGCTGGCTCGCCAGGCCCTCCTCCAACCGTCGCGTGCGAACGGAGCCACCAGCTACCAGCAACTCCTCTCGATCCGGAGCCACGCTCGACGTCGCCTCGACGAGCGCGGCCAGCTCGACCATTGGCAACGCCGCCACGCTCACATGTACGCCGACCTCGTGACCCGGGTTGCGCCGTCGCTGCTCGATCGCGGCGAAGCCGATGCCGTCGCAACCTTCGCCCGCAGCGGCGATCAGCTTCGTGCCGCCCACCGTTGGCTGTGCGCCAATGGCGACGTGCAACGTTCGGCTGAGATGACCGTGGGGCTCTGGGAGTACCACTTCTTCCGCCAGGAGTTCGGTCGCTTCGGCTGGTTGGAGGACACGCTCGCGCTGGACGGAGCGGAGCATCTGCCAAACGCCCACTGGCTCACCGCCACCGCAGGGCTGGCAGCCTGGGCGCTCAACGACTTCGATCTCGCACTGCGCCGGGCCGAACAGGCCGAGCAGCGGGCCGAGGAGATGGACGAGCCGGTCCCTCTCAACGCGCTGCGGGCTCGGTTCAACGTGGCGGTCCAGAACGATGACATCGGCAACGCCTTCGATCTGCTCAACAAGCTGTTGAAAGCCTCCCGCACCCAGGAAGAGGATCGTTACCTCTCCGATGTGCTGGTGAACCTGGCCATGGGCCAGGTTCAGGCGGGCATGACCGAGGAGGCCACCGAGTCGGCCCATCGCAGCCTCGACATCGCCCGCCGAACCGAGAATCCCACATCGATCGCCTGGGCCCAGGTCGCCCTCGGGTCGGTGGAGCTGGTCGACGACCCCGTCCGGGCTGCCGGCACCCTCCGGTCGTCAGCTCATCTCGCCCACACGGTGTCGAATCGTTGGGTGGAGGGCATGGCCCTCGCCGGTCTGGTGACGGCACTGCGACGTCTGGGCCGGCTCAACCAGGCAAGCGACACCCTCCACGACGTGATCGGCCTGTGGGATCGCTCGGGCTCACTGGCGAACCTGCTCCGAGCATGTCAGGAAGCCGTGCTCGTGCTCGACGCACAGGGGGCCACCGACGCCGCCGCTCGTGTGCTGGTCCATATCGATCTCTCGAATCGCTCGTACCCGCTCCTGACCGAGGACAACGACCGCTACGCCGAGGCGGCAAAGCGGCTCCGGGATCACGACGTGACGGTCGATTTCTCACCGACCACCGAGGGGCTGGCTCGGGCTGTGCAAGCGGAGCTGAGGGGCCACAACTCCTAGCGTCTTCGGCGTCGTGCCATCGCAACGGTGGCTCGACCTGGGACACTGGAGCCATGACGTCGGATTTCTCGCGTCGGCGGGCGCTCGAACTCGGCGCGGCGGTGGCCGCATCGACGATCCTCGCCAAACCAGCGGTAGCCGGCCCGCCTCCTGCCTCGATGCCACTGTTGTCCGCAACGTCGCCAGGCGACGGGGCTCCGATGCCAACGATCAACCCTCGCTCGGCCTGGGCCGGCGACCTGGCGCCGACTGGCCCGCTTGACGCTGAGGACGATGTTCGGTTCCTGCTCGTGCACCACACGGCCTCGACGAACGACTATGGCCCCGACGAGGTGGCCGACCAGATCCGTGGGTTCTACCGCTTCCACACCGGCCCCGAGAAGCAGTGGCCCGACGTGGCCTACAACTTCTTCGTCGACCGCTACGGCGGCATCTGGGAGGCGCGGGCCGGCAGCATCGACGGTGCAGTGCGAGGCAGCGCCACGGGCGGCTCCCAAGGGTTCGCGCTGCTCTGCTCGCTGATCGGCGACCATGCGGCCGCACCGGTGACCAACGAGGCTCGCACCTCGCTCGTGGCGCTGCTCGCCTGGCTCGCCGACCGACACGCCATCGACACCACACCCGGCGCAACCACCTCGTTCGTCTCGCGCGGATCGAGCCGCTGGCCGGCGGGCGCCGAGGTGGAGGCCCGCACGATCTCAGGCCACCGGGAGATGTCGACCACGTCGTGCCCCGGCGACTTCGCCTTCGACCTGTTGGCCGATGCCATTCCCTCCGAGGTGACCGAGCTACGGGTGGCGGCGGCCACCGCAGTGGCCACGACAGAGACCACAACCACCGAGGCCACGACGAGTACATCCGAGCCCGACGAGTCGACCGACGACGCCAGCACCACCACGGAACAGATCGAGGAGGCGCCGTCCACCACGGCCGACGATCCTGCTCAGTCGAACGCAGCGGGCCCTGAGAACGACACCAGCGGCGACGACGAGACCGCAGCGGATCCGCCTTCAGTCGAGCCCGACCAGGACGGCATCTCGTGGCCGCTGGTGGGCGTCGGCGGTGCCCTGGGTGTGGCCGCGGCCGCAGGCGGAGCCGTGACATGGGCCCGGAACCGGTCCGGCGACGACAGTGGCGGCGACAGCACCCCCCGCACTCCCGACGCCAGCGAGGGCTAGGAGGGCTGGCCCCTCGACTGCTCAACTCCGAGCCGCCGAGGCCGACGAGGCCCTCATGGGACCAATGTGGCTCGCCCACCACCACCCCGACCAGTACCACGAGCGCTGCCTGAAGGTGGCGGGCCGGCCGGTGTGTCGTCGTTGTGCCTCGCTCTACCCGCTGTCGTTCCTCGTCGCCGGTGTCTCGGTGGTTATCACCGCCCCATGGCCAGCCGTGGTCGATCTGTGGCTGATCTGGGCCTTGTCGATTCCGGCCACGATCGCCTACTGCGGCGAGGCCCTCGGCCTGTTCGGCTACAGCGCCCGCTGGCAGGCCGGCACCACGCTCGTGGCCGCGCTCGCCTTCGGGCGAGCACTCGGCTACGAGCTACTCGAACGCGGTCACCCGTGGTTCTGGTCGCCCCTCATCGTGTTCGGCACGATGTGGTTCATTGCCACGGTGCTCGGCAATCACCAGCGCACCGACGCACCGGTGGCCAGCGACGATCAGAGGGCGGCGACCGCGTCGTCGAGTTCGGCGTCGGTGTTGTAGTAGTGCACTGAGGCCCGGATGAGGTGCTGGGTGTTGCGGCCCAGCGAGTCGAACTGCCCCGGCAAGGGCTCGATCAGCGACGTGTTCACACCCCACGCCCGCAGCGATGCCACCACGGCGTCACTCCGCCGGCCCTCGTGGTAGAACGGCACGATTCCGCTGTGGGGGCCACCGCCTTCCAATACGTGCACGAACGGGATGGCCTCCAGCTTCGCCCGCAACGAGTCGGCCACCTCGGTCACGCGCTGCTCGATCGCCTCGATCCCCACTTTGAGGGCGTACTCGATGGCCACCCCGAACGCCGCCTTGGCTGCCAGCGACACCTCGAACGTCTCGAACCGTCGGGCTCCAGACGCCAACTCGTAGCGCCAGGCCTCGGTCCAGGTGGCCGAACGCCCGTCGAGCAGCGGCGGATCAAGCAGCGGACCAGCGCTCGACCGGACGTAGAGCAGGCCGGTACCCCGGGGGCCGCGGAGGAACTTGCGGCCAGTGCCGATGAGGTAATCACAGCGGAGGTCGTCGACGCGCACCGGCATCTGCCCCAGCGACTGGGCCGCGTCAACCAGGTAGCGAGCCGGTGTCGTGGCCACCAGCTTGCCGATCTCGACCACCGGGTTCACGATCCCACCACCGGTGGGAACGTGCGTGGCGCACACCAGCTTGACCTTGTCGTCGAGCATCCCCTCGAGTGCCTCGACCGACGCGCGGCCATCGGCGTCGTCGGGGATCAGGTCGACCACCACGCCACGGTTTCGGGCCTGGATCAGGGCGAACACGTTGGACGTGTACTCCGCCGAGGTGACCAGCACGCGATCGCCAGAGTTCAGCGGTACCGACGCGAAGGCCGTCTGCCAGGCCTGGGTTGCGCTGGGGACGAAGGCAAGCTCGTCAGCGCGACAACCCAGGAGGCGGCTGCCGGCGTCGTAGAACAGGTCGAGTGCGTCGACTCTGGCGATCGCCGTCTCGTAGCTTCCGAGGCGTGCCTCGGTCTCGAGATAGTCGATCATGGTGGTGAGCACCGGCTGCGGCGGAAGGGCCGCTCCGGCGTTGTTGAGATGAACGATCTCGTTACAGCCCGGTGTGTCGCCCCGCACCGTCTCGATGTCGATGGAACTCACGGTTTGAACCTAGTAGTCGATGCCCTTCTTGGCCACGGTGCCAGCGTCGAAAGCATGCTTGATCTTGGTCATTTCCGTCACGGTGTCGGCAACCTCGATCACCGCCTCGGCCATGTCACGCCCGGTGAGGATCACGCTCGTGCGTTCGGGCCGGCCGCTGAGGCTCGCCGCTACCTGATCAGCGTCGATCCAGCCCCAGGTCATGGCGTAGCTGATCTCGTCGAGCACGACCAGGCGATGCTCCCCCGAGGCGATCAGGTCTCGAGCGAACTCCCACGCCGCCACTGCCTTGGCCTCCGACTCGTCGAGGTTGTCTGAATTCCAGGTGAACCCGTCGCCAGCCGCAAACCACGACACGCCGAGGCCCCGGAGCACCTTCTCCTCCCCGACGTGCCAGTCGCCGCTCTTGAGGAACTGCACCACGGCCACCGGCCACTCCAGCGCCACCGCCCGAAGCACCGTGCCGAAGGCCGCCGTCGACTTGCCCTTGCCGTGGCCGGTGTTGACCAACACGAGCGACGGGGCCGTGGTGAATCCGGACTTGTCAGGGGCGTCGACGGGGGGCTCTTCGGTCATCGGACAGTCCTTGTGGGTCGAGGGACGCCCCACGGTAGGGGTGACGCAGGCTCACGCGGGTATCGGCGGAGGTACGTCGGAGGTTACGGGCTGACGGTCCAGCCGCTTGGCGGCTGCCACCTGGACGTTCATCAAGGAGTAGGCGACGATATGGCTCACCGTCGAACGTGAGGTCGCATCCATGGCCACGAACCCGTACCGGCCCTACACACCGGACGCCGAGTTCGTCGACCTGCTCGGCGACTACAGCGGAAATCGGGTCAACGGCCTCGACGAAGCCGAGGTCCGGCCGCCCACGATGGTGTGGTGGGCGCCGGACATCGACACCGCCGAATTCGGCGAGGCCCAGCGATGGTTCTACGGCAACGAGGTGCCCGATGATGAGATGAGCGACCTGCGGGCCCGTCGGCGCGTGGCCGTGGAGTCGCCGCTGCCGTCAGTAGCGGATCAGCCGGTGCAGCGGAGGCCCGAGGAGTGGACCGCCGAGCTCCAGCAGTTCGTGAATGCTGGCGACTGCGAGATGACCGGCGTCGCTCGGCTCCAGCCGGAGTGGGTGTTCGATCACGAGGAGGGCGACCTGCTGCCGACCGTGATCATGCTCGGTGTGCAGCACCAGTACGAGGAGCTGCAGCACGTGCCCGAGCTCCGAGGGGGCAAGGACGTGACGCGGCAGTATCTCCGGGCCGCCGAGGTCTCGAAGAAGGTTGCCGCCTGGCTGCGCTCGCAGGGCTACGAGGCCGACGCCGTCACCGGGCCCATGACCGGCAGGATCCTCATGATCCCACCGGCGATCGAGTGTGGCTTCGGCGAACTCGGCAAGCACGGGTCGATCATCAACCCCGAGTTCGGGGCGGCGTTCCGTCTTGGTGCGGTGTTGACCGACGCGCCCTTTGCGGCCACCCCCCGCCGCGACCACGGCATTGACGACTTCTGTAGTCGCTGCCGGGTGTGTGAAAAGGCCTGTCCACCGGAGGCGATCGCGCCGCTGAAGCAGACCGTGCGGGGAGTCGAGAAGTGGTACGTTGACTTCGACCGCTGCATCCCGTTCTTCGCCGAGACCTCAGGCTGCGCGATCTGCATCGCCGTCTGCCCCTGGTCGAAGCCCGGCATCGGCCTGAACATCGCCGACAAGCTGGCCAAACGGGCGAAGGTGGTCGCCGAACGTCAGGCCGCCGATGGCCACGCTCGCCCACCAACGACCGATCCACGCTGACATCGACCTGGAGGAAGCTCGATGACCGAGCCCAAACCAAACGACATCCCTGAGCTTTCCCCGCTCTTTCAGACCAACTCCAACCCGCAGAACTACACCGTGCACGTCGGGCTCGATCAGCGTGCCTCCCAACCCGTCCTGTTCACCTTCGACAACGAGGAAGCCGCCCGCCAGAGCGAACGAGGATTTGAACGGGCCCGGGACCGAGCGGAACGGCGATGGGACCGGAACGAGGGCGGGGACACCAGCGCTCCGTCCGGGGACAAGCCCTTCAGCGTGCAGAAGAACCCTTCCGGTCCCGGATTCAACGTGATGGTTGCAGGCGATCCCCCCACACGAGTGGCTCGATACAACGACGAGGGCAAGGCGAACGCAGTCGCCAATGCCATGAACGACGAGCACGAGGAGCAATCGAAGGAGCACGGCGACTCGAAGAGTGGCGTCTGGATAGACCCACGCCGGCGGGACGGGGAGTCTGAGGAGGACTACGAGCGCCGGATGGGGGGAGAACTCGGAGATGCCGCCGGCTGAGTTCCAGAAGTCTGGCGGGGGCACATCGTGAGTTCGGCGTTCGTCCCGAGAATACGTCGCGCCTCGCGAACGCCCGAAGCCATCGCCCCCTCCACGTAGCCACCGCGGGGCTGGTAGGTGGCTTCGCCTGCGAAGAGCACGCGGCCCTCGACCGGTGCGGCGAGCTGGTCGTAGTCGCCGATGGAGGTGCCGATGGCGACGGTCGAGTAGCTGCAGAGAGCGAACGGATCGGCCCCCCATGCGGTGGCATGAACCGCCGACGGTGGCTCGTAGGCGTCGGGGAACATCCGTTGGAGCACGTCGCCAGCTCGCTCGATGAGGGGCGCCGGCTCGACGCCGAGCTGTTCGGCCTGGGTGCCGGTGAGGAAGGCAACGAGGGTTGGACATCCGGCTGAGGCGGTGGTGTCGACGAATGCCGGGAACTCCCCGAGGGTCTCCGACACGTGGAACAGCGACTGCGGTTTCTTCGGATTGGAGCGCCAGAACGGCCTGGAGAAGGTCATTGCGATCTTCTCCACGATGCCGACGCCGAGGCTGTCGATGGCGGCCGCCTTCCAGTCGGGCAGTGGCGGATCGAAGCCGATCGCCTCCGCCTTCAACACCCCCAGCGGGACGGTCACGATCACGTGCGACCCCTCGAACGTTTCCTCAGCCGTCTCCACCATCACGCCGTGGTCGCCGTAGCGGATGGCCTCCACCGACGAGTCGAGGCGAACGTCCATCCCCGCGGCGAGCATGTCGATCACCGTGCGGTAGCCGCCGTGGATCACGTAGTCGCCACCTCCGTCTTCAGGGTTGATCGCCAACGTGTTCGGGTCGAGTCGCTCCGCGTCCTTCGCCCAGTTCATCTCGACGAACGCCCCCAGGAGGCTGCGGAAGTAGCGCCGGTTCACGGTGCCCCGAATGCGGCTGGCCTCCCGGTCGAGACGCTGGGCGAGCGACCGCTCCGGCCGCACGGCCGACGGGCTCTCCTTCCCCAGCCGACCCATCACCCGAGCCACCCGCACCAGCACGTAGAGCATCCGAGGCTGGCTGATCCGCCGCCCGGACACCTCGTCGAACGCCGTGAGCCGCAGCGGGTTCGCAATCGGATCCTTCTGGATGTCGAGGCCGGCCTCGACCGCCACGTGGTACAACGGGTTTGCGGGAGCGCCGTGGATCCAGTTGGCACCCTCGTCCACGATCCCGCCGCCGAGGGCCATCGTGTGCAAGCGTCCGCCGAGGCGAGATCGGCCCTCGATCACCACCACGTCGCAGCCGTTCTCGGCCAGTAGACGAGCCGCAGTCAGCCCGGCGGGACCAGCGCCGATCACGATCACTCGTCGATCCACCTCGGCGACCTCCGCCGCGCCATCGGGCACACCGCGGAAGAACTCCGGCCGCTCGGTTCGATTCCGTCGCAGACTCCAACCCGCCATGGGAGCAGTGTCTCACCTCGACCAAGTCGTCTGCCGAACTCACGGGCGGATCTGCCGCTGGGGACGCTCAGCAGCAGATCCGCCTCGGACTCAGCCCCTCACAGATCGTCCGGGTGGACGATGAAGAACGCATCGTCACCTCGGTTGGGAACCCAGATCTCCTCGCCGACCTCGAACGGCTGCAGGGGCCCGGTGGTCGTAGAACTATTCGTCCCCACCCCCACCTGCCCCACCACGTCGAGCGATTCGGGATCGATCGCGGTGAGCGTCTCCCGTTCCCCGTCGCCGGTGACCCACACCAGACCGTGAGCCACCAGGGCACGCACCGGAATCGAATCGATGGGGATCTCGCGCACCACCACCTCAGCCCCGAGATCGAGCACGAGTACCGACGTGCCCCACGTCGGGAGCAGGAAGGCGCGGTCCCCGTGCACCACCACGCTGTTGATCGCCTCGTCGACCTCGATCCGGCGTGGCGAATCGGCCCCGCCAGGTGACGCCGGGAGCGCATGGATCTCGCCGTCGATGTTCGTCACCCAGATCTCGTCGCCGATCGCGGCCCCTGGCACCGGGATGGCGAACTTGGGGTTCTCCGTGACGAACATCGTGACCGGTTCACCCTCGGCGCCGGACTCGACATCAACTGTGGTGATCGTGCCGTCGACCAGGTTGAGCACCCACACGAACCCGAACGCGGCCACTGGCGCCACCGGGAACGCTCCGGTCGGGACCGTGCCGACGATGTCGACCGTCTCCGGGTCGATCATCACGATCTCGTTCCGGTTGGTGACCACGAGCCAGATGAGGTTCCCGGCAGAGACGAGATCGTCGGAACGGCTCAGATCGACGCTGATCTCGCCAACCTCGACGCCGTCGGGATCAAGCGCCACCAGGCGATCGTCGAGCTTGGCCCACACCCGGCCACCGGCCGCAGCGAGCCGTGGTTCGAGTCCAGGCGAGTCGATCACTCGTCGCACCTCGCCAGTTGCGGGGTCGACTCGCACCACGGCGGCCTCGACGTCGCCTGGCGAGTACTCGTCGGACAAGTTGGACGTGACCGCCCACACCGATCCGAGTGCGTGGAGGCTGGTGCCAACGTTGTCGAGGTCGGTGATCACGCCTCCTCGATCGGGCGGCGCTGACCCCTCGGCGTCTCGGTCAGGGGCGAGGCCGGGCGTCGACTCGGTGCAGGCGGCCACTGCGAGCAGCCCGACCGCGACACGCATCAGCACGGTTCTCACCGCACCAGTCTCGCGAGACGGTGCCAGCCGAGGAGCGCAATGTCCTCGGTCGGGTCGAACTGAGCCTTGGCGTCGTACCCCGCCACGTACTCGGCGTCGAGGTGTTCGGACCCTGCTGTGATCAGCTCATCGAGCCACCATGTGATCATGGGCCTCCATGGTGGCCCAGGTCAGCTCTCGGTGGCTGCGGTTTCGTCCTCGGCGCAGAGCTGGTCGTAGCAGGCCCGCAGCATGCGCCCCGAGTCGCGCTCCTCGGCGATGTAGCGGCCGAGGAGGCCACCGGTCTGGATGTCGATCGTGGTGTCGGCGAACATGCCCGTGAACACGTCGGGCCCGTCGCCGGGATCGGCGGCAAGGCCGAGCTTCTCGAACTTGGCTCGGTCCGACAGATCGGCCGACCCTGCGATCTCCATCTTCGACTGATCAGCCAGGCTGGGCTTGAGGCCGAACCCGAGTTCCCAGATCCGCTTCTCGAATGCCTTGGCGTGCTCGCCCTCCCGAAGGGCGACGGCGTGGATCACCGATCGCACATCGTCGCGAGGCGTGGTCTCGGCCCAGCGGCCCAGATAGTCCTCCGCATGGCCCTCAGCAACGGCGATCGCGTTCAACAGTCCCAGGTACGACGGTTTCTCAGCCACGGATCGACCTCCCCTGACGTGTCTCACATCCGAACTCCCTCATTGGAACCCGGCCCCGGCTGGGCTGTCCAGCTGACCACCCCGAGCCAGCTCACCCCGCCTGGTCGTGCTCGGCGAGCAACGACTCGAGCCGCTCCAGCGCCGGACCAGTGGCCTCTACCAGTCGACGGGCGATTGCCATCAACTCCGCACGATTCCCGTTGCCGTGCCCGCTGCGGGCGGCGGAGAAGCCGTCGAGACGAGCATCGCGCAGCCAGGAACGGATCTCGGCGTCGAACTGCCAGGTCGCACTGTTGCGGGTGCTGGCCAGCGCACAGCGGAGGAAGTCCACGTCGCTGTCGGGGTGGGGCACCGGCGCACAGAAGGTGTTCTTCTCCTCGTCGTTGTCGCGGGTCGCCTCCACGTGGCCGATCAGTGCGGCGCTGAAGACCTGCTGGCAGGTCCGCACCGGCTGCAGCGTGATATTGGCGTCGTCGAACACCGGCACCAGGGGCCGACGGGCCAAGCCGTCGGCCGTGCAGTCGACGTGGAGGGTGCCGGGGCTCGTCGCCACCTCGCCGTCGTCGAGCACGATCCGGGTGGCCTCGACAGCCGTCACCCGCCCGAGCCGCACCACGTTGGTGATCCGGCGGAGCTGGTCGAGTTCGGCCTGGGTCACGGTGGCACAGCGATACATGGTGGGCCGCACGGCAGGGTCGATCCGCAGCAGCAGGCCCTCGGCTTCGAGCGCATCGAACAGTGCGTCGATCGACGTGGCCTCGGCGATCAGCTCGTTCTGACGGGCCGCACCGCCGACCGTGCCGGCAATGAAGTCGGGGCCCGGCTGGATGTTCTTCCGGTCGAGGATCCACGAGTCCCGGGGCATGATCCAGGTGATTGCGTCTGGGTCGACGCCGTTGGCGAGCAGGTGGAGTACGGCGTCCATCCCCGTCTTGCCGGCACCGATCACCACGTAGGCAGGTGGGGTGGTGTGCAGATGCCCGAGGCCGTTGACGGGGATCAGGGCTGCGCCGGGATCGACGCTGAACCCCGGCGTGTGTGTGGCCGGGATGGTCACCGCCTGGTAGGTGGCGTCGACCACGGTGCGGGCCCCGACCGGGGTCCGGTCGCCCGTGGGGATGTGCAGCACCTCATTGGAGGCTGCGTCGAACGTGGTGAGCGGGTGATACTGCACCCGCCCCGACGGGAGGAACCGCTCTCGCATCACCCGATCGAAATAGGCACAGACCTCCGAGCCGGACGCCAGCTCGTAGAGCCCGGCGTTGCCGCCGATCGTGTCGATCCGGTCGCTCCCGAGGGGCCGCGAGTTCACCCCGTAGAACGCGGAGGGCTGATGGAGGCGAACGAATGGATAGGCGTCGGTCCAATGGCCACCGGGGCGGCCTCGACGATCCACGATGGCAACGGTGGCATCGGGCGAGTCGGTGAGGATCGAGTCGGTGAAGGCGAGGCCCATCGCCCCGGCCCCCACTACGAGGTAGTCGGCTTCGATCACGACCGGGTCAGAGGTTGACCGAGCAGCACGGCCACGCACTCAGCGGCCGCCTTCTCGGCCCGCTCGGTGAGCATGGCCGCGTCGGCCGAGCTGATCGGGTGCTCCACCACCACGAACGGGAAACCTGGCGCCCCGAGCACGTGGCCCATAAGTTCCGCAGCATCGACAAAGGCCGAGGTCATGATCCCAACCGACGGCACGCTGAGGCGCTCACCGTTCACGGCGTCGTGCAGACTGCACGACGAGCAGCTACCTCAATCCCCGATGCCGGACACGAGCGCCGACCACTCGGTGGCCTCGTCCATGATCTCGGGATCAGCAGGGGCGCTGTAGTTGGTCTTCGTGCGGCGCACCACCTCGGCCACGCCGTAGGTGTCGCGCAGCTCACGCTCGAAGGCGTCGAAGAACGGGCGGGTGCCCTGCTTGCCGTTCGACACGATGCCGACCGTGAGGCCGTCCAGCGAGGTGAGCCTGTCGACGGGCTGGAGTTCGGGATGCTCTTCGCCGTGGGTGGGGTCGAGAACGTCGATGGTCATCGCAACGGCTCCGATCGAGGGTCAACAGTCGACGCAGGCGCCAACGGGAACAGTGACAGCGCGGCTCTTCGGCCCGAGCCAGGGTGGGATCACGAGGCCGAACCCGCCCGCCGGGCCGCCGGCCGCCACCACGAGCAGGTGATCCTCGTCGGGGAGGGCCTGGTACTCGCGGTCGCCCTTGTCGCCAACCACAGCGCCCTTGCCGACCTCCGACCACTCCTCGCGCCTGATGCGGGCCCGGGAGAAGACGTAGGCGCGGATGTCGGCCTTCGACCATCCGGCAGCCTCGAAGTGGGCGCGGAGCTGGGGCGGGATCACGATCGCATAGTGGCCGGGCCAGATCGAATAGTGGCGCATGTTCGCCCGGATCTCGGCCACATAGGTGTCGAGGATGCGCTCGGGCTCGGTGGTCCACTCGTTCATGATCTGCCGAGGAGCCATGGCCGCCATGGCAGTGACCGCCGAGGTGGCCGGGTCGTAGGCCATGGCCGGATCGACCCCGGCAGGGGTGAGCCGCTCAGCGGCAAGCGGGAGCCAGGGCGAGTGCTCCTCGTCCTCGGCAACACAGAAGCTGATCTTGCCCGGATGCCCGAACGTGGACCGGTCGATGCCGCCGGGACGCACGTCGAGCAGGTTCATCACCACGAGACGAACGGCCCGGCCGATCACCGTGGTGGCCCGATCGCTCGGCCCAGCCGCATTGAACGTGGACGTCATGCCCACCTCGGCCCGGATCGGCCCGTTCACCACCAGAAGGATCGCCGAGCCCCCGGTGCTCGCCGTGGCCCCGTGCACCCCGAACGGCTCCGACAACATGGCCGTGATCGCAGTGACCAGCACCGGCATATGCATGGGCAGGCAACCAGCCATCACGGCGTTGATCGCCACCTTCTCGGCGGTGATCGCCCGCTGTCGAACCGGCTCCACGCCCACCAGATGATCGGGCGGCAGGCCAACCCAGTCGAGGCAGGCAGCCACGGCCTCGGGCGTTGGGGGGACAACCGGGAGCCCGTCGCTCCAGCCCCGGGAGTGATAGAACTCCTGCGCCTCGTGGGCAGCGTCGAGGGTGAACCGTCGGGATTGCAACTGATCGACAACGGGAGCCATCGACCGAAACTCTACGACAGCCGCCGGTAAGGTATCGAGCCATGAGGGCATGGGTGAAGAGGGCCGCGCTGCGGCCAATGGCGGTAATCGGAGTGTGCACGCTGGCGGCAGCGGCATGTTCGTTCAGCATCGGCGACACGGCGACGAACGGTGCAGAGTCACTGATCGAAGGCGACCTGGCCGACGAACTCGGCCTGTCGGGCCTCGAGGCCGATTGTGAGGTGATCGTCTCCCCCGAGCCGGGAGACACCTTCACCTGCACGTCGGACTCCGAGATCGGCGAGATCGAGTGGCTGGCCACGGTGGAGGACGACGAGACGGTGAACGTCGAGTCCACCAACCTGGTCACCGCCGAGGGCATGGACCTGATCGAATCTGGCGCAACCGGCATCGTCGTGGACGAGTACGGCGTGGCGGTCGACGGCATGGAGTGCGGCTCCGGACCAGTGGTGGTCAACCCCGACACAGCGCTGAGCTGTGAGATGAACGCCCTCGGCAGCGCCTACTCGGCCACCGTCACGGTGACCGACTTCGCCGCTGGCGACATCCAGGTGATCGTGCCCGACGAGTTCATCGAGCTCGCTGCGGCGCCGGTCGACGACGGTGGCGACACTACCGATGCCTCCACCGACGAGGGCACCGATGACGACACCGGCACCGTGATCGATGGCGTCGAGACCCCAGCCGAGCTGGCCGCCGCCCTCATCGAGGGCGACCTCGCCGTGCAGGCCGGCCTCACCGGTGTCGAGGCCGCCTGCGATGTGGCTCAGACCTTCGACGTCGGCCAGCAATTCGAGTGCGTGTCGACCACCGACATCGGCCTCGTGCAGTGGATCGTCGACATCACCGGCCCCACGAGCGTGAACGTGAACTCCACCAACCTGGTCACCGCCGACAACGTGACGGCGATCGAGGTGGAGGCACTCAGCATCATCGAGACCAATACCGGTCAGACCTTCGGGATCGAGAACTACGACTGTGGCGACTCGCCCGTGGTGATCGACATCGACCCGATTCTCGACTGCACGCTCACCGATCCCGCCAACGGCGACGTCTATGACTCCGAGGTTGAGATCACCGACCCGGATACCGGCTCGTTCGTGGTCTCGGTGTCCGACACCCCGCGCTGATCCAGCATCGGTCGGCCGGCCCGAGCTCGGTGCCGGCCGACACATCGCCGATCGAGGCGGACCACTACCGTTGGCGGCGATGATCATCGAACGGGTCACGCTCCGGCTTCTGGATCTCCCACTGGTCGAGCCGTTCCGTACTGCCCACGGATCGACGACGACGCGCCAGATCGTGGTGGCCCGCGTCGACACCGACCGGGGCCACGGCTGGGGCGAGTGCTCGGCGCTCCCCGAGCCCACCTACACCGCGGAGTACGCCCTCGGGGCCTTCGTGACGATCAGCGAACACCTCGCCCCCCTCCTGCTGGCGCCGGGTGTGGACGTGGACGGATCCACCATCGCCGCGGCCCTCAGCCCCATCGTGGGGCACCCCATGGCGAAGGCCGGGCTCGAGATGGCCGTGCTCGACGCCGAGTTGCGTCACGAGGAGATCTCACTCGCCACGCACCTGCGGACCATGGACGGCGGCGCGCTCGGCGCCCCAGGCTCCGCTGGCCCGGGGCCGCAGTCGGTGCCGGCCGGGGCAGCGCTCGGGCTCGTCCCCCTCGACACGGTCGGGGCTCGGGTCGAGCAGCTCGCTGCAGCCGGCTTTGGCCGGATCAAGGTGAAGATCGAGCCCGGAGCCGACCTCTCCGTCGTCGAGGCAGCCCGAGCCGCCGTTCCGGGGATCGACCTCCAGGTGGATGCCAACGGCAGCTTCGCCGACCAGCACCGCACCCTCGTGGCCGAGATCGCCCACGCCGGTGTGTCGGCGATCGAGCAGCCCTTCTCGCCGGAGGCCGTCGACCTCGCCGCAGAGCTGGTGGCCACCGCTCCGGTGCCGATCGTGGCCGACGAGGCGGCACCGACGGCCGACCACGTGGCCGATCTCGTTGCCGCGGGGGCGGCCAGTGGCGTGTCGATCAAGCCGGCCCGCCTCGGGGGAATCACGGCCGCGCTCGACCTGGTGGATCGATGCCGCAGCTGGGGCCTCGCCGCCACGGCGGGCGGCATGATCGAGTGCGGGCTCGGTCGTCACGCCCTCATCGCGTTGTCTGCCCTCGACACGTTCTCCATCACCGGGGACCTCTCTCCCGGCGGGCGCTGGCTCGCCGCCGACCCCTGGCCCGACGTCACCATGACCAACGGCGCCATGACCGTGCCGCGCGGGCCGGGCGTTGCGCCGGAACCCGACCCTGATGTGCTCGACCGCTTCACGGTACGCGCGGTGACGATCAGCCGCTGACAGGATCCAGGCGCGCAACGAAGCGCCGGATGATGTCGGCTGCCCTCGTGGGACACTCCAGGTGGGCGGCGTGGGTAGCAGGCAGCGAGCGCAGCTCAGCGGTGGGCAGCGCCGCCACCAATCGCTCCCCGATCGCGGTGAATTTGGCGTCGTCGCTCCCGACCATCACCAGTACCGGCATCGTCAGCTGGTGGAGCTGCTCCCAGAGTGGCTCCTGTGTGCCGGTGCCGCAGTTGACGAGGCTGGCCGCCAGCCCCGAGGCCCTGTTGGTGAGCCGGGCGGCTCTGGCGGCGGCCTCCGGGCCGAGACCAGCGAACAATGGACTGGTGAGCCACTGATCGATGAACGCCGGGAGCCCGGCGTCACCGCCATCGAGGATCCGGTCGGCCAGCGCCTCATCGGCCCGGCGCCGCTGCGCCCGTTCGTTGGGGTGGTCGATGCCCGCGGTCGATGCGATCAGCACCAACGCACGCACCTGCTCAGGGGCCGCCATCGCCGTGTGGAGCGCGACCCGGCCTCCCATCGAGTAGCCGACATAGACGGCCTCGCCGCCACTGTCTGCGAGGAGATCCCCCGCCACCGGCAGGTCGGCGTCGTCGTGGAGCGAGGCCGTCTGCCCATGGCCGGGTAGGTCCACCAACGCCAGTTCGTGATCGGCAGCGAGATCGTCGGCGAAGGGGCCCCAGCAGTCGGCGTTCTGGGTGAACCCGTGAGCGAGCACGAGCCGCACCCCTGTCCCCCGGGTCTCCACGTGCAGGCTCATCACCTTCAGGATGGCGGCTCGGGAGAGGGATTCGACCCAGCGCCCTGGCCGGGAACCACGAGGCCGGCCTCATAGGCCACGACCACGAGCTGGGCTCGATCTCGCCGGTTGAGCTTGGTGAGGATACGGCTCACGTGGGTCTTGACCGTGAGCGGCGAGATGTGGAGCGTCTCCGCGATCTCGGCGTTGCTGCTCCCTCGTCCGATCTGGGCCAGCACATCGCGTTCGCGGTCGGTCAACACCTCGAGCTCGTCGCTGGCCTGCGGGGTGGGTCGGGCCACGAACTCGGCGATGAGCCGCCGCGTCACGGATGGGGCCAACAGCGCATCCCCCGCCGCCACGGTACGGATCGCGTCGAGCAGGTGCTGGGGCGCGGTGTCCTTCAGCAAGAACCCGGAGGCACCGGCCGCGAGGGCGTCGTACACGTAGGCGTCGAGATCGAACGTCGTGAGCACCAGTACCCGGCAGTCCGCCAGCCGCTCGTCGGCGGTGATGCGGGCCGTGGCCGCCAACCCGTCCATCTCGGGCATGCGCACGTCCATGAGGATCACATGGGGCCGGGTGGCGTGAGCTTGCTCCACCGCCTCGATGCCGTCGGCCGCCTGGCCGACGACGGCGAGCCCTGGCTCTGCGTCGATCAGCGCCCGGAACCCGCTGCGCACCAGCTCCTGGTCATCGGCGATGACCACCCGGATCGGATCAGCATCAGTCATGACAAAGACGACGGACGGCCGTAGGGAATGTCGGCCATGAGCTCGAATCCTCCGTCGTCGGTCGGGACGGCTCGGAGCGTACCGCCGAGGGCCTGGGCCCGCTCGGTCATGCCGATCACCCCCACGCCAGTCGAGGTGGGTGCGTCGACTCGCGCCTGCGACGGTGCCTCGTTGCGAAGCCTGACCTCAACGCCATCAGGCCGATGCTCGATCCTCAGGGTGGTCGGGGCGGCGCCACCGTGACGGGCCACATTCGTGAGGCCTTCCTGGATGATCCGGTGGACGGCGAGCGGCACAGCGTCGGGAACGCCAGCGGGGAACGCGCCGGTGACCTCCACGGTGAGCGGCACGCCGTTGGCCTCGGCCCCCGCCACCACATCGCGAAGGTCGTTCGGGTCGGTGAGCACGGGGCGACGCGGTGCCTCGTCGGTGGTGCGCAGCGAGCCCACCATGTCGCGCAGATCTTCGAGGGCCGTGCGGCCGGCGCCGTTGATGCGTTCGAGGGCCTGGCGGGCCTGGTCGGGATCGCGATCGAGGAGGTGGGCGGCAACTCCGGCCTGCACCGTGATCCCCGACAGGGCGTGCGCCACCACGTCATGAAGGTCGCGGGCAATGGCGAGGCGCTCCGCCTGCACCCGTGCCTCCGCCTCGGTGTCGATCCTTGTGCGGAGGCGTTCGGCCCGGCCCCGGAACGCCTCACCCACTGCGAGCGGAAGTGCGGCCAGTGCGATCTCACCGAGGAACTCCTCCAGCTCCGGCTCGCGACCCAGTGCAGCCACGACCAACGCTTGCCCCACCCCGACCGCAATGCCGATACCAAGCCCTGCGCTCCGGTTGCGGAGGCTGGCCATCGTGTAGAGCGCCACCATCACAGCCGGTAGCAGCACCTGATCCGAGCCGGATCCCATCACGACAACGATCCGGGCGGTCACCACCGCCAGCAGCACGAGGAGAGGGAACCGCCGGCGCACGAGGAGCGTCAGGGCGCCAGCCACTCCAGCCACCAGCATCGCAGGGTCGGCATTGGACCGGTTGCCGCCATCGATGAACAGGAACACCACGGCGAACACCGCGGCAGCGCCCGCCACGACGACATCGGGCCACGTCGGTCGCTCCTCCTGCGCCATCCTCCCATCATCTCCCGCCGAGCCGCCGACGGCGTCCATCCCTGGGATGGTGCGTGGTCACCCACGTACTCCAGAAGGTGTACGCCGAAACCACCAAGGGGCCGATTCGCTCCGTCGGCCGTTCCCACACGATCGGTGCATGACCTCTGCGACGGCCGTTCTCGACCGCACCCCCGACCCCACCCCCACCCCTCCGCGTCGTCAGCGCTCCATCTGGTTCCGACCCGTGTGGCGTCGGTTCACTCCCCTCCAGCTCCTTGTCATCGGTGCCGCCAGCTGGCCGCCACTCGTGGCCGTGTCGGCCACCATCGCCGGCGCGCTCGGCGCCATCGACGTGGACACGATGATCGACATCGCCCTCGCCGCCGGTGAGAACCCCGGCAACATCATCTTCGGCGCCATGTTCCTCGCCTCACCGGTGCAGTGGATCACCGGCCGGAGCCAGGTGCGAGTGAGGCGCTACCTCGGCCTGATGTTCTTCGTGCTCGGCCTGCTCAATGGCCTGATGTTCGTCATCGAGACGGGCATCGGCGCCGCCTTCTCCCAGCCGTTCCTGATCGCCGGCTCGATCGCCCTGCTCGCCTCGGTTCCTCTCGCATTGACCAGCCCCACCTGGATGCAGCGGGCCATGGGCATGCGACGGTGGCAGCTGCTGCACAAGCTGACCTACCTGGTGGCTGCTGCGCTCATGCTCCACGTGCTGTTCATCGGCGAGGTCGGCGTCGGGTTCTTCATGATCGCGGCCGGCTTCATCGCCCGGATTCCCGCGGTGCGTCGCCGCCTCACCCGCCGCTCGCGGCCGTCGCTGCCGGTGCGTCCGACGGCGGCCTGAGCGGGGCCAGGGTCCCGTCTGCGGCGCCGGGCACGGCTACGTTGAGCTGCATGGCAGAAACCCCCGCCGCCACCTTCTGCGCAACACTCGTCGACGAGTGGGCCCGGGCCGGGCTCCACGACGCCTTCGTGGCTCCCGGCTCGCGCTCAACGCCCCTCGCACTCGCGCTGGCCGCCGATGAACGCATGACCGTGCACGTGTTCCTGGACGAGCGCTCCGCCGGGTTCGCCGCTCTCGGGTTCGCACTCGTCACCGGTCGGGCCGGGATCACGTTGTGCACCAGCGGTACAGCAGCGGTGCATTTCGCCGCCGCCGTGGTGGAAGCAGACCTGTCGAGCGTGCCCCTGATCGTCTGTACCGCCGACCGGCCGCCCCAGCTGTGGCACGTCGGTGCGCCCCAAACGATCGACCAGCGCAAGCTGTTCGGCTCCCAGGTTCGCCTCGCGGTCGAGCCCGGCGTGCCGAGCGCCGAGGGAGCCTCGTGGTGGCGCTCCCTGGCATCCCAGCTGGTGGCCAAGGCCCACGGATGGGACGGCGGTCGCCCCGGCCCGGTGCACGCCAACCTCAGCTTCGGTGACCCGCTGGTTGGCGATCCGGCACCGCTGCCGCCCGGACGGGCCGACGATGCGCCATGGCACCAGGCCGATCCCACCCGGCCCACGCTGATCGGCGCCGCTCCGGGGCCCCTCCCGCCAGCTCTCGATCCGAAGCAGTGGACCGACGATGCAGGCCAGGCCTGCTCCGGGCTCATCGTGGCCGGCGCCGGCGTGGCGGATCCCGAACGTGTGCTCGCCCTTGGCCGACGTCTGGGTTGGCCCGTGCTGGCCGACCACCGATCCGGGTGCCGGGTACCCCTCGGCGCCGTCGGCCACTTCGACGCCCTGCTCCGCGAGCCCGCCTTCGCCGACGCCGTGCGCCCCGAGGTCGTCTTGCGGTGGGGCGAACCGCCTGCGTCGAAGGTGCTGAGCCAGTGGCTCTCGGCCTGCGCAGACGGTGGCGCCACGGTAACCGCCATCGTCGACCGGGCCCGGTGGAGCGATCCGGAACGGATTGCCAGTGCGATGGTGTCCGACCACGGGCACGTGGCCGCTGCCCTTCTCACGGCGATCCCCACCGAGGTGCTGCCGAGCGACGCCGCGGCGCGCTGGGCCAAGGCCGACACCGCAGCCAGCGATGCCATCGCCGCGGTAACGACCCGCTACCACCAGCTCATGAACGGCCCGAGCGAGATCGAGGTGGTCCGCACCACGGTTGGCTCCCTCGAAGCGGGTGAGGCCCTCGTGGTCGCCTCGTCGATGCCAGTGCGCGACCTGGAATGGTACGGACCACCGGCCCCTGGGGTCACGGTGTTGGCCAATCGGGGCGCCAACGGCATCGACGGCGTGGTGGCCACCGCCACTGGGGTGGCCATCGCCGGTACGCCGACCACCGTGCTCCTCGGCGATGTGGCGCTGGTGCACGACAGTTCGTCGCTGGCGGGCCTCGCCGGCCGCCACGTGTCGCTCGACATCGTGGTGGTGGACAACGACGGCGGTGGCATCTTCTCCTTCCTGCCTCAGGCTTCCGAGGTCGAACCGTCCACGTTCGAGACCCTCTTCGGCACCCCGCACGGCACCGACATCTCGGCCCTGGCGACCGCCCACGGCATCACCGTGGTGCCCTGGCCGCTGGAGCCGCGTTCACCATCGACCCCAGGCGTACGCCTTGTGTGCGTCAGCACCGACCGCGGGGCCAACAGCGCCGTGCACGACGAGGTCCATGGTGCGGTGGCCGACGCAGTGCGTAGCCTTGCCCCTCATGGCTGACGGCGCACACCCCTCCGTTTCCGAGATCTTCGACCCCTCCCAGTGGGCGGTGGTGCCCGGATTCGACTTCACCGACATCACATACCACCGAGCCAACGAGGTGGGGGCCGTGCGGATCGCCTTCGACCGCCCCGAGGTGCGCAACGCCTTCCGGCCCCACACCGTCGATGAGCTCTACCGGGCGCTCGATCATGCCCGCCAGAGCCCCGATGTGGGCTGCGTGCTGCTCACCGGAAACGGCCCGTCCCCGCGTGACGGTGGGTGGGCGTTCTGCTCCGGCGGCGACCAGCGCATCCGCGGCCGTGATGGGTACCGCTACGCCGAGGGCGAGACAGCCGAGTCGATCGATCCCGCCCGCAGCGGCCGGCTCCACATCCTGGAGTGCCAACGGCTGATCCGGATGATGCCCAAAGTGGTGATCTGCGTGGTGCCCGGGTGGGCGGCCGGTGGCGGCCACAGCCTCCACGTGGTGTGCGACCTCACGCTGGCCAGCGAAGAACACGCCCGGTTCAAGCAGACCGACACCGACGTTGCCAGCTTCGACGGGGGGTTCGGTTCTGCCTACCTCGCCCGCCAGGTCGGCCAGAAGATCGCCCGTGAGATCTTCTTCCTCGGCCGTACCTACACCGCGGCCGAGGCGTTCCAGCAGGGCGTGGTGAACAAGGTGGTGCCCCACGCCGAGCTGGAGGCCGAGGCCCTGCAGTGGGCCCGTGAGATCTGCGGCAAGAGCCCCACTGCACAGCGGATGGCGAAGTTCGCATTCAACCTCGTGGACGACGGGCTCGTGGGCCAGCAGGTGTTTGCCGGCGAAGCCACCCGCCTCGCCTACATGACCGACGAGGCCCAGGAGGGCCGCGACGCGTTCCTGGACAAGCGCGACCCCGACTGGTCCGGCTTCCCCTACCACTTCTGACCTCGGGCCGCTGACGGGCGCCGGCCCCGGCATCTCAATAGTCTCGGGCCATGGATGGCTCCCCCTACGAGCGGATCGAGACCGAGCGCGACGGTGACGTACTGCGAATCTGGCTGAATCGTCCCGAGAAGCGCAACGCCCACGACATCGCCATGATCACCGAGGTGGGTGACGTGTTCGAGGCCCTGGCCAAGGACTTCACCACCCGCGTGGTGGTGCTCGGTGGGCGGGGGCCCACGTTCTGCGCCGGGGCCGACCGCAAGGAGAACCTCGGCCCGGCGGCCACGCCCCGCGAGGAGCGGTACCGGGCCCACCTCGGGCGCCGGGCGACGCGGGCGATCGAGGATTGCCCGATCCCGACGGTCGCCCGGGTGCAGGGGCACGCTGCGGGTGGCGGCTCATGCTTCGCCACGAGCTGCGACTTCCGGGTCACCACGACGTCCACCCAGTGGTGGGTGCCGGAGGTGGAGCTCGGCACCCCACTGCCCTGGGCGGCAACGCCCCGGCTGATCCAGGAGATCGGGATGGCCCGCGCTCGGCAGTACATCATGCTGGCCGAGCGCATCGACGGGGAGACAGCGGCGGCGTGGGGCCTCGCGCATGAGTGCGTGGCCGACGACGACCTCGACGCTGCCGTCGACCGCTGGGTGGAGCGCCTGGTGTCGCTCCCCGACCTCGCCGTTGCGATGTCCAAGTCGCACTTCCGGGGCTACGCCCGGGGCGGTGCGCTGGGCGACGTGTCGGAGACCGACGGCGACCTGTCGGCCATCGTGCGCCACACCGACGACTTCAAGGCCCGCTTCGAGGGTTTCTAGCCGGACCTGCGGAGCAGGTCCTTCGGGAGTTCGCCTACGGCGAACGTCCTCCGCTCAACGCGCTCGTACGGGTGGTGACCTACGGCCTGATCAGGGCGCCGAGCATGGCGCGGAACTTGGCGCGGGTCTCGGCCAATTCGGCGGCCGGATCGCTGTCGCCCACCACGCCGACGCCGGCGAAGAGGCGCACCATCGTGGCGTCGATCTGAGCCGAGCGGATGCCGACAGCGAACGCCCCATTGCCCTCCGCGTCGATCCACCCCACCGGACCGGCGTACCGGCCGCGGTCGGCTCGTTCTATCTCGGCGATCAGGGCCACGGCGTCGGCCTGGGGATCTCCGCCGACAGCGGGCGTGGGGTGTAAGGCCAGCGCCAGTTCGAGAGCCGAGGCCGGCGGCCCCGACAGCCGGCCCTCCACCCGAGTGCCGAGGTGGTGCACGTTCGCCATCGACACGATCGTTGGCTCGGGCTCAGCGTCCACGTAGGAGCAGAACGGCAAGAGCCCGTCCAGCAACCAGTCGATGGTGATGCGGTGCTCCCACTGGTCCTTCGTAGAGGCCAACAGCTCGGCCGCGGCCCGCTGGTCGGCGGTCGGATCCGAGGCCCGGGCCGCGGTTCCGGCCAACGGATGGGCCCGCACCACATCGCCGTGGCGGGCTACCAACAGCTCAGGAGAGGCGCCGACGAAACCGTCGATCCCGAACACGATGGCCGAGGGGAAGCTTGCTCGCAGCTGGGCAATCACCGAGGCCGGATTGACTGGTTCGTCAGTGCGCAGCACGAGCTCGCGAGCGAGCACCACCTTGCGCAGATCTCCCGCACGAATGCGGTCACGAGCCCACGTCACGATGCCGTCAGCCCATACGTCGGGAGCCACCGGCGCCCGAAGATCGAACGAGGTGGGTTCAGCACTGGGCCAGGGCCGCTCGATCAACGCTCGGGCCTCATCCACTGCGTCGTCGACCGAGGTCGAGCCGTCATCGGTGACCGTGAGCCATCGACGACCGTCCGATCCTCGCCCCACGGCGATGCGGGGCACGATCAGCTCGTCGGCGGCGTCGGGGGTGAAGGCGAGTGCGGCGAGCGCCACCGGGCCGGTACCGGGCCCACCCACTTCGTTCGGCCCGGCGAGTGCGGTCAGCGCCGCCTGGGCCGCCGCCGCACCGGCGGGTCGGGCCAGGGGAAGCCGAAGGGCCTCCCCCATTCCTGCCAGGGCCGGCACGGGATCGTCGGCGGGAGGGCGGGACCACAACATCCCCGACGCCGCACCAACAGCCAGCGGATCCAGGTCGACGTCGAGACGAACCGTGCGCGACTTCATGGGGCCCACCGTACGTGCTGGCACTCGACCCACCCCGCACCGGGCTCGGAGGCCAGCACCTCGATGGCTCGCGGCCCGCTGGCAGTGCCCTACCCTGAAGGGCGTGCAGCAGGAGTTCCGGGCCTCGGTGGCCGCCCCCGACCAGCGTGTGTTCGCCGTGTTGGCCGACCTCGGCCACTACGACGACCTGCTCGGCATCGTGCATCAGGTGGTGCCCGACGCCACCACCGCCGTCGACGGCGAGCCCGCCTGGTGGGTGACGCTTCGCGCCAAGCTCGGCCCCCTCGCCCGTTCCAAGCGCCTCCGCATGGTTCGCACGGTGCACGAGCCCGATCAACTGGTTCGATTCGAGCGCCGTGAGACCGACAGTCGCCAGCACTCGGCGTGGACCCTGGAGGCCCGAGTCGAGCCGGCATCGGGCGGCGAACCCGCCTCCGAGGTGACCATGGCCCTCGACTACGGTGGCCGCCTCTGGTCGGGCATGCTCGACGGCGTCCTCCAGGGCCAGGTCAACTCGGCCGCCGCCAACCTGGCGCGCCTGGCCCAGTCACCAACCCCGAGCTGACAGATCGTCGTCTCGACCCGCATAACGCGCTCAAGCACGGCCTGGATCGGCCGATCGTACGGGGGTGGTCACCATCGTGGGACCGCTGAAAGCGAGTGCTGGCGGAGGGGGTCGGGCTACCCGGTTCCAATCGCCGTGCGGGGGTAAAGGACGAGTTGATGCTGGGACTACGACGAGACCGCCACCAGACCGCCAACGGTCACGGGGTGGCCGAGGCTGAGCAAGCTGCTGCGCCGACGATGAGCGACGAGGAACGCATCATGGCCTCGCTCGACCGCTCGCAGGCCGTCATCGAGTTCAAGCCGGGTGGCGAAATCGTGGGGGCGAACCAGAACTTCCTGGGCGCCCTGGGCTACACCCGCTCCGAGATCGTCGGCAACCACCACCGCATCTTCGTTGATCCCCTCGAGGCCGCATCCCCCGACTACGCCACCTTCTGGAACGCCCTCGACCGTGGTGAGTTCCAGTCGGGCGAGTTCCGCCGCGTGGACAAGGCCGGCCGCGACGTGTGGATCCAGGCCACCTACAACCCGGTGTTCGACGACGATCGCAACGTGATCAAGATCGTGAAGTTCGCCACCGACATCACGAGCCGCAAGAACGCCGAGCGTGAGATCCAGGACCGCTCCCAGGCCGTGATCGAGTTCATGCCCGACGGCACGATCGTGAACGCCAACCAGATGTTCCTCACCACGGTGGGCTACACGATCGATCAGATCCGTGGCCAGCACCACCGGATGTTCATGCCGCCCGGCCATGCCGAGACTCGCGAGTACGCCGACTTCTGGCCGTCCCTTGCCCGCGGCGAGTTCAAGGCTGGCGAGTTCGAGCGCGTCAACGCGCACGGCGACGAGCTGTGGCTCCACGGCGCCTACAACCCGGTGCTCAACGCCGACGGCAGTGTTGTCCAGGTGGTCAAGGCCGTCTCCGACATCACCAACGAGGTGCGGCGCAAGCGTGAGGCCGACGAGATCGGCCAGTCGATCGCCCAGAGCGTGCACGAGATGACGGGCGCCATCGGTGAGATCTCCGAGACCGTGAACAGCACGGCCAACCTGGCCCAGAGCGCCGAAGCCGGCGCCGCTGCCGCCACCGAGAAGGTGGGCGAGCTCGACGCCAAGAGCGCCGCCATCGGCCGGGTGATCGACGTGATCCAGGCCCTGTCGGAGCAGACCAACCTGCTCGCCCTGAACGCCACGATCGAGGCGGCCCGGGCCGGCGAGTCGGGCAAGGGCTTCGCCGTGGTGGCCAGCGAGGTGAAGGATCTGGCCAACCAGACCAGCTCCGCCGCCGGCGACATCCAGTCGAGCATCGAGGCCATTCAGGCCGAGATCACCCACGTGGTGGAGATGATCGACGGGATCTCGAGTTCGGTCAGCGACGTGTCGAACATGACGACCACCGTGGCCTCGGCTGTCGAGGAGCAGTCGGCCGTGATGGACGTGATGAACAACTCGGCCCAAGCGCTGCTCCACATCGACGGCTGAGATCTCGCCAGGTCGCGCCCTGGCGAGCGCCAAAACAGTCGGTTCAGGCCACCGTCAGCGGGGTGAGCCAGCGAACGCTCAACGGATGATCACCCGCCACGAGGCGGTTCAGATCGGCTGTGAGTGCGGTCGCCAGGGGCCCCGGCGCACGCAACGTGCGGTGATCGAGCGCAGCCACTGGCCGCACCAGCCCATTCGTCGAGGTGAGCACCAGCTCGTCGGCCCCGGCGACCTCGTCCCAGAACACGTCACGAATCTCGATCCCGTACTCGTACCCCTCCACGAGATCGAGCAGGAGGCGACGGGTGATGCCATCGAGCACCGTGTCGAGCGACGGGGCGAGCACCCGATCGCCCCGCACGGCGAGCATGCTCTGGCTGGTGCCCTCAGCCAAGCGCCCCCGCATCGTGCGGAAGATCACGTCGTCAACCGTCGAGTCGCCAGCGACCGTGAGCTGGGCCCGGATGGCAGCCGTGTAGGCGGCGGCCACCTTCAGCGACGGAGGCAGGATCTCCGCTGGCATCTTCGGCATCTCCGCCGTGGCGAGCCGCACTGGCGCGGTGGCTACACCGGCGTCGCCGGTGAGCGGGACGGCTGAGATGTAGATCGTGGGTCGGGTGGTCACGGGAACGGTGCCGTTGGCGATCTCGTCCCAGTTGGCCATGACCTTCACAACCTCAGCACCCGGATTGGCGAGCACGGTCTCGGCCACGGCCGCCTCCAGTGCGGCGATCCGGTAGGGCACCTCCATGCCCATGAGCCTCATCGACCGTTCGAACCGGGCCACGTGCGGCCGCAGCCCCAGGGCGGCCGGGCCCGAGGGTGGGTTGACCACCCGGAGCACGTCGAACACCTGCGAGCCGCGGGCCACCGGGTGGGAGAGCACATGCACGGTGGCCTCAGCGGCAGGAATCAGCTCGCCGTTGCGCCAGATCTGGGAGCCAGCCAGGCCGGCGGCGTCGACGTGGGCGTGAGCGGACATGGCCCGGAGGCTACCGCCAGCGGTCGCCCTAGGGTGACGAGGATGGCTCGGCTGGTGGCGCTCGCCCTCCCCGGAGGACCGGAGTACGTCGACGCCATCCGCCGAGTGTGGGAACGCGGGGATGCGATCGCCCCGCTCGACCCACGACTCCCCGCCGCCGAGACCGCCCGGGTGATGGAGGCGCTGGCTCCCAGCGCCGTGATCGAAGCCGACGGTGATGAACGGGAGCTGGCCGGTGGCGAGCCGGTCGAGCCAGGCGATGCGCTGGTGATCGCCACGAGCGGCACCACCGGCGCACCCAAAGCAGTGATCCACACCCATGCCGCGGTGGCCGCCTCCGCCGAGGCCACCAGCGCCGCGCTCGCCGTCGATCCACGCTCAGATCGGTGGCTGGCCTGCCTCCCCCTGGCCCACATTGGCGGGCTGGCCGTGGTGATGCGCTCCATCGTCACGGGAACCGCAGTCGAAGTCCACGACGGGTTCGACGCTGCGGCCGCCATCGATGCGGCCAGGCGTGGCGCCACCCTGACGTCGCTCGTCACGAGGGCGCTCAACCAGGTGCCGGCGACGGCGTTCCGCACGATCTTGATCGGCGGCGCCGCCCCTCCCCCGGACCGGCCCGCCAACGTGATCGCCACCTACGGCATGACCGAGACCGGGTCGGGCGCGGTCTACGACCGCGTGCCACTGCCCGGGCTCGAGATCGACATCACCGACGACGGCGAGATCCGGTTGCGCGGGCCAATGCTGTTCCGTGGATACCGCCACGATCCCGACCCGTTCGATCCCGGCGGCTGGTTCCCCACCGGCGACCTGGGCCACTGGGGGGACGACGGCCTGATCATGGTCGACGGCCGGCGGGGCGACGTGATCGTGACCGGCGGGGAGAAGGTGTGGCCGAACCCGATCGAGACGTTGCTCGCCGCTCGGCCCGATGTGGCCGAGGTGGCGCTGATCGGCCGTCCCGATCCCGACTGGGGCCACCGGGTGGTGGCCGTCGTGGTGCCCGGCGACCCCGCACGGCCGCCCACGCTCGATGCCCTTCGGGCTGCGGTGAAGGAACAGTTCGGCGCGTGGTGCGCGCCGCGTGAACTCGAACTGCGAACCGAGCTGCCGCGAACGGGCATCGGCAAGATCCGGCGAGACCTGTTGACCTGAGCGGCACGAGCCCACGTCCAGGGCCGCGGGTACATGTACCCAGCGCGCCGACTACCGTCATCCGGATGCGACGACTCGCGATGTGGGCGACAGCGGGCCTCATGGCCCTCACCGTGATGGCGACTCCGGCCGTGGCCGGCGCCCAGGAACAGGAGCCCGGCGTCGACGGATGCACTGCGGTGCCCGACTCTGGCCGGCTGTTCGACTTCACCGAATCGTGCAACGGTCACGACCGTTGCTATCGCGACCGTCCCTATGGAAACTCATCCGACGCGCGCAAGCAGTGTGACGACGAGTTCTACGGCGCCATGGTCGACTCGTGTGCGACCACGTGGCCCGACAGCCGGTTCCGCCGGTCGCTCTGCGAGGGGGTCGCCGGCGTGTACTGGACCGGTGTGCGCCTCTTCGGCGGGTTCGGATGGTCGCAGCGGACCGACGCCGACTTCGACGCCGCCTGATCGCCGCGGCCGTCAGGCCGGTGCAACGCGGAGCGACGGTGCGGGGCGCGAGCGGCTGATCACCGTGGCTCCGGCCAGCGCGAGCAACGCCAACGCAATCCACGCCGGCCGGTAGGAGCCGAGCCAGTCGATCGACCATCCCACAAGCGGGGCCGAGATCGTCAATCCACCCAGGAAGCCTCCCTGGACCACCCCGGTTGCCCACCCTGACCGGCTCGATGGCATGGTGGTGATCACGGCGAGCATGGCCACCACGTTCCAGGCACTGGTCGTGAAGGCGAGGCCGACCACGATGGGGAACAGCAGCCATCGCGCCGGTTCGGCCACCAGCAACAGGCCCACGGCCACCGACCCGCCGACGCCCATCACGATCAGCGACTGGCGATGGCCGAGCCGGCCAGCCCACGAGGCCCACAGCACCCGGGCCACGATCGCCGTGGCTCCTGCGAGAGCAACGCTTAGCCCCGCCACCGCCGGGCTGTAGCCGAGTGCCTCGGTGGCGAACAACGGATAGAAGCGACTCACGCCACCGGCGGTGAGGCCGAGCAGCATGGCGTACAACGCCACCTGGCGCACGTACCTGATCGGACCCCGGTCGTCGGCGGCCGCCGCGGGGCCGGTGGCAACCTCGTGTCGGGCGTCTGGTATCGCCGCGGCGGCAGGCTCCGTCGCCCCAGCCGGCTGGCCGAAGGCCCGAATGCGCATCCGGAGCACGAGCGCAACGGCGGTCACCAGTGTGATCACGCCGCTGAGGGCCAGGGCCCCCTGCCAGCCGAGCAACACCGTGAGGCCCGGGAGGGTGGCGCCACTCAAGAACACGGCGAACTGCACGCCCGACTGCTTCACCCCCGTCACCGCACCCTGCTGGGGTGGGGGCACGTCCTCGGCGATGACCTTGTTCGTCACCGAGTTGCACGCCCCCTGCGGGAGGCCAGACAACGCCGAGGCCACGAGCAGCACCCAGTAACTGATTCCAACCGCCGTCAGCAGGAGCCCGACGCCGCTCGACACGAGAAGCAGCACCATGGATCGGTTCGATCCGATCCGGTCGGCAACACCGCCCAACCGGGGCGCCAACACCGCGCCGACGCCTGTGTTCAGCGCGCCGAGCACCCCGAGTTGGAATCGAGAGAGCCCGAAGTCGTCAATGAGAGCGGTGGCCAGCACCACGATGGCGAACAGCTGAAAGGTCGACGCCGTCATCGCCCACGAGGTGACGACCATGAGTTCGGCTCGCCGGGATCGGCTGAGAGCGGGTGCGGTCACGAGGGCACCAGTCAACTCGCCTCGGGTGATCGAGCACAATCGAGTTCCGTGGTCGCCATCGGTTGGCGCAGGTCAGCTCACTGGTCGATGGACCGACGCCGGATTCGGGGCGGCTCGACCCGTGCCGGGATCGGTTGGGCGGCTCCAGTCGTGCGCCGTCGGTACTGGACCTCCTGCACCGTGGCAATGCCCGCGGCGACCAGCCCAATGCCGCCGACGATCAGCATCCACGACTCCCAACCGGTGAATGCCAGCTCGGTCGGAGCACCGTCATCGGTCTGCCCCGCGGTCACCGGAGCCGTGCCGTCACCTGACGGCTCACCCTCGGTGGCAGCGTCGGCCTCCGTGGGAGTGGCCTCGGCCGCGGTCACCATGGCATCGACCTCGGCGTCGGCTGCGGCGGCCGGCGAGATCTGGAGCGTGCCGTGCACCGTGACGTCGGCCAGGCCAACGAGATCGGAGCCATCGGCGGCGACCGGGTTGGCCACCATCGTGGCCGTGAGCACCAGCGGCGCAGCGAAGTCGGGCGGCGTGCTGCCGTTGAGCCAGAAGGTGGCGGCCGCGCCGGGGGCGACGGCGGTGGGATCGCCGCTGGCCAGCTCGGGGCGCCACGTCGAGTCGACGTCGATGTGCACGATCTGGAGGTGGGTGTCGCCCGTGTTGGTCACGACGTAGCACGACGTCAGCGGACGATCGGGTTGGACGGCAACCGGGTTGGCGCCGGGGCAGGCGGCGGCATCGTCGTGGCCGAGGTAGGCCGCAGCGTCGACCACGGCGGCCACCACCGGTCCCGTGGGCTCCACGACCACCGTCTCGGCATTGGCGGTGACCTCTGGCCGGCCCTCGATCACGAGGCCCGTCGGGTCGGCCGGGATGGCGACCACCGACGCAGCGCTCAATCGCACGTCGTCGACGGCTCCATCGGCGCTGTCGGGCGGTGGCGGACCGACGGCTACGAACAGCCGCGAGCCACCTGGCGCGAGTGGACCGGGGTCCACGTCGAGGGCGGTGACCGCGCTGGCCACGTGGGGGTCGCTGATCGAGATCGCCGTCAGGTGGTCGCTGCCGGTATTGGTCACCGTGTAGCAGTAGGTGACGGTGCCGTCGGGTGAGGCCTCGGTGATCGGCGTGGTGCCGGGGCAGGCCCGCCCGTCTCCGACTCCCGGATGCACGGTGCGGGTGAACTCGACGGCTGCGCTCGGTGGGGAGTCTGTGGCCACCACCTCGATCGGCTCGTCGGCCGGGCCGACGAGGGGCGCACCGCGCACGAGCACCGTGAGGTTGATGTCAGCCTCGCTGTCGTTGTTCACACGGAACCCGTAGATCGCGTTGGCCTCGCTGGCTGCAAGCACATCGGCCAGGTCCACCACGCTCAGACGCACCGCCCGCGGCGCGCCCTGGCTGGCCGGCGCATACCCCGTGTTCCAGCCCGCACCAGCGTCGAGCTCGATGGGAGCGACGCTGCTGAGCGGCCGGCCTGCGACATCGAGGGCACTCAGCACGATCGGCCCGTTGCCGTCGCGGCCCTGGAGGAGCAGATGGTGGGCAGCCGACAGCGGCGCGGCGTACCGGATGTCGTAGTCGAAGCCCCACTCGGAGGCAGGGCGCGTGAGCCCCTCGACCACGACTTGGTCTCGTAGATCGGCCGAGGCCATCACCCGGCTGGCGGCGTCGAGGAACGCAAGCGAGCCCAGGCCTGTCACGGTGCCGTTCTCCACGGCTGCGATGCCCTGCACGTCGGGTGGAACGGCCACGTTGGTGACCCGCACGGCGACATCGGCTGGCACGAGCGTGACCAACCCGTCATCGTTCACCGTGACCGAGCCCACCTCGATTGGTCGATCGTCGACAACGGTCGCTCCGGGAGCCGGACTGCCCTGGGGTTCCACGCCGGCGTCGACGACGAGGTCGACCCAGGTGATCGTGGCAGTGGGCACAGCCGTCTTTGCGGATCGTGCGTCGGCGGCAACAGGTGCGATCGCGGGGATGATCGCAATGGAGCCGGCCGCCAGCAGCAGGCCGGGCAGGCGACGGAACATGGTGACACCTCGGGCGTCGTGGGGCGGGGACACGCACTCGCCGGAGATCCGGCGCGTGACGGTCCCATCGGCCCATCAGGTTCCGTTGTGAGTGGGGAGCGCTGCCCAGGCCCATCGACCCAGGCAGCCTCCCGGTCAGCGATCGGCCAGGGCGGCCTTGGCGGTCTCGAAGTCCTCGGGGTTGGTGATCCCGATCCACTGCTCGGCCGAGGCCACCACCTTCACGGTGAGGCGGCCCGCGGCCATCAGGTCGCCGACCACACTCGGGAGCAGAGCCTCGGCCTTCGGGGCATCGGCGTTCTCGGCGTAGAAGTCCTTCCAGGCGAGTTCGAAGTCGGCGAACACACCATCGTGGAAGCACCACATGTTCATCGACACGGGGGTGTCGGCCGGCACGATCTCTCCGCCGGCGGAGAATCGGCCGTCGTCGAGGCGCATGCAGTCTTCGGTCTCGACGATGGCGGTGAGCTGCCCGTCGGCCACAGCGGTGACGGCGCGGGTCACCGAGCCGTACTGAGGCACGGTGTGACCGAGCTCGAACGCAACGTTGGCGGCCTCGCCGGCAGTGATGCCGTCGAGACATTCAGCGGCCAGCACGTACGACGATGGGCCGTAGTAGTCGTCGGCGTTGATCACGGCGAAGGGACGGTCGACGGCGCCAGCGGCGCTCAACACGGCGTGCAGCGTGCCCCACGGCTTCTCCCGTGGTGGCCCGAGATCGTCTTGGCGGACGTACACGATCCCATCGGACGAGTGGTGCTGGGCGAGGTGGGCCTTCACATCGTCCTCGATGTCGGCGCGCACGATGAGCACCACGGTCTCGAATCCCGCGGTTCGGGCATCACGAATCGAGAAGTCCAGGAGGGCTTCCTCAGCGGGACCCACCTTGGCCAACTGCTTCACCCCCCCGAAGCGGCTTCCCAATCCTGCGGCCATGATCACAAGTGTCGGTTGCACGGAGCCATGGTGGCGGCCCGTGACCCGAGCGCCAACGTCGGCACTAACCTGTGCCTCCGATGACCGCGGGCGGTGACGAACAGGCGGTCGGCCACCGCCCGGCGTGGGCCTTCGTGGCCTTGTTCGCCGCCGTGGTCGTCACCTCCTCGGCGGCCCTGCTGGCCCGCTCGGCCGACGCACCTCCGATGGCGCTCGCCTTCTGGCGCACCCTGGGCGCCGCTGTGTTCCTGAGCGGACCGGCCATCATCATCCGGGCTCGCCGTCGACGCGCTGATCCCATCGCTGCCGCCACCGGGCCGAACACCCGGTGGCTGCTCCTCGGGGCGGGCGCGGCGTTGGGCCTGCACTTCGCCACCTGGCTCGCATCGCTGGAGCTCACGTCGGTGGCGGCCTCCACCACGCTGGTCACGATCACACCGCTGCTCCTGGCCGGGTATCTCACGCTGATCGGTCAGCCGCCATCGCGGACGGGATGGATCGCACTCGCCCTGGCGATGGCCGGGGCGGTGGTGATCACGGTCGGCGACGTACGCACCGACGTCCGGGCACTGGCGGGCGACGGGCTCGCCGTGGCCGGGGCGGGCTTCATGGCGGTGCAACTTCGGTTGGGGCAACACCTCCGGCAGTCGATGTCGACGCTGGACTACACGAGCAGGGCCTATGCGGTGGCCGCCGTCGTCACGGGAGCCACTGCGCTGGTGGCTGGCATCGAACTCTGGGGATTCGACCGGGCGACCTGGGCGGCAATCGTGGCGATGGTGGCCGGGCCGCAGCTGCTCGGGCACACCGTGCTCAATCTGCTCCTGCGGTGGCTCGATGCGGTGACCATCTCGTTGGCGCTGCTGCTGGAGCCGCTGTGGGGCACCCTGCTCGTGCTCGCGGTTCTCGGCGAGGTCCCGCCGATCACCGCGGTGCTCGGCGCCCCCCTCATCCTCGGAGGTCTGGCGCTGCACCTCCGCCTCGACGGGTCGAGCCAGGCTACTCCTGCGGCTGAGGTGCCAGCCCGCTCGGAAAGGCCAGGCTGAACGTTGCCCCGCCGCCGTCGGTTGGCCGATGGGTGACCGTGGCGCCGTGACGTTCACTGATCGTCCGCACCAGGGCCAGGCCGAGCCCCGCGCCACTCAGGCGCCGCCGACCCTCTCCGTCGCGGGTTCGTGCTGACGCTGGGCGGTAGAAGGGCTCGAAGATCCGTTCGGCATCCGCTGGCTCGATGCCCGGGCCCCGATCGATCACATCGACCGTCGGTGCACCGCCCGCCGCACCGATCCGGACCACCACCGGCTGGTCGTCCGGGCCATGATCGACAGCGTTGGTCACGAGGTTCAGCACCGCCTGGTGCAGGTGATCGGGATCACCCTGGACGATCGCCGAACCGACCGTCGCCTCCACCCGCAGGTCGCGCTCGGGCATGGCCGCGGCCAGATCGGCGACCGCGTCATGGGCCACGGCCACGAGATCCACTCGCTCGGAGACCAGTTCCGTCTCGTCCCCGCTGCGAGCGAGCTGCAGCATGTCGTTCACCAGCCGCGACAACCGGGCACTCTCACGCTCGATTCGCAGCATCGCCTGGTCGAGATCGGCGGCGCCCAGCATTCCGCGATTGTGGAGCTGGCCGTAGCCGCCGATGGCAGTGAGCGGCGTGCGGAGTTCGTGGGAGGCGTCGGCGAGGAAGCGCTGCATCTGGGCCCGGGCCGCCGTGGCCTCCGCCGCCGAGCTCTCGGCCGCCGCCAGGTTGTGGCGGAGTCGATCGACCATCGCGGCGACGGCGAGGCCCAGCTGGGCCGTCTCGGCTGGCCGGCTCGCCGTCGGGATAGGGGTGTCGAGGGCGCCGTGGGCGATGGAGTCGGCGGCGTCGACCATGGCCCCGATTGGTCGGGCCACCCGGCGAGTGACCCACCACACCACCAGGGCTTCGGCGACGAACACGGCCAACGCGCCGAAGAGCAGGCTTCGCCGCAGCCCGGTGAGGAGCTCGTCAACCGGCGTGGTCGAAATCGCCACGAATCCCGTGGCGCCATCGGCGCGCTCGATCGACAACAGGCGGTACGGGGCGTCGCCGTCGAGGGTGTGGTAGCCGGGCTCGGTGAGGGCTGTCTGCAGGTCAGGATGGTCGAGCGGGAAGTCACCGCCGGGGCCCACGACCTGGACAACTCCGTCGGCCTCGACCGCACCCAGCACGGGCACGTCGCCATCCACGTCACCATCGGGCTCGATCGCCCCATCGCCGTCGGCTGCGCCACCCTCTCCCGCGCTGCCATCTGCTGCGCTGCCGTCTGCCGCGCTGCCGTCTGCTGCGCTGCCGTCGGCTGCGTCGGGAGTCGGGGTCGGCGGTTGGCCCGCACTCGGCCCGGCGCCCCCGGGTCCACGTCCGGGCGCGCCGGCCGGCGTTGCCTCGGCCGGGGTGCCGCGTTCGAGCGGGATGATCGCTTCGCGCTGGGCAACGCTCACGAGTTGGGCGTCGATGTCGCCGATCAGGTCGGCCCGGACCGAGCGCTCAACGAACCAGCCGAGCCCGACGAAGCCCAGCGACACCGCGGCGAGCAGGGGCCACAACAGCAGCGCGGCAAGGCCGAGGGACCGGTGCCTGCCTGGTTCGAGGGCAGGAGCGGGCGTCGTCATTTCTCCCGTACCACGTAGCCGACCCCCCGTACGGTGTGAATCAGAGCCGGATGCCCCTGGTCGATCTTGCGGCGCAGGTAGCTGATGTAGGTCTCCACGACGGTGTCGTTCCCGTCGTACTCGTAGTCCCACACGTTGGCCAGGATCTGCCCTTTCGACAACACAGTGCCGGCGTTGACCACCAGGTAGTGCAGCAACCGGAACTCCGTCGGCGAGAGCTCGACGGGCTCGCCGCTTCGCAGCACCCGGTGGGCGGCGGCGGAGATCTCGAGGTCGGCCACTCGCACCACGTCGGACTCGGGAGTGTCGTCGGGGCCAGCGGTGCGGCGCAGCAGCGCCGCCACCCGGAGAACCAGTTCGTCGACGCTGAAGGGCTTGGTGAGGTAGTCGTCCCCGCCCGTGACGAACCCGCGCACCCGATCCTCGGTCTGGTCCTTGGCGCTGAGGAAGATCACGGGCGTGAACCCACCGCCGTCGCGGAGGCGGCGGCACACCTCGTAGCCATCGAGGCCGGGCAGCATCACGTCGAGCACGACGAGGTCGAACTCCTCGGCGGCCGCCAGCGACACGGCCTGCAGACCATTCCCGGTCTGGGTCACCTGGTATCCCTGGTAGCGCAGGGCGGTGGCCACGATGTCGTTGATCGCCGGTTCGTCCTCGACCACGAGGATGCGGCGGATGGAGCTCGTGCCGATAGCGGTGGCCATGGACACAGTGAACCACTCCAACCTGGGAGAACCCTGTGAACCCGGTGCACCCGGAGAACAGGACTTCTGGATGATTTCCGACGATCCTCGGCCGAGGTGTCCATTGTCGACCATGCTGTTCGTCGAAGCCATCAGTTGACCGTTTCCCGACGAAGAGGAGCACCTGATGCGATACCTACTGCTGCTGTACAGCGCCGAAACCGCTGGGCCCGCCCCTGGCACCCCCGAACATGCTGCCGAGATGCAGCAGTGGTTCGCCTACTCATCCGAGATGGCCGAAGCGGGCGTGATGCAGGCTGCCGAGCCACTCCACGGCATCGACACCGCCACCACGGTGTGCGTGCGCGACGAGCGCACGCTCACCACCGACGGTCCCTTTGCTGAGACCAAAGAGGTACTCGGCGGGTTCTACCTGATCGACGTCGAGGATCTCGACGCCGCCACGGCCTGGGCTGCCAAGGCCCCGAGCGCGGCCTACGGCTCGGTCGAGGTCCGACCGATCCTCGAGATCGACGTTCCGGGGTAGGACCCCGGGCGGGAGCCGACCATGGCATTGCAGTCCAAGGTGGCCGAGGTCTTTGCCGAGGAGTGGCCCGTGCTCGTGGCCACCCTCGCTCGAGACCTCGGCGACCTCGGCCTCGCCGAGGAGTCGGCCCAGGACGCCTTCATCGAAGCCGCCGCCCGTTGGGGTCCGGAATCAACCCCGGACAAACCCGGCGCGTGGTTGCTCACCACGGCTCGCCGTAAGGCGATCGACACGATCCGCCGCCAGCAGCGTTTCACCGACCGGCTCCCGGCGCTGCTCGAACTCGCCAACGTGCCGCCCCCTGAGCCCCATCGCCTGGTGGACGACCAGCTCGCCCTCGTCTTCGGGTGCTGCCACCAGAGCCTCAACACCGAGGCCCAGATCGCGCTGACCCTGCGTCAGGTGTGTGGTCTGTCCACCGCTCAGATCGCGCAGGCGTTCCTGGTGTCGGAGGCCACGATGGCCAAACGACTCGTGCGGGCGAAGGACAAGATCCGCAAGGCGAAGGTGCCGCTGTCGGTGCCGGAACCGGAACAGCTCGGCGACCGCCTCACCGCCGTGCTGGGTGTGGTGTACCTCATCTTCACCGCAGGCCATACCGCCCCCGACGGCCCTGGGCTCGTACGTGGTGACCTGTGCGACGAGGCCATGTGGCTGGCCGACGTGGTAGCGGAGCTGCTCGGCCGGCGCGAGGCGGCTGAGCCGCCCGTGATCGACGTGACCGACGATGCAACGCAGCGCGCAGACCACGCTGACTCCGCCCGGTCGGCCCTCATCGACGGGCGGGCCGAGACCCTGGGCCTCAGGGCGCTGATGTTGTTCACCGATGCTCGTCGTGCCGGCCGCCTCGACGAGCGCGGCGAACTCGTCCTGCTGGAGGACCAGGACCGGTCACAGTGGGATCGGGCGATGATCGACCAGGGCCACGACGTGCTCGGCGACGCGCTGGCCCTGAACCGGATCGGCCCCTACCAGCTGCAGGCGGCGATCGCCGGGGCCCACTCCTCCGCCGCCACCTGGGCCGACACCGACTGGCGCTCGATCGTGTGGATGTACGGCCGGCTTGCTCGGCTCAATCCCAGCCCGGTGGTGCTGCTGAACCGGGCGGTCGCGATCTCGATGGCCCAGGGCCCGGAGGCGGGCCTCGGTGCGATCGACGAGATCCTCGCCCGGGGCCATCTTGGCGACTACCGCTATGCCCATGCCGCCCGGGCCGACCTCCTCCGCCGCCTCGACCGCACCGACGACGCTCGGGCGGCCTACGAGCGGGCACTCGCCCTCGGCGGCAACGAGGCCGAGCAGCAGTTCCTCAGGCGTCGCATCGCCGACCTCTCCTGATGCCCCTCTGACCAGGAACAACAGTGGTCACGCACGGCCAGAGCCGGAGTTAAGTCGCCGTTAAACGCTGCGCCGCATGATGGTTCTCACAGAAGATGCACCGACGGAGAACGGGTCCGAGGCCCAGCCTCCGGGGCGACTGGTGCAGACCTCTGCTCGTCCGTCGTTGTTTCCGCTGGCGGCGGGCGGGCGTGACGGGGTCGAGCGAGCCAGGAGGGGACGCTCGACCCCGTTTCGCGTTCGCCAACTCGCCCCAACACTCACAGTGCGGGCCCGACCCAGCCCTCGGGGGGCTCCCACTCGGCCCACGACGTGTCCCACCAGCGATCACCACGGTCGAGCGCAGCGGAGAACTCGCCCTTCTGCTCCTCAAGCCAGGTTCGCAGCGCCGGCGTCGAGCGCCCTTCCGCCACCCGCTCGTCCAGGAGTTCGTAGTCCTTCATCTCCCAGCTGCCGTCAGGCCACACGATGAAGTCGAGCTCGAGGTCCTGGCTGTCGAAGCCGTCGGCCGTGCGGACGAATGCAGTCTGCAGGTTCACGTACCAGTGGGAGAACACCCGATCCTCCCCGCTCCAGAAGTGCCAGATCGCGTGGTTCGCCCCGGGCTCATGGAGCATGAGACATCCGTGACCCTGCCAACGATCACGGCCAGACCAGGGGTGCACGCCACCCGGGGCCGGCCAACGGTCGGTGCCCGCAGGCGGCGACGGGAACGTGAACATGGTTTCGGGAGCCAGGTACGTCACCAGTCGATCTGGCTCATCCACCACCACGTACAGCGGCAGTTCGAGCCACACCGTGCCGTCCCACGGCGAGGTGTGTTCGGGATCGGCCACCGGGCTCAGACCGAGCAGTTCTCGTCGACGGACCAGCTCACCGGGTTGCCACATGCGGGTCATGGTAGGAGCGCGCCCGGGCCAGACGCGGCCGGCCAGAGCCTTCAGTGCTGGAACGGATAGAGCGAGCCGAGCCCAAGCAGCTGGGTGAGTTCATCGAGCGCCCGGTTCGCCTCGTCAACCAGATCAGGATCACGCAGATCGTCGGCCCCGACCTCGGAGCGGTAGTGCCGGTCGACCCAGACCTCCAGATCGCTGATCAGGGCGTGGTCGACAACCACCCGGCCACTGACGGCAGCGAGTTCGGCCGGGGTGAGCGCGACGCGGAGCCGGAGGCACGCAGGCCCTCCCCCGTTGCGCATACTCTGACGCAGGTCCAGCACGTGCACGGCGGAGATCGGATGGTCGGGGTCGGCGACGGCCCGGTCGAGATAAGCCGCCGTCGATGGCGTTTCGGCCACCTCGGTGGGCGCGATGAGTGCCATCGCGCCAGAGGGCAACGTCACGAGCTGGGAGTTGAACAGGTACGAGCCAACCGCATCGGCCAGGGGCACGTCGGCTCGGGGCACGACCACGCTGCGTTGACCAGCCACCAGCTGGTCGAGGCTGGCCGGGGCCGCGAGCGCATCCTCGTGCTGGAACACCACCGTCTGGTTGAGCACACCCACCACGTCGTTGTGGAACGCGCCGCCATCGATGGCTGCGGGCGACTGACGCACGAACACGGTGCGGCCCGGATCGAGCCCGTGGTTCGCGGCGATGAGTTCGCCGGCCAGTCTGGTCTGACGGCGAGGGAAGCCGGTGGCTGAGCTGATGGGGTCGGTTGCATTCCGGCCGTACACGAACACTTCAACGCCAGGTGCGCCGTGCGTCGTGGCGAGCCGCCCGTGGTTGGCGGCGCCCTCGTCGGCGAACGCAGCTGCGGCCGGTAGTGGCTCGTGCACCACGAAGTGGGCCGGATCGGCGAAGATCGCCCGCAGCGCTGCCGTGGTCTGGGCTGGCTCGAACGATCGATGGGCGTTCGACGACAGGTTGGCCGGCGTGAGGTGCACCCGCCCGTCGCTGGTGTCGGCCGACGGCGAAACGGTGGCGGCGTTGGCGGCCCACATCGCGGAGGCTGACATCACCGTTGGCACGAGAGCCGGGTCGATGCGATCGAGGGCGGCCAGCGGCGTGGCCGCGTCGACGCCCAATCGTGCGAGGGCGGACGGGTCGGGGCGTTGCTGCGGGGGCAACACAGCTTGCGGCAGCCCGAGATCGATCATGGCACGCATCTTCGCCAGCCCCTGCCGCGCTGCGGTGCGGGGATCGGCGACCGCCCCGGCGTTGGCGGCCGACGCCACATTGCCGTATGACAACCCGGCGTAGTTGTGGGTGGGGCCGACGAGGCCGTCGAGGTTCAGCTCGACAGCGAGCCTGGCGTCGTCGCCCTCAGCCGCCATTGCGTGCCTCCTCGTGTGGAGGCTCGCCCTGGTGAGCCGTGAGGGGTGCCGCCACCACGAGATCTCCTCCGATCACACCGAGCGAGTCGGCGGCATCGGCGGGGAGACCGACGAGTTCGTCGTCTCCGATGCCCACTGCCGTTCGCACGACCCGGAAGGAGTCGATCGCGGCACGACAGACGAGCGCATCGACGGCACCATCAGCCGTCGTCATCGCGGGATCGATGCGGCCGTGTCGTCGTGATCGTGCCGTGGCGGTGTCGGCCAGGTCTGCCACAACGGTTGGCCCGCCGTCGATCGGGTCGAACATGCCGGTGGGTTGGAGCCCTTCGCGAAGCAACAGGCGAAACGCTGGAAGCGACGCCTCGTTCACCGGCCCGATCGATGGCAACACGTCGGCGGTGAGCGGATGGATCCACTCCGACAGCGCGGCGAGCTGAGTGGGGTCGTCGCGGAGGGCTTGTTCGGCGTGACGAGACGTGGGCCACTGCGGCATGAAGTGCCGGCCGTAATGCCCCCAGAACGGGGCCGAACCCGTGTCATCGAACCGACCGCGTAGATGTGACACCAGCGTGGTCGGCACCTGGGGCGCAACGAGATGGAGGAACATGAGTCGGCCTCGCGACAACAGGGTGCCCGCTCCACGGCCGCGGGCAGGCGCCCCGAGAAAGCTCGAGTCGAGCTCGGTGCGCGTCCAGGGCGCCGATGCGCTGTGCATGGTCAGGCCCCGACCGGTGCGGTCGGTCTCCACCCCCACGGCCACGTTCGGGTAGTCCACCTTGAAGGTGCAGCCGGTGACACCGAGCACGTCGTCGCCGTCCGCGATCACGAACAGCATCCGGCTGCGGCCCTGGGGTCCGAGGCGGAACCGGCCGGTGGCCAGCGCCACCACGGTCGCCTCGGTCTCCGAGCATCGGTCGGCGACGGCGTCGCCATCAGCGGGCAGCCCCATTCCGACCGTCTCGCCTTTCGATGCCGCCAACAGCAACCAGAGCGCATCGGCATCGGCGGGCACCGCTGGCCGCAGAACCAGAGTCGACATCACCGTGCACGCTACGCGCCCGGCACGCAGATCGGGCGGAGCCCGCCTCCACGTCGAGGCGTGATCATCCGCTCAGCAGAGCCCTGACCAACGCCGAGTCGAGCGGGTTTCCCCCGCGGCGAGGGCGGTCATCGGGCCCGTCCCGTGGTGACCAGCACCACGCCGATCACGAGAAGCGCGCCTCCGATCCACTCGGGAAGCGAGAGGGTGTTGTCGCGGATGAGCCACGCGAACAGCACGCCGAACACCGGCGTGAGGTAGGCAGTGGCCGACGCCTGGGTGGCCGACGCGTTTCGGGTGACCACCGCCAACAGGGCGAACGTCACCGCCATCGACGGGATGGCGGCATACAGCAGCGGGAGGATCAATGGGAGGCCCACGTCGGTATCGGCCGTGCCCTCGACGACGAGCCCGATGGGCACCACCACCATCGTGGACATGAACAGCTGCACGGTGGTGATCATCACCGAACTGACGTCGCCGAAGTTCCACCACCGCGTCACCACGATGCCGGCTGCCCATGACACGCCCGACACCACCAGGATCAGCACCCCAACGAGGCTCGTTTCGCCTTCGAGAGCCGGCGACGACAGCACCACGGCACCGATCAACCCCGTCACGATGCCAGCCACCGCCAGCCGATTGAGCCGCTCGCTGAGAAACGAGAACGCCAGCAGCGCAGTCCACACCGGAACGAGGCTGCTCAGCAGCGCCGCCACTCCGGCGGGCACGAGGCTCACCCCAACCACGAGCGACATGCTGGAGATCGTGGTGATGCAGACCGACACCACGAAGATGCCGAGCAGGGTTCGCCGATCCGTTGGGATCCGCTCGCCCCGCAGTCGGGTGTAGGCCAGCAGGGCGAGGCCGCCCACCGCAGTGCGCATGCCGGTGAGCAGGATCGGCGTGGTGTGTTCGAGTGCCAGCTGCATCACGGAGAAGTTGGCGCCGATCAGCAGCGCCACCAGCACCACGAGACCCACCACGAACTGGTTCGACGCGGCCCGGTCGGCCATCCCGTGCGCAGGCGCGCCGGGCAATGCGGAGCCGCCGTCAGCGGCGGACATCAGCGGCGCTTTGACGCACCCGGGCCCGCACGGTGTACACGCTGTCTCCCGACAGCACACCACCGCGGCCAAACAGACGGCCACCCTGCCAGTTCGACAAGCCGAGCTCGGGGCGATGAAGGGCGTACTGCCCGTCCACCCAACGGGTGAACCCGTCGCCAACGAAGGGCGCGTCGACCGTGGCCCAGAACCGTTCGTGCTCGGCCTCATCGGCCGCAATCAGGCTGGCGGCGAAACGAGGGCTCTGGGCGTTGAACAACGAAACGGCGTGGTCGACGTCGACCACGACGTGCAACGTGATCTCAGGTGAGCCCTCCCACTCCCACTCGTGGCCGAGGGCGTCGTCGGCGATCAGTTCGGCCTTGGGCTCGCGAACGGGACCCTCGGCCCGATCGATGGCCACCGTGGTGTCGAACCAGTCGGCGGGGACGAACGGCCGGGCGGCGTCGGTGACGTGAAGCTTGGCGTTGGTTCCCCGCTGGCTGGCGGCGGCGTCGAGCCCGGCCAACACCTCGGGCACCAACGCCGCGGCCTGATCAGCCGGCACACAGCAGGTATTGAGGGTGTTGCACACCTTGCGGTCGAGCGACGTGGCCACCACGGTGCGGAGGCGATCGGCTTCGGCGCTGGGGGCGGCCACGATCCAGGCGCCGCCTGTGCCGTGGAGGCTGACCGGAGTGCCGGCCTGCCGGGCGACGGCCCCGAGTTGGGCCACGGCCGGACCGCTGCCGCGGGCCACGGCCAGACCGAGGCGAGGATCGGCGAACATCGCCCAGCCGGCGGCGTGGGCCGCCGAGTCGACGAGCGACGCTGATCCGGCGGGCAGGCCCGCCTCGGCCAGCGCCGGATCGAGGGCGTGCTCGACGATGGCCCGAGCGGTACCGAGCGCGTCGGAGCCGATGCGGAACACCACCGTGTTGCCGCTGCGGATCACACCGCAGGCATCGGCGAACACGTTGGGCCGCCCCTCGAACACGAAGCCTACGACCCCGAGCCCGGCGCGGCGTTGCTCCACCCGCCATCCGTCGTGGTCGATGGCGTCGATCACCTCGTCCCGAGCGGAGGGCGCGCCGGCCCACAGCTCGAGGCCGGCGATCATGTCGGCCCGCATCGTGTCGGACAGCACAAGCCGGGTGGTCGACCGACCCCGGGCGGCGGCCGCCTCCACGTCGGCTGCGTTCGCCGCAAGGATCGGAGCGCAGGCCGCATCGTCGGCGAGCCGGGCTGCGAAGGCGGTGAAGAACGCCGTGATCTGGTGGTCGGCCACGGCGCCGAGCCGACCGAAGGCGTCAGCGGCTCGACCGACCGCGCCCCGGGCCGTCGCCCACTCCGAAGCCGGGATGTGGAGCAGCGCCCCTGAGTCCGACACCACCACCAGCCGGTCGCCAGCGACGAACGACGCGGCGAGTTCGGCCGACACGTGCGTGACACGGTTGCCGTCGAACACGATCGGCTGGTTGGCCTCCAGGTGGGTCAGTTCGGAAATCACGGTCGCCAGTCTGCCCCACCGTGTGGGCGATTGTCCCGGCCCTCACAGCCGGCTCCAAGGTTCATCGCCGACACTGACGGCCATGGCCCCCACAACGCCCCCGACCCGAGCCCGTATCTGGGCGCTGAGCCTGGCGCTGCTGCTCGTGGCGGCGGCATGCAGCGACGATGATGCCACGACCGCCAGCGACGCCGACACCTCCGAGGCCTCCACGGCCGAAGGCGAGGCGACCGACACCGACACCGACACCGACACCGACACCGACACCGACACCGAGGCTGCGCCTGTCGCGGCGGCCAGCTGTGACGAGGTTGCGGCGCAGTTCACCACGAAGGGATCGGTCAACCCCGGCCTGGCCGATCCAGTGTCGGAGGCGACCTGTGACAACGACTCGATCATCGTGACCTCGAACGGCATCCCGGACTACACCTACATCGAGACGAGCCCCGGCCAACCCGCCGCCCAGGACTACACCTTCACCCTTCCGGCCAACCCGATCGACGCCGCCAGCCCCGGCGAGATTCCACTGGTCGGCCCTCTGGGCGTGGCCCTCAACGGCGTGCCCATCTACGGCGCCACCGAGGGCACCGGGGGTGACGTGCTCTCGTTGGAAGGCGCCTTGAGTGTGTGCGGCAGCCACAACGGGCCGACTGGGTTCCACATCCACCTGTTGGGCACGAGCTCCGAGACCGACTGCATCTTCACCCCTGATGAGGTGGCAGCGGCACCGCAGCTGCTCGGCTATGCCTTCGATGGGTACCCCATCTACACCGGCAACGACCAGTACGCGTCGTCGTGGGAGCTGACCGACGAGTCGCTGTTCGCCAGCGACACCTGGTCGGCCCATGCCTACGTGGAGGGCTCTGGTGACCTCGACGAGTGCAACGGTCGTACAGACGAGAACGGCACCTACGCCTACTACACCACCGACACCTTCCCCTACACGCTCGGATGTTACCGAGGTGAGGTGTCCGACGAGGCTGGCGGCCTCGGTGGCGCCGGCCGACCCCGGCCGTGACCGTGACGAACCGCCGTCAGGCGCTGCTGGCCATCGGCGGCGGGGCAGTCGGCTTCGCCGCCGGCGCCGCCTGGTCACCCCGGGCCAACGCCACCGCCACCTCGTCGGCCTTTTCTGGCGGTGCCGACGAACCAACCGAGGCCGACATCGGCTTCTGCCGAGACATGACGGCCCACCACGTGCAGGCAGTGGTGATGTGCGAGCGGGTGTTGGGCCGCGACACGGGCGATGCCGTGCAGGCCGCAGCCACCGAGGTGCTCCGGAATCAGGCGATCGAAATCGGAACCATGCGAGCATGGCTCGCAGACTGGGGTGAGTCGACCGCCAGCCCTGAGATCGCCATGGCGTGGATGGGCATGAATGACGGCGCCGGGATGCCCCTGGCGATGATGCCGGGCCTCGCGTCGGAGGACGAGCTGCGGGCGCTCTCACTCACCACCGGGCTCGCGCAGGGCCGACAGTGGCTCGAGTTGATGCGGGCCCACCACGTGGGTGGTGTTGCGATGGCCGAGGCCGCGGTCGACTTGACCGCGCTCGACAAGGTGCGCCGGCTCGCCGGCATCCAGGCCGAGGTGCAGACGTTCGAGATCTCGCAGTACGACCTGCTGCTCGCCACCGCCTACGCCTGAGCCGGCAAGGCCACGGCGATCCCCTCGGGTTCAGACGAGGACGCCAACCCCAGCGAGGACTGCCAGCTGTACGGCGACGATCACCCAGAACGTGATCTGGAACGGGCGCTTGGACGTCTTGTGGTGGAACAGCCGCTGGCCCGCCAGCGCTCCCGGTGAGCCACCAACGAGGGCGAGTGTGTGCAGCGTGGCTTCGGGCACCCGGCCAGCATTCGTCTGCGCCGCTCGGGCTTTGTCCCATCCGTACAACGCAAAGGTCACCACGCTGGCTGCGACAAACCACCACAGCGCCCACCATCGCCCGATGGCAAGCCACATCCCGAACCAGAGCGCCAGCACGAGGGCGACGCCCCCAACGGTGTAGGCCATCTTCGGCCGCGAGCGGAATCGCCGTTGCGCCATCACCCCATTGTGCCAGACAGCCCCGCCCCGGTCGGGCTGGTCGCCGTGGCGGCGCAGAGGGCGACGAATCAGCGGCTCCGACGCCGGAGCTCGTCCACCAGGGCAACGCCATCGATTGCCGATCGGGCCACGGCGTCAACGTTGACGCCGTCGAGCGACGGATCATGGCACGAACTGCCACCGAGCACGATCGGAACCGCCGGGACCTCAGCCCGAACGGCATCGATCATGTGCCGTACGCTGTCGTCGTTTCCGGTCAGCGTCGCACTGATCCCAACGGCAATGAGCCTGGGGGTGTTGGCCACCAGATGCACAAAGGCCGGCAGCGGCACGTCGACCCCGGAGTTGATCACCTCGTACCCGTGACACACGAAGAGATCCGACGCAATCGTCGCGGCAAGCTGGTGATGCTCTCCTTCAGGGCAGCCGATGACAACTACTCCCTTCGAAACTCCACGCTGACTGGCCAGAAGGCCGAGGCGACCGATGAGCTTCTGACAGACATTGGTGGCGGCGTGCTCCTCGGCAATCGTCATGAGGCCCTCCTCCCACTGCGATCCAAGACGACCGAGCACCGGTGCCATCAATTGGGTGTAGACGTCGCTCACGTCAAGGCCACTGATGAGTGCTGACTCGACCACGAGCCACGCGCCGGACGCGTCGTAGCGCACCACCCGATCATGGAGCCGCTCTGCCCAGTCGACCGAGCCTGCACCGGTGTAGGCCGAGCCCAGGAAGCGATCGAGGTCCTCGGCGGCGATCCGCCAGTCCCGACCCTGCTTGCGGGCCTGCAGCCTGCCCGTGCGGATGTACCGGTACACGGTCATGTAGTGGACGCCGAGGATCTCCGCTGCCTCGGAAATCGTGACATCTACGCCTTCCCGTATCCCGCCCGTGAATGGGGGTGGGTCGCCGGGCTTTGCCACGTTGACTCCCTGGAGGTTTATCACTAACTTACTTAGTGCTAAATCAGGCACATCCGCGGACCGAGCCTGGATTGATCGTCCAAGGAGCGGGCCGTCGGCCTGGATGACCGTTCGCAACGTTGCCACGTAGTTGACCGGCCAACCCGCCGCAGCCGGCGACCCGCTCCCAGCGCAAAACCCTAGTCGGAGCACGCCGGTTCAGCTCTTTCGGGCCTACCGGTCGTCACCTCTTCGCGACAAAGGCCCGAGCGGCGGGGGGTCTCCCCAGCGCTCGGGCCCGTCGGTCAGGGCAACCGTCGAAGTCGCCTGAGATTCGACTTAGGAGTAGGCCGACTCGGCGTGCTCACTCTGGTCGAGACCGGTCTGCTCGGCGTCTTCGCTCACCCGCAGCCCGATCACCAGGTCGATCACCCTCGCGATGATGTAGGTGGCCACGAAGGCGAACACGAGCACGAAGATGTTGGCGAAGATCTGCTCGAGGAGCAGGCCAGCACCACCGCCGGCGACGAGGCCGTCGGCGTCGGGGTTGGACTCACCGAACACACCCGAGTCGGCGAACACGCCGATGAGGATGCCACCGACGAGACCGCCCACCATGTGCACCCCCACCACATCGAGCGCATCGTCGTAGCCGAACCGGCTCTTGAGCCGCACGGCGAGCGCACACAGGATGCCAGCGGCGAGACCAACGCCCATCGCGCCCCAGGTGCCCATGAAGCCAGCACCGGGCGTGATGCCCACAAGACCGGCCACGATGCCCGACGCCGCACCCAGAGTGGTGGGCTTGCCGTCGAGGATCTGCTCGACCAGGATCCAGGCCAGCATCGCCACCGCGGCTGCCATGAAGGTGTTGGCGAAGGCCTGCACGGCCACGATGTCGACGGCGAAGGCCGAGCCGGCGTTGAAGCCGAACCAACCGAACCAGAGGATGCCGGCGCCCAGCATGGTGAAGGGGAGGTTGTGCGGAGGCATCGGCTCAGTCGGCCAGCCCTTGCGCTTGCCGAGCACGAGCACCAGCGCGAGCGAGGCCGCGCCGGCCGCCACGTGCACCACGGTGCCGCCCGCGAAGTCGAGGCTGCCCCGCTCGGTCAGGAATCCGACACCCGGGCGAAACACCCAGGCCCAGGCCGGAACGAACACGAGGAGTAGCCAGACCGGCACGAACACCAGCCACGCTGCGAACTTCATGCGATCGGCCACGGCGCCCGAGATGAGGGCCGGCGTGATCGACGCGAAGGTCAGGGCGAAGAAGACGCCGAGCAGGGGGCTCGTGCCGTCATCAGCCAGGAGAGGGACGTCTTGCAGGAACGCGTTGTCGAACGTTCCGATCCAGGCGTTCTCGCCGGTCGAGGACAGGCTGTAGCCGACGATGACCCACACCACGGGCACCAGCCCGAGGCAGACCATGTTCATCATCAGCATGTTCAGCATGTTCTTCGACCGGCTCATGCCGCCGTAGAAGAGGGCCAGCCCTGGGACCATGAACAGGACCAGGGCCGCGGATACCAGGATCCACGCTGCGTCTGTTGTTTCCATTCCTTACCGCCTCCGCTCTTTGCAGATTGAGCGCCACGCTGCGCGTTTGTAGTCGGGGCAGCTTGTGTCGGCGGTGAGTCGCAGTGATTTCCACAATGTTTCGTCAGTGTTAAATACCTGGCGGCTCTGTGTGAGCTGGCACAACCGGCGCCCTCCGGCGGGGCCGGTAGGCTCGCTGGCTCTGAGTTCTGCGCCCACCACATCCGCCTCGCCCGGCTCCGTGTCGGCATCGAGGGCGCCCGCTGCGCCGTGGGTGGTGTTGGCCGCCGCCACCGCAACGAGCACGCTCACCGGGCCGGGTCAGACGATCGGAGTCTCGGTCTTCATCGATCACCTGGTGGCCGACCTCGGGCTCACCCGCTCGCAGGTGAGCACCGCCTACCTCATCGGCACCCTCACCGGCGCTGCGTTGTTGCCCCGAGTGGGGCGAGCCGTCGACCGCCACGGTGTGCGGCTGGCCCAGATCATCATCGGGGTCGCCTTTGGCGTGGCGCTGGTGAACATGTCGTTCGTCAGTGGCATCGCCTGGCTCGCCGTGGGGTTCACCGGCATCCGCTTCCTCGGCCAAGGATCACTGTCGCTGGTCTCAACGGTGACGGTGTCGGTCCGGTTCGCTCGGAACCGAGGGACTGCCCTCGGCATCTTCGCCACCGTGTCGGGCGGAGGCATGGCGCTCGTGCCGCTGGTGCTCAATCTGTCGATCGATTCGATCGGGTGGCGCCAGACCTGGCTCGTGGCCGCAGCCGTGGTGGCTGTCACCGTGGTGGCGCTGGCTGTGTTCGCTCTGGGCGGGCTGCGGTCCGGCTCGGTACCGGCCGACCAGCAGCTCCCCGAGAACGATCCGAGCGAGGCCACCGGAGGAGCAACACGCACGATCCGGCCGGCCTACGACCGGGCGGCAGCGATCCGCACGCTGCCGTTCTGGGCCCTCGCCGCCGCATCGGGCACGGCCGGCATGTTGTCGACTGGCCTCGTGTTCCATCAGATCGATCTGCTCGGCGACGCAGGCCTGTCGTCCACAGCGGCGGCTGCACTGTTCGTGCCCCAGGTGATCGGCTCCACCATCGCCGGCCTCGGCGCCGGCTACCTGAGCGACCGGGCCGGGCTCCGAGCGTTGCCGGCCGTGGCCATGACCCTGCTCCTCCTCGCTCACTGGCTGGCGGCGGTCGTGGCGCCCGGGATCACCGTGCTGGTCTACGCCGTGGTGCTCGGAGCGATGGGCGGCGCGATCCGAACCACGGTGTCGGCAGCCTTGCCGATGTGGTTCGGCACGGCGCACCTCGGCTCGATTCAGGGCTCACTCACCTTCTTCAACGTCGGGGCGTCGGCGCTGGGCCCCGTGGCGCTGGCGGTCGCTCGCGATCAGTTCGGCTCGTACCCCCCGGCCGTGCTGGCGCTGTCGGTCCTCCCGGCGGCAGTGTTGGTGCTCGTGGCCCTTCCCATGGCAACACGCCCGCCTGCCCCGATTCCGGCACCAAGGCACTGACGTGGCGTCGGGTCGCTTCGCTCCGAGCCCGACCGGGCGGCTCCACCTCGGGAACCTCCGCACCGCCCTGGTGGCGTGGCTGGCGGCCAGGGCCGACGGGTCCGCCTTCCACCTTCGCTTCGACGACCTCGACACAGCTGTGGTGCGTGAGGAGCACTACGCCACCCAGCTCGCCGATCTGGAGGCGATCGGGTTGGAGTGGGACCACCCGGTGGTGCACCAGTCGGATCATCTCGACCGCTACCGGGCCGCCGTGGACGAGTTGGTCGCCGCCGAACTGGTGTACCCGTGTTACTGCTCCCGCCGTGAGATCCGGGAGGCGGCCCAGGCCCCCAATCGGCCGCTCTCGGGCCACGCCTACCCGGGCACGTGCCGCGATCTGGATCGAGCGACGAGGGCAGAGCGCGAGGCGACCGGGCGTCGGCCGGCCTTGCGGCTGCGCTCACCCGTGGCCACCCGATCGGTTCCCGATCTGGTGTGCGGCACCCAGACCTTCGAGGTGGACGACTTCGTGATCCAACGCAACGACGGCACGCCCGCCTATCACCTGGTTACTGTGGTGGACGACGATGCGCTCGCCATCGAGCTCGTGGTGCGGGGCGACGACCTGCTCGACTCGGCCGCCCGGCAGCTCGTGGTGGCCGACGTACTGGGCCTCGATGCGCCCGACCACGCCCACGTGCCCTTGGTACTCAGCCCCGACCGAGAACGGCTGGCGAAGCGCCATGGGGCCGTGACGTTGGCCGACCGGGCGGCACTCGGTGAGTCGACCGCCGACGTGGTGGGCACCCTCGTGGCGAGCCTGGGGCTTGGCGAGCCCGACACCCCCGTCGATCCCGGCGATCTCGGTGATCTGGCGGGCCGGTTCGACCTCGCCGCGCTCCCCCGCAACCCTCTGGTACTCGCAGCGCCGTTCCTCGCCGAGCCCGACACCATCCAACCAACGCGGCCAGCCCGCCGCCATCGTGGGCCGACTAGCGTTGTCGACATCGGAACCGACATCGACATCGAGTGAGGAGTCGCCATGGCCACCACGACCGAGTCGGATGCGGCGACCAAGCAGCTGCAGCGCATCTACGACATGACCTTCGGCTTCGTCTACCCGATGTACGTCGACAAGGCGGAGAAGAAGGATCGGACCAAGCGCGAGGTCGACAAGATCCTGCGATGGCTCACCGGCTACACCCAGCGGCAGCTGATGGCCCACGCCGGCAAGGAGACGACGCTCGAGGCGTTTTTCGCCGAGGCGCCGACACTCAACCCTGATCGGACCCTCATCACCGGCGTGGTCTGCGGGGTGCGGGTCGAAGACATCGAGGAGCCCACGATGCGGGAGATCCGCTACCTCGACAAGCTCATCGACGAGTTGGCCAAGGGCAAGGCCATGGACAAGATCCTCCGGAGCCCAGCCGAGGCCTGATCCACACCCGTCGGGGCCAGACGGTCAGTGCTCGACGATGGTGGTGGGGCGGAGGATGAAGGTGATGCGGGTCGACCCGGGTGGATCGAACGCCGCGCCCTTGTCGTACCCGTGCTTCGACGCGATCTGGTCGCGCATGGCGCCGCCGTCGTCGGGTTCGAGATCGACCGTTGCTCGCACTTCCAGGTAGCGCAACGGCTTGTCGGGATCGATCACGGTGAACGACACGCGTGGATCCCTGAGCACGTTCTTGTGCTTGGCCCGGTCGGTGATCGTCGACACCCGGATGTCGGTGCCGTCGAAGTCGAACCACACGGGTGAGCTGTTCGGGCCACCATCGGCGCGCATCGTGGTGAGCACGGCGGTGTTCGGCGCGGTGAGGAGATCGTGGTACGCAGCAGGAATGTCTTTCACCCGACAGAGCCTACCGACATACTGGACATAGTGTCCACTAACTCCGCCCCTCAGAGCCGAACAGGCCGACCGCTCGATCCCGACATCGACGAGGCGGTGTTCGCCGAGGTGCTCCGGCTCGTCGCCGAGGACGGGATCGGCGCCATCTCGCGCCAGCGGGTGGCTGCCGGCGCCAGTGTGAGCCGCCAGACCCTCTACAACCGCTGGCCGACGGTCGGCGACATGGTGCTGGACGCGCTCTTGCAGGGGGCGCAGCGCTCGATCGGTGCCCCCCACTCTCCGGACTCGCCCAACCCCGGAGACCTGCGGGCCTACCTCCAGGCATTCGCTGCTGCGATCACGGAGTGGGCGGGCCCCGCGTTGCGGGCCGTGGTCACCCTGGCCCAGTCCGACCCGGCATTCGCCGCGCGCTTCAGGGCGAACTTCCTGGCTCAGCGTCACGACGCCCTGGACGACGCGGTGTGGGCCTTCATGGGCCGCCATGTCGACGCCGACATCGTGGCGGTCACGGCCGAGCTCATCGCCGGGTCGATGTGGTACCGGGTGGTTATCGCCGACGGGCCGCTCGACGAGCGATGGGTCGCTCAGATGGTTGACGTCGCCGCCGCCCAGCGGGCCACCGCACCGCGGCTGGGAGTCACGTTGGGGGACGAGGTGGTCACGGTTCGCCCGTTCACCTCGGCCGATGCCGAAGCGGTGATCCGGGGGCGAGACGACGAATCTCAGCGGTTCCTCGGCGATGGGGCCGAGGATCCATCGCCCGCGGCCGGCGTGTGGGTCGGGGCGACGATGGTGGGCTGGGTCGATCACGACGCCGATCGGTCATGGCTGGCCGAGCACGAGGTGAACGTCGGCTATGCCGTGTTCCCCGAGCATCGGGGCCAGGGCCATGCCACCCGAGCGGTGCGGCTGCTGTGCGATCACCTGGCGGCGCAGGCTCCGGCGCGGCGGCCGACGCTGCTCATCGATCCGGCGAACGCACCGTCACTCCGGCTGGCCGAGCGCCTCGGGTTCCGGCACGTCGACGACGTGAACGGGCAACGCCTGTTCCGGCTGCCCTGAGAGACGCGCCGCCAGGCGGTCGCCTACCCGACCGACGGGCTTCGCTGTCACAGCCTGGTTCTAGGGTGGCGTTCATCGAAGCTTCGGCTTCCTGTCTTGGACCGAAGCCTGCGGCTTGCGGCTTCCCATATAGATCGTCGTTCCCCGAGGGGTGGGCGATGGCTGGATGCGAACTTCACGATGATCTCGTGGCCGCTGGGTCGCTCGTGGGTGGGGTCACCCGGGCGCTGAGCGGGAGTGCCG
>JBCCFL010000003.1:0-234400 GCA_039029735.1 Actinomycetota bacterium | reverse complement strand
TACGTGTGGGTGGCCGGCGGTGCACTCGCCGGTCTCGGTGGCGTGCTGTTCGGCCTCACCGAGGACATCGGCTGGGAGATGGGCTTCAGGCTCCTGCTGTTGATGTTCGCTGGCGTGACCTTGGGTGGCCTCGGCACGGCCTACGGCGCCCTCCTGGGCAGCCTCATCGTTGGCATGTTCATCCAGATGTCCACGCTGGTGATCCCGACCGACATGAAGAACGTCGGAGCCCTGATCACGCTCGTGATCATCCTCCTCGTCCGCCCCCAGGGGCTCCTCGGTCGTTCGGAAAGGGTGGGTTGATGGACTGGCTGGCAATCCTCGAGAACACCCTCCGGGGCTTCTTCGGCGAACAGGCGATCTACTTCGCCCTCGCCGCCATCGGGCTGAACATCCACTTCGGCTACACGGGCCTGCTCAACTTCGGTCAGGCCGTCTTCATGGCCGCTGGCGCCTACGGCCTCGCCGTAACGGTCGTGACCTTCGGCGGATCCTTCTGGATCGGCGTCGGCATGGGCGTGTTCGTCTTCCCGGTGCTGTTCGCCCTCATCCTCGGTGTTCCAACGCTCCGACTCAGGGCGGACTACCTGGCCATCGTGACGATCGCCAGCGCCGAGATCTTCCGCCTGTTCGTGCGGTCGCCGAGCCTCGACCGCTGGACGGGCTCGTCCGACGGCCTCGGCCAGTACGCCGACACCTTCTACGATTTCAGCCCCTTCGACCCCCGCGTCCGCTACGGCGTCGGCCCACTGAACTTCCTCGGAAACCAGCTGTGGGTCGTGATCGTGGGCTGGATCGTGGTCGGCATCGTGGTGCTGATTGTGGCCACCCTTGTGAACAGCCCATGGGGGCGGGTACTCAAAGCCATTCGCGAAGACGAGGACGCGGCCCGCAGCCTCGGCAAGAACGCCTACTGGTACAAGATGCAGGCCCTCATCCTGGGCGGCGTGATCGGCGCAATCGGTGGCCTCATGCGGGCCATCGGCACCCAGAGCGCCCAGCCTGACAACTTCATCACCGACGTGACGTTCCTCGCCTGGGTGGCACTGATCCTCGGCGGGGCGGCCCGGGTGCTCGGCCCTGTGGTGGGCGCCATGATCCTGTGGGGGGTGTTGACCTTCACCGACACCTTCCTCCGCCAGGCCGTCGATGCTGACATCGTTCCGTCGTCCATCATGGAGGGCACACAGGTCGGCCAGGTCCGATTCATGCTGATCGGCGTGTCGCTGGCACTATTGGCAGCATTCCGTCCCCAGGGCATCTTCGGCAATCGAAACGAGATGGCACTCGATGACCGCTGAATCGACCGAGACGACCGACACCGCCGAGCAGGCCGGGGATACCCCGATGACCGACTCTGCCGCCAAGGCTGCGGCGTCGATCGCGGCGCTCAGCGACGTCGACCCGGCTGCGGGGTCCAACAAGCCAGATGCGATCCTCGTGGCCGAGGACATCCGGCGCAGCTTCGGCGGCCTCGTGGCGGTGGATGTCGACCACCTCGAAATCCAGCGCAACGTCATCACGGCGCTGATCGGCCCGAACGGTGCCGGCAAGACCACGTTCTTCAACCTCATGACGAACTTCGACCAGCCCGACACCGGGTCGAAGACGTTCAACGGCACCGACCTCACCCAGACCTCCGCCCACAAGGTGGCGAACATGGGCATGGTCAGGACCTTCCAGCTCACGAAGGCCCTGTCGAAGATGACCGTGATCGAGAACATGAAGCTGGGCGCCGTTGGCCAGGCCGGCGAGCAGTTCTGGCGAGCGCTGTTTCCGCCGCTGTGGCGGGATCAGGAGCGCAAGATCGAGGCTCGAGCCGACGAGCTGCTGGAGCGGTTCAAGCTCAGCCACATGCGCGACGAGTTCGCTGGCACTCTCTCGGGTGGTCAGCGCAAGCTGCTGGAGATGGCCCGGGCGCTGATGGTCGAGCCGGAGATGGTGATGCTCGACGAGCCGATGGCCGGCGTGAATCCGGCCCTCAAGCACTCACTCCTCGACCACATCATCCGCCTGCGCGACGAGGGCATGACGGTGCTGTTCGTAGAGCACGACATGGACATGGTGCAGGAGATCAGCGACTGGGTGGTGGTGATGGCCGAGGGCCGCATCATCGCCGAGGGCCCGCCCGCATCGATCTCAGAGAACCAAGCCGTGGTGGACGCCTATCTTGGCGCCCATCACGACGCTCCACTCGAATGGGAGGACGGCGAATGACCCCGGGTGGAGAGCCCCTTCTCGTCGCCGAGAGCATCACCGCTGGCTACGTGCCCGGCGTGAACATCCTCAACGGGTGCAACCTCGAACTGGCTGATGGCGAACTCGTCGGCATCGTCGGGCCCAACGGCGCCGGCAAGTCCACGCTGCTGAAGGCCATGTTCGGCCTCGTCAACATCCGCGAGGGCTCAGTGAAGCTCCGGGGTGAGGACATCACCGGGCTCAAGGCCCACAGCCTCGTATCGCGGGGCATCGGCTATGTGCCCCAGGTCGACAACGTGTTCCCGGCACTCACCATCGAAGAGAACCTCGAGATGGGCACGTTCCTGCGGCCCAAGCAGTTCGGCGACCGCTTCGATGCGATCGGCGAGATGTTCCCTCGCCTCGTCGAGCGGCGCAAGCAGAAGGCTGGCTCGTTGTCGGGCGGCGAGCGTCAGATGCTGGCCATGGGCCGGGCCCTGATGATGGACCCGTCGGTGCTCTTCCTCGACGAGCCGTCAGCCGGTCTGTCGCCGATGCTGCAGGACGAGGTCTTCGTCCGTTGCAAGCGCATCAACGCAACCGGTGTGTCGATCGTGATGGTCGAGCAGAACGCCAGCCGCTGCCTGCAGATCTGTGATCGGGGCTACGTGCTGGATCAGGGCCAGAACGCCTACACCGGCACCGGCCGCGAGCTGCTCACCGATCCCAAGGTGATCGAGCTCTACCTTGGTTCACTGGCCAAGACCCACGTCGACTAGCCCGTCAGACGGGCTGGTGTGGCTGGCCCGCAGCGCCAGCACCCCGGGCACGAGAAGCAGCCAGAATCCCGACACCGGGGTGATCACGATGCCTACGATCGCCCAAGCGACCAGCACCAAGCCAATCCAGCGGGGGAGCGGGACGGCGCGTCGCTCCAGGTGGCTGACGAGCAGACCGACCAGGGCGAACCCGACACCGGTGTAGAGGAACCACACGGCGAGGCGCGCTCGTTGTCGTCTCCGGTGGTGTTCCACAGCCCGTCGCCGAGCATTGCGCCGAGGGGCTCGCTGAAGCTGAGCACGCCGAAGCTGACATGCAGTGCGCCCAGTGCGACGAGTGTCCATCCGACTCGTGAGGTCATCCTTGCATCCTTCCATTTATACGCATCCGTATATATACGGGAGCGTACACATTTTGCGAGACCCGCGTGAGATCGGAGCACTGCGAGAACCGCGAGGCTGAGGGCTATCGTCGGTGCGCGTGGCCAAGGCACGTACAACCCGGATCGACTGGATCGACGAGGCGCTCCGGGTCATCCATGACGAGGGCGTGGATGGCGTGCGAGTGGAATCCATCGCTCGGCGGTTGAAGGTCTCGAAGGGCGGCTTCTACTACAACTTCCAGACCCGAGACGAGCTGCTGTCTGCCGCGTTGGTCACCTGGGAGGAACGGTCAGTTGCTGAGGTGATCAATCTGCTGGAGCGAGAGGAGCTGCCTCCCCGTGCACGCCTCGAGCAGCTGTTCGACCTCGCATCCTGGGATCAACGGGTGCTTCGGGTGGACGCCGCTCTGGCGGCCGCCTCACTCACCGGCGACACCCAGGTGAAAGTCGTCTACGAGCGCATCCACGCCCGCCGGCTGGCCTACGTTGCGTCGATCTACGCCGAGCTCGGATACGACGAGTCCGAGGCCGAGCGATGGGCCCGAGGCGCCTACGCAACCTGGCTCGGCACGGCGCAGTTGGTGGCGCTCGATCGGGAGACCTTCGGCTCCGACGTCCACCTGGAGCGCCACCGGCACCAGATCCGAGCCATCGTGGTGCCGCCCGAGCGCGACTGAGCGCAGGCGGTACGGCCCTAGGTGCCGGTACCGGTGGCGCCGGCTCGGGCGGAATTCGCCGGTGCGATCTGGTAGTTGTTGGCGGCCAGCTCACGCCAGCCGACCCATCCGAGCCACAGCGCCGCCACGATCTCGGGGATCACGGCCAACAGCGCCCACCGATCAGCTGTCGAGTCGAACAGCAACGACTCGCTGAAGTAGCCCCAGGGCGGCAACAGATGCGCCGCAGCTACACCAAAGGCCACGGTCGGGCCCACAACTGCGGCTGAGGCCGCCGCGGCGCGATGACCGGTAGCGATCAGTGTGAGGCACACGGCGATCAGCATGGCTGCGAGCGTGCCGGCGAAGGTCACACCGTCGGCAGTGTCGGCGAGGCCTCGCCGCACGTGGTCGGCGGTGTGAATCAGCCAGGTGAGGGCGAAGATCGCCCCCGCCCCGATGAGGGTGTTGGGTCGGCCCATGGCCAAACCGTACTTCTCCCAGCCCGCTCACGGTGGACCGGCCAGGGCCAGGGGCGGAAAACGGGCCGGGCCCGGGCGAGATGCCCGGGCCCGTGCCACTGAGGTTTGGTTCTGCTGCCCGAGAGGCAGCAGATGGAATCAGCCGTCGAGCTTGCCGAAGACCGAACCAACGACCTCGATCGAGCCCTCGCTGTTGAACTGGAGGGTGAGGATCGAAGCCTCGGAAGGCTCACCAGCGTCGATGAACGAGAGGGGGCCGGAGAAGCCGTCGTAGTCGACGTCCTCGCCGTCCTCGATGAGCTGGCTGCACTGCTCGAAGGAGGTGCAGACCGTGCCACCCTGGGTGATGTCGTTGATCTCGGCAGCGATGGCCGTGGGATCGTCCGTACCAGCGGCGATGGCGCCGAGGGCGACGAGCATGACCGCGTCGTAGGACTCGGCCGAGTAGGAGTAGTCCTCAAGGTCACCGTCGATGGCCAGGAGGTTGTCACGGAAGTCGCCGAGGGTGCCGTCGACATCCACGCCGGGCAGGGTGCCCTTCATGCCGGCGAGAACGCTCGGGTCATCGAAGTTGCCGGCGAGGGCGTTGCCCATGTTGCCGTCGGTGCCGTAGACGAGCTTGTCGGCGGGACCGAAGCCCTGCTCGATCAGACCCTGCAGGATCTGAGCGGTCTCCTCGAAGCCGATGATGATGATGGCGTCGGGGTCAGCCTCGACGACAGCAGAGATCTCGGCGTCGAAGTTCTCAGCCTTGGGGTCGTAGATGTTCTCCGACACGACGGTGCCGCCACCAGCCTCGTACGGGCCCTTCGAGAACTCGAGCAGGCCGGTGCCGTACGAGTCGTTGAGCACGAGGTACGACACCGTCTCGGCGCCGTCTGCGAGGACGATGTCGGCCAGAGCCGCACCCTGCACCACGTCGGACGGAGCGGTACGGAAGTACAGACCGCTGTCGTCGTAGTCGGTGAAGGCCGGCGAGGTGTTGGCCGGCGAGAAGTGGATCACGCCAGCCTGGGTGATCTTGTCGATGACGGTCAGCGACACGCCCGAGGAGGCGGCACCGATGAAGGCGTCGACGTCCTCAGCGAGCAGCCGGTCGACGGTGGCGTTGGCCACGTCACCGTTGTCGCCGGAGTCACCGGGCAGCCAGACGACGTCTTCGCCAAGCACGCCACCAGCGGCGTTGATGTCATTGACGGCCAGCTGCACGCCAGCAATCTCGGGCGGGCCGAGGAAGGCCAGGTTGCCCGTCTCCGGAAGCAGACCACCGAGGGTGAGCACACCATCGGTATCGCCGCTGCCGGCGTCGTCGTCGTCGCTACCGCAAGCAGCAGCGACCAGACCGAATGCTGCGAGCAGCGCAAGCAGCTTCAAGAGTGGGTTTTTGCCCATGTGCGTTCTCCCCTGAGATGAAAGGAATGGCAAGGCCCGCGTCGAGCCAAGGGGGAACCTTAGCGGTTCATGCCCTTCAGTGGGCGCGCGATCCGGGCTGTCACCGGGCCGACGCCGGGCCGAAACATCACGAAACGTTTTGGCCCCGATGACCCTCCGACGATGAGCCGAAGACCTCATTTTCACGCTATGTGGTGGATGGTTCACTGAAAGTGCGGGTAGGGAGCAGTCCGGACCGACGTTGTTCTGGCGGGTTACGACGTCGTGTCATCAAACGGACCTCCCTCGGCTGGGGGTGGTCATGCGGGACCACCCCCAGCCCATCTCCGTCGGGAATGCGCAGCAGATCACGCCGAGCGTCGACCGCTGCGGTCTCAGGGGTTGGTGAGGAGGTCGATGAGGGCCGAGGTGTCCCAGCGGTTGCCGCCGCGGGCCTGAACCTGGGCGTAGAACTGATCGACCAAGGCCGCCACGGGAAGCCGGGCGCCGAGGCGGTCGCCCTCTGCCAGCGCAATCCCGAGGTCTTTGCGCATCCAGTCGATGGCGAAGCCGAAGTCGAACTCGCCCCGAGCCATCGTGGAGCCCCGATTCGCCATCTGCCACGAACCCGCCGCCCCCTTCGAGATCACATCGACCACGAGATCGATGTCGAGCCCGGCCTTCATCCCGAGATGCAGCCCCTCGCTGAGCCCCTGGACGAGCCCGGCGATACACAGCTGGTTCACCATCTTGGTCAGCTGCCCCGAGCCGACGGGCCCCAGCCTCGTCACCGCCACGGCGAAGGCGTCGGCCACCGGCTGGATGCGGTCGAAGTGCTCCTGGTCGCCACCGCACATCACAGTGAGGGCGCCGTTCTCGGCTCCGGACTGGCCGCCCGACACCGGAGCGTCGACGAAGCCCAGACCCTCGGCGCCGGCCGCAGCGTGCAGCTCCCGGGCCAGGTCGGCTGATGCCGTGGTGTGGTCCACGATCACGCCAGGAGCGTCCAGGCCTGCGATCACACCGTCGTCGCCCAACATCACGGCTCGCACGTCGTCGTCATTGCCGACACATGCCATCACGATCTCGGCTCCGGCGGCAGCGCCAGCAGGCGTCGAGGCCCAACTCCCGCCATGTTCGGCCACCCAGGCCTCGGCCTTCGCTGTGGTGCGGTTGTAGACCGTCACCTCGTGACCGGCCTCGGCCAGGTGCCCGGCCATGGGGTAGCCCATGACCCCCAGACCAACGAATCCGACTCTTGTCATCTGAATCCACCTCCGCTCCGCAGGATATGCCTGGCGTCGCTGCCAAGATGGGCCCGTGAGCCTCGCTGATCGATCTGCCGTCGGACGCCTGTCGAACCGGAGCGAGATTCCGCCGTTCTACGTGATGGAGGTGATGCGCGCCGCAGAGGCGAAGGCCGCCGCCGGTGTCGAGGTGCTCCATCTCGAAGTTGGGCAACCGTCCACCCCGGCGCCGGCCACCGTGTTGGCCGCCGCCCACACCGCCCTCGATGCCGACCGGCTCGGCTACACGGGTGCAGCAGGGCTGGTGGCGCTACGAGAGCGGATCGCCGCCTGGTACGACCGGCGCTACGGGCTCACCGTTGATCCAGGCCGGGTGGTGGTCACCACAGGCGCATCGGGGAGCTGCGTGCTGTCGTTTCTCGCCCTGTTCGACCCCGGCGACCGCGTGGGCGTGCTCTCGCCCGGCTACCCCTGCTACCGCAATGACCTGCTCGCGTTCGGCATCGACGTGGTCGAGATTCCTGTCGGCCACGACACCGGATTCCGCCCAACGGTCGAGCTCTTGAGCGCCGCCGGACCTCTCGACGGGCTCGTCGTGGCCAGCCCGTCCAACCCGACCGGCACCGTGCTCCACGACGACGAACTCGCCGCCCTGGTGGAATGGGCCGACGCCACCGACACACAACTCGTCGCCGACGAGATCTACCACGGCATCACCTACGACCGCCCGGCACCCAGCGTGCTCGCTCACACCGACAATGCCGTGGTGCTCAACAGCTTCTCGAAGTACTTCTCGATGACCGGCTGGCGCCTTGGCTGGATCGTGGCCCCCGATGATGTGGCCGAAGCCACCGAGCGCCTCGCCCAGAGCCTCACCGTGGCACCCCCGACCCTCAGCCAGGTGGCTGCGATCGCCGCTTTCGACGCCGAGGAGGAACTCGACGCCAACGTGGCCCGCTACCGCACCAACCGGCAGGTACTCATCGACGGGCTCGATGCCGCTGGCATCTCCCGATTGGCACCCGCCGACGGCGCCTTCTACGTGTGGGCCGACGTGTCGCACCTCGACGTCCCCGCCACGGAGCTGAGCCGCCGCTGGCTCGACGAGCTGTCGATCGCGGTGACACCCGGGATCGACTTCGACCGCCAGCGGGGTGAACAGTTCATCCGATTCTCCTACGCCGGGGCCACAGCCGAGATCGGCGAAGCCGTCGACCGCCTCGGCCGCTGGCGGCCCTGACCAGACCGGAACCACCCATGAACGACCCGACGGCGGACATCGGCACACCTCCTCCCACCGGCCGCATGCTCCGACGCGGGGCCACACGGCGGTGTCCGGTGTGTGGCCAGGGAGGGCTGTTCCATCGCTGGTTCGTCATGACCGAGCGCTGCCCGCGCTGTGGGCTCGTGTTCGAACGGATCGAAGGGCATTGGATCGGTGCCATTGGCATCAACACGATCGTGAGCTTCGGCGTGCTGGCCATCGTGCTGGTCGCCGGCCTCGCACTCACGATCCCGGACGTGCCAGCGGTGCGGCTCCTCGTGGTGAACCTCACCGTCGGCATCGCCACCCCATCACTGTTCCAGCCGTTCAGCCGCACACTGTGGACCGCGATCGACATCGCCATGCGCCCCCTCGATGCCCACGAGGTGGACTGGACCCAGGTGGGGTGAGCGGCCCTTATGGCGAGGGAGTTGGTTCCGATAGTCCAGGGTGAGGTGCGCGCCCCATGTCGCCTAGAGCCCAGAACCATGCCGACCTCGTGCGGTACAGCCCCACCGGCTGCGTGCTGGTGGACGACGGCATCGTGCAGGGAGCAAACCCCGAGGCAACCGAGACGCTCGGCATCCCGCTCGGACATCTCATGGGCGTTGACATCTCCGAGTTCTTCGTCGCCGAGTCACAGAACGGGCTACGGGCCCTGCTCGACATCGAGTCGGGCACGTCCACTCGACGCCTCCGTCTCTGCCGCCGCCTGCTGCCACTCGAACTGACTGCTCGGCGACTACCCGACGGGCTGGTCATCATGGCCATCCGCTCGATGGAGCCCGAGCACTACTATTCCGCCCTGGCCCGAGCTGAACTCACCCATGACCCGCTCACCGGCCTCGCCAACCGCTTCTATCTGCTGGGCCAGCTCCAAGACAGGATCGAGGCTCCCGAGCGTTCACCGATGGCGCTCGTCGGCCTCTGGATCGACGAGCTGCCCGACCTCGTGGTGAGCCGCGGAGCCCGAGCCGTTGACCGTGTGGTGAAAGAGGTCGGCAGCCGCCTGCAGGGGCGGCTCCGCTCGCCCGACGTGCTGGGCCGCTACGACGAAGCTGGCTTCGTCACGCTGCTCACCTCCGACGCCGGAGCTGAGCAGCTGAAGACGATCGGCGAACGCCTTCGTGACGAGGTGGCGTTCCCGGTCGAGTTCGACGGCAACCTCGTGTCGTTCACGGCCAGTGTCGCCCTCGGATCGCTCGTGGACCGTCGACCCCCGATCGAACGGGTGATGACGGCGCTCGACACCGCGGCAGCCCGCAACGCCGCTAGCGACGGACGCCGCACGGAGATCCTCGAGCTCTGACTCGCCCATCGGCCAGGTGCCTGTGGCCACTACGGTGCCGACATGGAGCCACTGAGGATCGGGTTCGTCGGGTGCGGTCACATCGCGATGAGTCATCGCAACGGCCTGCGATCTGCCGACGGGGTGGAGATCGGGCCGGTTCACGACGTGGACCCCGAGCGGGCGCACCGGTTCGCCATCGAAAGTGGAAAGAGCGCCCACGTGGTGCGCGACGTCGGGGCCGTGGTCGAGGGCAGCGACGCCGTCTACGTGTGCACCTGGACCGCGGCCCACACCGAGCCGGTGATCCTCGCCGCCGAGGCCGGCCGCGCCGTGTTCTGCGAGAAGCCCCTGGCCGTCGATCGGGCCGGCGCCGCCTCGCTCACCCGAGCGGTGGCGGCCGCCGGGGTGGTGAACCAGGTGGGGCTCGTCATGCGGCACTCCCCAGCATTCCGGGCGATGCGCCACATGATCGCCGAAGGCCGAATCGGTGATCCGCTGAACGTTGTCTTCCGTGACGATCAGTATCTGCCAATCCACGGGCTCTACCGATCCACGTGGCGGGCCGATGTCGAGCGGGCCGGGGCCGGCACCCTGCTCGAACACTCCATTCACGATCTCGATCTGCTCACCTGGATGCTCGGCCCCATCGAGTCGGTCGCCGCCCAGACCGCCAACCACCATGGCCACCCGGGGATCGAGGACGTGGCCACGGTGACGTTGGTGGCCCAGTCGGGGGCACATGCCACGCTCACCTCGGTATGGCACGACGTGATGTCCCGACCCTCGCAACGTCGGGTCGAGGTGTTCGGCCGCACCGGCGTGCTCACCCTCGAAGGCGACTGGACCGGACCGGTCACCCTCATCGACTCGTCGTCGCCCGAACCCGTTCTGAGCCTCGCTGGCGATCGGCTCGTACGGGTGGCTGACGCGGCCGACGGTCTCTCCACCAACCCCGACGTGGCCTTCGCTGCCGCAGTCCAGGCCGGTGAGCCGGCATATCCCGACTTCGCCACAGCGCTCGTGGCCCACGACCTCGCCGATGCGGCCTACCGGTCGGCCGCAGACGGGGGAGCGCCCATCGAGATCAGCGCCGATACCGGTGCCCCGGGCGGCGCCCCCTCGGACTAGGCGGCGCCGATCGCCCGGGCAACCCTGGGGTTGCCGCCGAGCGACGTGGTGAGCTGCACGGGGAGTTCGTGGGCCAGGATGTCCCACATCCGGTCGAGCAGCTCGGCCGTCATCACCACATCGAGGTTCGTGCCCACCGATGCGTCGCGTCGGATCCGGTCGGCGAGGGTCCGGATTCCGATCAGCGTGGCGCCCACTGCCAGATCGAGCGGAGCGGCGCCGGCCGCCCGGGCGGCTCGCACCCGCGACTCTGTGTCCTCGCAGAGGCCCTCGACGAGGGCAGCAACCAGGCGCTCGTACTCATAACGAGGGGCCCGAGGATGGCGGATCAGCAACGTCTGGGTGGCGCTGCGACCGGCGAGGCGCGACAGCTTAGCGATCTGGCCCTGCACCCCGAGCGCCCACGCCCGGCGGCGCGAGAGCGTGGTTTGCGGGGCCGGTTGCGGCGTGACCACCACCGCCGGCGCCGGATCAGCCAACGTGAGATCGTAGGCGGCCCGCTTGTCACGGTCAGACAGCACCGCCCACGCCTGATTGACCTCCACCATCGTGATGGTGGAGCCGGCTGGAGCCACATCCGGATGGCATTCCCGGGCGAGGCGCCGGTAGGCCCGCCGCACCTCGGCCGCACTGGAACCCCGGTCGACGCCGAGCACGTCGTAGTGGGAGCGAGGGCGGGCCCGGAGCATCAACCCAGTGTGGCCCACCGGGCCGTCGTCGCCAACAGGGTCTGCGGCCTACTCGGCCTCGACCGAGGCGAGCAGATCATCATCCCCGCACTCGCCGTCCACATCAGCCCGGTAGACCCGCATCCAGTCCACCTCCATGGTCACCGGATCACCCATCTCGTCGGCCCACGCATCCAGCTGGATCGTCATGTGATGCGGCACGTCGGGGATCACCTCGTCGCGGGTGACCTCGCCGACGAATATCCCGTCGCGGAACATCGAGATCCGCTCCGCGGTCCACTCCATCGCCATCTCGTGCCACAGCGTGCCGTTGGCGTCGTGGGTCATGTACTCCTGGCTGTTGTCGGCGCCATAGTGGATGTAGGTGCGGAACGGGGAGCGGTTCGGAACCGTGCCGGTCTCGTACATGTCGTTCTCGCCGTCGATCGGCCAGTTCTCGGACTGCGGCCACGTGAGCACCACGCCGCTCGTCGCCTCGCTCGGATCGGCGTCGGTGCGCACCCGGAACTCCCAACGGCCGTAGGTCTGGTCCACCTTGTGAGCCATCCCGCCAGACACCAGGTAGCCGTTCAGCATCTGGGCGGTGATCACCAACAGCCCATTGTCGACGGCGATCGCGGATGGCCGACGCAGCCCGAAGCCGGCATTGCCGGGGCTGTTGTACACGATCCACTTGTCGAGATCGAGCTCGTCACCGTCGAAGGTGTCCTCGTCGACGAGCAGCCACGGCACGGTGCCGTCGGAGTTGGGCGCGCACACAGGCCCGACGGGCTCGGGCTCCGAGCGCAGGATTGGTACGGGCGACCGATGCTCGTCTCCCGATGAGATCATCTCCACCACGGCAAAACCGGAGCTGTGATCAGGGGGCGGACCGGCGGTCAGCGCCAGATACGCCCTGATGCTGACGAGACCGACAGCGGCGCACAGGATCGCCACTCCTGCGATCTGGCGCCAGGTCAGGCGTCGCGTCCGCCTCGGCTGCTCGTCCGTGCTGGCGACCGCCTCCTCAGGGACAGCGCCCGCCATGGATCCAACCTCGGCCTGCGCATCGTCAGCCGATTCGTCGTGCGCATCAAGGGGACCAGCAGCCACAGCACTGCAAGGATATCGAGGCCCATCAGACGCCAACGGTCAGGAACCGCCCCCATGGGCGGCATCACCCGGGTAGTTCACCCCGGTCGACGCCCCTACCGTTGTGGCCGTGGGAGTGCGCAGGCTCGGAGTCGCCGTGATGGCCGTGATGATGGCCCTGGCCGCCTGCAGCACCGGATCATCCGGCGCCGCCGACGGTGGAGCCACCAGCGACGGATCCGGCACCGGATCCACCACGACCGCCGATGGCTCGGCCCAAGATCCCGGCGACGAAGCCGCCGATGACGAGGGCGACGCTGCGACAGCTTCCGGCCCGCCGGCGGGTGACCCTCCGCTGGCCTCGGTGGCGTCGCTCCAGTTCCTCATCGCAGTGGCGGCTGGCGACGAGGCCGGAGCCGAGTCGTACCTGGTGCCGGGCGCATTCGACGATCCCGCACTCGGCGCGCCGTTCGATCCAGCCGTGCTGGGCGCCCGCCTGCCGGAGGTGGCTGATCTCGTGGCGAGCGGCGAGCTTCGCCCGGCTCCCGTTGGCCTTGCGGGCGCCGACACTTCCGATCCAGATGCCGTCGGGTGCCTGTCTGAGGGCGGCGTGGTGTGTGCAATCGACGTGATCGTGGCCGGGGCACCCCGAGCGACCGTGCTCGTGCACTGGCATCGAGGGGGCGTGAGCGACGTGACCGTTGTGGCCCGCAACGCCGATGGCGACATGGCCGGGATCGGGCGCAGCCTCTGCTCCGACGGGTTCCGACTGGTGCACGGGGGCCAGGACCCCCCTCGCTTCGACATCGCCGTGTGCGCCAACGACTCCGGCGCAGCCGAGTACGTCGGCTCGGACCGCAGCCGCAGCGTCGGTATCCGCCTCGACGCCTGCGCCGCGGATGCCACATCGTGGCGGGCCGACAACGGGGGCACGCGGTACGAGGTGACGGCGTCGGCCGAGGACCCTGCCCGCTCGAGCATCATCGTCACCACTCCCGACGGCACGGTGAACGAGTCGGGAGTCTTCGCCGGGATTGAGCCAGCGGCTGCCCCCACAGCTGCGGCCTGCCCATGACGGGCGCTGCGGCCACCGCCCCCAACCAGATGATGCTCATCCTGGGTGGGGCCCGGAGCGGCAAGAGCGACTTCGCCGTGGAGGTCGCCGAGGCTGCGGAGAGCCCAGTCACGCTGCTCGCCACCGCCATCGCCGGCGATGCCGACATGGCAGCGAGGATCCGGCGCCATCAAGAGGATCGGCCCGCGTCGTGGGGCCTCGTCGAAGAGCCCCGTGGCGTGGCCGGCGCACTTGCGGCCATTGCCACCGAGCACCTCGTGATCGTGGACTGCCTCACCATCTGGGCGGCAACGCGGCACTTCGACGGCGTGCCCGAGCGTGAGATCGTGGCCGAGGCAGTCGACATTGCCGACGTGGCGCGAACCCGGGCTGCCCCGGTGCTGATGGTGAGCAACGAGGTCGGCCTCGGCGTGCATCCCGAGACCGAGCTCGGCCGCCACTACCGCGACCTGCTCGGGCGAGTGAACCGTGCGGTGGCCGAGCTCGCCGGCACGTCGCTGCTGCTCGTGGCCGGACGTGCCATCCCCCTCGCCGACCCGTGGGATCACGTACCGGCAGCCTGGGGTCGGCCTCAGCGCTGATGCGACCCCTACCTCCGATCACCGCGCTGGCGTTCATGACCCGGCTGCCCACCGGTGCCACCGAACGATCAGGCCATGATGTCGGCCGTGCGGTGGCATGGTTCCCCTTCGTCGGGGCGATGGTGGGCCTGGCCGTTGGTGCGACCTACCTCGCAGCCTCCGAGATCACCGAGCCGTTGGTGGCCGCGGCGCTCGGCGTCGGTGTCGGCGCCGCCGTGACCGGAACCTTCCACGAGGATGGCCTCGGCGACGTGGCCGACGGGTTCGGTGGGGGATGGACACCCGAGCGGCGCCTGGAGATCATGCGCGACTCCCGCCTCGGTACCTACGGAACGGTGGCGATTGGGCTCTCGCTCCTCGTGCGGGTGGCAGCCCTTGCTGCGCTTCCAGCGGAGACTGCCGTTGCCTCCACGGTGGTGGTGCATGCGCTCGCCCGCACGTGGCCGATGCTCGCCCTCGGGCTCGGTCGCTCGGCCCGTGCCGCCGGGCTCGGCTCCGGTCTTCGACCTCCGGCCCGCCGGGCGCCATCATGGATCTCGGCCGCGATCACACTTGTGCTCGCAGTCCTGCTCGTCGGACCAGCGCAAGCCGGTCTGGTCACGGTGGTTGGCGTGGGGGCGTGTGCGTTGACCGCAGCGCTGGCGTACCGCAAGATCGGGGGCATCACCGGCGACGTGCTCGGTGCCATGGAGCAGGGGGCCGAAGCACTCGGTTTGGTGGCCGCAGGCGCAAGCAGGGGATGAGGACCATGGGGCAGGAGTCGCACCGATCATGAGCGCGGACCACGACGAGTGGTCGGCCGAGCGCGAGTTCGCGGCGATGGCCCGCCGGGTTCGTCGGACCGCAGAAGAGGAGATCGCCGAGATCGAGTGGGAGACCGATCGGGCCGAGCAGAAACGCCAGGATCTCACTGCCCGCTCGATGCAGGCGATGATGGAAGGGGAACGCTGGCGACTCCAGCTCGGTGCCCGATCCGTGGAGGGCATCGTGGTGCACGGCGGGCAGAACTTCACCGGCCTCCAGGACCGTCACGGCACGCTGTACGACGTGACCCACGCCGCGATCCGCACGATCCATGTGGTGGAGCGCGACGGCGCCCTCGGCCGGGCCCCGGTCACGTTGCGACCGGCAACGTTCTTCGCCCGACTCCTCGGCCTCGAGTCGATGCGACCACTGGAGCTGTTCGGCGTCGACGGCGCGTGGACCTGTCACGGCATCATCGAGTCGGTCAACAGCGACCATCTGGTGATGAACGACGCCGTCGGCGGCGAGACGATCATCTCACTGAACGCCATTGCCTGGCTGGTGCGTCGTCCACTCGACGAGCGGCGTTCACGACCTCGTCCAGATCGGTAGCCGATTCCGAAGCCAGGCTCAGAACGCCTCGCTCAGGAGGCCCTCGCTCAGGACGCCTGGCTCAATGCACCCGGCTCGGAGGCTTGGGTCTCCACGACCTCGTCTCGCACCGCCTGGTAGCCAGCGGCGAGGTACTCCTCGAACGCCTGGCGCGGGATGCGGTAGCCCCGCATGCCGGGTGGCTTGGTGGCAACGAGATCTCCGCGCTTGATGAACGAGATCACAGTCTGGGGGGTGAGCCCCAGATAGTTGGCCACATCGGCCACGGTGATCAGTTCTGGTAGATCGGGAGTGTTCATTTCGTTCATGACGTCCTAGCAAGTCCTACGTTCTCAGAGGAAGAGCGAGACGGGTGTGCTCCTTGGGGGAAGACCGCGGCGGAGATGCAGCCATCCGCCGTGGACGCTCCAATAGTAATCCAACCTTGAATGCTACTCGACTCTTCTCTGTAGGCACTTTTGCTTGCGACTTGAGTGTTCAGTCATTATCTTTCGTAACGCGACCGAGATGATTGTCGTTCCTGGTAACTCAGGGCTACCGGCACCTGTTCCCGTACTCATGGTCTCGGCCGCACGTATCTGATGGGGCAATGATGCGCCGCCGCGCCGGAAATGAACTGGGGAGCCGATCGAGACCATGGTGAGTGCGATCGACCTCGACGACGCCACACCCGTTGGCCCGGGCCGCGCCCGTGATCAGGCCGTACGCCCTCGCCGGCGGCGCCTGCGGGAGCGCCTTTCGCTCGGCCACCTCTTCATGATCGCGTCGGCCCTGTTGGCCTTCGTGCTGGTGGTATCGCTCCTCCAGGACCGAACCGTCACGAGCGAGTACGTGGTGGCCGACGCCGAGATCCTGCCCGGCTCGCCGATCACGCCCGACCTCGTACGTGTGGTCGAGCTGCCAGCCGACTCCGCCGTCGGCGATCAGCTCGCCACCCTGGCCGACATCACCGGCGCGGTGAGCGCCGGTCACCGCCTGGCACCGGGTGATCCGATCACGCTCACGGCCCTCGCTCCAGCCGCCACGCCATCGGGCCTCCGAGCAATGAGCATCCCGATCGATCGGGTGGACGCCGTCGGCGGCGACCTCGCCCCCGGCGATCGGGTGGATGTGCTGTCGGTGGTGAGCGGAGAGGCCACCTACGTGGCGGTCGACCTAGAGGTGCTGGCCACCCAGAACACCGACACCCGGCCCGGTGCGCTCAGCTCACCGTCACTCACCACCTACTTCGTGACGGTGAGCATCACAGACCAGGACGCGCTGGCCGTCGCACTCGCCATGGATTCGGGCACCGTCTCCGTGCTGCGATCCACCGGCGCTGAACCGGTCGACCCCGACGAGCGCCGGTTGTCACGGCCCACCTCCGACGCGGCTCCGCTCACGAGCCCCACCATTCCCCGACCAAACGCAGGAACCGGCACTGGTGACGGCAGCAACACCGACGGAAGCACAACCGGCGATGCCGACGCCGACGCCGACGCCGAGGAGTCGAGCACTGGTGGCTGATCCCACGCAGGTCAACTCCACGTCGGTCCGCACCGTCGGGCTGGTGGCCAGCCATCGGGCCTGGCGTTCTGAGTTCGCCCGCTACGTCCAGGATCACATCACGGGCCTGCGGGTACGGGTGCTGCGCGACCCGAGAGCGATCGACGACTCGATCGACGTGGTGATCATCGACGACTCGTCCACGTTCCTGAACCGTGAGAGCCTCCGCCAGCTCGACGAGGCCGGCGTGCACATCATCGGCATCTACGACCCCAGCGAAGACCAGGGCGAAGGTCAAGCCCACCTGAACCGCCTCGGCATCGCCGACGTGGCCTCCGCCGAGCTGATGGCCAGCCAGCTCGTACAGCTGATCCAGGACGTCACCAAAGACCTCGACGGCGCCGCGGCGCTCGACGACGCCGACGACGACGACATGGTCGACGTTCCGATGTCGGCCGCAATCTCCTCGATTGGTACCGCACGAGCGGCCGACCTGCCGAGCGACCGCGGTGCCATCATCACCGTGGGCGGGCCCGCCACCCTCGCTGCGCTCGAAGTGGCCGTCGGTCTCTCATCGGTCCTCGCTGAGCGTTACGGCACCACCCTCCTGGTCGACGTCGACGAGACCACCCCGATGGTGGCGGCCCGGCTGGGGTACCGGCTGGAGCCAACCGTGCTCGACGCCGCCGAGGTGGTCTACTACGGCGACGGCAACCTCGAAACCACACTCACCGAGCCGACCCAGGGCAGCCAGGGCTTCGTGCCGATGCACGTACTCGCCGGCATCGCCAACCCCGACGACTGGTCACTGCTCGGGCGCGATCGGTCCGAGGACCTGCTGCGCCGGGGTGCCGCCCAGTGGCAACACGTCGTCGCCATGTCCGGCTCGCAGCTGTTGAGCATGCCCCAGAGCGTCGACCGCTTCGGTGCGTCCCGAGGGGCGGTGGCCATCAGCGACATCGCCATCGCCGTGTGCGACCCGACACCCACCGGCATCCTTCAGGCCCTCGACTGGCTCGTCGAGGCCCGGCGGCTGCGAAATCAGCGCCCGGTGTGGGTGGTGTTCGCCGGTCCGACCCGTTCGGCCCGGCAACGAGCTGACCTGGTCGACGCGTTGCTGCGTGAGGCCGGCAACGAGCTCGTCGCTGGTGTGTTGTTCGCTCGCATCGGCCCCGAGGTCGATGCCGGGTGTTGGGAGGGGAGACCGGTGACTTCCGGTCGGTTCGCCAAGGCGATGGCATCGCTCGCTGCTGAGTTGATGCCGAGCCGAACCGATCGCCGTTCACTATTCCGGCGGTCGCGCTGATGTCGCTCGACGCCACGAGCCGACGCCGGGCCACGCCCCGGATCCCGTCGCCCTACGAGCAGCTCCGCACGGAGGTGACCGACGGCATCAAGAACGCCAGGCTCGATCCCGAGGTCGACCCCGACGGCGTGGAGCGCTTCGTTCTCGACGCGATCGAGCAGTGGCAGTCGGTGGCCCGCAAGGGGCTCGACGGCAAGGAGCTGCTCGTCCGACCCGAGGAGATGGCCGAGCGCATCCTGCGCTACGTGCTCGAGTACGGCCCGCTCACCGGCCCACTGAGTGACCCTGGAGTGGAGGAGATCTTCATCGAGGGCGACGACATCTTCTTCATCGATGGTGGCGGCTACATGCGGGGCGTGCACGAGGTGTCGACCGCCGACGAGAACCTCGCCGTGGTCCGAAGGCTCCTGCAGGACAGCGGCCGAGAGATCACCGAACGCGAACCGATGGTGCAGGCCCGGGTGCTGGGAGGCACGGTCCGCCTCGGCGCGGTGATCCCGCCGATCGCCGACCAGCTGTCGGTCACGATCCGCAAGTACACGATGCGCAACGAGACGTTGTCGCTGCTCATCGCCCGCGACTCGATGGACCAACGCCTCGCCGAGCTGCTGTGGGCCGCGGTGCGATCGGGCCTCGGCATCCTCGTCTGCGGCCGGCCCGGTGCCGGCAAGACCACGCTGCTCAACGCGCTGCTGCGGGCGGTGCCACCAACGATGGTGGTGCGCTGTGTCGAGGAGATCCGGGAGCTTTCGGCGCCGGTGATGGCGGGCAGCTACTACCAGACTCGGCCGGCCGGGGCCGACGGTGACGTGTCGTCGGAGGTCACGCTGCGCGACCTGGTGAAGATCTGCCTCGGCATGCGGCCCGATCTCCTCGTGGTGGGTGAGGTGCGCGGCGCAGAGGCCTTCGAGCTCGTCCGGGCTGGCAATGCCGGTTGCGGCGTGATCGCAACCGTGCACGCCAACAACCCGGCCGATGCGCTCTCGGCGCTGCGCGATACCGCCATCATGGCCGGCGGCAACGTGGCGCCAGGCCAGGTGCAGTCGACGTTCCAGCGCATGTTCCATCTCGTGGTGTTCGTCGACCGCGAGGAACTCACGTTCGACGAACAGGGTGGTGCCCCCATCCGTCGCCAGATCATGGAGGTGGCGTCGCTGATGCCCAACTCGGGCGGCGAGGAGTTCCTCCTGCAGCCGATCTTCACCCGCGAACGGATCGGCGAGCCGCTTCGATGGACCGAGGCCGACCCACCCGAGGCCACGATGTCACGCCTCGACGCAACACTGAAGCGTCATGGCTCGTCCGCCAGCGAACTCCTCAGGGGCACCCCGGCAAACGTGGTGGCCATCGATGATCGGATCGAGCCGCTGCTGAGCCCCCGACCTCCGGCGAGACCGGCCCGGGGGCGCGACGCCTACCCGATCGCGTCGGTGCCAGACGTGACGATCACCGGCGACCGGAGCCCGGGGCGATGATCCTGCTCGCGGGGCTGTTCGCCGGAGTGGCGGTCTACTTCGCCGTGGGGGCGATCATCGGATACACCCCAAAGCGGCTCCGCATGACGCCACTGGTCGTGGCGGGCTCGCGCCCTGGCCGGGTGCGGCGCCAGGAGTGGCTCAACCAGGCCGGCCTCCCGGTCACCCCGCTGCAGTTCTGGTCGTCGTCGATCTTCGCCGGCCTCATGACGTTCTTGTTCCTGTTGCTGCTCACCTCCATTCCGCTGGTGGCGGCGGCGCCCGCCGTGATCGTCGGCCTGATCCCGCGCTTCTACTTCGCTCAGCAGCGCCGCAAGCTCGCCCGCGGGCGGCTGGAGGCCTGGCCCGAGGCGTTGCGGTCGATCATCGCCTCGGTCTCGTCGTCGATGTCGTTGCATCAGGCCCTGCTGGCCCTCGCCGAGTCGGGGCCCCAGGAGCTGCGCCCGGCCTTCGCCCGCTACTCGAGCCTGAGCTTCACCCTCGACTCGGCGACAGCGCTCGAGGTGGTTCGAGAGGAGCTGGCCGATCCGGTGTCGGACCGGGTGATCGAGGATCTGCTCGTGGCTCTAGAACAGGGGCCGGCCGTGGTGGTCGACATCATGAGCGACCTGTCACGATCCACGATCGAGGACCTTCAGGTGCTTGACCGGGTGGAGACCACCCAGTTGGAGCAGCGGCTCAACGCACGCGCTGTGTTCGTGCTGCCGTTCTTCTTCCTCATCCTGATGACCTACCAGCCCGGCCCCGGTCGTGACTTCTACTCGTCGGCTGCTGGGGTGGTGGTGATCATCATCGGCACGGGCCTGAGTCTGTTCGGCATGTTCATCGTGAGCCGCCTCGGACGCCTGCCCGAGGAGCCCCGGGTGTTCGCGTCAACGGGGGAGCGGGCATGATCTTCGAGCCGCGCACGCTGCTCATCGGCATCCTCCTCGCCTACGTGGCGGCAGGGTTGGCGGCAATGGTGGTGCGCACCCCGCCCGCCCTCGAGCATCGGCTGCGCCCCTACGTGCAGCTGCGCCGCACCAGGCTCGGCCAGCGGGCCGACGTCAACGCTGCGCTCGCAATTGACTCCACCGCTGACCTCGGGCCGTTCCGCCGGATCTTCGACCCGATCATCGAAGGGTTCGTCGGCTTCGTCTCCCGGTTGGTCGACTCCGGCGACGAGGAGACGATCCGACGCCGCCTTCGCCACGCCGGGTTCATCGACGTGACACCGCGCGAGTACCGCATGTCGCAGGCCGGCCGGGCCCTCGTCGGTGTGGTCGGTGGCGTGGCCGCCGGCTTCTGGCTCGGCGCCGTGTGGGGCAACCCCAGCTTCTGGGCCCTCGTGGGCGTTGGCCTCGGCATCGGCTGGGGCCTCACCTCGGCCCGCTCGAAGGTGTCGGCGGCGATCGAGGAACGCACGCAGGTCATGCGGCTCGAGCTCTACACGGTGGCCCATCTGCTCGCAATGCTTGTGCGTGCCAGTCACACCCCGGCGATGGCCATCCGCCAGGTGACCGAACGCGGTCGTGGGCCGGTGGTGGGCGAGTTGCGCGAAGCCCAGAGCTGGGTAGCCGGCGGCATGACGCTGGCCCAGGCGATGGAGCGCCTCTCCATCGAAACCGCAGAGCCGGCCGCGGCCCGCATCTACCGCATCCTCGGCGAAGCCTCCCAGCAAGGCTCAGACGTCGCCGAGTCGCTGATGACGGTGGCCAACACGCTCCGGGCCGAGCGCCGTGAAGAGGTGGAGCGGCTCGGCACCCGCCGCAAGGGCGCCATGATCATCCCCACCCTGCTCGTCATGGCCCCCGTCGTGTTCTTGTACGTCGTTGCCCCGATCCCGAGATTCATCTTCGGTGGCTGACGTGCCCTGCTTCGATCCGTTCTGTTCCGCCCCGCAAGAGTTGCATCCAGAAGGAGCCAGTCATGGGTAGAGAGTCCAACCCACTAAGCCGCTGGGCGTTGCGCGCGCTGCTTCCCCGGCCGACCGACGACGTGCGCCGCGAGGAGGGCTTCGAGATCGCCCAGTCGATGGGCATCGCCCTCCTCGGCCTGGTGATCGCCGCCACCTTCGCCTCGTTGCTGACCGACGTCGGCAACGACGTCATCACTCAGATCCGATCGCAGCTCGGACTGGGCTGAACGTCATCGACGCTCGGCTGGTTCGCGGCGCTCCAGGAGCCCCGACTGTGGCCGTCGGGGCCCGCGGGCGCGCCACAGCATCGGGGGATCCCGAGACCGACGTCGACCATGACCCCATGCGTTCGTCCGAGCGCGGATTCACCGTGGCCAGTGCCATGTGGGTGATGGCCGTGACCCTCGTGCTGGTGACGATGTTCGCCAATCTCTTCATCCACCGCTACGCCCAGGCCGTGATCCGCCAGGCCACCGACGAGGGCGCCAGGGCCTGGGCGGTGAACGGCGGCAGCCAGCCAGACTGTCAGGCTGCCGCCCAGGACGTGGTCGGCGATCTGTTGGGCGGCTCGATCGTGCAGGACCTCACCTTCGCCTGCGGCGCCGACGCCACGAGCGTACGGGTCACGGCCCAGGCCCGCCTGGCCGGTTTCCCGCCGCTACCCGACGCCGACTTCTCGACCACCGCGGTGGTCACCCGAGAGCTCGATGATGGCCTCCTCGAACCCTGACCCGCCGCCGACAGCCCCCGGCGCCGACGAGCGGGCCCAGCGCGATCGCGAGGCCGGGTTCATCGCGATCGAGTGGATCGCGGCAATGGTGTTCCTCCTCCTGCCGGTCGTGCTGATCGGTGCGGGGGTGAGCCGGTGGCCTGAACGCCAGCAGGTGGCGCGGGCCAGTGCAGCCGAAGCCGCCCGAGCCGCCGTGCTCGCCGAAACCCAGGCGGACGCCCAGGCCTCGGCCCGGCGCATCGCAGCCGAGGTGGCCACCAACTACGGCGTGCCATCGGGGGAGTACCGCATCGAGGTGGACGCCGACACCTGGGACTGGGGTGAAGACGTCACCGTCACGGTCACCATGTCCATGCCGGCTCTCGACGTGCCCGGCGTCGGCACTGTCGCCACCACCGAGTGGTCAACGTCGGTCACCCAACGCATCGAGGACTACAGGGGGCTCGAATGAGCCCGGACCGTGGCGACGAGTCGGGGCCGCGACGCGAAGCTGGCAACGTGAGCCTCTGGGTGCTCTATTGGTCGTTGTCGGTCATGTTCCTGGCCGGGTTCGGGCTGGATCTGTGGCGCGGGGTGGCTGTTCGTCGGGCCCTCCTTGAACAGGCCGAGGCCGCAGCGGCAGCTGGCGCCAACGGGATCGACACCGAGGTGTTCCGCACCACGGGTGACGTGGTGCTCGACCCTGCGCTCGCCACGGCGCTGGCCAGTGACAACCTTGCCGCCCAGGGTGAGGCCGCACTCGTGGAGGGGGCAACCGTCACCGTCGATCCCGCCACCCAGGAGGTGACGGTCACGCTCACCGCCGAGGTGGACTTCACCCTCATCCGCGTGTTCCTCGCCGGCCAGCGGCCGCTGGAGGTCGGGGTCGACGCCACCGCCGGCCCCAGGATCGGCGCGCCGTGACGGTGGCGGTCGTTCGACTGGCGCAGCCCCGCGGCCTCTGTGTGGCCACGGCACTCCTTCTCACCATCGCTGCGTGCGGCGGCGCTGACGACCCCGATCCTGCTGCGCCGAACGCCACCGACGAGGAGGTCACCGCAGCCGCTGCGGTGAGCGACAGCGCAGCCCAGGGGGCCGACGACGGCTCCGGCGATGGCGGGATCGGCGGCACCGCGAGCGGTGCCGACTGGGAGCCGATCCGCGCCGACGACGTGCTCGACGTCGCCGTGCTTGCCAGCACGATCGCCGCCGATGCCACGGGCGATCCGAAGTGGATCGACGTGGTGGCGGACCTCCGGGCTCGGAGCTGGCTCGTGAGCCGCTACCCGGGCGAGTACGACCTCGCCGCGATCTACGCCGACCCGTGGCTCGCCGACGAAGCCACCGAACCCGACGCCGAACGCGTGGCCGAGGCCGTGTGGCTCGACGAGCCGTTGCCGACCCTACGCCGGGTGGTGGAACGGGCCCAGATCGGCGAACTCGTGCAGATCGACGTCACGCTCGACGCCGGCGACGCCGTGATCCGCCGCAACGTCGACGACGGCGCCATCGGATCGCTGCCTGGTGGCCCGAGCCGAGGCTTCTTCTTCCTCAGCGAAGAGCCCGACGGTTCGTGGCGCATACACTCGTTGATGCAGACATGCCTCGTCCTCGCCGACGAAGCCTCCCCCGAGGAGGACGCCGCCACATGCTGAACCGCCGAACCATCGCCGCCGCCGTCACGTTCGTGATCGCCGCCACCATCCTCGCGATCATCGGCCCCTCGCCGGCTGCGGCCCAGAACGGCAGCTGCAGCGGGATCGATCGCAACGGCACCGAGTGCCGGATCTCTGCCGGCGTTGCACCCTCCGCTCCCGCTCCGGGCACCACCTCGCTCCGCGCAGTGACGGGCCCACAGCCATACTTCCGGTGGTTGCGCTACGGCACCGTGTGCGAGGTCGGTGGCGGATCGACCCCGACGGCCGACATCGGCTCCGTGATCTTTGATCTCAACGCCCTCAACGCAGCAGGGCCACCGGCGAATCCGGGGGTTCTCTGGGTGGCGGAACTCTTCGAGGCCGATGGCACGAGAACCAACAGCGGGTTCGTCTCCTGCACGCCCGACGATGCCGACCAACCACCGGCGCCGCCACCGCTCCCGACTGCGGATGAGATCTGGGGAGCGGCGCTCACGTTCGAGCCGACGGTGAACACCGATCCCTTCGTGCGTGGCCTCACCGGGCTTGAGACCTACTTCTGGTACGAGGGGCCAACGGCCGACGCCGTGACCATCACGCTCAACGGCTACTCGGTGTCGGCCACGATCCAGGCCGAGGAGTTCACCTGGGACACCGGGGCCGAGAGCCGCGACGGCGGCCAGCTCTACGTGTCGGCCGCCCCCGGCTCAGCCGATGCGCCGGCGGCCGAACACACCTACGCCCTGCCCGACGACGTGGTGATCGTGCACGAGATCACGTGGAGCGGGTCGGCGACGATCGGCGGCCCTGGCCTTCCGCCAGGTGGCATCGGCGTGGATCTCGGCGTGGCCACGCTTTCGACCGCCAGGGCCTACGACGTGATAGAAATACGGGCACCGTTGGTGCGGGACGACTGACCGCCCCCAACGGCACCGACGAGGCGATCTGAGGAGTGTGCCCCGGGGCTGAGCGACAATTGCATGACTGGCTCTGCGGCTGGATTCTTTGGCTGGGGTTCGGACGCTCGTGTTCTTACGACTTGAGAGGCAGTGCTCATGACAGATCTGGATATTCAGATCGATGTCCCCGACGACGACGACCTGTCGTCGAACGTACGCGTCCTCGGTGGCGACGCCATTCCACCGTGGCTCAAGGCTGCCGCCGTTCTGTTGATCGGTGGCCTGCTGGTGCTGTTCATCGCCGCGTTCCTGCTCGGCCGTTCCCAGGGCACCGACGACCCCGTGGCCGAAACCACGTCGAGCACGGAGGAAACCACACCGATCGAGTCGGCTCCGGCGAGCGCCGCAGTGGAGCGCACGCTCGAGGCGGTTTCCAACTGGGAGACCTTCGCCCGCACCGGTGAGATTGGCCCGGTCTCGGAGGCGTTCGATCCGGAGGGCCCCCAGCACGCGATGTTGGCTGCCTCGTCGATCCCGCCCGACCCCGAGGCGGAGTTCACGGCCCGCAACCTGTTCGAGTCACGCGACGGGAACCTCACCACGGTGTCGATGGACCTCGTGGTCAGCGGATCGGGCGGGCGGGTGACGTACCCCTACGACATGGTGTTCATCGACGCCCCGGAACGGGTCTGGACCGTGACCGATCGGCGATCGCCGGGCACCGTGGCGCTGCCGCCGCCGCTGGCGGTCGTGGTGTCGGCCGAGGAGAACTGGTCGCTGTTCACCAGCTCGATGCAGATCGGCGATGACGCCGGCGTGCTCGATGTGGTGAGCCAGCCCAGTGTGATGCTCGGCGATCGCATCGCAGCCGCCGCAACAAGCGCCACTGACACGACCGACAGCGATGCCACGTTCGCCGTACTCGTCGACCGGGCCCGGGCGTCGAACGCGCAGAACGCCGGCGATGCTCTGATCGCCGCGTTCGATCTCGACCAGCGTCAGACCATGCTGAACGGCACGCTCAGCGGCTGGACGCTCGTCGACGAGGACCGGGTCGTGGCCACCCTCACCGTGGCCGACAACGCGGTCACAACCGTCCCGTTCGTCCCGGCGGGGGATGCGTGGGTGGTCGATCTCGCCGATGCCCTTCAGGCGGATGGAGGCACGTCATGACCAAGGAGCCCGGGGTGTTGTCGTTGTGGCTGTCGGTGCAGGACACCGCCGACGAACTCGAAGTCACCCCTCGCACCATCTATCGATTCATCAACAACGGTGCCCTGGCGGCATACCGGATCGGCCGTGTCTACCGGATCAGACGGTCGGATCTCGAGCAGTTCCTCGACCGGGCTGCGGTTCGACCCGGCGATCTCAACCACCTCGTGGACGACGGCCGCAACGGCGACCGACACGGGCCCGATGGGATCAACGTGATCGAGCCGTAGTGGCGGCTCTGTTCGGGCTCGTGGCTGCACTGGTCGCGCTCGGGTTCGTTGTGATGGCACGCGACGACCTGCGCACCGGCCAGGTCGTGGTCCGCCAGGCGCAGATCACGACCCTCGTGGCCGTCGTGGGCCTTGGGCTGCCGGCCGCACTCACTGGCCGGTGGGGTGCCCTCATCAGCGCCGCCGTCGGTGCCGTGGTGATCACCGGGGTGCAGGCCGTGCCCTACCTCGCTCAGCGGCGCCTCCGTCGGGCCATGATCGGCAGGGCCGATGTGCGCCTCGCAGTGCCGTTCGGCTGGACGCTCGGCATGTTCGGTCTGGGCTGGGCCCTGCTCGGATTCGCTGTGGCGCTCGTCGCCGGCCTTTTGACGGCGGCGATCACCCGCCGGGAGCAGATGCCGTTCGTGCCGTTCCTCACCGCCGGGCTCGTGGTCGGGCTGGTTGCCGCCGGGGCCTACCAGCTCAGCGGTAGCTGACTCCTGGCGCGATCAGAGGCGGAGGTGGGCCCCGGCGTACCGGGACCCACCTCCGGCCCACCTTTGGCTGGGGTGGACGATCTGGTTGCCATCAGGCACCCGCCACGGTGCCCGTGACGGCGATGTGGAAGTGATCCTCGTGATCACCGTCGTTGAAGCTCCCCGGGGCCTTCCTGGCCAGGTCCCCGAAGGGGTGGCCGATGGTCCACGGGCGGAGGAAGTTGGTCTCGCGGTCCATGGCGTGCCAGGTGAGCACCTGGTTGCGGGCCGCCTGGTTGCCGTCGGCCACGGCACCGCCGTCGAAGATGGCGATGTCGGCGGCCCGCCCCGACACGTGCCGCGAGATGCGGCAGTTCGGATAGGTGCCGGTGCGGGCGATGCACAACGAGTGGCCGGTGATGAGCGACGAGATGTAGATCTGGTGGTTCTGGGCGACGGACAACAGGATCGCGACGAGCTGGGGGTCGATCAGCCCCGCCTCCAGGTCGGCCCGCTGGGCCGGCCCCATCGACACGTTGGGGTGGGCGATGAGCGCGAAGGGGTCGCTGCCGGCGAACAGGGGCGCCACGCCATAGCGCGAGGCGTAGTCGAGCACCTCGTTCACGTACACCTCCGAGCGGTTGTAGCGGAAGATGGCGTCGCGCAAGCTGGTGACCTCACCGTTCGGCCCACACAGGTAGTTCACGGCGCTGTGGATCGCATCGATGGCGTTGTGGGGATTGCGCACCCCATCGCCGTTGCCGTCCACGCCGAAGGCGCGAAAGGTGTCGGTGAGGAACTGCATCGGCCCGAGCGCCCGGTCGAATCCAGGGTTGCCGTGCCAGGGTGACCCTCCAGGCAGAGGGATGGGTCGGGTGCCGGGCAACGAGCCGTTGAGCACCGGGCCGAGAATCCGGGGCTGCACGTCGCCGTTCGGAGCGAGCGATGCGCCTCCGAAGCGCCCATGGTTCGACTCCACCTTGCCGATCCCGGCCACAACCGTCCACGGCAACCCGGGGCAACTGAGGCTGGCCAGCCGATAGTGCTCCAGTAGCAACGGCGGGATGTCCTCCAAGGCGAACTCGCTCGGCTCTGGATTGAGCGGGTTCGACATCGTCTCGACGACGGCGCCGAGCGACAGCGACACCAGCAGGAGCGCGGCGAACGGGCCAGCCACCACAACGGCGGCGAACCCGACGGCAACCCGACCAATCACCGAGCTCCGCCATTCATCGCACGTCCGCTATGAGATCGTCAGGCCCGAGCGACACGAAGAGCTGCACCGACGAGATGGCGGGTTCGGCGTCGGCCCGGGTCTCGGTCACCTCGAAGATCAGGCGGTACACCCGGAGCGTGGCGGTGGAGTCGAGCGGCTCGGCCGACACGAAGCGGGCCTCGGCCCGGCGTTCGTCAGCCTCGAGCTGGGCCTGCAGCGCGGCGGGAACGGGTTGTGCGAGTGCCTGATAGAGCTCCGGCTCCATGGCGTCGGCAAATGGGGCAAGGCGTTCGGCGGACGTCGTCGCGGGATCGAAGCTCAGGTGGGCGGCGCCGAAGCCGGCGAGCGTCGACTCCAACGCAGGCCCGAGTTCCAGCGGCGGGGCCTGGTCGAGAGAATCGTTCGCCTCTTGGGGCGGGGTGGAACTCGCCGGGGCGCCGTCGTTGCCGACTTCGTTTGAGTCGGCTGCGAGCTGATCATCGGCGACGATCGAGCCCAGCCGGGCGCCCGGCACGCCACCGCCAGCGGGCGCATCACCAGAATCGATCTCGTCGAGGGTCGCCACAGGGCCAGCGATGTCCGGTTCCGCGTCACTACAGCTGGCGATGATCAAGCTGACTCCCAACAGGACCGCAGCGGGGGCAGCTGGTGTTCCGCCGCCGCCGACGCCCCTGATAGCCATGTTTGCAATGATTAGTGGAACTTTCATTGCTTTTCAATATCTGCTAAATCTACAGTCGAACGCGACAGCGGGGCTTGAACGGTCCCACCAGCGGAGCAGCCACCCGCCTGCGGCGGCTCCCGCCCAAGGAGGCAACGCAACGTGAACGTGCTGGCCACCCTTCCCGGAACCAACATCCTCGAAAGCCTCGCCACAGGCCTCCAGTCGTGGGGGATCGTCGTCGGCATCATCGCCGTCGTCATCTCGGCGTTGCTGTGGGCGCTGGGTGCCGGCTCCGACAATGCCGGTCAGGCCACCCGCGGCAAGCGGGGCGTGATGTACTCGCTGATCGCCGTCCTCATCATCGGTGCCGCGCCAGTGCTCGTGCAGTGGGCCTTCTCGCTCGGCCAGACCGCCTCGCCCGGTGGCTGAAGGCCGCTCTCGTCTCGGTCGAATCGGCCCGATCATCCTTGCGCTGCTGGTCGGTCTGGTTCTCGGCGGTGTCGTGGCGGGCCTGTCTGGCACGACGGGGCCGACCGCGGCCGATGCAGTCGGGCCCGACGTCGGCGAGATCCGGGTCGGGGCGAACACCGCCGGCCCGTTCGACAAGGTGGACGGCGTCGGCGTCGGCTTCGCCCAATCCGAGGAAGGTGCGGTGGCGGCGGCCACGAACCTGTTGCTCACCCTGGAGCAGGCCGGCACCACCGATCGGGCCAACGCCATCGCCGCCTACCGGATCCTGGCGGCCGAGGGCTCGTCGGACTATCTGGCCGGCGAGATGGGCTCGGCATGGGATGCCCTCCACACCACCATCCAGGCGAACGGCCCGATCCAGCCAACGCTGTTCCTGCGTACCGTTCCCGTCGGGCACGCCGTCACCCGCTACTCGCCCGAGCGGGCCACGGTCGAGATCTGGACACTCACCCTGGTGGCCGCCGCCGGCATGCGCCAACCACTGTCCACCTGGGAGACCGCAACGGTGGACGTGGTGTGGGAGAACGACGACTGGAAGGTGTGGTCGGCCACATCGGCCCCCGGTCCGAATCCGTCACCGAGCGACGGCATCGCCGTGACCCCGACCGAACTGTTCCTGAACGACGTCGAGACCCTGGAGGGCTACCGCTATGTCTCTGATTGAGCCAGCGCTGCCGCCTCTCGCTGCGGTGTCGACGAATCCGTCACCGACGGCTCGCCCCGGATCCGGTCCGCCGCCCGGATCCGGGCTGCGGTCGGTGTCACTCCCGAGGCTGAACGTGTGGACGGCCCTGATCGTGGTGGCCCTGGTCCTGGCCGCCTCACTCGGCGTGCAGTACGCAACGGCCCGCCCGGCCAACGCTGTCACCACCCAGCAGGAGGAGAGCGGCAACCTCGTCTGTGGCCTGCTCCCGGTGCTGTCTGAGCCGTGCAACGAGCTGCTCGACAGCGCCGCCTGGGCCGGCGAAGGGCTCGGCGGTGTTGGTGAGACCGTGGTGGCCGGCGCCTTCGACTTCTTCGCCCAGTGGGTGGCCGTCGGCGCCATCGGCGCCATCGATCTCGTGTGGGTGGGCATCAACGGCACCACCACGCCGACAGTCGACTCGAACGCCACCGTGTTCCGCGCCTCGCTCAATGCGGCACAGGCCCTGGCGTTGCCGCTGCTGGTCATGGCGGCGCTGTACTCACTGTTGAAACGCGATGCAGGCATAGCGGTGAAAGCCGCCCTTTTGTACTTACCCGGGTCGGTGCTCGGCATGGTCGTGGCCGGATTCATCATCAACGCGCTCCTGCAGGCCACCGACCAGCTCTCTGCCGCCTACCTCGACACGGGCCAGACCGACGTGGCCCAGTGGCTCGACGGCGTTGGCGGCGTGATCGCAGCCGGAGTGGGCATCACCGCGCCGATTCTGTTGGTGATCTTCTCGCTCGTGCTGATCATCGGGTCGATCCTGTTGTGGCTGGTGATGATCGTGCGCTCGGCGGCGATCCTCATCACCTACGCCTTCATGCCATTGGCGTTTGCCGCCATGATCTTCCCCGCCACCCGGGGCTGGATCCGCCGGCTGATCGAGATCCAGCTGTCGTTCATCCTGGCCAAGCCGGTGATCGTCGCCGTGTTGGCCCTGGGTTCGCAGACGCTCAACGACAACGAGAACGCGCTGGTCGCGATGATGCAGGCCGCGGCGCTGTTCTACCTCGCTGCGTTCGCCCCCTTCGCCCTCATGAAGCTGCTTCCCTTCGTCGGCGACGAGGCCGTCGCTGCCATGGAGGAGCCATCGGGCGCCCCGGGTCGAGCCCTGGCCACGGCGGCCGGGGTGGTTGGCGGTGCCCGCCTGGCCGGGTTCCTCATGGGCTCGCAGCAGGACGGGCCTCCCGCCGCATCGGCGTCGCCGGGTGCAGGTGGCGGCGGCATCGACAACGCGAGCACGGGTCTCGACGGTGGCAGCGGCGGTGGCGGTGGCTTCGACGACGGCGGCGGTGGGTTCGACGGTGGCAGTGGTGGGGGCGGTGGCCCCGACGACGGCGGAAGCGGGTTCAGTGGCGGAGGCGGTGGCGGCGGTGCGTCGCCCAGCCCCAGCCCCAGCAGTAGTCCATCGGCCGGATCGGCCTCTGGAGGGGGAGCCGGGGGCCGGCCGGTCGATGGCGGCGGCGTGAGCGGAGGGTCGCTTCCTGGCGGCTCGGCCGATGCGCCAACCCGAGGAAACGACGGAGGCGCGTGATGTCAGGTGGGCCCCGTCCGGCGGCGCAGTGATGAGGACAGGTGAGTGCAGATGGAACGCACCGACGTTCGGTTCCAGTTCGGGCCTCCGGTCCGGGCGATCTTCCTCGGCGGTCTCCGCCACGCTCAGGCAGCGTTTCTCGTTGCCGGGTTCATCACGGGTGTGCTCTTCCTCCGGTTCGTACCCGGTCAGATCGGCGTTGGAATCGCCATCTGCGCCGTCATCGCCGGCATCGGCGCCGCGTTCGGCACCATCGAGGGCCGTCCCTTCGATGACTGGGTGCCGGCGTTCTCACGGTGGGTGGTCGTGGTGCTGACCCGCAAGCGCCGCTGGCGCTCACCAGCCCCTGGCCGGGGTGAGCGAGGGCCAGCCCCCACGCCCGCCACAGTGGCCGCAGCGAGCACCAACGGCCACGCCGACCCCAAGGGGCGCAAGGCGAAGAAGGCTGCAAAGACCAAGAACGGCAGTTCGGTCCGCAAGGCCGGCAAGCAGTCTCCGCCACCCCCGGTCGCCGACTGGCAGCTGATCTACACCTCGGTGTCGGGTCAGCAGATGGGTGTGCTGCGCGACAAGAAGAACAAGGCCTGGGTGGCGGTCATCGCCGTTCAGGGCCAGTCGTTCATGCTGCTCGACGAGTCCGAGCAGGTTCGGCGGCTGTCTTCGTGGGCAGCCGTCCAGGCGTCGATGGCCCGTCAGGGCAGCCCGATCGCCCGCATGCAGTGGATGGAGCGCACGCTCACCGAGGTCGGTGATGAGATGCGCTCGTTCTTCGCCGAGCGAGCCGAGGGGAGCAAGGGGTCTCCAGCGCACGAGTCCTACGCCGATCTGCTCCAGTCAGCCCAGCCCGTCACCCAGCAACACGAGACCTACCTCGTGCTCCAGGTCACCACAGCCAAAGCGAACCGGGCCATCAAACACGCCGGAGGCGGCGACAGGGGAGCGGTGGCCGTGCTCTACCGGGAGCTGGAGCACCTCCAGCGCCAGCTCCGCGAGTCGGACCTAACCGTGAGCGGCTTCATGTCGGGTGACGAACTCGCGATGTTGCTCCGCACCCAGTTCAATCCGGAGGACGCGCTCGCGCTCGCCGCCCGGCAGGCCCGGTCGAGCGAGCCGCTCGTGTCGGCCCGCAGCGCCTGGCCGCTTGCCACCGAGACCTCGTGGGGCCACTACCGCACCGACGAGATGTACCACATCACCTACTGGATCTCGGAGTGGCCCAAGCTCGGCGTCCGCCCCAGCTTCCTGTCGCCCCTCCTGCTCAGCAGCAATGGGGTGACCCGCACCATCTCGGTGGTGGCCGAGCCGATCCCCACCGCCCAGGCGGTGCGCCGGGTCGAGCACGAGCAGACCGCCCGGCTGTCCGACGACGAGATTCGCTCAGGCGCCGGCTACCGCACCGGGGCCAGGCGCCGCAAGGAGGCCGAGGCCCTCGACCGGCGCGAGAACGAACTGGCCGACGGCCACGCCGAGAACCGCTACTCCGGCTACGTCACCGTGTCGGGCTCCAACCTCAACGACGTCGAGGTGGCGGCGGCCACCATCGAACAGGTGGCCTACCAGTGCCCGGTCGAGCTCCGGCGCCTCTGGGGCGAACAGGACAGCGCCTTCTACTGCACGATGCCGCTGACGAAGGGCCTCACGTGACCGCGGCGCTGATCATCACCGCCATCACGCTGGTGGCGTTCGCCGCCATCATCGTGGCGATCGGGTTCGTTGCGTCGTCGCCATCGACCCCGCCCCACCACTCCACCACCGCGCATCTTCAGGCCCTGTACCCGTTCCAGTCGCCAGCTGGTCTCGGCGGCCGTGGCTGCTACATCGGCCAGGAGGTGCTCGGCGGATCCTTCTGCTACGACCCGTGGGAGCTCTACCGGCAGAACCGTGTGACGAACCCGAACATCGTGGTGGCTGGCCAGATCGGTCGGGGCAAGTCGGCCCTGGTGAAGACCTACCTCTGGCGCCAGTCGGCCTTCGGCCGCCGGGCCGTTGTGATCGACCCCAAGGGGGAGTTCACGCCGCTGGCTCGGCGGATGGGTGGCACCGTCATCCGCCTCGAACCCGGTTCCAAGGTGCGGCTCAATCCGCTCGACCGTGGGCCAGACGGAGCCGTGCTGTCGGAGGCGGAGATCGCCCGCCGCCAGGATCAGGTGCTGATGTCGTTGGCCGAGTCGGCGCTACGCCGCGACCTCACCCCCGAGGAGCGCACCGCCATCGGCCTCGCGCGAACCGAGGCCTTCACGATCTTCCACGAACCGACCATCAACGACGTGGTCGACATCATGTTGGCTCCAACGCGGGAGTTGGCGGCTCGGGTCAACACCACGCCTGCTCGCCTGGCCGACGGCTCGCGTGACGCCGCCCTCGAGCTCCGGCGCCTCTGCGAGGGTGACCTGGAGGGTATGTTCGACGGCCCCACCACCGTCGACATCGACTGGGACGGGCCCATCGTGGTGCTCGACTTGTCTGCGCTCGGAGTGAGCGGCGACGCACTCGGCCTCGTGATGGCGTGCACGATGGCGTGGCTGCACTCGGCGATCGCCAGGGCCGACGACATCCAGCGGATCCTTCTGCTCGATGAGGCCTGGTACCTCCTGTCGAACGTGGCCCTCGCCCGATGGTTGCGAGCGATGTTCAAGCTCTCCCGCCAGTACGGCCTGTCGAACATCATCGTGGTGCATCGAATGTCGGACCTCGAGGCGGCAGGCGGCGCCGGATCGGAGGCGACCAGGATCGCCCAGGGTCTGCTCTCCGACACCGAAACGAGGGTGATCTACGCCCAATCCGACGGTGAGGTGGCCGACACCCGCCGCCTGCTCGGCCTCACCGACGCCGAGGCCGACATCCTGCCCCGGCTCGGCCGCGGGGTGGCGCTGTGGAAGGTGCGCCAGCAGACCTTCATCGTCGACCACCGCCTCGGCGATCAGGAGTGGGACATCATCGACACCGACCAGTCGATGCGAGCCGGGGCGCCGCCACACCCTGAGCAGCTCGGCGTCACCGCATGAGCGACCAGGAGGGCTTCTTCCGGGGCAGCGACGGCCGCCTCTACCCGATCAAGCTCCTCGACCCCGTCTCCGATTCCCCCATCGAGGTCGCCGTCGGCGTGCTGTTCGGCGCCGCCGCCACCCTCATCGCCATGGTGTGGGGCGCCGCCCAGGCCTCGGCCCGCCTCTTCGGCGAAGGTGCACCCGCGGTGACCATCAGCGACGCCGCCATCGCCACCGCCCGGTTCGGGGCGAACCGGTTCTCCTGGACCGGCACCTGGTCGGCTGAGGCCGAGGCGAGCCTCGTCGGACCGTTCTGGTTCTGGTTCATCTTTGGCCTGGAGGCGTTGGCGCTGTCGATCGCGTTCTGGCCCCTGTGGCGTGTCTTCGGCCCCCGAGCGGAGGACCCACCCACCGTGCGGGTGGTGAACGCCCCCTCGAATCATCCCCGCGACGCCCGGCGCAAGGCCGCACGGCAGGCCGCCGACGACGAACGCAAGCAGCGGCGCTCGCTGGCCGCCGTCGCCGGTGCCGTGGGCGGGGTGGCGGCGATCGACCCGCCTGCGAACATGCCGGCCGACGACAAGGTGCGGGCGTCAGCGCCCGGCGCTCAGCGCATCGTGATCGGGCGTTCGGGCAACGGCTTGGTGGCCAACGAACGGTTCCACTCGATCCTGGCCATCGGCCCCACCCAATCGGGCAAGACAAGCGGGCTCGCCCTGCCCGCCGTGCTCGAATGGGACGGCCCAGCCGTCGTCGTATCGGCCAAGCCCGACCTCATCGCCCGCGCCTGGACCGAGCGATCCGAGCTCGGGGGCGAGACCTGGCTCTTCGATCCCTCCGCGTCGATGGCCCAGGGGCCAGGGCTGCCGCGAGTCGCCGCTGGTGGGCACACGTGGTCGCCGCTGCAACTGATCGACGCCGTGCCCCGCCCGCGCAACGAGCCCGAGGTCGATCGTCGCTTGCAGCAATGGGGGCTGGCCCGGCGCACGGCGCAGTGGATGGTCGACGGTGCCCGGCGCAACGGAGAACGCAGGGGAGCGGTTCCCGACGGCTGGTTTGGCGTGGCCGAGCAGATGCTGGGGCCGCTTCTGCTGGCGGCGGCAAGCGATGAACGACCGATGGCCCAGGTGGCCTCGTGGATTCACGAACGTGACCGGACCACGGTGACGGAGTTGGTGGAACGCACCGGCCTGCCCGAGGCCGCCAGCGTGTGGCTCGGAACCCAGAACGCCGATGCGGCCACGGTGAACGGGTCGTACCAGCTGCTCAGCTCGCTGATCTATCCGTTCGCCGACCCACTGGCCCAACCCCAGGCCCGACGGTCCGACGTCTCCACCCAGAGCCTCTTCGACGGCACGAGCCACACACTGTTCGTGCTGGCACCGGCCCACCAACAGGCCCGCCTCGGCGGCTTGTTCTCTACGCTGGTGTCGGAGGTGTTGGCGCTGGCCATGACCGAGGCCACGCACGCTCCATCGGGCCGGCTCGACTCACCCTTGCTGGTGCTGTTCGACGACACGGCCGGGGTGGCACCACCCGAGCTGCTCGAACAGGTGGCGGCCACCGGCGCTGGGCTTGGCATTCAGCTGATGACACTCATTCACGATCTCCACCATCTCGGCTCGGGCTCCGCCGTGCCGCCATCAGCTCGCGACGTGGCCAACAATCACCGGGCTCGTGTGATCTTCGGTGGCATCACCGACGTCGACACGCTCGAATACCTGAACTCGACGATCCGGGGAAGCCGCGTGTCCGACGGCGACCGACGGGGGGCCGACGATGCGGACCTCGTGGCCCAGGCGCCATCGTGGCTTCGCACGCTCGACGATGGCGAGGTGCTGTTCGTGTACGGCAACCTCGCCCCGATGCGGGTCACCCTCCGACCCTGGTACGCCGACGCTGCGCTGCGGCAGCGGCTGAGCCCGAACGTGCAGCCGGAGAAACGCCGTCGGTGGTTCCGCCTCCGGCCGCAGCAGGATCCGCTGGTTGGTGGCGGATCGCCCAACCCGCTCGACTCCGAGGCGAACGACCGCGAGGCCGATCGGTACTGGGCCTCGATCCGCGACACCGGCACACTCCCAGCCAAGGCCCCCTACGACGACGGCAGCTAGTCGGCCAAGAACTCCCGAAGCGACGCCGGGCCGCAACGTAGCTGGCGGGTGCCGGTCATCCCTGGCGATGTGATCGGGGGCGCATCCCGCTGCTGGTCTGGCCGAGGTCATGGCTCGGCCGTCGGGGGCGCTGGTGTCGATTCCTTGCTCACCGGCTCGAACCTCGCCGAGATGCGTGGGCTCGTCTGCGAGGCTGATGGTTGCTAGGCCGCCGCGACCGCTTCGATCTCAACGAGCCAGCCTGGTTCAAGCATTCCCGCACAGATCACCGTGCGGGCGGCATGGTGGGTGCCAAGCCGACGCTTGAGAATCTCGACGTTGGCTGGATCAAGGGCGGGGTGCGCCAGGTAGATGCGCAAGGACACCAGGTTCTCGATCGACATGTCGGCGTTGGCAAGAACGGTCTCAAGATGGCCCCAGATCAGGTCGGCCTGCCCCTCGAAGTCACTCGGCATCGATTCACCGTCGGACTCGTAGCCGTTGAGCCCACTTATGAAGAGCAGCCGAGCCCCGGCTGGAACCTCGACGGCGTGGGCGTAGTTTGCGTACGGAGGAAACACAGAGTCGGGGTTGTGATGCGTCAACGTCATGAACTCAGTCTGGCGCCAGGTCATCCTCGAGAGGACCTGCTCCGCTGGTCCGACGAACTCCCAGGTGGGTCTGCCCCGCAGGTCCGACGAGAACCGATCGGGTGGGTCGGTTCGTACGAGGAGCGACACCGCTCCCCGTATCCACCTGAGAGGGATCATCATGGGCTCAGCCACGACGGCAGCGTCGAGCACTCCCACCCCACCAGTCGCGGCGATCCGCGCTGCGATCGCAGAGCTCCTCGACGTCGATCTCACCGACGTCACCCGGGATCTCGGGATCCACCAGCTTCCGGAGTGGTCGTCGATCGATCACATCCGACTGATGAGCGGGCTCGAAGATCGGTTCGGCTGCGTCATCGACGGCGACGCCGTGCGCCGGCTCACCACCGTCGATGCGATCGAGATGTTCCTTGCCGGTGCGAAACCTCTCGACGAACCCGACGGCCCCGCCGACGACGCGCCACCACCAGAGCGGGTGGCGGTGCGGCGAGGGCTGGCCGACGTCTACGTCGACACCTCCTCTGTCACCGCCATCGACGGCAGCCGCGGCTCGCTCCGCATCCGCGGCTACGACATCGACGATCTCGTGGCCCACGGATCATTCGAGGAGGCACTGCACCTGGTGCTCAGCGGCGAGCGACCGTCACCGGCCGACGTCGCCCGGATTCGACGCATGATGGGCGCTACCGACGATGGGCTCGACGCGGCGGTGGCCGTGGTCCGAGCGCTCGCCTCGGCCCACCCGGTGGTGGCGCTGCGATCCGCCGTGTCGGCGATTGGTACCGCCGGACCGGGATCGAGTGCCACGTCAGGCGCCCAGATCCGAGCGACAGCTGTCGAGATGGTGGCAACGCTGCACGTGTTGTTGGCTCACCACCACGCCGTCCGGCGAGGTGAGCCGCTCGGCCATCGGGGCCCGGCGGACGCATCTGTCGCAGAACAGACAATGCGCCTTCACGCCGACCGGCCGCCGACCGCCGTTGAGATCGAGGCGATGGACCTGATGCTGACCATCGGGGTCGACCACGGCGCCAATGCCTCGGCGTTCGCGGCCAGAGTGACGGCGTCTGCCGGCACCGATCTCCCGGGGGCGATCGTGACGGCCCTCTCCACGTTCGCCGGCGAGCTCCACGGCGGGGCGGCCGACGGGGTGCTGTCGACGCTGCGCGAGATCGGCCACCCGAACGCGGCGCAGGCCCACGTCGATCGCCTCCGTGGCCAGCGCGAGCCGGTGATGGGGTTCGGGCACCGGGTGTACCGCACCCAGGACCCACGGGTGGCACCACTGCGCACGATGGCCCATCGGCTCTGCGCTCGCGCTGATCATCGCCACCTGCTGCACACGATGACTGCGCTCGAGCAGGCGATGGCCGACAGCGCCCGTCACGGGCTGGCGATCAACGTCGACCCGTATCTGGCTCTGATCACCCACATGCTGGGCTTCCCCGACGACTACGGCACGGCGATCTATGCAATGTCGAGGGCGGTCGGATGGTGCGCCCACGTGGCGGAACAGGTCGATGCCCGGGTGCTCATCCGACCCCGACTGGGGTACAACGGCCCAGCGGCGCGGCGATGGGGGACGGCTCCTGCCGCCGATGGCGGGGCACGATGAATCGGCTCGAGGATGGCTTCGTGGCCAACGCCGTCGCGGCCCCTGGTGCGCCAGCCGTGGTGGCCCGCACCGAGGCCGGCACCGTCACCTGGTCCTACGGTGAGCTCCACGATCGAGCGGCGCAGATCGCCGCAGCCCTCACCACCGCCTCGTCTGGGCGATTGGATCGCGTCGGCATCGTGGCCGAGCGGACTCCCGACACCTTCGCCGCCGTGCTGGGCGTCCTCATCGCCGGCGCCGCCTATGTGCCAGTGAATCCCCAGCATCCTGGCGACCGGATCCGTCGAACGCTGGAGCTGGCCGATCTCGACGTGATCCTGGTCGACCCGGCGGGGCAGGCCGCCCTCACCGCTCTGCCGCCGTCGGGACGAACGGTGGTGGCCGGGCTCGACGAGCTCGACACGAGGGCACGGCTCCTCACCAGCGCACCCTCCGGCGGAGCCGCCGCCGACGACAGGCTCGCCTACCTGTTGTTCACCTCCGGGAGTACGGGCGACCCCAAGGGCGTGCCGATCTCGCATCGGAACGCCACGGCCTTCATGGCCGAGAACCAGCGGCATCACCGGTTGACCCCCGACGACCGGGTGAGCCAGACGTTCGATCTCACCTTCGACCTCTCGGTCTTCGATCTGTTCATGACGTGGGGGGCTGGGGCCTGCCTCTACCCGCTCGACGGGCTCGACCGTCTCGATCCGGTCGACGTCGTGCGCTCGCACGAACTCACGGTCTGGTTCTCAGTGCCATCGATGGCGGCCCTACAGCTGAACCGACGAGCGCTCGCTCCGAACTCGATGCCGACACTTCGCCAGAGCCTGTTCTGCGGAGAAGCGCTCACGGTCGACGTCGCCCAGGCCTGGGCCGACGCCGCCCCTCGCTCCAGCGTCGAGAATCTGTACGGCCCAACCGAACTGACCATCGCCTGCACGCGCTACCGCTGGACCGACGGCGGATCACGCCCGTCGTCCGACCCACTCGTGTCGGGCCCGACCGCGGGGGTCGTGCCGATCGGGGTGCCGTTCCCCACCATGGAGGCTGCACTGGTCGACACCGAGTCAACAGCTCAGCCGGTGGTTGTTGCCCCCGGAACCGCCGGCGAACTCTGCGTGCGTGGCCCGCAGCGGTTCGCCGGCTACTGGCGAAACCCGGTGCAGACCGCCGCCCGTACGATCGTCATCGATGGCGAGCCGTACTACCGCACCGGGGATCGTGCGGTCGTACGAGCCGGCGTGCTGCACTTCCTCGGCCGGGCCGACGACCAGGTCCAGGTGCTCGGTCACCGGGTGGAGCTGGGCGACGTGGAGGCTGCGGTGCGCCGAATCGACGGCGTGGTGGACGCAGTGGCGTTCGCGCTTCCGCTCGACGCCCCGGCCAAGACCGACCTCGGCGTCGCGATCACCACTGTGGAGGGTGCCGACCTCACCCCGCGGGCGGTGCGGCGGGCTGCGGCGGAGCACCTCCCGTCGTATCTCCGACCTCGGGTGGTGGAGGTGTTCGACGCCTTTCCACTCAACGTCAACGACAAGATCGATCGGCGGGCCGTCGCGACAGCCATCGAACAACGGATGGATCTGTCGGCGGCCGCTGCCGTGTCGTGATGGGGGGAACCGCCGACTTCGGCTGGCTGGAGATCGGGTTGATCGCGGTGGTGTTCGTGGTTGGCTTCTGGAACACCGCAGTGGGCTCGACGGGCGGCATCACGTTCGCCACGATGTCGGCTGCTCTGTCGCCTCGGGTGGCGATTCCCGTGCAGTCGGTGGTGGAGGGAGTGTCGGGCGGTCTCCGGGTGTGGCAGCTCCGCTCGTTCATCGATCGCGCCTTCCTCGCGCGCTTCCTGGCTGGAGGCGCCCTCGGCGCCACGGTCGGGCTGGTGGCGCTCCGCCTCGTGACCACCTCGAACCGAGGTGACGATCTGATGCGCCTGTTCGTGGCCGGGTTCATTCTCGGCAGCACCTGGCTCCCAGGCGGCTCGGCCCACCACAGCAACCGTGCGTCAGTGGTTGGCGCCGTCACTACCGGGCTGTCGCTGTTCATCGGAGGCATGGGCGCCGCAATCGGGGCCACGCTGGAGCGAAGAGGCGACGCCCACGCCGTGGTACTCGCCACCACCTCGACCGCGCTGGTCGCCCAGTACGTGATCCGGTTGGCTGTCTTCGGCGTCGTCGGCTTCGACTACGTCGGCTATCTGCCGCTCATCCTCGCACTCACCGTGGCCTCGATCGCGGGCACCGTGATCGGGAGCCGTGTGCTCGTGCGCCTGCCGCCGGAGAAGGCGCGCACGGTGTTCCGCTGGGTGGTCACCGCCATCGCGGTGACCATGGTGCTCGGCGTGATGCTGTGAGCGCTACGACTCGAAGACCGGCGGAAGCACGATCTCCTCGGCCGGGAAGATCAGGTCGGGATCGCCCGAGCTGATACGGGAGCGGTTGGCGTCAACCACACGCACCCAGTACTGGCAGATCTCGTCCTCGGTCACGTCGCGACCTGTGGTGGCCCGAAGGTGGTTCTCGGCGATGCTCCAGAGATGGTCGCCGTTGACCACGGTGTGGGTACCCGCATCGGCCGACACGGTGTTGAGCCCGTTGATCGAGCTCGGTTGCCAGAAGTCACCGCCCATCTCGGTGGTTGGCCAACCGGCGGCGTCGGGCATGTAGGTCGACGGCTGCTCGTCGTCTGTCTCGCCATCGGCGGCGTCGGGGGCCGAGGGGTCGGCGGCCGAGGGGTCGGCTTGAGCCACCACCGCATCCTGTTGGGCGAGCGCTGGGGAGAGCGAGACCGCGGCCGGCCCCACCAGCGACACGCCGGTGAGCGACATGACGGTGACGCCCTGCACCACGCGGCGAACGACGGGCAGGGTGACCCAGCGCAACGTGTCGGTTACGCCAGACCAGCCGGCGTGGTAGGCAACCGCGTAGGCGAGCGTGGTGAGCAACAGCCAATAGCCGATGATCAGGCCGGCCAGACGGGCGACCGACACGAGCACCGTGGTGGGGTCGGTGACCGACAACCACGAACCAATCGACTGCAGCGGGATGGTGTAGTCGGGCCGGCTCGTCAGGTGGAGAGCCACCACCAGCATGAGCTCGGCCGCGATGACGACCAGCGTTTCCACCCGTGGCAAGCCGGGCCGAAGCCGTTCGATACCGGCGCGTCCGGGCTGCACTCGACGCGTGGCAACCCGAGTGCCACCAACGCCGCCTGACCCACCAGCGCTATTCACGCTATTCACGGTTAACAGGGTAGCGCTCAGGGGTGACAGCGGGCAATGGTTCTCGCCCCGGGTGGCACCTGAACACGCCCTTGCCCCAGAGCCACATATGGGCGAACATATGTTCGATGACATCCGTGCTGCACGCCGACCTCGATGCGTTCTACGCCTCGGTCGAACAGCGTGACAATCCGCGCCTGAGGGGGCGGCCGATGGCAGTGGGTGGTGGGGTCATCCTCGCGGCCAGCTACGAGGCGCGCCGCTTCGGCGTGCGAACGGCGATGAACGAAGGGGAGGCCCGGCGGCGCTGCCCCCAGATCGAGATCGTCGGGGCCCGGATGAAGGCCTACAGCGAAGCGTCCAAGGCCGTGTTCGCCATCTTCGACGACACCACGCCCGGCGTGGAGCCCCTGTCGATCGACGAAGCCTTCCTCGACGTCGGCGGCCTCGCCCGGCTCGTAGGGCCAGCGGCGATGATCGCGGCCACACTACGGGCCCGCGTTGCCTCCGAGGTGGGTATCCCGCTCAGCGTGGGTGGCGCCTCCACCAAGTTCCTGGCCAAGGTCGCCAGCCAGGAGGCCAAGCCCGACGGTCAGCTGATCGTGCCCGACGGGGGAGAGGAGGCGTTCCTCCACCCACTGCCGGTGAGCCGGCTGTGGGGCGTGGGCGCAGTTACGGCCGAGCGGCTGCACGCCAAGGGCCTCCACACGGTGGGAGATGTGGCCGACGTTGCGCCCGAACTGCTCACATCACTCGTAGGTCGCGCGGCGTCCCACCACCTCCACTCCCTCGCCCACAACCGGGATCCCCGGCCGGTCGAAACGGGTCGGCGACGCAAGTCGATCGGCTCCCAGCGTTCGTTCCGGGCCGGATCCGTTGACCGGGCCGGGGCCGAGGCGATCCTCCTCGACGTGTGCGACCGCATTTCACGACGGCTACGGACCGGTGACCGCCAGGCCCGCACCGTCACGCTGCGCCTGCGCTTCGCCGACTTCAGCTCGGCCACCCGGGCCCGACGCTTCACCCAACCGAGCACGTCAACCGCCGACGTGGTTGATGCGGCCCGCGACCTGCTGCACGAGGCGTGGCCCATGATCGAGGAGCGAGGGCTCACCAAGGTGGGCGTCGCCCTCTCGGATCTCATCGCCGATGATGCGGTTCAGCTCGTACTCCCGTTGTCGGCCCGGCGTGACCCGTCGCTCGATGCCGCGGTCGACCAGGTTCGCGAGCGGTTCGGCACCGAGGCGGTCACCAGATCCACGATCGTCGGTTTCGATCGACGGGAGGTCCCCCTCCTGCCGGACTGAGGCGGCAACGCCGCGGCCGGGCGGATCAACCGGCACACTCCACGGTATGAGCACACGTGTTGCGGCGTTGGTGACAGCAGCAGGATCCGGCACCCGATTCGGCGGCCAGAAGCAGTTCATCACCATCGACGACGCCGGCACGAGGCTGGTCGACCGCGCTGTGGTCACGATGCGCGCCGTCGCCGACTGGGTCGGGGTGATCCTCCCGGCCGATCACGAGTGGTCGGGCCCTGCGGTGGATGCGGCGCTTGCCGGGGGCCACGATCGACGGTCCACGATCGCCGCTGGGATGGCGTTCGTGCCCGCCGAGGCCGAGATCGTGGTGGTGCACAGCGCGTCTCATCCGCTGGCCTCGGCTGCCCTGGCCCAGGCCGCGATCGACGCGCTCGGTCACGGCTCAGGGGCGGACGGCGCCGTGCCAACGCTGCCACTGGTCGACGTGGCGAAACGGGTCGGGGCTGATGGACGCCTCCTGACCGTCGGACGTCAGGGCTTCGGTCTCGCCCAGAGCCCAATGGCATTCACCCACGACGCGTTGGCCCAGGCGCTGGCGGCCGACCTCGATGCCGTCGAGGAGTCGCAGCTCGTGGAGGCGACCGGGGGAGTGGTGGTTGCCGTGCCGGGTGAGGTCGCCAACGTACATGTCGTCGACCAGGCCTCGCTTCGTGTGGTCCGCTCGATCGCAGCGTTCGAAGCCTTGGAGGGGACCAACTAGCCTCGGACCACCACGCCGACCCGGGGGAGGGCCGATGGCCGATCGCATGAGTTTCTGGGCCTGGGGGCTCGAATCGGAGGAGCCGTCAGAGGCGCAACGCCAGGCCATGGCGCGCGACATCTCGGAGCAGTATGGCGTTGCCGTGGCGCCGCGCCCGCTGCCCGACCTGAGCACGGCCGAGATGCGGGCACCCCGGATCACGCCACCGGACGCACTCACCGGGTTCTGCTTCACCGACACCTACGAGCGGGCCCGCCACGCCGGCGGCGCCCACTTCACCGACCGCACCCGGGCCTTCAACCTCGACTTCCCGAACCCGCCCGACGTCGTGGCTCACCCCTCCACCGAGGCCGAGCTGGAGGCAGTGCTCTCGTGGTGTCACGAGAACGGTCACGCCGCAGTTCCGTTCGGGGCCGGGTCCTCGGTGGTGTGGGGCGTCGAGCCGCCGCCCGAGGCTGATGGCACGGTCACGATCGCCATGGACCGCTTCGACCAGGTGCTCGAGATCGATGCCACCTCTCGGGCCGCTCGGATCCAGGCCGGCATCTACGGCCCGGCCCTCGAGGCCGCGCTGAAGCCGAGCGGGCACACACTGCGACACTTCCCGCAGTCGTTCCGGTTCTCCACCCTCGGTGGGTGGATCGCCACCCGTTCGGGCGGCCACTACGCAACCAACCACACCCACATCGACGACTTCGTCGAGTCGGTGCGGATGCTCACCCCGGCAGGGTGGTGGGAGTCGCGGCGGCTACCCGGAAGCGGTGCCGGCCCGAGCCCGGATCGCATGGTGATCGGTAGCGAGGGGATTCTCGGCATCATCACTGAGGCCTGGATGCGCATCCAGGCCCGGCCCACCTTCCGGGCGACGGCCGGTGTCACCTACGACTCGTGGGCCGCCGGCACCGACGCCGTGCGCCAGATCGTGCAGGCCAAGCTGTGGCCGGCCAATCTCCGGATCCTCGACCCGGCCGAGGCCGGACGGGCCGCCGGGCTCGATGGATCACAGGCGCTCGTCATCGTCGGGTTCGAGTCCGCTGAGGTGTCCCAGGCGGCCAACATCGCCGCCGCGGTTGAGATCGCCCGCGACGCGGGGGGACACATCGACGACGAGCACGTCATGATCGACGACGGCACCGGCGCTCCAACCGGGCACGAGGGCGCGGTGGGGCAGTGGCGCCGGAGCTTCATCGGCGTCGACCCGGGCACGGCGACGAGCCTCGGCCTGCTGGCCGACACGTTCGAGACGGCGATCACCTGGGATCAGTGGCCGGACTTCGACGCCGAGGTCCGGGCCAGGATGGGCGACGTGCTGCGGGAGGTCTGCACCCACGGGGAGCTGAGTTGCCGCTTCACCCACGTGTATCCCGACGGACCGGCCCCGTACTACACGTGGTCGGGCATGGGGCGGCAAGGATCAGAGATCTCCATGTGGCAGGAGGTCAAGGACGCCGCCAACGACGTGATCGTGGCGGCCGGAGGAACGTCGACGCACCACCACGCCGTTGGCCGGATGCATCGCCCGAATGCCTACGATCTGCAGCGGCCCGAGCTGTTCGCGGCGTCGCTCCGAGCCGTGAAGGCCACGCTCGACCCGAACGGGATTCTCAACCCCGGGGTGCTGATCGACCCGTAGGCGCAGCCGCGACTGGCTCAGTACGATTCTGCGCCGCCCGAGCCTCTCGGATCGCCTCCTCGACGGGCTTCGGCCGGCCCAGGTGGAAGCCCTGGGCATGGGTGCATCCGGCCTCGGTGGCCCACTCCATCTGTTCGGCCGTCTCGATGCCTTCGGCCACCACTTCCAGGTGGAGGTTCCGGCCAACCGAGACCAAGAGGTGGGTGAGCGAGCGGTCGGTCTCGTCGTCGAGGTTGGCGAGGAAGCTCTGGTCGATCTTGAGCCGGTCGAACTGCACCCGCCTCAGGTGCGCCACCGAGGCGTATCCGGTGCCGAAGTCATCGATCGCGAGCTTGACCCCGAGCGCCTTGAGGCGTCGCAGCGTGTCCTCGGCGCGTGCGAGGTTCGGGATCAGCTGACTCTCGGTCACCTCGATCACGTAGCGATCGGCCGGGAGGTCGTGGGCGTCGATCACGCGCTCGATCCGCGACACCAACTCCGGCCGCGACAGATGACGGGCGGAGATGTTGATCGACAGCGTCAGCGGAGCCAGGTCGGGCTGATCACGCCATGACGACATGATCTGACCGGCCCGGCCGATCACCCAGTTGTCGATCTGGGTGACGAGCTCGGTCTGTTCGGCCACCGGCACGAACAACGCGGGCGAGATCGGATCCCGACCAGGGGGATGCCAACGCAGCAGCGCCTCGAATCCCGACACTGTGCCGTCGACTGTGCGGAAGATGGGCTGGAGGTGCAGGTTGAACTCATCCTGGCTCAGAGCTCGGCGGATCTCGCCCTGCAGGTAGGTGGTCTCCAGCAGTGAGTCGTGGAGGCGCTGATCGAACCGCACGATCTCACCTGGCGTGTCGGCCTTGGCCTCGTACATTGCGAGGTCGACGCGCCGGAGCACCTCGGATGGTGGCAGCCACTCGGAGGCGTCGGTGTGCACCACCCCGGCGCTGGCCGACACGACGATCGTCCCAGCCGACACCGACATGGGCAGGCCAACCGCCGCGATCGCCCGTTCGGCGACTGCTTCCACCCGTTCGTTCGAGTCCGGCCCCGTGAGTACGATCATGAACTCGTCGCCGCCGAGGCGGGCCACGAACCCGCCGGTGGCCTGAGCCTGGAGCCGTTGGCTCACATGAATCAGCACCTCGTCGCCAACGGCATGGCCCATGTCGTCGTTGGCCGACTTGAACCCGTCGAGATCGAGCATGATCACTGCCAGCGGCGTGCGGTTGACCTGAGCCCCGGACAGGCACGTTTCCAGCAACGACAGCAGCGCCGATCGGTTCGGCAGCCCGGTCAATGCGTCGTGGGTCGCCTCGTACTCCAGGCGTGACGTCATCGACCGCAGGCGGGCGACCGAGCCGTGCACCGAGGCTCCCAGCGGTCCCGCAACCTGGCGAGTGAGCACCACGTCGTCGAGGCGGCCGGCCGAGAGGGCCTCGGTTTGGTCCGAGAGGGTGCGAAGGTTTCGCGACATGTCGTCGAGGGCCCGATGGACGAGGCGGATGTCGGTGGGCCCACGACGAGGGCCGGTGGTGGCAAGATCGCCCGCCGTGATGCGTCGGGCCCGATCCCACAGCGCGTGCACGGGCATGGTGATCGAGCGGATCACGAGGAAGCTCGCCGCCAGGGTCGCAAGGCTGAGGAGCAGACGGCTGAGCACGGCCTGGGTCTGGCGGTCCTGGGCTTCGGCCTCCAGAGCGGCCGCGCCGGCGGCGAAATCGGCCTTGATGTCGCTGTCGATGTCGAGGAGCAGCTGGGTGCGACTGAAGCCGTGGGAGAACAGGATCAGCCCCGTCGCGAGCTGATCGATCGGATTCGAGAAGTCCTCCACCGGGGTGACGTCGCCGGCGATGGCGTCGTCGCGGAGCCCGGCGAACGATGTCCACGATGACGATGCCTCGGCCGCCGCCAGCTGCTCGCGGTGCTCGGCGCTCACCGTCGATGCAAGCTCTGCCAGCATCAGCTCGAACTGGGCGCTCGTCCCGACGAGGGTCCGGTAGCGAACGCCGTCGTCCGCCTCGGGGGAGAGGGGCGGCAACACGTAGCCCGCGAGCGCAGTGCGCTCCTCCCGAGCCAGGGCGAGCAGCATCTGTGAGGGCCCCATCGACTGGGCCAGCACCGTGAGCTGTTCGTTGCTCTCCACCCGGCGGAAGGCGACGTCGAGCTTCTCGACCTGGGCCGTGAGCGCTCGGTCGCTCGCGTCGGCGAGATCGAGCCGCAGCTGGTTGAAACCTGGTCGACTCACCGCAGGGTCATCTCGGTACACGTCGAGCTCCGCATAGCGGGCCCGCAACCGGTCAACGGCGTCGGCGTCGGCCCACACCGAGCGGTCGGCGGCTGCGATCTGGCTCATGTACATGTCCAACCCGCTGTCGGCGATCTCCTCGGTTTCGCCGAGCCCGCCGAGGATGTCGTCGACGTCGAACCCGAAGGCGGCGACCTCCTGCCAGCCGGCGATGGCATCAGTCTCGGCGGCGAAGGCGACCGCTGCCGAGGTCAACAGCTCAACGCGCTGGGCCTCCGCTCGCAGCTCGCGGGCATGGCTCACGGCATGGCGATCATCACTGACAGCAAGCGCCCCGAACACCAGCAGACCGGCGAGCGGAACGACGAGCACGGCCGCCAGCCGCGAAGCAATCGTCGACGCGGTGAGATACCGCAGGGCTGAACCCATACCGAACCTTCGGCGTTATTGGCGCACCGGTTGAGAACGCATCGCTTCTGCCGATCAGGAGCGCCGGTCGCGCGGGAACGCTGCGGGGGCCGGTCTCGCGGTTGTCGGCGGGGGAGGGGCTGAGCCCTCCGACTCAGTCGGAGGCGAGCTCGGCGGAGCGATCGTCGCGGTCGTCGCCGAGCAGGCCGGCGTCGGCCCCGGCGCCGAGGATCGACTGCACGTAGCGCCACAGCAGATCCGAGCCGCCGCTCACGGGTGCGTTGACACCAAGGGCCTGGCTGTGGCGGATGCCGTTCTCGACCCAGCTGGAACCGCCCGAACCGGCATTCAACAACACCGGCTGCATTCGGTCGATCGCGTAGGCGAAACGCGCGGTTGGTGTGTCGGCCCGTTCGTATTCGTCCCACAGCTCAGCGATGTAGGCCGCCTGGTCGGCCGGCAGCAGGTTGAAGATGCGATCGGCGGCCGCCTGTTCACGGGCTTGCTTGTGGCTGTTGCCATCGTCGTCGTACACGTAGGTGTCACCGGCGTCGATCTCGACGAGATCGTGCACGAGCAACAGTTCCATGGCCCGCACAACGTCGATGTCTTCATTGGCGTGTGGTGCGAGAATCATCACGGCCATCGCCAGATGCCATGAGTGTTCAGCGGTGTTTTCGTACCGTGAACCGTCCATGATCCGGCTGCGACGGATCACCGTCTTCAACTTGTCGATCTCGAGCAGGAAGTCGATGCGGGCCCCGAGATCTGCGTCGAGCGCCTCAGCGAGCGAGACGAGTTGGCGGTGATCCATTTCAATGAGGATAGGTCTCCCGGCCCACTGACTGGGGACGACCTTCCGTTGTGACTCAGGCAACGCTGGTGGAGTGGCTGGTGCCCTTGCCCGACAGGTGCTGGTAGACACGAAGTCCCACCTGCTGGCCCATCAACGCCCACAAACCGAACATCGTCATCGTGACCAGTTCAGTCACCCACTCGACGAGTGCGTTCTCGAAGGCTCCGGCGCCCTCGTAGCCGCCGAACACGCTGGCGGAGACCAGCGTTGGCAACACGATGAAGGCAATGGTGAGTGGTACCAGCGGCAGCACCCGGATGGCAACGGCGCCGAAACGGGGAGCGATCAGTGACCAACTGCGCCGGAGTGCCGTGACGAACCCGGCGCCTTCGTGCACATAGGCGAACCGAGCCGAATGGGTGATGACATACATCGCGAGCCCCGGCACAACGAGCAGCGCGAGCCCAATGAGAGTGCCGGCCCAGGTGACGATTCCGAGCGCGATCCGACCGACGCCGCGACGACGCGTCCACCCAACACCCTCACCGATCGACGCCTCCCGTACTGTCGAGACCGACGCGATGTAGCGAACAGCGAAGAACATCAGCAGCCACAACAGGAAGCTCACGAGGCTCCCCACACCGGTGGCCGACGAGAATGCGTCGCCGGTGAACACCTCTTCGCCCAGATACTCAACAGTGGGGAAGTAGTACAGGAAGGCCATCATCACCGGCACGAGGTACCAACGCCGTGCGACCGCCCGGCCCGCCGACGTGTACAACTCGCCCACGCTCGGCATGTCGTGTTCCATCGGCTCTGTCGAGGTCGCGCCCGGTTCTTTGGTCATGGTTTCCACTCCCGCGTTCGATGTCAGGGCGCTACCGCTGCGCTGGGCCTGACGTTCAGCGTTGGGCAGGTTACGGGTGGCCCGACGGGGAGGTCAGTGGCAAAGTCGGCCGAAGACTGGTCAAAGTCGAACCGCTCTCGCTCCCCGACAACGCTGCCGGTACCTTCGTGCTCGATGAGCAGGGGGAGTGGCGACGAGGACGCATACGATCACAGGTATCCCGACGACGACGGACTGCGCATCACCACGCTCGAGGCCCTGTTCGAGTTCCACGCGTCGAGCCATGGCCCCGACGATGGGGCAACCACTGGGCCCTGCATCGACATCGAACGCCCTCATCGGCTTGCGTTCTTCACGTTGATTCTCGTGGCCGACGGTGTCGGTGTCCACGAGATCGACTTCGAGCCCCACGAGTACCGACCCGGATCGTTGCTGATCACGTCGATGACACAGGTGCAGCGCTTCGTGATCAACGACGACACACGCGGCCATCTGATCCAATTCACGGAGCCGTTCCTGCTCCGGAACCTCGGTCGCCTCGATGCCAACCTGATCGACGTGCTCTACAACTACGAATTGCGCTCACCGATCGCCGATGCGACAGCTGACAACCATCTCGCCGGGGCCATCAACGAACTGGCCGATGAACTCGCCGGACCAGACCGAGCCGATCGCGAGGAGATGCTTCACCTGCTCCTCAAACGAGTGATCCTGGCGGCCGGCCGCCTGGTCGACCGCATCGGCGCTGCACCACGGGCTGACACCAACCTCGGCTGGTCGGCACTGTTCTTCGAGTTCCGCCAGCTGGTGGAAGAGGGGTACTGGCGAAGCCGCAGTGCCCAGAGCTACGCCTTGCGCCTCGGCGTGAGCTACAAGCATCTGAACGGCGTCTGCAAGGCGACCGTTGGGCGTAGCGCCAAGACCTACATCGACGATGCCGTCATCCTGGAGGCGAAGCGGCGCTTGGCGATCGACGACACACCGGTCAGCCGCCTCGCGAGCGACCTCGGATTCGACGAACCCGGCAACTTCACGAAGTTCTTCACCAAGCGGGTCGGCAGCACCCCTACACAGTTCCGCGAAACCTTGGTGTCCGGCGTCCCTGACCAGGCCTTACGTGGGGTCACAACCGGCTCAATTCGACATAAGCGTCATTATGCAGCATTCGCCAAGGCTGGCCCCCGCCCCATCTCGGGCACCCGGGTCCATGCCCGTGTGCGCTGAGGTCCAGTTCCGCCGATGACGCAGTCAGTCCAGGAAGTCTGGTTCCTCACGCATCAGCTCATCCCACCAAGGTTGGAAGCTCAGCCAGGACGCGTAGTCGGAGCCCTGCACATCATGGCCCTGGCGGCAAAGCTCAGGCGACACCTCGACGGGCTCCCCGGCGGCCTCGGCCAGGAGCTGGCTCTGACAGCATCGCTCCAGGGCGACGAAGTTCCAGATGGCGGCATCGACCGAGCCCCCCGTGCTGATCAGACCATGGTTCTGGTGAATCATCACCTTGCACCCGCCGAGGGACGCGGCCAACCGATGTCCAGCCTCCCGATCGAGTACCGGCGCCCCGTTGTCTTCGGCGTGAAGAGCAACGTCCTGGTAGAACGCGGTGTGATCCTGGGTGATCATGCGGAGCTGCCGACCGAGCGACGAGAATGTCCTTCCGTGCATGGAGTGGCAGTGAGCTGCGGCCTGAACATCGGGCCGGGCGTCATGGATCGCACCGTGGATCACGAACGCCGCTGTGTTGACCGGCCGATCCCCGATGACCACCTGACCGGTCGGGTCCACGCAGATCAGGTCCGACACGGTCATGTGTTTGAAGTTCTTCCCGAACGGATTGACCCAGAAGTGGTCGGGCCGCTCCGGATCGCGCACGGTCACGTGACCGGCCAGTCCCTCGGCCAGGCGTAGTCGCCCGAGAACCCGAAGACCGGCGGCCAGGCGCTGCTTACGGTGGAGGCGCTCCTCCTCGACGGTGTCGAAAACCGGCCGTTCGGGCAGTTCCATCCCGGCCTGGTTCGGCTCCAATGGGCCGAGGTCGGACCTGGTCTCTAGATCGGTCATCGGGTTCACTCCCCTGTCGGCGGCGCCCCGCTGCCGGGCCGTTCTGATGTCTCGACACTAGGGTCCGCGACCGCCGGTGACCAAGCCGTGGGCCGGCTCGGCCGGGCCCGAGCCGGCATAGAACAGCGGGAGCATCTCGGACTCCGAACTTGTCTCGGATCCCGGGATCGGAATCACCCAACTAAATCGGTGAGATCTGAACGTTCGGGTAAGGCGCCGCGAGTCGACCGAGGTCACGCTCATCGCCCGTGACCACCACTCCACCTCCAGCTTCGACGGCTGCAGCGACGCAGTGGGCATCAGCGAGATCCTCCGTGCCAGCCCCCGCGGCGCCAAGGACAGCCCCGACGAGACGGGCAACGTCTCGATCCGTGTCGCGAACATCGAGACCGGTCTCACGACTCAGGCATGAATCTACTACCTGGTTTTGTTTGGGCCCTCGATACAGCTCGGCCAAGATCACCGCCGGCACAATGACGTCGCGTCGCAGCCGCCGAGCAGCCTCAAGTGCTGCCCTCGTCTCCGCGAAACGCCGACCTTGCTGGCTCGACAAGCTCGAGAGCGCCTCAGAGTCCAGGATGAGTGCTCGGCTCACGCCAGCAACTCCATGTACTTTGCGACGAGGGCCTCGTCGGGAGGGCCCTCGATGCGCTCGTACTGCTCGAGCATCTCATCGAGCAAGCGTTGTCGTCGCCGCCGAGTGAGTTCGCTCCGCACAGCATCGTTCACCTGCGACGAGAGTGCCTCTCCCCCAGCCTCGAGTTCAGCGACAAGCTCCTCATCGAGGGAGACGGAGACCTTCCGCTTCGTCGTGGTCATACCCTGAGCCTACCAAAGTAGGAATCAGCCGTCCACGCCAGGCTGCCCGATCAGGCCCCCTCCCCGGGTTTTGACCAGGAAGAACTTGCGTCCACTCTTCACGCTCGGTAGATTATCGATAATCGATCATCTCTGGTTTCCAGCGAAGAAGGCAGAACATGGCAACGATCGACGCAACCGAACCACCACGCAGCGGCGAGCTGATGGACGCGCTCGTCCTGACTGCTCCGCACGAGTTCGGCATTCAGAGTGTTCCCATCCCGGTGCCCGAGGGGGACGAGGTGGTGTGCAAGGTCGACACCACCTACATCTGCGGAACCGACCCGCACATCATTGCTGGCGACTTTCCCGGCTTCTGGCCGCCTGCGTTCCCATTCACCCCCGGGCACGAATGGTCGGGCACCGTCGTCTCGACCGGCCGCAAGGCCGCCGCCCTCGGGTGGAAGCCCGGCGATCGAGTGAGTGCCATCTCGCATGTGGGATGCGGCTACTGCAAGAACTGCATGGCCGGCCGGTACACGCTCTGCCTCAACTACGGCAAGGTCGACACCGGGCACAGACAGCACGGCCACATCACGCCGGGCGCCTACGCCCAGTACATGTGCTCCTCCGTCAGGAGCCTCTACAAGATTCCTGACACCATGAGCCTCGAGTACGCGGCGAACGTCGATCCGCTGTCGATCGCGCTCTACACCGTGAATCGGTCCCGATTCGAGCCTGGTGACGACGTGCTCATCATGGGAACCGGGCCCCAAGGCCTCATGGCACAGCTCTGTGCTCAAGCCATGGGCGCCGCTCGCGTCATCATTGCGGGAAGTGGCGACCGCCTCGAACTCGCCGTTCGCCTGGGCGCAATTGGCATCAACTATCGCGAGGTCAGCGTCCTCGATACCGTCATGGAGCTCACCGATGGGCTCGGCGTACCTCGCGTGCTCGAGTGTGCCGGGACAGAGCACGCGCTCCAGCAGGCATGCCTCGCCGCCTCCAAGGGTGGCGTCGTGTCGATGATCGGTATCCCCCACTCCGACCCGCAGCTGCCGATACGCCGAATGGTCCTCGACGAGGTCGAGCTCGTTGGAAACCGAGCGAACCCGAACACCGCCGAGGCCGCCATCGCCCTGTTGGCCGAGGGTCGCGTCGACCTCACACCACTGATCTCCCATCGGTTTCCGCTGTCCGACTTCGCAACCGCGCTCGAGTTCTACGAGAGCCGCAAGGACGGAGCGATGAAGGTCGCCATTAAGCCGAACTGACCTTCGGGCGGGTTCAGCCGTGCCCAAGTGACGACAAGACGACGAAGGAGTGGAGTGTGGGACTGAACATCGAGTGCGTTCTCGAGTGCAACAACCATCTGGGTGAGGGGCCGGTGTGGGACGTGGAGGAAGGCTGTCTCTACTGGCTCGATTGCACGGGCCCGCGATTGGGGCTCGACGCCGTCTGGCGGCTTGATCCGACGTCGGGCAAGGTCGACAGCTGGGCCCTGCCGAAGGACATCGGTGCCATGGCGCTCCGTGAACAGGGCGGCATGGTCGCGGCAATGGCTGACGGCTTCTACTTCATGCACATCAACGCCGATGCGCTCGAACTGGAACTCATCCAGGAGGTCGATGCCGACATCGAGCGCACCAGGCTGAACGACGGCAAGGTCGATCGCCGAGGCCGGTTCTTCGCAGGAGGAATGGACGACCTCGAAGAGCTTCGGAACTGCGGACTGTGGCGGCTCGATCCCGACCTGACGGTCACCCGGGTCGAGGACGGTCTCATGTGTACGAATGGCCCCTGCTGGAGCCCAGACGACTCGACCTTCTACGTCGCCGACACCTTCATCCAGGAGTTCTGGGCGTACGACTACGACATCGAGACCGGCGAACTTTCCAACAAGCGAGTCCACGCAACGACGAAGGACGACGACGGCGTCGCCGACGGATCGACCGTCGACGAGGAGGGCTTCATGTGGAACGCCCAACTCATCTCCGGTGATCTGGTGCGCTACGCCCCGGACGGCACCGTCGAACGACGGATCGGGATGCCGGTGAGGAACATCACCAGCGTGATGTGGGGCGGCGACGACCTCGACGAGCTCTACGTGACCTCCATGGCGCGGGTCAAACACCCGGCCGTTCACGACATGTTTGCCGTGCAGGCCAAACCGCAGTTCCTGGCGGGCAGCTTGTTCAAGGTCACGGGCCTCGGAACCCGAGGTCTGCCTGAGCCTCGCTTCGGCGGGTGATCGAGCCACCACTCCCCGCCGCCGGTGTGATCCGGCGGCCGGTGTAGGCCACCCCGAGCCTGAACACGGCCCAGAGAACCCCAGCTACAGCGGTTGCGATCAGCGCCACGCCCAGATCGGGTTGGAACACGGTGATGGTGCGGAGCGGAGCGCCGATCAGGTTCGGGACGAGCCAGAGGATGGCCACGGCCGCGACGCCCGTGGTGAGGAGTGGGAACCACCAGCTGAACACACCGAAGGCGCCCGACTTGGCTCGTATCTTCGCACGGTCACGCCACGCCCAGATCGTGCTGAGTAGGTAGACGACCGGGAGCAGCACAAGGGAGACGAAGAGTGTCTTCTGCGTCCATCGCGCCCCTTCGCCGCCGTAGTCGAGCTCGAGCGCTCGGGCGGTGATGCCGTTGCGGAGCTGGGCGGTTTCTCCAAAGCCCATGCCACTTCCGCCGTTGACCAGCACGACAACGGCGGCGTTCTCGCTGGGAACCATCGTGGCCAGCGTCTCCAGCCCAGGGCTCGCCCCGGCATGCCACACCGTCTGGTTGGTGTGATCCAGATACCAGCCGAAGCCGTAGTGCGGCGATGCGTCGCTCGCTGGGAGCATGATCAGTGCCTTGTGTTCCGCCCGGAGCACGTCGTCTTCGCCGTTCATCATCACCTGCATGTAGCGGGCGAGATCACCTGCGCTGGCGACGATTCCGCCCTGTGGAGCAGTCGCCCGGTGCGTCGTGTTCTCGGCCAGCGGTCGTTTGCCGCCGAACCACGGCGTGTGCCCAGTGGCCATGTCGGCATGGGTGTCGCCGTCGGCGACGAAGCTGTGGTCCATGCCGATCGGATCCAGAATGTTGGCCGTGACATAGGCCTGATAGTCCTGGCCGCTCACGACCTCGATCACCCGTCCGAGAATCTGGTAGTTGGCGTTCGAGTAGGCCCACCGTTCATCCGGGTCATTGGCAGGGGTGACCGCGGCCAGCCCGTCGACCTGACGGGCGAGTTCGTCGGCTTCGCCGGTGGCGTCTGTGTACGAGGTGTTGCCTTGCAGGGTGGACAAGCCGCTGGTGTGACTCAGCAGCTGTCGGATCGTGGCGGCACCGGCGGGCCTGCCCGAGAACACGTCGAGATACTCCGAGACGTCGGCGTCGAGGTCGATCTGGCCTGCTTCGACGAGTTGCATGATGGCCACACCAGTGAAGCTCTTGGAGATCGAGCCGGTCAGGAACGGGGTGTCCGCCGTGACCTGTCGGGAGTCTCCGCTCCTGAGTACGCCGTGGGCGCCGACCGAGGTGATCTCGCCATCGACAACCACCGCGTAGGCCACGCCCGGCACGCCAGACGCCGGCATCTCGGCCTGGATGAAGTCGTCTATCGATCCCGCAGGCACCGCTTCGGGCGAGCCGGCTGCGGGGCTGTCACTCGCGCAGCCGGCGAGAACCAGAACGGTCATCACGACGAAGGCAACGAGCCAGCGCTCGACCGCGATGTCGATGATCATCGGGTGCCTTCGACGGTGTTCAGGGTGGGGTTGCGCAGCAGGACGACACCGACCCAGGCGAACCAGGCGATGAGCCCGAGCCCGAACACGATCCCGACGTCTTCGAGGCCGGGGATGACGGTGATCAATCCGGAGATGGCGCTAACGATGCCAAGCGCGTTCAGCGACCGGGGCAGCGCTCTGGTGGCCCAGGCAGCCACGCTCACCAGGAGCACCCACATCCCGCCGACGAGCTCGTTGCCGCCGCCGAGGCCATTGGTGACAGCGCTGAGGCTGGACCACAACGCTTCGGCGCCGGCGGGGTCGGTTTCGGCCAGGTCACCGACGGCAGTGATACCGATGTTGGAGATCATGCCGGTGGCGAACATCAGGCCGGCCCAGATGTAGGCGAACACGGCGCCGACATCGGCCAACAGGGGGCTGGCCCCGCGAAGTCGGAGATGGAGGGCACGGGTCAGCGGGATGATGGCCGCCCCGAAAACCAGGAAGATCACGAGGTACCAGATGAAGAAGGTGGTCTCGTGCTCACCCTGGAAGGCCACCGACTCGGCCGGAGTCGGATCACCGCTGGTGTAGTCGATCAAGGTGGTGGCGAACAGCGCGATCCCGAAGATGAACGTGGCGGCGGCCACCAGGGCGCCGACGGCCCCAGCTCTCGCTCCGTGTGCCTCGTGCCCAGGTGTGCTGAGGGTGGTGGTCGTGGCGGTGGGTGTATTGGTCATTGTTCTTGCCTTTCAGTGGTTGAAGTGGTGGGTTGATTGGGGTCGTGGGCGGTGAGGCTGACGATCTCGGCCGCAACGGAGGTGAGGTGGGCGAGAACGCCGTGCAGGTGGGCCGGGTCTCGGATGACGCCCGTCAACCGGGTCCGGCCTGCGTCGGGGTGATCAACGGCGAAGTCGTCGAGCAGGGGGCGGAGGATGCGCTCGGTGGCTCGGCCCCTGACCACGATTTCGTAGGTGGTGGGCTCGTTCATGGCCTCACCATCCCCTCCGGTGATGTGAGGAGACATCACCACGCCGGCCATCTCACCCGGGTGAGACTCCCGTCATCTCCCGGCCTGGTGGCCGGTCTCACACCTAGAGTTCAAGGTTGTGGACGGTGAGACGAGGGCAACCTCTGTCGACACGATGACCCTCGTGGGCACGAAACTGATGGCGCCGACACCCCCGGCCCAGCTGGTTCGTCGCTCACGCCTCGACGATGCGCTGAGTACCGCTGTGCAGGACAGCGCCGTCAGGGTGGTGCTGGTCAGCGCACCTGCGGGTTCGGGCAAGTCGACCCTGGTGGCCGGCTGGCTGGAGACCACCGGTACCGCTTCCGCGTGGTTACAGGTCGATGCCGCTGATCATGACCCGGCCCGATTCTGGACCCACGCCATCGCCGCCCTGGCCCGGCAGATACCCGACCTCGAGCCCGCCGTCGCTCCCGCAATCCCCGGATCGGCTACCGATGCCCGACCCCTCATCGAGCGGTTGACCAACCATCTGACCACCCTCGCTGAGCCCATCGTCTTGGTCATCGACGACTACCACCTGATCGCCAACCCCGACGTCGACCGTGGCCTTGAGCAACTCGTCGACCTCGCTCCCAGCTCGCTCACGATCATCGTGTGTTCTCGGGTGGACCCCACGCTGCGACTCTCCAGACTCCGGGTTCGGGGACACCTCGTCGAGATCCGAGCCAATGACCTTCGGTTCGAGCCCTACGAAGCAGCAGCGCTGCTCGACCAACGAGGGACCGCCCCACTCCCCCACCAGATCGCGGCGCTGTGTGACCGAACCGAAGGATGGGCCGCAGGCCTCGTCCTGGCCGGGATCTCGCTCGCCGACAGCCCCGATGCCGATGCGTTCGTGGCTGCGTTCCAGGGCGACGACCGGCTCGTCGTCGACTACCTGACCGAGGAGTTCCTCGCCGGCCTCCAACCCGACGACCGCCACCGGCTCATGCAGACCTCGATCCTCGGGCGACTCTCTGGGCCGCTCATCGACGCCGTCTGCCAAACACCAGATGGCGCAGGATGGCTACGCCGACTGGCGGCCACCAACCAGCTGCTGATCGGCCTCGACCGGACCGGCACGTGGTACCGCTACCACCACCTACTGGCCGACCTTCTCCGGGTCGAGGCCAAGAACGCCATCCCAACTGAGCTCACGGAGTTGCACCGGAGGGCGGCGGCCTGGCATCGCCGCCACGGAACCGCCCTGAACGCGGTGGAGCACTACATCCACAGCGGCGACCACGCCGAGGCCGCCGATCTGATCTGGGAGGATGCGACCGAGCTTCTCAACACCGGACAACTGGCAACGTTGCAACGCCAGATTGCCGGCCTCGGACCTCTGGCCGACGAACACGTCGGTACGGCAACGGTGAACGGCTACATCGCCTTGTTCACCCGACGACTGGGCGACGCCCGCCACTACCTCGACCTGGCTCGTTCCCTCAACCCCACCCCGAACGAGACCCGCCTCACCATCGCCCTGGCTGTCTACATCGCCATCGCCTCCGGCGACGTCGCCACTGCGCTCGACGAAGCGCGGGCGTCTGATCACCCGACCGAGTCGGCGCAAACGTTGAGCCTGATCTGGGCCCGCACTTGGGGCGGGGACTTCGAGGCCGCCACTGACCTGCTCCCGGTGGCCGAACGGCTCGCCGAACAGGAAGGCAACGCGCTCGTTGCAGGCAGCGTCCCGATCTACGAGGCCATCATCGCCGCCGAGACCGGCCGGACTTCCGACGCTCGCCACGCCGCCCAGCGGGCGCTCGCGATCGCAGAGCCCAACGGGTGGGCCGACAGCGCCTTTGTCGCGCTGGCCCACAGCATCATCGGCCGCGTCAGTGACAGCCCGGCCGAGGCAATCGCGGCCACGACACGGGGGGCCGAACTCGCAGACGAATCGGACCTGGTCCTCACTCGTAGCTATGCGTTGACTTCTGCTGCTGATGTGTTGACTCGCCATGAACACCCCGACGGCGCTGAGCTGTTGCGCCAGGCTCGAACGATGATCGACCGATGTCGCGACCCCGGGATCATCGGCCAGTACCTCACCCGGGTCGAGGCCCGCCACGGCACACTGCCGGCGTTGCCGGTGGCGCCTGGGTTGGTGGAGCGATTGACCGATCGCGAGCAGGCGGTTCTCCACTACCTGCCATCGCAACTCACCCAGCGGGACATCGCCAACGAGCTGTTCGTGTCGCTCAACACCGTCCGCACCCACTGCAAGGCGATCTACCGCAAGCTCGGCGTTGGCGACCGCACCGCCGCCGTGCAGGCCGCCCGCGACCACGGCCTCCTCTGAGAGGCGTCGACTACGGTCACACCCCCGCACCACGGTGTCCACTCGGAATACACGCTTGCGTACTGTGAGCGAATCGAGTTACCTATAGCCCCATGGGCACGCGCCCGACCCGATGGGAGTCACAGTGACCACGACCTCGCAACCGATGCACCTGATCCAGACGTGGGAGCGCTGATGCCCCGCGAATGGGTGATCAACGCCTACGACGGTTTCGAGGGCCTGGAGCTGGTCTCCTGCGAGATCGCGGAGCCCGGGCCGACCGATGTGCGGCTTCGAGTCGAGGCGTTTGCCCTCAACTGGGGCGACGCCGATCTCATGCGCGACATGTACTCGTTCAGCTTCTCGTCCTTTCCGGCCCGGGTCGGAATCGAAGCCGCCGGGATCGTCGAGGCTGTTGGCTCGGAGGTCACCGGCATCGCGGTCGGCGATCGGTACGGCACGCTCCCCTACTTCTATGACCGGCGCGGTGCCAGCGCCGACACCATGCTGATCGACGCCCGGTACCTTGCACCCTCTCCCCCGAGTCTGAGCGGCGTGGAGTCGGCCTCGATCTGGATGCAGTACATGACGGCGTACTACCCGGTGATCGAGATGGCCAAGGCGGCCCCCGGCGTGAACGTTCTGGTGCCAGCGGGCACGAGCACGGCCGGCAATGCCGCCATCGAGATCGCTCGGCTGCGCGGCGCCACATCCATCGCCACGACGCGCCATGAGCGCAACCGGGAGTACCTCGAAAACTCTGGGGCCACGCACGTCTTCGTCGACGACGGGGCGACCGACCTGGCCGAGTTCATCCTCGACGCCACCAATGGCGTTGGCGTGCATTTGGCCTTCGATCCTGTCGGCGGCGACTTCCCCGCCCGCTATGCGCCGGCAATGGCGAAGAATGGAATCCTCGCGCTGTACGGGCTGCTCGCCGGCAGCTTCCCGACCTTCCCGGTCGTTCCCATGTTCCAATCGAGTGGCTGGCTCCACGCCTACTCGGTGTTCAACTACGTCCAGGATGCTGACGCGTGCGCCCGTGGTATCGCGTTCGTTCACGACTCGATCGCAGCCGGCGTGCTTCAACCGACGATCGATCGCGTGTACCCCATGGAGGGCTACGTCGACGCCTGGCACTACCTCCGAGGAGAACGGACGACCTTCGGCAAAGTGGTGGTCGAGACCGGCGCCTGACGAAGGCACCCGGGGAGCGCACCGTCAGAGATCGCGAGCGAACACCCAGAGCACGAAGAAGCCAATGAAGGCCCAGAACACGGCGTGGAACCCGAGGCCAGGATCGAAACTCGTGTGCGCCGCCACGAGGTGCGACATCACGCGTGCGACATACCAGCCACCCCCGATCAGACACGCCCCGACGCCGGCCGCCAGCGGCACCTGAACGAAGGCCGGCATGTCGGACGTGCTCGCAGCGCGAATACCCAACCCGAGGGCACCAACCAGCGCGATCAGGCCCGACAACCAGGCGGAGCGCCCCAGGCCGTCGATCTCGACCAGATCGAGCCCGATCGCCTCGCGTCCGGACTGGTAGCTCGCCTCCACCACCGTCGAACCGAGGGCGATGGCTGCGGCAGCCGCCACCACCATGACGAGGTACGTGCCGCCGCGCGTGGCCAGTCCAGGATCCGCCGCGCTCACGGTGCCGAGCACGGTCACGGCCGAACCGATCAGCACGAGAGCCGCCAATCCCCCACCGACGACCAGGATCGCCCAGGCCACGCCGCCCGGTTCCACCTCGAAGTTCGCCGACAACACGGCTGCGGCCAGGCGTGCCACCAGCCAGAGGCCAGCCGCAATCAGGGCCGTTGTTCGCGCCGAGACCACGCGTACCAGCCCGATGTCATCCGTGGTCGGATCGCCATGACGAGCGTCGAGCGCGAGCACGGCGCGATGAACGACCCACCCGGTGACCGCCACGAGCACCATGACAGCGAGACTGGAACCGAGCGGGTCGATGGCGGGCGGGCCCTCACCCACCAGCCTCAGGCCCACCTGCACGGCGAGCTCAGCCAACAGCACGGCCGCGACGACCGAGAGCGAGTGGGCGACACACCAGGAGCCGAAGGACAACGAGGCGGCCTGTACTGCCCGCGACGAGCTCGTCGTTCCTGCCCCGTTCCCACTCGCTGCCATGCGACGGACACTAGTCACTCGACAGCGCCAACCAACACGGCCCGGAGCAAGTGAATTAGCGTGTTGGCCCATGGCTGACGATGACGGTTACTCCTGGGAGCGCGAGGACACCCACTTCCCCGATCGTATGAGCCGCTGGGGGGCCGAGTTGTTCATGACCCGGCAGAGCCGCGGCATCGCCGAGATCTGTGCCGACACCGGCTTCTTGTTCGATGAGGTCCGCACCGCCGAGATCGACGGCTGGGCCTACGCCACCGTGGTACCGCTCGGCGGCAAGGTGCGCCGGCCGCCACCGAACTGGCTCGTTCCGCTGCTCGTGCGCATCGTGCCCGACCTGCGCCGCCGGATCGCCACGATGCGCAATCTGGAGCGCACCAACTACTGGGAGGGGGTGGTCGACAGCTGGTTGAGCGGCGACGAAGATGCGCTGCTGGCTGACGGCGTCGCCATCCTCGACACCGACCCCTCTGGGCTGTCCGACGGTGAACTGGCCGATCTGCTCGCCGAGACCTGGACCTACGCCGAGCGGGCGGTGAAGAAGCACTTTCATCTCCACGGTGCTGGCATCAACGAGATCATGCGGCTGTCGATGGTGCTCAACCGCGAGCACGGCTTCACAACGGCCGAGCTGTCCGGCCTACTGACCGGCCTGTCCGACACCACGACGGGGCCCGCCGCCGCCCAGGCCGAGATCATCGACCTGATCCGGGCCAACGACGGAGAGCCCACGCTCCGCACGGCCACGTCCCTTGACACCGTTCGCGCGATCGCCCCCGAGGTCGACGCCGCCATCACTCGCTACATGGCGAGCTGGGGCCGGCGAGCCATCCGCTACGAGATCGCCTACCCCACAATCGCCGAGTCGCCGGAGTGGGTCCTCGACATCCTGCGCTCCCAGATCGACCGCCCGAGCGCAGCCGAACTGGCCGACCGGCACCGCGACACCCGCTCCAATGTGGAGCATCGGGTGCTCGCCGCTCTGGGTGACACGGAAGAGACCCGCGCCAGGATCGAACGGGCCCGGCGAGCATTCCCCATCCGCGAGGGCAACGAGGCCGCCACGGTCGGTGTGCCAGCCGCCGCCCTGCGCCACGTCGGCCAGGAAGCGGGGCGCCGCCTCGCCGCCAGCGACCACCTCGACGACGCTGGCCATGTGTTCGATGCCCTACCCGCCGAGGTCGACGCCGTCCTCCGAGGGCACGCAGACCCGGGGCTCGCCACGCGGGCGCTCGACCGCCACACCGAGCGGCTCAGTCCAGTGACCTCCCCGCCGCCTCGGACGAAGGGGCCGGAGCTGGCCCTCCCCGACCTGAGCGGATTCCCCGACGACATCCAGGAGGCCGTCGAATCGGTGCTGTGGTTCTCGTCGAAGGCGTCGACGATCCAGACCGGCATCGCCGACGCTGACGACGTGGCCACGAGTGCAGCCGACGAGTCGGCGTCTGCGAGCACCATCGTCGGTATGGGCGTCGCCCCCGGCACCTATGAAGGCCCCGCGCGGATCGTGCTCGACGAGACGGGCTTCGACAAGATCGAGCCGGGCGATGTCCTCGTGTGCCCGATCACGTCACCGGTGTGGTCGATGCTGTTCCCTTCGCTCGGCGCACTGGTCTGCGACAACGGCGGGCCCCTCAGCCACCCGGCGATCATCGCGCGCGAGTTCGGCATACCGGCAGTGGTTGCCACCGACGATGCCACCACGGCCCTGGTCGACGGTCAGCCGATCCGGGTGGACGGCGCCGCCGGCACCGTGGTTGCGATCGGCTGACGCAAACCATCGGTATCACCGGCGCCGCTGCCTGCTCTCATTCGGTGACGACCCCGAGTTCGACCCGCTACAGAGACAGAGACAGAGGAACACGATCGCCATGACCGACCATCGCATTGCGTTCTGGAACCTGGAGAACCTCTTCGCCCCCGAGGGCTTCCCCGACCGGGAGCCGTGGATCGCCCGCTCCATGGCATCCGACCTCACTGGGTGGACCGAGGAGCTGTTCAACCGCAAGATCAGCCAGCTGACCACGATCATTTCCCAGATCGGCGGCTCTGGCCCCGACGTATTGGGCGTATGCGAGGTGGAGAACCGGTTCGTGCTCGACGAGCTGACGGCATCGCTGAACGCGGCCACCACCGGGCGGACCTATGGTGTGGTGCACGCCGACAACACCTTCGATCGGCGCGGCATCGACACGGCCTTCGTCTACGACACCACCCGGTTCGAGGTCGATCCGGAGGCCGTGTTCTCACACTTCGTCATGCGTCGCACCGGCACGCGCGACATCACCCAGGTGACCTTCACCGACAGCGACGGCAACGAGTTCGTCGCCTTGGCCAACCACTGGCCGTCACGGAGCGGCGGCGCCATCCAGTCGGCAGGCTTCCGGGCCACCGCCGGTGAGACGCTCGCGTACTGGCACGAACGGACCCGCGAGGTCCGCGGCGCCGACATCCCCATCATTGCCCTCGGCGATCTCAACGACGATCCGTGGGACCCGTCCGTTCTCTACAACGCCAACGCGTCCCGAGAGCGGGGCGACACCGAACGGGCCCAATCGGCCCGATTCCACAATCTGTCGTGGGACTACCTCCGCAACGATGCCGTTGACCACCGCGGCGGTGAACGTGCGATCGACGGCACGCTCTACTACCGCAACAACGGCAACGTGTTCGACCAGATTCTCGTGAACCGGTCGCTGCTGAGGGGCGAGCGGGGCCTCACCGTGATCGATGAGACCGCCGGCATCGAGATGATCCCGGCGATGGTCGATCACCGGGTGAGCCACGGCCCGATCCGATTCGGCCTCCCCGACGGCGAACCGGAGGAGAACGTCAACCAGGACGGCTTCAGCGACCACTTCCCGGTCTCGGTGGTCATCCGTACCGGCTGACGGGCGATCCACCTACTCCCCGGCGCCCGATCCGACCTCTGCGCCACTGTGGCGGCGAGACTTTGATCGTGCTGGCCCGCATCCTCTCCGCGATTGTCATGGTTTCGGTGTTGGCTGGCTGCTCCGCCTCGAGCACCGGATCGTCGGCCGCCAGCGACACGACGATCACAACGGCCACCAGTACCACGGCTGTCGCCGCCGAAGGCGGCGCAGAGCAAGGCGCGACCACCCCATCGTCAACGACCCCATCGTCGACGACCGCGGCGCCGGCCACGACCGCTGCGACCACCCCCACGACGGCCCCTGCGCCCGACGAGCCCCCGTGCCAGACGCTCTACGACGCCGCCGTCGACGGCGCAGCTCCGTGGTTTGTGGTGAACGACGGGGTGATGGGCGGCCAATCGGCCGGTTCGCTGACCGAGGGCATCGATGCCATCACGTTCTCGGGCGAGTTGGTGACCGACGGCGGTGGCTTCTCCTTGATCCGGGCCGCACTGCTCCCGGGCAGCCTCGCTGGCGCCGACATCGTTCGGCTGGAGGCCGTGCCGGACGATCGGACCTACCTCCTCACGATCTCGGATCGGGCGCCCAATCGCGATCCCCGAACGAACTTCCAGGCCCCGATGAGGTTCGAACAAGACGGTGACGGCGGCGCGGTGGCCGACGTTGCCCTCGACTCCATGCAGGCCGTCGTCTTCGGGCGCCCCGTCGACGAGGCACCACTCGACGCCGACCTGGCCGCCGAGATCGCCATCCAGCTCAGCGACGGGCTCGACGGCGAGTTCGAGTTCGACCTCGTCAGATTGTCGGTCTGCTCAGCGGAGTGAGCGGCCCGATCAATCGATGCGGGCGCCGACTGCCATCAGCTCGTCACGCCTCTCGGCGAACACACGCTGGTATCGGAACCAGGGCACGGAGTTCCACAGGTGATGTACCAGGTGGTAGTTCTGGCCGAGGAACACCACGTTCCGCACTCGGCTCGGCATCGCTCGTGTGTCGTGGTAACGCTCAGTCGAGTCGTAGGGCCGGTGGGGCAACAGATCGAAGCAGTAGGTCAAGATCATGACCGTGATCACCGTCGGGGCGACGGCGACGACCACCAGCTCACTCCCCCACTCGGCTGCCAGGCTCCCGCCGATCGCCGCCACGATGGCCACGTCGAGCGCAATCTGGGCCGTGCGATGCCAGGCCCGCTTGTGCCAGCCGTTGGCGTAGAACTTCTGGCGGTAGGTGAACGCCGGGGCCAGCAGCCAGAGCGGACGAAGGATCAGCGGCCGACGACCAACGTCGAGGTCTGGGTCGATCTCGGGATGGTTCGTGTTGGCATGGTGCTTCGTGTGCACGGAGCGAAACATCGGGAACGTGAGCGTGAGCGGCAGCGCCGTCACCCATCCGAGCCCGTCGTTGAGCCATCCGGCCCGGTGCGCCACCCGATGCGACGCCTCGTGCATGACGGTGAACCCGAGATAGCGACCGATCACACCAGCGGCGATCGCCAGCGGCCATGCCACCGCTCCGGCCAGGTAGGAGAACTGCACGGCCATCGCCGCCACGAAGCCCAGGAAGAGCCACAGTGTCGGGTTTCGCCACGCAGCTCCGTGGGGGGCGCCGCGATCCATGGCGGCGGGCGGCCGTACGTCGGTGCGACTCATCGCACGGTTCCGTCGAGCACCATCAGGGTCTTCAGATCGCTGTGGAAGTCCAGGGCGTGATCGCCGCCCTCGCGACCGATCCCGCTTATCCCCATACCACCGAAGGGCGCCGTGAGGTCTCGCACGAGGAACGTGTTCACCCACACCAGCCCAGCCCGCAAGGAGCGGCCCACTCGTTCGGCTCGCTCCGCCGAGCCGGTCCACACCATAGCTGAGAGCCCGTAGTCGGTGCTGTTGGCCAGAGCCACGGCGTCGGCCTCGTCGGAGAAGGTCTGGAAGGTGAGCACCGGACCGAAGATCTCCCGTTGCACCACTTCGCTGTCGTTGGAGGCCGGTTCGATCAACGTGGGCTGATAGTGGAGGCTGCCGTCCACCACTGCTCCCCCGCGCACCACGGTGTCGCCGTTGGCGCGGGCTCGGGCCACGAAGCCGTCTACGTTCGCCCGATGGTCGGGGTGGACGAGCGGCCCGATGTCGGTGGCCTCGTCACGGGAATCGCCGAGCACGAGGGCATCGGCGTGATGGTGGAACCGTTCGAGGAACTCGTCGCGGATCGACTCCTCGACGAGGAGCCTCGTGCCGGCGAGACACACCTGGCCCGAGTCGTCGAACTGCCAGGCCGCCCGGTGGGCGGCTGCGTCGAGATCGGCATCGGCGAAGACCACCATCGGCCCCTTGCCCCCGAGTTCGGCGGTGAAGGGCACGAGGTTGGCGGCCGCGGCGGTGCCGATGTGGCGGCCGGTCTCGGGCGAGCCGGTGAAGGTGATGCGCCGCACCCGTGGATCAGCAACGAGGGCGGCCCCCACCTCTTCACCGATGCCCTGCACGAGGTTGTAGGACCCGGCCGGGAACCCGGCCTCGACGGCCAACTCGGCCAACAGTGCTGCGCTCAGCGGCGACCACTCGGCCGGCTTGTGGATCACGCTGTTGCCGGCGGCGAGAGCCGGTGCGATCTTCCACGTGCTCAGCATGAACGGTGCGTTCCACGGTGTGATCACCACCGCCGGCCCGGCCGGCATCCGCTGCACCACGTTGTGCATGCTCTTGGCATCCCACGAGCGCTCCGCGTGCTCGACGATCAGGTCGGCATAGAGCCGAAAGTTCACTGCGCCCCGGGCCACGAGACGGTTCTTCATCGACTCGTACATGAAGCCCATGTCGAGCGTTTCGACTCGTGCGATCTCGTCGTTGTTGGCCTCGATCAGGTCGGCCATCCGGTGCATGACGTCCGCTCGCTCCTTGGCCGAGCGACTGCTCCATTCACCGAAGCCGGCAACGGCGGCGGCGACCGCATCGTCGGCGGTGGACGCGTCACCGCGAGCGACGTCGGCCAACACCGGCCCCTCCCAGTCGAGGGGCGATCTCGACTCGAACGTGCGGTCTGACCCGACCCAGACGCCACCGATCAGATGATCGACCGGAACGGCAACGCCGCCGACCTCGGTTCGCCGATCCGTCATCTCGCCGACCTCCTCGACCGTGCACCCCGAGCGGGGCACCATGACACACAGGGTAGCCGACGAGGGCAATTAGTTCGGAGCCGAACGATCTTCGGACGGTCGCACTGCTCGACTGGCAGGAAGGGGGTGAAATCTTACGCGGGCAATTGGCGGCGTTTCCAGGCACCCGGCACGAGCAATCCTCCCCAATGAGGGCACTCTCTACCTACCACAACGATGGTGTCGCAGTACCGTAAGGCAGAGCGCACCAAGAGAAGACGCCATGGATCATGAAGGTCGGCCGCAGCCCGTCAGGGCACCAACCCCGAGCCGACCTCTGGGCGCACAGATCCACGGTTCGACAAGGGGTTCCCGACGTTGGCGACAATCGATGCACCGCAGCGCCAACACGTCGTCGACGCCTCGGTTGTGCCGATCTGGGTCGGCGAGGTCGATCTCGACGCCACGTACGACGGTCCGGCAGGGCTGGGGACGAACGCCCCCGACCTCTCGCGCTACGGGTTCGCCAGGGTGCTCGTTCGCCGGCGGGGTGAACCGGTCGGGCTCGTCGGGCTCGACCTCGCTGACATGGCCAGCTCGCCCGGCACCCGCTGGCTCCATGCGCTACGGGTCCATGCAACCGACCGTGCCGTCGGTGCCGAGACGCCGGCACCGCCGACGGACCTCGTAGCTCTCGCCACCGCCGACCTCCCAGGCCTGAGCGTGGTGATCGGCACCCGCAATCGGCCCGAGCATCTGCACCAGTGCGTCACCGACGTGCTTGCTGTGCTCTACCCCGGCCCGATCGAGGTGATCGTGGTCGACAACGGGGCGAGCACCAGTGCCACCGCCGACGTGGTGGCCGAGCACTTCGGTGCCGACGATCGCGTGCGGTACGTGGCGGAGACCCGACCTGGGCTGTCGAAGGCCCGCAACATCGGCCTCCGCCTCGCATCGCAGCCCTGGGTGGCGTTCCTGTCCGACGACATCCGGGTCGATCCCTTGTGGGCGTTGGCGATCGCCCGCGGGTTCCGCCGAGCCGACAGCGTGCGCGCCGTGTTCGGCTACTGCCCGCCCTACTACCTCGACAGCGCGGCCCAGCAGGATTTCGAAACGCTTATGGGGTGGGGCTGGCGGAATGGGTTCGCGCCAACGCTCCTCGGCCCCACCGACCCTGGCGACGCCCTGCACCCCTATCGACTCGGCTGGGGTATCGGCGCCAACATGGCGTTCGACACCGGCTGGTTCCGGGAACAGGGCGGGTTCGACGAGCGGCTCGGCCCCGGCACCCGGACTCGAGGCGGCGAGGATCTCGCCGCTGCTGTGGCGCCGCTGCTCGATGGCCGTGCCGCCGCCTATGAACCGGCCGTGCTGGGATGGCACGCCGACCGCTACGACGATCGAACGTTCGACTCGTTGATGTACACCTACGGCCTGGGCCTGACGGCGTTCCTCACCTCACACCTCGTTCGGCCTGCGACGGCGTTCTCGGTGATCAGGCGCATCCCCCACGGCCTCGGCGCCCTCTTCGCCCCCGCCGACCTGCCCGTTGGTGACCCGGCGCTGCTCCCCCGACGCATCAGCCGCCGCGCTCGGCTGTCGCTGATCGCAGGCCGCCTCGCCGGCCCGTGGACCTTCCTCCGATCTCTGTTCACCACTACGCCCCCAACAAGGAGTCGTCGATGACGCCCACCTCCCTCGGCCCAGCCCAAGTTGACACCACCGACGCCGTGGTCGTGACCGGTGGTCTGGGCTTCATCGGTTCGTTCGTGGCCGATGCCTACCTCGACGCCGGCCGCAAGGTGATCATCATCGACTCCCTCGTGGGCTCGGTGCTGTCGAGCCAGCCCTACGAAGACAATCCGAACTGCACCGTGCTCAAGATGTCGGTCGAGGACTACGTGACCGGCGGTGGCACGGTGGCGGGCGCCGAACGCGTGATCCACGCCGCATCGCTCGTCGGTCCAGCCGGCATCCTCAAGTTCGCGGGGCGCCTCGGCCCCGATCTCGTGCGCTCGACCGAGGCCATGGTGGAGCAGTGCATCGAGCACGACGTTCCGCTGTGCATCTTCTCCTCGGCCGAGGTCTACGGCCGCTCCGGGCAGCTGGCGGAGTCCGACTCGATCATCGTGCCGTCCGACTACTCGGTGCGGGTGGAGTACGCCATCGCCAAAACGCTGTCCGAGGCGATCGTTGCCAACTCTCGGCACCGTGGCCTGCGCGGCATTGCGATCCGCCCGTTCAACGTCACCGGCCCGCGCCAGTCCGAGATGGGTGGCTTCGTCGTGCCCACGTTCGTGCAGCAGGCGCTCGTCGGCGACGACATCACCGTGTTCGCCACCGGTGAGCAGCTCCGGGCCTTCCTGTCGGTGTCGGACCTCACCCGATTCATCGTCGAGCACATGGACGCCGCACTCGACTCGGGCCACATGGTGTTCAACGTCGGCAACCCCGACAACAAGACCACCGTCCGCGCCCTCGCCGACACGGTCAAGGCGATGACGGGCTCAGACTCCGAGGTCATCTACGCCGACGCCAAGAAGATCCACGGCGACCTCTACGTGGAAGCCCACTCGTTCGAGAAGACGCCGGTGCTCAACGCTGCGTTGTCGGTGGGCTGGAAGCCCGAGGTGGACCTCGCCGACCTCATCCAGGAGACGATCGAGTACTACCGCCCGATCGTGGCGGCGCGCACCAGTGCCGTCTGATCTGGCATCACTGTCGCGAGTTCTCGTTCTCGCTCCCCATGCCGACGACGAGGCCTTGGCCTGTGGCGGTTTGATGGCTCGTCTGGCCCAACAGAGCGGCACCCGGGTACGGGTGGTGTTCGGCTCCGTGGACGGGTTTCACCACTACGGCCTCGACGGCGGCACCACATACGAGCAGCGGGTGGCCGAGATCGAGGTGGTGGCCAAGCTCCTCGACTTCGACTGGGACGTGATCTACCCCGATCAGGACATGATCGAGAAGCTCGACACGGTGCCGAAGCGCGACCTCGTCGACCGGTTCGAGACTGAGATCAACGAGCTCGAGCCCGAGCTCGTGCTCATCCCCTCGGGCGACGACTACGACCAGGACCACCTGGCCATGTACGAAACGGCACTCGCCGCGCTGCGTCCGATCGCCCCGGTGTTCGGCAAGTGGCTCGTCCCGGAGGTGCTGGCCTACGAGTCTCCGAAGATCATGTGGTGGGGCAAGGACATCCCGCGGCCGCAGGCCTTCGTCGACATCACCGAGGTGATGGACGCCAAGCTCGCCGCTCTCGACGCCTACGCCACCCAGGCCCGCCCGTCGCCCCATGTTCGCAGTCCGGAATCGGTTGCGGCATTGGCCTGCCTCCGGGGCAAGGAGATCGGGGTCGAGTACGCCGAGGCCTACCAGGTGTTGCGCACCATCTGGTAGCCCTGTCCCCCAGGTCAGGCCTCAGGGCCCACCGCCATCTGCCAGAAGCCCACGTCGTGCCAGGCGTCGAACTTGCGGCCGATGCCGGTGAACACACCAACGGGTTCGAACCCGAGCCGCTCGTGCAAGGCAACGCTCGGGGCGTTCGGCATCGTGATGCCAGCGATCACCTGCGTCACCCCGAGCTCGACGAGCTCGTCGATCAGGGCCGTCATCAGCCGGCTCGCCACTCCCCTGCCCCGCCAGCCATCGGCCACGTACACGCTCGTTTCCCGGGTGTGCACGTAGGCGGGGCGCGAGCGGAACACCGCGGCGTAGGCGTATCCGGCGATGGCACCGTCGTAGTCGGCAACGATCCACGGCAGTCCGTTACCGAGCGTTGCGGCGATACGAGCGGCCATGTCGGTCGCCGACGGTGGCGTCATCTCGAACGACGTGGCCGTGCTCTCGACGAAGGGGCGGTAGATGGCAGCAATGGTCTCGGCGTCGGCCCGCGTGGCGGGTCGAATGGCGCCGTCACCTGTCACGTGACCAACTCCGTCGAGCGCTGGCCGGCCTGATCCATTGCCCGCCGCACGTCGACGCGTACGAGCAGGGCGATGCCGAGGGCGAAGAACACGATGAGTGAGAGTATTGCCGCACGCTGAGATCCGACCATCTGGTTCACCACTCCGAACAACAGCGGGCCCAACCATGACGTGCCCCGCGCCGCGATCTCGAAGAAGCCGAAGTACTCGGCCTCACGGCTGGCCGGGATCATGAGTGAGAACAGCGAGCGGCTCAGGGCGAGCGAGCCGCCGAGCACCACTGCCAGCACCATGCCCATGATCCAGAGTTCGGCGATCGAGTCGAGCGCGACGAAGGCGTAGACCACGAGCCCCATCCACACCACGAGGTTGACCAGCAGGGCTCGTTTCGCCCCCACCCGCTCGGCCAGACGACCGAATCCGATCGAGCCCGGGATGGCGACGAACTGGATCACCAACACCAGCGTGAGCAACGTCGTGGCCGATGCGTCGAGTTCATCAGCGGCGAACGACGTCGAGATGGAGGTCACGGTCGTGGTGCCGTCGGTGAAGAGCAGGTAGGCCCCGAGGAACAACAGCGCCTGGGGATGCGACTGGCGCATCTCGGTGAGCGTGGCGGCCACGGCCCGGAAGCTGAACGGCACCCACGCCTGGTCGGCGGGTTTGGTTCGCTTCGCTGGCCGCGCCCGCAACAGCCGCCCGGGGAACAACGCGAAGAACACTGCACACCACACGCCGGTGCCGGCCAGGGAGATGCGTACGGCCAGGCCGGTGTCGTCCATCAGGGCGATCAAGGCGAAGTTCGCCGCCAGCCAGAGGCCACCGCCGAGGTAGCCATAGGCGTACCCGACGGCGCTCACCCGGTCTCGGTCTTCCGGGGCGGCGATGTCGGGCAGGAACGAGTTGTAGACCACCGATGCGGCGCCGAAGGCTGCGGCGGCGACGACGAAGAGCAGCCCCCCGAGCCAGACTGTGGACGTGGTGACGAGAAAGAGCGCCGCGAGGAGCGCGCTGCCGCCGTAGGCGAGGGCCATCATGAGCCGCTTCTTGTGCGACGTGTGGTCGGCCACCGCCCCGATCATCGGCAGGAACACGAGCTGCAGCACCGCCGACGCGCTCACGGCGAAGGGAAAGAACGAGCCCGCCTCGATCGTGAACCCGCCGATCGGCACGCCGCCGTTCTCGTCGGCCAGTTCGAACAGGTAGGGCCCGAGCAGCGCCGTGACCACAGTGGTCGAGAACGCCGACCACGCCCAGTCGTACATCTGCCATCCGAAGATCTCTCGGCGATCGGAGGCGCTCAGGTCTCCCGTTGCGCTATCGCTGCCACCCATTCTCGACCTCGGAAGACGTTCGGCACCGCTGTCCGCAGCAGGCTACCGCTCACCGATCGTCGCTGGATCGTGCCGCCCTCGAATCCATCGAGCGGGGTCTGCTGTACGAACAACAGCCCGGTGCCATCGTCTACCCACGCCACCTCGGAGAAGGCTCGCACGGCGTCGACGGTCGTGACCCCGGTGGGGATCGAATCGTCCCAGATCGCCAACCGAGCCTCGAACGGTTCGCCCTTCACCCCGCCGTCGGCCAGGAACAGTGCCAGCCTGCGGCCCTCCCGGTCGATGTCGACTGCCCACACGTAGGCGCCACGCGTGGGGTGGACCACCGATCTCGAACCGGTGGCCGGATCAACCGAAAGCGGATAGTCGAGCGAGCCCGAGAACAGCAGCTGCCTATCGAAGGACTCGATCCGGAACCTGCCGGGGATGTCCTCGGTCACCACCTCGCCCCCCGGGTCGACGATCGCCGAGCGGAATCGTGCTGCTGAGGTCAACAGTGCAACGCCCCAATCGCCCCACCCGGTCAGGCGCCCCCTGGTGGGAAGCTCGATGGTCTGCACGTTGCGAAGGCCGGTTGCCAGATCCAGGGTCTCCACCTCATCGCCCCCTGGTGAGGCCCAGGCGATGTGGCCGGGCTCAGTCTCGTGCCAGGCGAATCCGTTGAGGCCGACGGCCACCGACTGGAGCGGCTCACCTGCTCGCCCTGCCCACAGCACATCGTGGCCGCCATCGAACTCGGTGTGGCCGAGCGCAGCGAGCCATTGCCCCGACGGATCGAACACATAGTCGGTGGCCTCAGGGAGCTCAGTCACCGACACCACCCCGGCCTCGTCGACCGACACCAGGGCGGCGGCACCGCCATCCCGGGTGGTCAGCACCATGTCGAATGCCGTGTCGAGCGTTTCGAGGTTGGCCAGTTGGTTGACCTCGGGCCGGTCGAACACGCTGACGTCACCCTTCACGAGGGTGGCTCGCGAGGTGGGCGGGGCCAGCACGGTGGTGACGGGGGGCTCCACCAACTCTGACGGTGTGCCGATGCTGACCTGCCAGATCAGCCCGAGGGCGGCCATGGCGGCCAGACCGGCGATCACCAGCGCCACTGGTGTGTCGGCAACGCCCCGGGCAACCCGGTCGACGTCAACGTCGACCGCTTCCTCGCCGGGCTCCAGCTCGATCGGAACGGCCTCGGACGGCGCGCTCGACCGAGCCATACCTCGATCGTAGTTCACTCGGGCAACGCAGCCCATTGCCACCACTTCGCGCGCTGCGCGCGACTACGATTACTCACAGTCCCGGGCCCTTCGTTCCCGCCGTCAACCCCCGGGACGCGCAGGCCGCACCCCCCCCGCCGTGCGGTCCGGAGGTACGCGCCCATGAACTCCTCTGACGACGCTCGCCGTCGCCCGCTGTTCGACACCCCACGAGCCCGGAGCGGCGTCGACTACGGCGATCTGTTCGATGAACGCGGCGAGCAACGTCGAGGACGCGCCGTGGAGTACTACCCCGACCCGAATCGACCGGGGCTGGATCTGCCGCTGCTCGTCGTCGGGATCAGCTTGATTCTCGTTGCGCTGGCGGCGCTGGGCCTCCGGGTGTGGATCGCACCCGAGACCACCGGAGCCGACGGTGGCGTGACGGTGACCACCATCGCGGCCGACACCGAGGCTGACGCCGAGGGCTGACGTCGCTCAGCCTGGCAGGAGGGCCGGCAGCTCCAGCACGCACGACTGGGGGCCGCCCTCGAAGCCGAGTTCGAAGGCCTCGAGGCGCTCGCCTGCCGTGCCGTGGGCATCGGGATCGTCGAGGTCGACGTCAGACTCGTCACCGGTCGAGCGCACATCACGCCGGAGGGAGAGCAGGTCGGCCTCGGCCCGCTCGGTCGCCCAGGCCCCAGCGAAGCAGTCGGCCTGCAGCTCGCCGTCGATCGGGAGCCCGTCGGGGTCGAGGCTCAAGTCGAGCTGCTCGGCCTGGGCCTGGATCACGTGGCCCCACTCATGGGCGAACGTCATCTCGGCGGTGGCGACGGACGACGTCACGTACGCGGGGTCGTAGGCGATGAGCAGCCCCTCCTCACAGCCGAGGTCGACGAATGCGTTGCCAGCGACCTCGTCGGGGTCAATCTCGCGTCCATTGCACAACACGCCGTCATCACCGGTGGTGATCCGATCGAGCGGGACGGGCACGAACTCGAAGCCCAGGGCCTCGTCGGCCTGCACCCAGTAGTCGTTCACGTCCTCGATGATGGCCGCAATGTCGACGTCGGGATCCACCACTGCGCCGTCGGCGGCGGGCGCAGGCCCAGTACCGTCATCGACGTCGTCGGTTGCCTCATCAGTCGCACAGCCGCCAAGGGCCACCAGGGGGGCGAACAGCACCGCTGCGAGGCGCACGGCGGACATCCGGGCTGCGAGTGGAACCAGCATCGGGCCTAGTGTGGCAGTGCCCGAATCCCCTCACACGCCCGGAGCAGCCCGATGGCCCTGCAGATCGCCATTCCTCTCTTCGACCGCCTCACGGCCCTCGATGGCATCGGGCCCTACGAGGTGATGCAGCGCCTTCCAGAAGCGTCGGTTGTCTTCGTGGCCGAGCGCACCGGCGAGTTCCGTACCGAGAACGGCTTCCTCGGCCTCACCGCCGACGCCACCTACGACGAGGTCCCCACGCCCGATGTGGTGATCGTGCCGGGCGGCGTCGGCACGAGGGCCGTGGTCGACGGCGACGACCATCCGCTCGTGGCCTGGGTCTCAGCCGTACACCCGACCACCCGCTACACCACGTCGGTGTGCACTGGCTCCCATGTCCTGGCCAGGGCCGGGCTGCTCGAGGGGCTCACGGCGACCAGCCACTGGTCGGCGTACGACACGCTCACCAAATGGGGTGCCACCCCAACTGGTGCGCGCGTGGTGGAGCACCTCAACCAACGCATCATCACTGCGGCGGGGGTGTCGTCGGGCATCGACATGGCCCTACGGCTCTCCGAGCTGCTGTTCGATGCCGACGCAGCGAAGGCGATGCAGCTGATGGTGGAGTACGACCCGCAGCCTCCCTTCGACGCTGGCAGCGTCGACAAGGCGGGTGATGCGGTGATGGAGCGCGTCATCACCTACGCCGCCGACAAGGACTGACGTTCTCGCCCGATCAGCGCAACCGGGGCAGCGAGACCTCGAAGCGGGCGCCTCCCAACGGGCTGTCGGCGCACGCCACCGACCCCCCAGCGGCTTCCACGCCTTCCTTCACGATCGCAAGCCCGAGGCCCGTGCCACCAGCAGTACGTGTCCTGGCGTCGTCCAAACGGGTGAAGCGTTCGAAGATCATGTCGCGCTGGTCGATTGGCACGCCGCAGCCGTCGTCGTCCACGGTCACCACCGCACGTTCTCCCTCCACCCGGAGTCGGACCTGCACCATGACGTCGGCGTGGCGGGCCGCGTTGTCGACGAGGTTCCGGATCGCGCGCGACACCACCAGCCGCTCAGCACCGACCGCCACCTCGTCCGCGATCATGATCTCGACCGGCGTCTCCCGCGGCCGATCGACCTCCTCGACAACCAACGGTCGGAGTTCCAGCGGCGTAGACGGATTGGCGCCGGCTTCGCGTATGCGGGACAGGGCAAGCAGATCGTCGATCAAGGTGCCGAGCTGCTCCTGTTCGGCCAGAACGACCTCAGCGGTCGTTGTCCAGTCGACCGTGTTGGGAGTGGCCAGGGCTACCTCGAGTTGGGCTCGGCTGGCCGTCACAGGGCTCCGCAGCTCGTGAGAGGCGTCCGACACCAGCTGTTGCTGGCGCCGGGCCGACCGCTCCAGGCGCCCCAGCATCTCGTTGACCGTGACCGACAACTCGGCGATGGCATCGTCGGCCGGCGGCACGGGAAGGCGCCGATCCAGGTTCGATCCGGAGATCGCCCGTGCCTCGGCTGAGATTCGGTGCACTGGCCGCAGAGCCCGGGTGGCCGCCAACCAGGTGATGGCCCCCACCACGACGGTGAGTACCGGCACCGCGACCGCCAGGAGCCGACGCAGGGCATCGACGCCGGCCGTGACCGGTGTGAGCGGAGTGGAGACCCCCACCGTCACCACGCTGCCGTCGGGCAGGGCGAGCTCCTGGGCCATTCCCACCGCAGCGTCACCGAGATCCACCGATTGGGGGTCGCCGGTCGGGGTCGGCACGGTTGACACCAGCAGCGGATCGCCGCTGCTGTCGAGCAGCTCGCCCGTCTCGGGGTCGACCACCGTCACGAACGCGTCGAGTGGATCGCCCACCAGGCCCTCGGTCGACGGATCGATCGGACCAACCGCGAACGTGCCGGCCTGGAACACGTCGACCGTACCGGCCCGGTCCTGGGCGAAGATCGCATCGAGTTCGGCTTCGAACGCCCCACTCAACAGCTCGACGTAGTCGCGCTCGGAGATCGCATTGCCGGCGTCGTCGCGGTAGAAGAACGACGTGCTCGTCGACTCGTCGACGACCCCGACCGAGGCCACTCCGCCGTTGAGCGTGGTGAGATATGCCGCGAGCACGTTCTCAGCTCCTGACCTGGTGCCGTCCACCAGATCCGCCTCCATCTGGTTGGCGGCGGCCAGGGCGATGGCCGAGATCGTGACGGCGAACGCCAGCGAGACGAACGCAGTGAGCCTCGTCCTGAGGCCGAGCGCCGTGGTCACCGGGCCACCAGGCGGTAGCCGAGGCCGCGCACGGTCTCGATCTGGGGTGCCCCGATGCCCTCCGCGGCGAGCTTCTTGCGGAGATAGCCGATGTACACATCGACCACGTTCGAGCTCGGGTCCCGATCAGCACCCCACACGTGGTCGATCAGCTCACGGCGGGTGAGGGGCCGATCGAGACGCCGGGCGAGCACCTCCAACAGTTCGTACTCGCGAGCGGTCAGCGCCACCGGCTCGCAGTCGAGGTAGCAGCGGCGGGTTGCGGTGTCGACGGCGAGACGCCCCACCTCGATCCGCTCCTGACCTGGTGCGGGGTTGCCACGCCGTGCCAGCGCACGCACGCGGGCGATGAGCACCACAAAGCTGAACGGCTTCGTGAGGTAGTCGTCAGCCCCGAGATCGAGCCCCTCGGCAATGTCGTACTCCCCGCTCTTGGCCGTCAGCATCAATACCGGCGTCGTGTGTCCTTCGGCCCGCAACGTGCGACAGATCTCGTAGCCGTTCACGCCGGGCAGCATGATGTCGAGCACGAGCACGTCATAGGGAAACTCGCGGGCGCGCCACAGCCCGTCGTGCCCGTCCTCGCTGACGTCCACTGCGAAGCCCTCGGCCTGGAGGCCACGACTCACGGCGTCGGCGATCGGCGCATTGTCTTCGACCAGCAGCACTCGCACGAGGGTCAGTATCGGCAACTCGATGTGAGAGCGTGATGAGAACGGGCAGCCGAGCCGCCCTGTGCTGGCCCCGCAGCGCCGCTCAGGCAGCCGGTATCGGCTCGGTGAGCTGCGACGTGAGGGCAGCGAGCGTGGCGCTGTACACGTGCCACGGGCCCTGCCCGACGGCGAGGTCGAGGTCGGTGCGCACCACGTCTGGCTGCACCTTGGCTCGGAGCGCGATGCCCTCGGTCAAGGCGGTGATGATCACGGCCACGTCGTCGATCGTGAACGGGTCGCGAATCCGCCGCCCGTAGATACCGAGCACGCCCTCGAACAACACGGCAAAACCTGTGTGAACCACGTCGTACCCTCGCTGCAGGGCCGCCAGGAGCTCCTCGGTCGGGTTGTGAACGGCGTAGAGCTGCAACACCGTGTAGTACTCGTCGTTCCTGATGAAGGTTTCGATGTAGAGGTTCCCGGCCGATCGAACCGCCTCTTCGATGGTGGCATCAGCGTCGAGGAGTTCCCCGAGGTGCTCCATGATCGCCTGCGGACCGGCCCAGTCGAACTCCTCGGCGATGTGAAGGGCCACGTCGGCGTGGAACTCCTCCTGCGAGCGCCAGATCTGGTAGGCCGCGCCTGTGGTGAGCCCCTCGGAACGCACCACTTCGCTCAGGCGAACACCCACCGGGTTGTCGCGACCCTGTTCCAGGATCACGCGCCGGGCGGCTCGCAACAGGCGCACTCGTGTGTCCTCGCGCGACTGCCGTGACCGGGCAGGGGGAACCGCACGGCTGTTCACCGTCCCCCCTTGTTGCCCCCCGTCCCGCGCGGGCAGGAGCGGATTCTCGTCATCGTCGCTCGACATTCCTCGTGAGGTACGCCAGATGGTGTTGTGGTCGCCCCACCCGCACCGTCCCCCCGTTGCCCTTTGGACGCGCTGCGAGCGACTCGACGTTAGCGCAGTGGAGCCCTGCTGCGACACGAGCGCCGATCCGGCTCACCGAATCGGTCTTGACACCCGATGCAGAGCCGACCAGGCTTCCAACATAGTTTTTCTACGGTACCGCACACGAGCGTGCCGCGACCAGGAAGCAGGGTTGGTGCACCGGGGCAGGAGGGACGATGGCGCGCGCGTGGTGGCAACCGCGGCGCGAACGGTGGCGCGGTTCGTCGCACTGGAGGGCCTCGTCGGTCTCTCCGGTGTCGAAACCGCACGCCTGGAAGCAGTGGATCGAGCGCAAGTGCGACGGGCCGGAATTCGCGTGGCCGATGCGATTCGCCCACACTGCGACCGGCTGGACGAACGAAGTGCCGCCGCACTGGCGTTGTTGATGATCAGCGCCGTCGAACGCGATCACGACCTCCGATCGGACCTGCTTCTGCTGGCCCGGCACCGAGGCTCCCTTGTGGTCGGCCGTCGGTGGGAGCGGCCGACCGCCTTGGGGTTCGATCGATGGACACCCGATCAGCGCCACGCTGATCCTGCGTGTCTCAACTGACGCTGCGCACGAAGCAGCGTCGCTGACCGCTCCCGGTTGGGGCGAGCCGGCTCATCGGGGTGGGGTTCTCTCGAACTCCACCCCGATGTGAGCGTCACTCGCCGAGCAGAGCCCGAGCCCGGGCCCGGAACTCCTCCACGTTGGCTTCCTTGATGCTCTCGTAGCCGCGGATCACGTCGGGCAGCTCCGCCACCTCGACGGCTCGTTCGTAGGTGTCGGGGCCGAGGCCACTCAGGACCTGGCGGATCATGCCCTCGTACTCCTCGATCAGGTCGCGCTCGAGCTTGCGATGGCCAGTGCGACCGAACACGTCGAGCGATCCGCCCCGCACCCCCTTCAGCCGTGCCAGGGCGGCGAAGGCGGCCTCGCCGCTGCGGCCGAGCCCGATCTTCGAGTCATAGCCCATCCGCCGCATCGTCGGCGGGTGGAGCTTGTAGGTCACCTTCGCGTTCGGGCCGAACTGCTCAGCGATCGCCTCCTTGAATGCGGCCGACCGGTGGAGCCGGGCCACCTCGTACTCGTCCTTGTAGGCCATGAGCTTGTAGAGGTAGCGAGCCACGGCCTCCGACAGCCGAGTGTCACTCCCTGCGGCGGCCTCGGCTGTGGCCACCTCGGCCACCGTGGCGGCGTAGTGCTCGGCGTATGCGGCGTCCTGGTAGTCGATCAGGTCCGGCACCCGGATCTCCAGCAATCGCTGCAGCTCAGGCGATGGTGAGGTGACGGTGGCGATGATCTTCTCGGCCTTCTTGGAGCGGCGGGTCTTGCGGGCCCGCTTGACCGAGCCCGGCCGAGTCAGCTTCATGCCCTCCAACCACGCCGGGTCGACTGCGATCTTGCGACCGATGCGGAACGCCTGGATGTTGGAGTCGACCGACACACCGTTCAGCTCGATCGCTCGCTCGATGGCGTCACCCGAGATCGGGATCACACCCTGCTGGTAGGCGGCACCGAGCACGATCACGTTGGCCGGCATGTGGGAGCGGAACAAGTTGTCCGACACGGTGCCGGCGTCGAAGTACACGTTCTTGTCGGCCAGGGTGCTGGCCTCGATCTTGGCCTTCAGTGCATCCCACTCGGGGAAGCCAGCCTTGGTGTCGCGAACCATCGACGAGGTGGGCACCTTGGACGACGACACCACGGCCACCGTGCGGTCGGGATCGGTCTTGGCGAGGTTCAGGTCGGCGGTGCCGGTAAGCACGTCGAACACCAGATAGGCGTCGGCCTCACCGGAGGACACCTTGTTGGCCAGGCCAGCCGAACCGTCGTCGGTCATCCGGCGGATCTTGAGGTTCGACACCACCGAGCCGCCCTTCTGGGAGAGCCCGGTCTGGTCGAGACCGTCGGCCTGCTTGCCGTCGAGCAGCGCGGCAGTGGCGAGCAGCTGGTTCACAGTCACCACGCCGGTGCCACCGATGCCCATCATGAGCACGTCGCCCTCGTCGATCCGGTTCGGCTCGGGCAGCTCGCCGGCCGAGATCGCGTCGAACGGGATGGCCGCCTTCTTCGTGGTGTGGTTCGGATCGGGGATGATCTCGACGAACGCCGGGCAGTCGCCCTCCAGGCAGGAGTAGTCCTTGTTGCACGACGACTGGTGGATCTGCGTTTTGCGGCCGAACTCGGTCTCGACAGGCATCACCGACAGGCAGCTCGATTTCTCACCGCAGTCGCCGCAGCCTTCGCAGACCGCCTCGTTGATGAGCACGCGCATCGCAGGGTCGACCGCCTTGCCCCGCTTGCGGTCACGGCGCAGTTCGGCGGCGCAGGCCTGGTCGTAGATCAGCACTGTGCAACCCGGGGTGTCGCGGAGGAGGCGCTGCGCCTCGTCGAGGCGTGAGCGGTGCCACACCTCCACCCCGGGGGCGAAGTCGGCGGACGCCGGATACTTCTCCGGGTCGTCGGTCACCACCATCACCTTCGCCACGCCCTCGGCATGGATCGACCGGGTGAGTTCCGGCACGGCCATCTGCCCGTCGACGTCCTGGCCACCGGTCATGGCCACGGCGCCGTTGTAGAGGATCTTGTAGGTGATGTTCGTGCCAGCGGCCACTGCCTGACGCAGCGCCAGGCTGCCGGAATGGTGGTAGGTGCCGTCGCCGATGTTCTGGAAGCGGTGTTCCATCGTGACGAACGGGGCCGCGCCCACCCACTGCACACCCTCGCCGCCCATCTGGGTGGTGCCCTTGGTGTTACGGGTCGGGGTGAGCGAGGCCATGCCATGGCAGCCGATGCCGCCGCCGGCCTCGGACCCCTCGGGGATCCAGGTGGAGGTGTTGTGGGGACATCCCGAGCAGAAACCCGGCGTACGGTTGGCCGACGCCCCCGCCTTCGACGCCGATGCGGCGGTGACGGGAATCCGGAGCTTCTCCACGACGGCGGGGCCAACGGCGTCGGCCCCGAACCGGTCCACCAGGAACGGGCGGAGCAGCTTGGCGATCATGTCCACGTCCATCTCGCCGTGGCCGGGGAACCACAGCGACCCGTCGGCGTGGCGCTTTCCGAGCATGGCCGGGGCGTTCGCCATGCCGTAGAGGGCTTCGCGGGCGAACATCTCGACGAACGCCCGCTTCTCCTCCACCACCACAACGGTCTCGAGACCATCGGCGAACGACCGGATGCTCTGGGGATCGAGCGGCCAGATCACGGCTGGCTTGAACACCCGGATGCCGCGCCGTTCGAGTTCGGCGTCGTCGAAGCCCATCCGATCGAGTGCAGCCCGCAGGTCGTAGTAGGTCTTGCCTGCTGCGACGAAGCCGACCTTGGCGTCGCTGGTGGCCACGGTGGAGCGGTTCAGGTTGTTCGCGTGCACGAAGCGGTTCACGGCTTCGAGGCGCCCCTCGTAGACCTCGCGCTCCATGGCCACCGCAATCGGGCCGACGAGCCGGTCGGTCTGGGTGTGGGCCCACGGCTTGTCGTTCCAGATCCACTCGTCGGGCCGGGTGGCCTGCACCCGGCCGGGGCCGACCTTGATCGTGGAGTAGCCGTCGGCCACGTTGGTCACGATCTTCAGCGCTGACCACAACCCCGAGTACCGCGACAGCAGGTAGCCCCAGCGGCCGTAGTCGGCCACCTCCTGCACCGAGCCGGGATAGAGGATCGGGCTCTCCACGTGGAGCAACATGAACTCCGACCCGGCGCTCAGCGTCGAGGACTTGGACGCCGGGTCGTCACCGGCCACGAGCAGCACACCGCCGTTGGGGTCGACACCGCTCACGTTGGCGTGGCGGAGCGCATCGCCAGAGCGGTCGACGCCGGGGGCCTTGCCGTACCACATGCCCAACACACCGTCGTAGCGCCCCTCGAAGTTGGCGTTCGCGAGCTGCGAGCCCCACACGGCGGTGGCGCCGAGATCCTCGTTGAGGCCGGGGAGGAACGTGATGTTGTTCGACTCCAGCTCGCTCTTGTTGGCCAGCATCAGGCTGTCGACGCCGCCCAGGGGCGATCCCCGGTACCCACTCACCATGGCGGCGTTGGTCAGACCGTCCCGCTTGTCGGCCCGCATCTGATCGAGCAGCACGCGCAACAGGGCCTGAACGCCGGACATGGCGACGTCGCCCTGATCGAGTCCGAACCGATCCTCGAGCTTGAATTCCGCGAGTGACACCGTGCTCCCCTTCCGACAGCCGCGCCGAGATTTCCCCTGGCGGCGCTGGGAGCCATTCCACCACGAAGTCCGATCGCGCTGCGAACTACCGGTCACGTTGCCAGCACCGGCGAGCGCGGGCAGGATCGGGCGACCGTTCCCCGACTGCGAGGCGCCATGACATCCGTGCAACCCCCAGCTGAGGGCGAGACCTTCACCCCTCACCCCATCGAACTCACCGAGACACTGCGCCAGCAGCTCAACAGCGTGGCGACCGCCACCCTCACCGGCCAGCTCCAGGGTCGTGGCATCCGGAACTGCTTCCTGTCGGGGCTCAAGCCGACCCAGCCCCACCTCCGAATGCTCGGGTTCGCCCTCACCCTCCGCTACGTGCCGCTACGCGACGACCTGCGGGCCGAGCTCTCGGGCGGCATCAACCCACAGCGTCAGGCGTCTGAGTACATCGGGCCCGACGAGATCATCATCATGGAGGCTCGAGGTGTGCCCGACGCCGGAACCATCGGCGACATCTTCGCCCTGCGCGCCCAGCGACGGGGTGCCGCTGGTGTGATCACCGACGGATCGCTGCGCGACACCCCAGCCATCAAGGAGATGACCGACTTCCCCGTGTACCACCAGGCGTCGCACGCCTCCACCTGGGGCCGCCACCACATGCCGCTCGCCTGCAACGTGCCCATTGCGTGCGCCGGAGTCACGGTGATGCCGGGCGACCTGCTCGTTGGCGACGGGGAGGGCGTGGTGGTGATCCCACCGTCGATCGCAACCGAGGTGGCCGAGGCTGCCGTGGCGCAGGAGCTGCGGGAGGAGTTCGCGTTGGAGCGGGTGGATGCCGGTGAGTCGACCATCGGTCTGTTCCCCCTCTCCGACGATCGTCGCCCCGAGTTCGAGGCCTGGCTCGCCGCCCGCGGCGAGGGTCAGGGCTGAGGGCCAGATCATGAGCGATCGCCGCTCGGTCGAGACCGACTCCTTCGCCCACGAGAACCCGATTCCGGTGGCCACCCGAATCGGACCGATGCTGATCTCAGGGATCATCCCCGCCTACGACCCCGGCACGCGAAACCTCCCAACCGATCTGGAGGCGCAGGTGGGCAACCTGTTCACCCACATCGGCCAGGCCCTCACCAACGGCGGTGGCACCTGGGACGACGTTGCGAAGATCACGTTCTTCACCAATGCCGCCAACGCCCGCCCGCTCGTCAATCCGTTCTGGGTGGAACGGTTCCCTGATCCCGACAGCCGTCCGAGCCGGCACACCCAGCTGATCCCGAACGACGCTGCGCCGTCGATCAGCTGCGAGTTCATCGCCTGGATTGCCGACGCGTAGCTGTACCGACCGGTAACGACAGGGGGATCTAGGCGGGTTAGGGTCAAGTCAGGGTCGTTACCGGAACAAGACCGAACCACAAGACCGAACCACACGGCCCAGAGACAACGGCGAACGAACGCAGCAGCGATCGATCTCGGCACATGGCCCGGATACCCACCGCCCGGAGCCCTGCCGCTCCCGGATCCCGCCTGCCGTCCCCGCATCCGCCGTGTGGGGGCGGCTCGGGAGGGCCCCGCGCCATCGCCTCGACGCCCGATTGCCTTGTGGCCCGCCCGTCGCTGAGCGAGCATGGAGCCACCATGAGCGACCATCGCCCGCTTCCGCCGCTGGCCGACGGCTCACCCCGTCCGGCGCCCGCCACCCACCGTCACGACGTCAAGATCGACGTGTACGTCAAGATGTCATCGCCCGGTGAGGCCGAACTCGAGGGCGCGATCGGCTCCGCCCCGATCCGGGCCGAGAGCGGCCGCAAGGGCAGCGCCATCGTGGTGACCGGCGCCGCCGAGGGCCACGAGTGCAACATCCGCGTACGGCTCAATCGGTTCAAGAAGGGCCATGACGTGTCGGGCGAGGTGCACGGCCAGCCGGTGTCCGGCACCCTCACCATCACCCGCAACACCGCTGTGTTCGAAGGCATGGCCGGAGCCGAGCATCTGCACTACCAGCTCGACCCGCGGGGCCGCTGCTCGAACTTCGGTCGCGATCTGGGTGTGCACGTTGACTACCAGCCGCTCTACTGCGAGATCGTCGGAGGCGTTGATCGCGTCCCCGACGGCGTGATGATCGCGCTCCTCGTCCCCGCCGTGCTGGCCCAACGCACCGAGGAATAGGTAAGGGGCTGCGGAGCAGCCTGTTACGCCCTCGTATGGGTTCGGAACTGGGTCACCGACCCGCTTCGGTCGTAACGTGGGCGACCATGTCTGCCCTCACCGAATCGGTCACCTACGAACACCAGGGTGACGTCGCCGTCATCGCCGTCGACAACGCCCCCGTCAACGCGCTGAGCCACCACGTTCGTACCGGCCTCCTCTCCGGATTCACCCAGGCTGCGTCCGACGATGCCGTCGCCTCGGTCGTGCTCATCTGCCGTGGCCGCACGTTCATCGCCGGCGCCGACATCACCGAGTTCGGGCAGGCGCCACGAGGGGCGTCGCTCGCCGAGGTGCAGCAGGCGATGGAGAGCTGCCCCAAGCCGGTCGTGGCCGCCGTCCACGGTACGGCCCTCGGCGGTGGCCTCGAAACGGCGATGTGCGCCCACTTCCGGGTGGCTGTGCCCGACGCCAAGTTCGGCCTACCGGAGGTGAACCTCGGGCTGTTGCCGGGGGCCGGGGGCACCCAGCGCCTCCCCCGCGTGGTCGGTGTGACCAAGGCGTTGCAGATGATGACCTCGGGAGCTCCGATTGGTTCCGATGCCGCCCTGGCCGAAGGCCTCATCGACGAGATCGTCGACGATCTCGAAGCCGGAGCGATTGCGTTCGCCCAGCGGGCCGTGGCCGAAGGTATGTCGTTCGTTGCGCTGCGTGATCGCACCGACAAGCTGGCCGAGGCCAGCGAGAACCCGGCGCTGTTCGACGAGTTCCGGGCCTCGATCGCCCGCAAAACCCGGGGCTTCGACGCCCCCGAGGCGATCATCAAGTGCGTCGAGGCGGCCGTCTCGCTCGATTTCGACGCCGGCCTCGCCCGCGAGCAGGAGCTGTTCCGGGGGCTGATGACCGGCACCCAATCGGCGGCCCAGCGCTACTACTTCTTCGCCGAGCGCCAGGCCGCCAAGGTGCCGGGCATCGACAAGTCGACGCCAACGCTTGACATCGGGACCTGCGGGGTGCTCGGCGCCGGCACGATGGGCGGCGGCATCGCCATGAACTTCGCCAACGTCGGCATTCCCGTCACGATCGTGGAGCGGGACCAGGCTGCGCTGGATCGCGGCATGGCCGTCATCCGCAAGAACTACGAGCGGTCGGCGTCCCGGGGCTCGATCTCGTCCGACGACGTTGAACGGCGGATGGGCCTCATCACCCCATCGCTGGACCGGGGCGACTTCGCCACGTCCGACATCGTGATCGAGGCCGTCTTCGAGGACATGGAGCTGAAGAAGAGCATCTTCACCGACCTCGACAAGATCTGTAAGCCGGACGCGCTCATGGCAACAAACACCTCAGCGCTCGACGTGAACGAGATCGCTGCGGTGACGAGTCGCCCCGAGAGCGTGATCGGCATGCACTTCTTCTCGCCGGCCAACGTCATGAAGCTGCTGGAGGTCGTGCGGGGCGACAAGACGTCCGACACGATCATTGCCTCGACCATGGCGGTGGCGAAGCGCATCAACAAGATCGCAGCACTGGTCGGCGTGTGCCACGGCTTCGTCGGCAACCGCATGCTGTTCATGCGCGGCATCGAGGCCGAGAAGATGATCCTCGAAGGGGCCACGCCAGCCCAGGTCGACCGTGTGATCTACGACTTCGGGTTTCCGATGGGCCCGTTCGCCATGAGCGACCTCGCCGGGCTCGACATCGGCTGGAAAGAGGAGACCTCATCGTCGTCCACGGTCCGGGAGATCCTCTGCGAGAGCGGGCGCCGAGGGCAAAAGAATGGCCGCGGCTACTACACCTACGACCCCGAAACGAGAGCATCGACTCCCGACCCCGAGGTGGAGCAGATGGTGCGGGACTTCGCCTCTGGTCGTGGCATCGAGCAGCGCGAGGTGAGCGACGACGAGGTGCTCGAACGGTGCCTGTACCCGATGGTGAACGAGGGGGCGAAGATTCTCGACGAGGGCATCGCGATCCGCGCCAGCGACATCGACGTGATCTGGGTGAACGGCTACGGCTGGCCCGTGTACCGGGGCGGCCCAATGTTCTGGGCCGACACCGTGGGCCTCGACGAGGTGGCGGCCAAGGTGGCCGACTACTCCGAGCGGCTCGGAGGCGCCCACTGGACGCCGTCTCCGCGCCTCGCTGAGCTGGCTGCGGCGGGAACGCCGCTTCATACCTCGACCGCTTCGTGACAACCGGAGAGCAGTCCGGCGCGACAAGCTCTCCTGATCTGACCCGAGCCTGGCGGGCGCTGGCAGTCGGCGCCGCCGGGCTCGTCATGTTCGGATTCAACTCCACGGCAACGAACCTCGCGTTCGGGGCGATCAGCGACTCCTTCGTCGATGTCACGGAGTCGACCGTCTCGTGGGTCGTGTCGGGGTTCTTCATTGCGTCCGCCGCCTTCCTCCCGCTGGGGGGTCGCTTGGCCGACCGGGTGGGCCACCGCCGGGTGTTCAACGTGGGCCTGATCGGGATCGCCGCCTCGGCGTTGGCGTCGGCAGCAGCCCCCACCATCTGGGTGCTGATCGCCGCCCGTGTGGCCCAGGCGATCTCGGCCGCGATGGTGATCCCTGCATCGCTTGCGATGGTTCTCCCCGACTTCCCAGCGGCCCGGCGCCCCTCAGCGATCGCCACGTGGGCCGCGGCAGGACCGCTGGCGGCGGCACTCGCGCCGAGCACGGCCGCCGCACTGCTCGAGGTGACGTCGTGGCGGTGGGTGTACTTCATCAGTGCCCCGGCAGCTGCGGCGATCCTCGTGGCCTCGTACCTGATCGTGGCTGATCGGCCCGGAACATCGACTGGGGGCCGGCTCGATGTGCTCGGCACTGGTCTCGCCGTCATCTCCATCTCGGCCGTGATCGTCGGCATCACTCAAGGCTCCGCGTGGGGTTGGTTCGGCCCGCTGACGGTGGGCGCCGTGCTCGGCGGGCTCGCGCTCGGCGCCGCGTTCGTCCGCCGATCGATGCGGCACCCCACTCCGCTGATCAACGTGGAGTTGTTTCGCCGGCCCGAGGTGGCAGTGGCCAACGTCGGCAACTTCTTCATGTCGATCACGTCGTTGTCGATCTGGCTCGTCTGGCCGCTGTTCATGCTCCGGGTGTGGGAGTTCTCCACCACGATGGTGGGCCTCGCCGTCACGATCGGCCCGATCTGTGCCGGCATCGCCGCCGTGGTCGGCGGTCGGGTGGCCGACCGCTACGGGCAACGGTGGCTCATGGTGGTGGGCTGCGGACTCACCACCATGGCGGTGACGTGGGCGGCCATCACCGCCAGAGCCGACATCAGCTACTGGGTGAGCCTGTTCCCCACCATCGCCATGTTCGGCTCGGGATGGGGGATCTCGAATCCGAGCATGAACTCCTACGCCTTGTCGCGTGCGCCGCAGGAGAACTACGGCGAGGTCAATGCTGCGTTCAACACGATTCGCAATCTCGCCGGGGCCATCGGTACGGCGGGGGCGATCGCCATCCTGGGCAACTCTGATCGCGTCGACCTCATCGAGGCGTTCCGCCGAACCTACATCTTCCTCGCCTGCGCCGTTGCGCTCTCGTTCACGGCGGTGACGGTGGGAACCTGGATGGTGGAGCGTCGGCGCCGGCTGTCGGCCGGCGGCGCACTCGACGCTCGCTTCGGGTCATGAGAGCTGCAGCTCTGCCACCATGGCCGGGATGTCGTCGGGCTCGGCCAGCCCGAACGCCAGCTGGCGGGCGAACTGGAGTACGGCTCCGGCGATGACAGCCGTGGAACCGGGGGCGCTCAGCTCGTCGAGCCGAAGCCGGATATGGCGATACGGATCGACGGCACCCAGGCTCCCGATCCTCATCAACTCATCACCGATGGTGAACAGCACCCGCCCGACGGGGCCGGCCTGGTAGGCCAGGAGCTTGGTGACATAGCTGGTGGCGTCGACGTCCTCACCGGCGGTGACCCTGGCTTCGAGATCGGCGAAGAGCCGCACGGCAACCGCCGCGAGCACGCCGGCCCGGCTCTCGTAGTGGTAGAGGATCGTGCCCTTGGTGACGCCGGCATCACGGGCGATCTCGTCCAGCGACACGTCGGGCGACCCGTGGCGGATGAAGGCGGCGGAGGCGGCCTCCACGATGGCGGCGCGCGTGGTGCTTCGTCGCTCGGCCTGGGTTGCCATCCGGGAAAGGCTAGCTGCCGACGAATGAACGCAAGATACTGACCGTCGGTTGACAAGATTCTGACCATTGGTCAGGATCGAACCATGCCGACCACCGTCGTGAACCGCACCACGCCGACGATCACGCCCGGCGACCACCCCTACCTCACCGGCGCCTGGACGCCGCAGTACGAAGAGGTGGATGCCACCGAGATGGCGGTGATCGGCGACATCCCCACCGACCTCGACGGCGTGTACGTACGCAACACCGAGAACCCGGTGCACGACGCCATCGGCCTCTACCACCCCTTCGACGGCGACGGCATGCTCCACGCGATGTCGTTTCGCGATGGGAACGCCACCTACCGCAACCGGTTCGTCCGCACGGAGGGATTCCTCGCCGAAGCCGAGGCGGGCCATGCTTTGTGGGCCGGCCTGACGGGCAACCCGTCGAAGTCGCTACGGCCCGGCTGGGGCGCCCGGGGCGACATGAAGGACGCCTCGTCGACCGACGTCGTGGTCCACGCCGGCGAGATCATCTCCACCCACTACATGTGTGGGGAGGGCTACCGATTCGATCCCGACACCATGCGCCAGGTCGGCACCGCGAACTGGGTACCCCCCGAAGGAGTATCGGCCCACCCCAAGGTCGACCTGGCCACCGGCGAGTTGCTGTTCTTCAACTACGGCAAGCAGGCGCCCTACATGCACTACGGCGTCGTGGGCGCCGACCGCCGCCTGAGCCACCTCATTCCGATCGAACTGCCGGGGCCCCGCCTCCCCCACGACATGGCGTTCACCACGAACTACTCGATCCTCGTCGATCTCCCGTACTTCTGGAACGCCGAGTTGCTGGCAGCCGGCTTCCACGTGCCGACGTTCCACGACCATCTGCCAACTCGGTTCGCCATCGTTCCCCGCTACGGGTCACCGAGCGACATCCGGTGGTTCGAGGCGGCGCCCACCTTCGTACTCCACTGGATGAACGCCTACGAAGAGGGCAACGAGATCGTGCTCGACGGGTACTTCCAGGAAGACCCCGACCCAGCCCCACTCGACGCCCCTGGCCGTGACCCTCGCCTCGCCCGGGTGATGGCAGGCATCGATGAGCAGTCGTTCCGGCCGAAGCTGCATCGGTGGCGGTTCAACCTCGACTCGGGCCAGACCACCGAGGAGCGCCTCGACGAGCGCATCCTCGAGTTCGGGATGTGGAACCAGCGCTACGCCGGCCGCAAGAATCGCTACCTCTACTCCACCACCACCGAGCCCGGCCACTTCTTGTTCAACGGGTTGGTGAAACACGACCTCGACTCGGGTGAGACCACCGAACTCGCGTTTGGCGAGAATCGGTTCGGCAGTGAGGCCCCGTTCTGCCCTCGGGTGGGGGCCACCGCTGAAGACGACGGCTACCTGGTGTCGTTCGTGACCGATCTGAACGACGCCCGTTCCGAGTGCGTGATCATCGACGCCCGCGACGTGGCCGCCGGGCCGATCTGTCGGATCCTGCTCCCCCACCAGATCTCCAGCGGCACCCACGCCACCTGGGCATCACACGACGAGATCGCCTCCGGCCTCGCCGCGGCCGCGGTTATGCCAGCTGGGTCTTGAAGAAGTCGATCGTCGGGGGCCACAGCTCCCCGGCAAGCCCCTCGTCGAAGGTGCCGATCGCGTTCTCCTCGTTCATGAAGGCGTGACCGGCCTGGTGCACGGTGAACTCCACGTCTTTGCCCATTCCCTTCAGCTCGGCCTCGAGGGCACGGGCAGCGTCGGGCGAGAAGAAATCGTCGGGGTCGGCCATGTGCCCACGTACCACCGCAGTGAGGCCAGACCAGTCAGGCGCAGGGTCGCCCTGGGGGAACCCGTAGAAGGGGACGGCGGCCTTGACCTTGTCGCCCCGGATCGCGGCGAGAACGAGGGTGAGCATCCCACCCATGCAGAACCCGATCACGCCGACGCCCGAACCGGTCACAGCGGCATGGCTGTCGAGAAAGTCGACCGCACCCGACATGTCGCGGGCGGCCCGATCGGGGGGCAGGCTCGACATGAGTTCGCCGGCCTTGTCCATCTCGTCGTGCCCGGCGAGCTCGCCGTGGTAGAGGTCGGGGGCGAGGGCGACCAGCCCCTTGGTGGCCAACATGTCGGCCACGCCCTTGATCTGGGGGTTCAGCCCCCACCACTCCTGGATCACGATGACGCCGGGGCCCGATCCGCTCTCGGGAACGGCGAGGTAACCCGACGCGTCGTGACCGTTGCTGGGAAAGGAGACAGTTTCAGCCATGCCCGGAGACTAACCGAGCAGTGCCTCCACGGCTGCCGCCACTCGGAACAGCTCGTGATCCCCGCCCCGGTTCGCCATGAGCATGAACCCGACTGGCGCCTCCCCGGCATCCGACGCCGGAATCGAGATCGAGCAGGAATCCAGGAAGTTGCCAACGGAGGTGTTGCGGAGGCTGGCAAGGTTGGTCCGGCTGTAGTGATCCGGATCGTCATCTTCGTAGCTGGCCACTGGCGGCGGAAGAATCGGCGACGTCGGCATCACCCATGCGTCGAAGCCCATGAGGCGCTCGGCGGCGAGAGCGATCAGGCGCCGCCGGCCGACGAGGGCGTCGACGTAGGTCGCGGCCGGCAGCACCCCACCGGGCTCGATTCGGGTGCGGATCCGCTGGTCGTAGCGGTCGCCATCGCGGGCCAACAGCTCTCGGTGCCAGGCGTAGGCTTCGGCCGCCGCCAGCCCCCCGCCCGAGTAGTAGCCGACGATCTCGTGCAGTTCGGGGAACGGCACGCGCTCGACGTGCACCCCGCCGTCGGCGAGGCGGTCCAGACCACGACGGAACTGGCGGTCCACCTCCGGGTCGAGCCCGGCACCGACGTAGTCGTCGAGCACGGCGAGGCGTATCAGGTTCGCATGCCGAGGCGTCACCGCAGCGGGCACCGCCTCGCCGGCGAACACGGCGTCAACGATGGCGCAGCAGTCAACAGTGGTGGCCATGGGGCCCACCGAGTCGAGCGAGAACGAAAGCGGCGTGATGCCATCCACCGGCACCCGGCTCGCCGTGGGCTTGTACCCGACGATCCCGCAGTAGGCCGCCGGGATACGGCACGACCCACCGGTGTCGGTGCCGAGCCCAACCGGCACCATCCCATCGGCGACGGCAACAGCGGTGCCCGATGACGAGCCACCGGGGATGTGGCCCTCCGACCGGTTCCACGGGGCGCGCGGCGTGTCGTAGTGCCAGTTCAGACCCAGGCCCGAATAGGCAAACTCAGTCATGTTCGTGCGACCGACGGGGATGAACCCGGCCTGGCGCACCCGGGCCACCACAGTGGCGTCCGCCGCCGCCGGTGCGTCGTCGGCCAGCACCACCGAGCCGGCCGTGGTGACCTGGCCCTCCACGTCGCAGAGGTCCTTCAGGGCGAAGGGCACGCCGGCGAAGGGGGCCAGCGGCACACCGTCGGCCCGCAGCTGGTCTACGGCGGCCGCCTGGGCTCGCGCCTCGTCGGCCATCACCCGGATGAACGCGCGGCTGCCTTCACCGGCCGGATCGGTGATCCGCTCCAGACTCGTCTCGATCAACTCCGACGCTGTGCGCTCGCCCCGCTGCAACTGGTCGGCCAGGACGCGGATCGGCTCCATCGTCGTGCTCCTCGTTCGGCCTTTGGTCGGCCCGACGCTAGCGGACGGTGATCCCCGCCGACCGCATCTGGTCCAAGGCCCGATCGCCGTCGCCGGCGGCCAGCTCCACCGCCCGACAGCCGTCGGCCACGACCGTCGTGGCGAAGCCGAGCTCGGCGGCATCGAGCGCGGTGTAGAGCACGCAGTAGTCGGTGGCGAGCCCCATGACGGTGAGGCTCGACACATCGAGCCCTCTGAGCAGCTGTTCCATACCGGTGGCCTTGCGCCGACCGTTGTCGAAGAACCCGCTGTAGCTGTCCACGTCACGATCTGTGCCCTTGACCACCACATGGTCGAATCGGTCGGCGTCCACTCCAGCGGCGAAGGCTGCGCCAGCCGATCCCTGCACACAGTGATCGGGCCACAGCACCTGGTCGAGGCCGTCGAGATCGATCATCTCCCCTGGCGTGCGCCCGGCGTGCTGGCTGGCGAAGGAACGGTGATCGGCTGGATGCCAGTCCTGCGTGGCGACGACGAGCGGATGGCTCTCCATCAGCGCAGCCGCAACGGGGAGCACCTGGTCACCGTCGGCCACCTCGAGGGCACCACCGGGGCAGAAGTCGACCTGGAGGTCCACGAGGAGCAATGCGTCAGCCATGAGATCCATTGTGCCGGCGACTGATGCCGCCGACCTCGGGTTCAGGCCGGCGTGCGCCACTGTTCACACGGAACTGTGTCACATGGAACCGCGCCGGGTCGGGGCCGTACGCTGGCGCGCCATGGCGCCTGCTGCGACGTCCTCAACATCCGGTGCCCAGGGGGCCCTCGCCGTGGCCGTGGCCGCCCGGGTGCCGGTGCTGCTATGGGGAGCGCCGGGGACGGGCAAGAGCTCTGTCGTGCAGGCCCTGGCCGACTCGCTCGATTGGCCGTGTGAAGTGGTGATCGCCTCGATCCGTGAACCGTCGGACTTCGCGGGTCTCCCGGTCGTGGATGGCGGATCCGTTCGCTTCGCTCCGCCCCGGTGGGCGATCGACCTGGCCGAGGCGGGCCACGGGCTGTTGTTCCTCGACGAGATCTCGACTGCGCCGCCAGCCGTCCAGGCCGCGCTGCTACGGGTGGTGCTGGAGCGCACCGTTGGCGATCTCGATCTGCCCGACGACGTGGTGGTGGTGGCCGCCGCCAACCCGCCCGACCAGGCCGCCGACGGCTGGGACCTCTCCGCCCCACTCGCCAACCGGTTCTGCCATCTGAGCTGGACCGTGGATGCCACATCGGTTGCCACCGGCATTGCGGCCGGCTTCGCCCCGCCGACGCCGATCCACCTCCCCACCGGCTGGGACAGTGCGCTCAACCGAGCGCGGGGCGACGTCGCCGCGTTTCTCGCCGCCCGCCCGTCGCTGGTCAGCGACCCGCCCACCGACCGGGCCCGGGCGGGCAAGGCATGGCCGAGCCCGCGTACCTGGGAGATGACGGCCCGCCTGGTTGCGGCCTCCCGAGCAGCAGAGGCGGGCACCTCCGTGCTGGCGGCGTTGGTGACCGGCACCGTCGGAGACGGCCCAGGCCACGAGTTCCTCGCATGGCTCACCGACCTCGACCTCCCGGACCCGGAGCTCGCCCTCGCCGACCCGAGTTCGTTCACGCCCCCCGACCGCGGCGACCGAGCCCACGCGGCGCTGGTCTCGGTGGCAGCCGCCGTGGCCGCCGACCCCACCGTCGACCGTTGGTTGGCGGGCTGGCAGGTGCTGGGGCGGGCGGCAGAGACGATCCCCGACGTCGCCGCGCTCGCGGCCCGGATGCTCGTGCGATGCCGCCCGGCTGACGCCCCGGCACCACCAGAGGCTGCGTTGTTCCTGCCGGTGCTGCGCGACGCTGGCCTGGCATGAGCCAATCCGAGCCGGCGGCCACCGCCGACCCCACACCCTCCGCAGCGCTCGACGCCCAGCGCGTGGCGGCCGCGCGCCTCTGGGCCTCCACCACCCACCCCTACCTCGCGTCGGCGCTGTTCGCGGCCTCGGTGGTGCCAGCTCCGGGCAGCGGAGCCGTGCGAATCGACCGCTGGTGGCGGGTGCACGCCGACCCCGACGTGGTCGCCGTGTCCCGGGCGCAGGATCTCGGCGGCGAGTTGGTCCACCTGGTGGGCCATGTGCTCCGCGACCACGCCAGCCGCGCCGATGCGCTCGCCCTCGGCGATGCGGACGAGATCAGCCACTGGGGAGCCGCCGCAGACGCCGAACTGGCCGACGACTTCGTCGACCTCCCGCGGCTGCGGACCGAGACGACGACACCTCACGACCTCGCCTGTCCCGAGGGCCGCCTCGCCGAGGAGTACTACCGACGCGGCATGGTCGACGCCGACACGGTGCACGACTGTGGGAGTGGGGCCCATGGCCACCCCGACCCCTCCGACCTCCCACCACCGAGCACAGACGACGACAACGACGGCGCCGCCTCGTCAGGGCTCGACGCGGACGCCCAGGAGCTGATCCGCCACCGCGTGACACGAGAGATCGCCGCCGCCGAGCCCGGAACGGTCGGGGCCGGCCTGCGCCGGTGGGCCGACGAGCGCCGCGCTCCGGTGGTCGACTGGCGGACCGCACTGGGAGCCGTGATCCGCCGCTCGCTCTCTGGCGCCGCAGGCGCGGTCGACTACAGCTACCGCCGTCCTTCTCGGCGCGCCTCGGTCTCATCCGGGCTCGTGCTTGCCTCGATGGTGCAGCCCACGATCGAGGTGGCGATCGTGATCGACACCAGTGCATCAGTCGACGACGGCGAGCTCGGCTTGGCGTTGGCCGAGGTGGACGGGGTGCTGCGGGCGACCGGAACCCGCACGGCTCGGGTGCTCGCCTGCGACACCGAGGTGCGGTCGGTGGCCCGCGTCTCGACGAGCGCCGCCGACGTCGAGCTCGTCGGCGGAGGAGGCACCGATCTGGTGGCCGGGCTCAACGCCGCCAGCTCCCTCCGACCGGCGCCGGACGTGATCATTGCCCTCACCGATGGCTACACCCCCTGGCCTGACTCCCCGATGCGGGCCACGGTGGTGGTCGGCCGATTCCCCCAACGCGAGGGCCTCCCCCCGCCACCGCCTGCCCCCGGCTGGGCTCAGATCGTCGATCTCGCCGGTGTGGACGTCGAGGGCGCGGCTGCACCGTGAACCGCGCCCCCTGGTACGCGACGGCCAGCGCGGCTCATCTTGCCGTGCAGTGTGGTGGGGTCCGCCACCAGATCACGTGGCGGGAGGGCGCCCTCGAGCTGGACGATCACCCAGATGTCGACTCCGAACTGGCCCTGATCGCCTTCGGCGGTGAGGAACCGCCATGCCTCGCCCTGCGGGCCCTGTGGCTCGACGCCGTGGGCGACGGTGGGTTCCTCGCCGAGTGGGTCGACCCCAGACACCTGAGCCCGGCCCGCCGTTCGTGGCTCACCATGGCGCTCGAACGGATGCGCAACGAGGGATTCCATGAGTTCCTCCGCGACCTGCCACTCCCCCGCGCCCAACGGATGGGGCGGTTCGTCCACGCATTCCCCGGGCCTTGGCTCGACCGGGCGGCCTGCACCGTGATCGAGGCCATCGTCGACCCGAAGGGAGCCGGCGTCGTGTGTGACCGCGCCCCCGACCTGATCGAGCCTGCCATCACCGCTCGCCTGCGCCAGGCGTTCGTGTCGAGCGTCGGCGGCCGTCGGCTCTCGATCGGAGCTGCCGCCCTCGTGCCACTGACGGTTGGCGTGGCGCCGCTGGCTACCCCGACGGTTGCCGGCGGGTTGCTCGGTGCCGACCGGGGTGTACGGCTCGCTGTCCATCCATCGTGGCTCCACACCGTGTGGGGCGCCGGTGCCGCCGTGATCGATCACCAACTCGTGCTCCGTCTGGCGACCAACACCGACGCCAACGCCGAGGGAAAACGCGGCATCACCGGCGACGCCTTGGTGGTCTGCTGGGATGAGCCGTCGGCGCCCCAGCTGATGGAGATCGCCGTTCGCCACGACGGCGAGCGGTGGATCGGGGCCCACTCGCCTGAACAGCCACTCCTCCCTGCGGTCGGGATAGTCTCGCCCCAGGGAGGATGCGCAGGTGGCGAAGGCAATTGACGTTGTAGGGCTCGTGAAGTCGTACGGCTCGCACCGAGCCGTCGATGGTGTGGACCTGTCGGTCGAGGAGGGCGAGATCGTTGCCTTTCTCGGGCCGAACGGGGCAGGCAAGACGTCGACGATCGAGGTGCTCGAGGGGTACCGCGAGCGCGACAGCGGCTCGGTATCGGTGCTCGGGGAGGATCCGGCCAAAGCGTCGACTGAGTGGCGAGAGCGGGTGGGCATCGTGCTCCAGGAATCCCAGCTCATCGAGGAGCTCTCGGCCATCGAGACGATCCGTATGCACAGCCGCTACTACCGTGCCTCCCGCGACCCCGAGGAGGTCCTCGGGCTCGTCGGTCTCGCCGACAGTGCCGACCAGCGGGGCTCGAAGCTCTCCGGTGGTCAGAAGCGTCGGCTCGATCTCGCGCTCGCCCTCATTGGCGACCCCGAGCTGGTCTTCCTCGACGAACCGACCACCGGCTTCGATCCGTCGGCTCGCCGCGAATCGTGGTCGATGATCGAGGCGTTGCGGGAAACCGGCTGCTCGGTGCTCCTCACCACGCACTACATGGACGAGGCAGAGCAGCTCGCCGACCGCATCGTGGTGATCGCAGGCGGTCGGGTGGTGGCGAACGGCACCGCCGCTGATCTCGCCGACCTGGTCGGCGCCCGAACCACCGTGTCGTGGCGCCCTGGGCCGTCGGATCCAGCTCCGCCACCGGGCCTCGCGGCCGTGGCCACCGGCGACACGATGACCCTGTCGCCCACCGATCTCGTCGCCGACCTGCACGCTCTCACCGGCTGGGCCCGCGAGGCGAACGTACACCTGGACGGGCTCGCGGTGAAGCAACCCACGTTGGAGGACGTCTACCTCACGCTCACCGCCGACGCCAGCCCCACGGCTGACGCCGAGCCTGGATCGGAGGCCTCGTGAGCGCACTCACCCAGCTCCGCCATCAGGTGAACTTCGATCTCACCATCTTCCGTCGCAACTCGGCGGCCACGTTCTTCACCGTCATCTTTCCGCTGATCTTCCTGTTCATCTTCACGAGCATCTTCGGTAACCAGGAGGTGGGCCCTCCCGGTGAGGAAGTACGGGCGGCGACCTTCTACGTGCCCGGCATCCTGGCACTCGCCGTGATCTCGGCCACGTTGGTGAACCTTGCGATCACGATGGTGTCGCGCCGCGAGCGGGGCCTGCTCAAGCGGGTGCGGGGCACGCCGCTTCGGCCCTGGATCTTCGTGATGTCACAGGCGGTGGCCGGTGTGGCCATCAGCTTCTTCATGACCGTCGTCGTCGTTGGCATTGGCTGGCTGGTGTTCGACGTCGATGTGAACGCGTCAGGCGTGCCGTCACTGATCATCAGCGTGTTCGTCGCGGCCGCGTCCTTCTCTGCTCTCGGGTTGGCGCTCACGTCGATCATCCCCTCGGAGAACGCAGCCCCGGCGATCACGAATGCGATCGTGCTGCCGCTCTACTTCATCAGCGACGTGTTCATCGTGGGCGAGAAGCCCGAGTGGATGGCAACGGTCGCCGACATCTTCCCGATCCAGCACACGGCATCGGCCCTTCAGGAGTCGTTCGACCCGTTCGCCGACACCACACCGTGGCCGTGGGACCACTGGTTGATCGTCGCCGCCTGGGGGTTGTTCGGGCTCGTCGTCACCCTGGCGACCTTCCGATGGACGTCGGCCCGCCGGTGACGGCCCCGGGTCGGCTCCTCGGAGCCAGCACCTGAATTGCCCCGAGGATCCGGAGCGCGTCGGTAGCATCGAGGCATGACCCGTCGGCTGATCACCAGCGCCCTCCCCTACATCAACGGCATCAAACACCTGGGGAACCTGGTCGGATCGATGCTGCCCGCCGACGTGTACGCCCGCTACCTACGGCTCCGGGGCCACGAGGTGCTCTACATCTGCGCGACCGACGAGCACGGCACACCGGCCGAGCTCGCGGCCGCCGAGGCGGGCCTCGGTGTGGCCGAGTACTGCGACATCCAACACGAGGCCCAGAAGGCCATCTACGAGGGTTTCGGGCTGTCGTTCGACTACTTCGGCCGGAGTTCGTCGCCCCAGAACCGCGAGATCACCCAGGAGATCGCGCGCCAACTCCACGCCAATGGCTTCATCGAAGAGCGGGCCATCCGCCAGGTGTTCTCGCGGGCCGACAACCGGTTCCTCCCCGATCGCTACATCGAGGGCACCTGCCCCCACTGCGGATACACCCGGGCTCGGGGCGATCAGTGTGAGAACTGCACCCGCGTGCTCGACCCGACCGATCTCATCGAGCCCCGATCGGCCATCAGTGGGAGCACCGACCTCGAGGTGCGCGAGACCTCGCACCTGTTCCTGCTCCAGTCGAAGCTGGAGACCGAGGTAGCCGCCTGGGTCGAGGCGAAGGCTGACGACTGGCCTGTGCTCGCCTCGTCGATCGCACGCAAATGGCTCACCGAGGGCCTTCAGGACCGAGCCATCACCCGCGATCTCGAATGGGGCGTTCCGGTGCCCGCCGACACCTGGCCGGAGCTGGCCGCTGAGGGCAAGGTGTTCTACGTGTGGTTCGACGCCCCGATCGAGTACATCGGCGCGACCAAGGAGCTCAGCGACAACCACCCCGAGGCGCGGAGCTGGCGGGACTGGTGGTACGACGTCGAACACGACGTGCACTACACCCAGGTGATGGGCAAGGACAACGTCCCGTTCCACTCGGTGATGTTCCCCGGCACGATCATCGGCACCCGCGAACCGTGGAAGAAGGTCGACGTCCTCAAGTCGTTCTCGTGGCTCAACTACTACGGCGGCAAGTTCTCCACGAGCCAGCAACGCGGCGTGTTCACAGACACAGCGCTGGAGCTGCTCCCGGCCGACTACTGGCGGTACTTCCTCATCGCCAACGCTCCCGAGTCCGACGACACGTCGTTCACGTGGGAACTGTTCGCGTCGGCGGTGAACAAGGACCTGGCCGACACGCTCGGCAACTTCGTGAACCGGGTGCTGTCGTTCTCGACCAAGCGCCTCGGGCCCGAGGTGCCGGCCGGCGCCGCGCCAGGACCGGCGGAGGAGGCGCTGGCCGCCGAGATCGCAGCACTCGTTGGCGAGGTGGAGACCAATCTCGACGAGATGCAGTTCCGGAAGGCGGCCCAGTCACTGCGGGCGTTGTGGAGCGCGGGCAATGCGTACCTGGAGACGAAGGCCCCGTGGCAGGAGATCAAGACCGACCCCGAGGCTGCGGCCCTCACGCTGGCCACGGCCATGAACCTGATCTATCTCTACGGCGTGGTGTCCGCCCCGGTGATCCCAGCCTCGGCCGACACCATTCGCCGCGCCTTCGAGGCCGACGATCCGGCCCGCACCTGGGTGACGGCGGAAGAACTCGCTGGCCTCGACTGGTTGCCGGCCGGGTCGGGCTTCACCACACCGCCAGTACTGTTCGCCAAGATCGACGACGATCAGCTCGACGAGTACCGATCTCGCTTCGGCGCCGAGGAACAGCCGGTCAGCTGAGCACCGTGAAGGCCCACACGGCCCAGGCCGTGATGGTGACCATGGCAAGGCCCAGCTCGACGAGCATCGAGATTCCCATGCCCTTGGCCACCGCCACAGTCGAACGCCACGCCGCGCCGAGATCCTGCTGACGGATCCACTCAGCGCCGAGGATGCCAGCCAGTGCCCCGATGAACACGCCGACGTAGGGGATCACGAAGAAGCCGACGATGGCGGCAACGAGCCCGACGAGTTGGGACCAGATCGGCACTCCCTCGCCCTCAGCCATGCGCCGGGGAATGAGTACCCCCGTGACGAGTCCGATCCCTACGGCGAGTGTGGCGATCACCATCACCACGATGCCGGTGGCCGACCATCCGACCCCGAACCCGTAGCCGAGCGCCGCCAGCCAGATCACCAGCAAGCCCGGCAGCACGGGGATCACCGTGCCGGCCAGCCCGACCACCATCACCAACCCGACGATGACTGTCAGCTCGGTGTCCGACACGTTGATGCCCATCAGCCCAACCGCCGGAGCTGGTCCACCGGTGCAAAGTCGTCGCGCAGCACCTCGGCGTCGGCGAAGAAGGCCTCGGTCTCAGCCGCATCGAGCAGGATGCCGTCGTCGTCGGCCACTGCGGGTGGGGGCAACGCAGTGTCGGAGGCCACGAGCACGAAGTTCCGGGCGGCGCCGTCGGCGTTCACGCCGCCGGGAGGCACGATCACCTGGAGGTGATCGAAGTGCTCGGCCAGGGTTGCCATCTCGGCACGGGCGAAGGCCACGTCGCCGCCGTCGATCAGATTCATGATGTAGAGGCCGTCGTCGGTGAGAATGCGATCCACCTCGGCCATGAACTCAGACGTGGTGAGGTGCCACGGAACGGTCAGGCCGCTGAAGGCATCTCCAACCACCACGTCGTGGGTATCGGTGCCGAGCGCAGCGAGCGAGAGTCGAGCGTCGCCGATCACCATCTCGGTGGTTGGGCCCGGTTCCACGCCGAGGTTGTCGGCCACGGCATCGATCAGCTCCCCGTCGATCTCCAGCACGGTCTGGGCCGAGCCCGGTCGTTCGGCGTCGATATAGCGCGGAATCGTGAGGCCGGCCCCGCCGACGTGGGCCACCTGCCATGGCCCGCCGGGCTGCTCGTCGAACACGGCGTCGAACAGGCGCAGGTACCGGAAGCCGAGGTAGGACGGGTCCTCCAGGTCGAGGTAGGAGTTGCTGTCGCCGTTGAGCACAACGCGCACCCCGGTGGGTCGTTCGGGATCGGTCACGAACTGGGCGCAGGCGTAGGCGGTTTCGGCATCGCACGGGCTCGGGACCACGAGCGCTCCCAGACCGACGAGCACGATGAAGGCTGCGGCCGCCACATTGGCCCGAAGCACCCGACGCCCCAGCCATGCCACCCCCACGGCCAGGAGGATCGCACCGATCACCACGATGAGCGGGCGTGTGGGTACCCGACCCACCAGCACGAACCCCGTCGCGAAAGTGCCAGCGAGGGCTCCAGCAGTGCCAGCGGCCGACAGATTGCCCACTGTCCGGCCCGTTTCCTCGAGATCCTGCAACTGGAGCTTGGCCACCAGTGGAGTGATCGTGGCCAGGAGGGCGGCAGGAGCGACGAAGGTGACGGCACTCGCGATCACGATGGTGAACGGGTCGGCGGCCTGAACCGGCTGGAGTACGGATGCGACCAGCGGAGCCAGCCACGTGGTGAGACCGGCGAGCACGAAGATCGGGCCGATGGCGGTGTCGGGGTCGCGACGGTCAGCCCACCAGCCGCCGGCCGCGTTGCCGAGAGCGATGCCGGCCAACACGGTACCGATGATCCCCGTGAAGGTCTCGAGCGACACGCCGATGATCGGCGCAAGGAGGCGCCCGGCCAAGATCTCGAGGACGAGGATGCAGAACGATGAGCCGAAGACGAGCGCTGTGGCGAGACGACCGCTCACTGCAGCGTGGCCTTGGCTGCGTTGGCCCCGATGGCGTCGACGATCTCGTCGATGCGGTGTGCCGGCAGGTCGTGGCCCATGTCGGGGAACATCAGCAGCCGCGAGCCCGGTATGGCTCGGGCGGTGGCGTGCCCGCCCGATGGCCGCACGAGCGGGTCTGCGATCCCGTGGACCACGAGCGTCGGCACGGTGACAGTGGCCAAGGCTCGCGTCCGTTTCGGCGTCACCAGTGACGCCAGCATCTGGTGGAACACCGCATCAGGCCGGTAGCTGCGATCGACTGCGATCTCGGCCCGCTCTCGATACTGGCCCTCGAGCCACGCCGGCCCGCCGATCATGCGTTGACTGGCCAACAGGGCCTCAACGGCTGCGTTGCCTTCGAGAGGGCGACGATTGAGCCAGGCCAACCGAGCGGGCAGCGAGGGGTTGGGCAGGCCGTTGCGGCGATCGCTGGTGTTGGACATGATCGAGGTGAGCGACAGCACTCGCGTCGGATGGGCGATCGCCAGGATCTGGGCGATCATGCCGCCCATCGACAGGCCCACGATGTGGGCCGACTCGATACCGAGTGCGTCGAGCAGCGCCACGGCGTCGTCGGCCATGTCGGCGAGCTCATACGGGGCCCGAACCCGATTCGGAGCGACGGCGGCCGCTGCCAGCGTGCGCAGCCCGGGGGGTGGCCCCTCGGAGGCACTGCTGAGGCCCACCTCCCGATTGTCGAACCGCACCACGCGGTACCCGCTCCCGACCAGACCGTTCACGAAAGCATCGGGCCAGTCGGTGAGCTGCAGTGTCATGCCGCTGATCAGCAGCAGCGGCTCACCGACACCGGCCTCCGCGTATTCGATTCGTTGCCCGTTGGCCACCACCGCACCCACGGCCCGACCATACCGGCCGGCTCAACCCGGCCGACGTCAGCGCACGGCTTCGTACACCGGGGACGGTTGGCGGGACCGGCGCATCACCACCTGCCACAGCTGGAGTGTGCGAGCCCGGAACGAGGCGGCCGAGGTGAGCAGGTAGTACTGCCAGGTGCGACGGAACCGCGCGTCGTAGTGGGGGATGTCGTCCCACCGGGCCTCGATGTTGTGGAACCACGCCATCAACGTGGTGTCGTAATCCGGCCCGAAGTTGTGCACGTCCTCGATCGCCCAGTTGCTGTTCGTCGCATCGAAGATGTGCGACAGCGACGGCACGACTCCGCCAGGGAAGATGTACTTGTCGAACCACGCGTCGGTGTGGTTGCGAGTGGCATTCGAGCCAATGGTGTGGTGCAGGACCATGCCGCCCGGTGCGAGCAGCTCTTCGTTGGCGGCGAAGAAGTCCCGGAAGTTCTTGGGGCCGACGTGTTCGAGCATCCCAACCGACACGATCCTGTCGAACGTGCCCCGCACGTCGCGGAAATCGAGCTGCTTGATCTCAACATCGAGCCCGGCCGTACGTTCCTTCGCCACGGCCACCTGCTCGGCGGCCGGCGTAATGCCGGTGACGCGAACGCCGTAGCGTTCAGCTGCGTACTGACTGAGGCCACCCCAGCCGCAGCCGATGTCGAGCAGGTGCATGCCGGGCTCAAGGTGGAGCTTCCGGCAGATCAGGTCGAGCTTGGCCTCCTGTGCACTGTCGAGGTCGTTGGCCTGCCGCCAGTAGCCACAGGAATAGACCATCCGCTTGTCGAGCATCCGCTCGTACAGGTCGTTTCCGATGTCGTAGTGGGCCGACGCGTTCACGGCCGCTCGGCGGAGGGTCTGACGGTTCAACACCGAGGCTTTCAACGCCAACGCCATCAGTCTCGGGCTGCGAGTGATGAGCGGCTGCAGGTCCGCTTCGAGAATCTTGACGACGAGTTCATCGACGCGCTCGGCGCTCCACCACCCCTCCTGATACGACTCGCCAAGCCCCAATTCACGATCGCGAACCACCCGATCGAAGAAACGATCATCATGGATCTGCAGGTCCCCCGGCCCTGATCCGTTCAGTGTGATCCCGGCTCGGTCGAGCAGTTCGAGCACCAGATTCTTGGAGCTCGATCCCGTGTTCGGTCCGGTCATGGCTGACACCCACCCTCTCCGTTGACGCGACTCCAACCACAACCATGGAATCGCTTCAACAACCGCCGCGCAAGGGAATCACATTCCGGACTGGTGAGTCCGGTTGGGAGAGGATCAGTCTCGGTGCTCGAGACCGAAGGTGAGCACCACCCGGCGGTCGCCGGATCCGGTGGGCTGGACGAGTTCGACCCGTTGCCCTTGACCGGTGAACACAAGCTCGAGTTGCTCGACGTGGGCCGCGCCGTCGCCCGTTGGCAGCGTGAGCCGCTCCCCGGACACGAGCGGTTCGCGACGCCCCGTCACACCGTCCTCACCCTCTTCGAACACCACATCGCCCAACACGCCGAGATCGGGCCGGATCTCGGCGATGGTGCGATGCCAGGGCCCCGCGAACCCGTCGACCGCGAGACCGCCCACGCCGTCGCAGCGGATGATCGGCTCGAACACCACGTCGCGGGAGGTGTCCACGACGCACCGGGCTGGAAGCTCCGACAGGCTCCCGTCGCCACCGGTACTCACGCCCGCCTCGCGGCCGGAATTGGCGACGCTCACGTCGGGGCTCTGCGCCGGCGACGCCGGGTCGCCCTCGATCACGCTGTTCGACGCCGGTTCAGCCAACAGCTGGGTGGAGGTACCGCCGAAAAGCTGGTATCCGAACACACCGACCACGGCGGCCATGAGCACCAGCCCACCGAGCACCAGCCAGGTCTCAGGGGCCACCCGGCCGTCACTGATCCCGAACCGCTCCATCCACGGTGCCAGGGCCGACTCATGATTCCGGTTCTGTAGTTCCGCCAGCTGGGCATCGATCTGGGGGTACCAGGCGCGCAACTCGCCGGGCCGGTACCGGAACGACGTGACGCCCGAACCCGCAGGGAACGGCGCCATATCGTGGTCGAGCAGCAGCGTGAGCCGCTTCACCCCGAGCTGGCCCCGCAACAGCCCGGCAACGTAGGACAGCCGCTCGGTTGCCGCCTCGGAGTCCACGTCGTCGGCCGAGGCGAGCAGCAACGCCAACTCCACCCCGTCGAGCATCGGAACGGCGGCCTCGGGCCCGTCCTCCACACTCTTCGACATCGGGTCGAACAGGTCGACCTGCCACCCCAGGTGCTCCAGGTGGTCCCGCAGCGCATGCCAATCACTCCCCTGACCACTGGTCCCGAGGAGGATGCGGGCTCCTGGTTTGGGGGCGGTCGAAGTGCTCACTGCGCCTTCACGGGGACATCGACAACTGGGCCGCTGACAAGATCTATGGTGACGACGGTACTTCGAACGACAGGAAACCTGGAGCATGGTGACCGTGGCGTCGGTGATCCTGGCCGGGGTGTTGGTGGTGGCTTTCACTCTCGCCGGGTACGCGAAGATCAGCGCGCAGCCGGCGATGCAGCGCGCGGCGAACCAACTCGGCTTGAGTCTGGAGAGCTACCGAGCCATCGGGGCCGTCGAGCTGCTCGGTGCGTTCGGCGTGATGATCGGCGTTCTCGATCTCTTTCGCACGGTGGGCTTCCTCTCGGCGGGCGGGCTGTTCGCGCTCATGGTGGGCGCGATCGGCTTCCACTTCCAGGCCGAGGACGAGGCGTCCGAGCTGGCGCCAGCCGCGGTCATGGCCCTTCTGACCTTGGGATATTTGACGGCGATCGGTCTGCGCTGAATCATGAAGAGCCACGGATCGCCGCCATCTCGTTGTGACGCCCGACCAATGGCGCATTGGGCATGACCAGCGGATTCGAGATGTTGAGGAAGGTATGGGTTACGTCCGATCGCTGACCGCCGGCATTCTGGCGCTCATGATGGTGGTGGGCGTGTTCATCGCTCTGGCCTTTGCCGTGGCGTCGGTCCTGTTGGTACGTGACGGTTCCGAGGCCGTCGAGACGGTCGCCGTCGACGACACGGCAGCGCCAACGGTCACCGAGCCCGACGTGGATCTCGACGAGCCCGAGCCAACCCCGGCCCCCGACACCACCCCGACGAGTGAGGTCGTCGAGCCGACCGCTGCTGCCCCGGCCGCGTCGTTGTCGACGATCGAGAGCCCTGGCGTCGGCCAGGTGAGCTGTTCGGGCCCCGACAACGGCGGCGGGTTCGCCGTTGGTGTCCGTGATGCCGACATCGATGCCGAGCCCGTCGTGGTGGCCTTCGATCTGGTGAAGACGGACGGCACGCGAGACCAGCGGATCGTCGAGGTGTCAGTGGCCGGCCGCTCCGAGGCGTCGGTAGCTGTCACCGCCACGCCTGGCAGCCCCTACTCCACGTGTGAGATCACTGCGATCCAGCGCGGAGAGCGAGTGCTCATTACGGGGAGCTGACGCCAGCTAGCATGATCACCTATGGAGTGGTTAGCGGATAACTGGCCGGTCGTCCTCGTCGCGTTGGCGGTGGCCTTGGTGGTCCTGGGGCTCATCCAGCGGCTCCTGAAGCTCGCCTTCTTCGGCGTCGCCCTCGCCGTGATCGGGTTTGCGATCTGGTCAGCCATCGGCTCACCAACCTGATCCAACCTGATCTGGTGCCATCGGGCCCCGGCCCGATGGCAGGAATCCCTACACCTGCTGGTGGGATCCGACCGAAACACCTCAGATGGCGGAGCGGAGACAGCGGGCGAGTTGGCGGTTGACGGCTGACGTCGTGGCGCCACTCGCGCTCGTGTGGTCTGCCGGCTCACTGTTCTTGGCCACCGTGCTCGTGCGGGGCTCGGTGCCCTACGAGGAACTCCTTCTCGACCCGACCACCGGGCCGGGCCGGTTCTGGTACACGGGCCTCGTGTCGAACGTCGGCATCCTCGGTTGGTCGGCGGCCGCCGTCACCGCCGCCTGGGGAGCCTGGGTGGCCGGGCTGGGCGACCGCCCACTCGCGCGCCAGGCGCTGCGAGGTGGCGCCCTGCTGTCGATGCTGCTGCTCGGCGACGACCTCTTCCAGTTCCACGTGGTGGTGTCGAACGCACTGGGCCAGGGCAAGGCGCTGTTCTATGCGCTCTACCTCGTGCTCACCGGAGCATGGCTGGTCGACAACCGCAACGAGCTGCGCCGCACACGGTGGCCGCTGCTCGCCGCGGCCCTCGGGGCGCTCGGCACGTCGGTGGCGATCGACCAGATCTCGATCGCTGGTGCCTGGCGGTTGGCGGCAGAGGACTCGGCCAAGTTCCTGGGGATCCTGGCCTGGGCGCTGTACTTCGCCACCACCGCCCGTGATCTCACCCGATCGGTGTTCAACGCCGCAGGCCGCCCATCAACGGTCCAGCCACCCCGAGCCGACGAGCCGCTGGGCAATGGGTTGTCGCACCCCCAGCACCGCGACGACAATGTGCCCGTGGCGTTGGCAAACATGAACGAACGGGGGCCGTTCCCCGCTCCCCCGCTCGAAAGCCCAGCTCGGTGACGGCCCCGTCGGTCGACCCAAGCGGAACCAGCCCAGGCTGGTACACCGACCCGTGGTCCGTCGCCGCATGGCGCTGGTGGGACGGCTACGCCTGGACCGCCCACGTGTCCGACGGCACCGCCGACCAGGCCAAGCGCCCCCGCCTTCCCGCATGGCTCAGCACCCCGGTGCTCATCGCCAGCATCCTCACCGTGCCGATTGTGATCGGCCTGGCCATCGTGCAGCCAGTTGCGGTTCTGCTCGGCCTCGTTCCCCTCGTGATCGTGCTCCCCCCGCTCGCCTGGCTGGACAGGGTGGAGCCCGAGCCGTGGTCATCTCGCCTTCACGCCCTGCTGTGGGGCGCCACCGTGGCCGGCATCATCTCGGTGATCATCAACACGATCACGGCCATCGTGGTGAACGAGTCGGTGGCGGCGGTGATCTCCGCACCCGTGGTGGAGGAGGCAACGAAGGGCCTCGGTGTGTTGTGGGCCGTGCGTCGCCGCGAGGTCGACAGCGTGATGGACGGCATCGTCTACGCCGGGTGGGTGGCACTCGGATTCGCCGTCATCGAAGACTTCAACTACTTCGCCTCGGCTGGCGACCTGATCGTGCAGGTGTTCATCACCCGGGCCCTGCTCACCCCGTTCGCTCACCCCCTCTTCACAGCGTGGATCGGGTTGGCGATCGGCCTGGCCATCAGCCGTCGCCAGTCAATCTGGGCCCATGCGTTCTGGGGGTACGGCCTGGCCGTGGTGAGTCATGCCGCATGGAACGGCTCGCTCGTCTACGCCGAGGAGTCGGGCAACGCCACGTCGATCATCGTGGCCGCCACCTGCTTCGTGATCCTCTTCGTGTTGGCGGTGGTCACCGTGGTTGCCATTCGTCGCAACGAGCAGCGCAACTTCCTCCGGGCCGTACCCGTGCTGGCCCGCCGCTACGGGATGGCTCCGAGCGAGATCCAGGTCTTCGGCCACTGGCGCACCATGCTCGCCACGAGGCGCAGCCTGCCCCGCCATCAGCGCCGCCAGTTCGACGCAGTGCATTCGGCCCTGGCCCGTCTGGCTCAGTTGCACCAGCGGCCCGGTCCGATCGAACCCGTTGCGGAGCAGCGCCTGGTCGATCAGCTCCAGCGGGCCCGCGCCACCACCGCCTGATCGGCTCCTGGGCATCGGGCCCTTCGACCTGGCGCGCCGATGGTCCGAATCGGACCTTGAGGGGCGGTCGATCGGATCCGATGGAAGAACATGCAGCCGGCGATCGAGGACCTCTCCCGCTACCGCGCGCCGACCACCGTGGAGAAGCTCGGAATCGAGCAGTCCCACGTCGAGGATCTGTTCATGCGCCGGGTGCTCACCGAGCGCACCACCACGGTGACCGCCGCAGCTGCCGCCTGCCTCCTCGCCCCACGGGTCGGCATCGAGCTCGCCGAGGCGCTGAGGGAGAAGGCGCTGATCGAGTATCTCGGGGCGACAGGGCGCGACTATCGCATCCAGCTCACCGAAGCGGGCCAGCGCCTCACCACCCAGCGGATGTCGACAGGGCGCCACGTGTCGGGGGCCCCGGTCAACCTCCTGGACTACTGGCGAACCGTGCAGGCCCAGCACTCCCCGCTGGCCATCGATCGCAGCGCCATGACCGAGGCGTTCAACGACCTGACCGTGGGCGAGGATCTGCTGGACAAGCTCGGCCCGGCCTTCGTGAGCGAGGGCGCGATGTTCCTCTACGGCCCGGCCGGTACCGGTAAGACGAGCATTGCCGAACGGCTGAATCGCCTCTACGGCACCGCCGTGCTCGTGCCTCACTTCGTCGAGATGGACGGCCAGATCGTGGCGGTGTTCGATCCGGCGCTGCACGAGCCGGTGGAGCAACCACCCAACCTGGACCCCCGCTGGGTGCTCTGTCAGCGGCCGCTGGTGATGGTCGGCGGCGAGATGGAACGGTCGATGCTCGATCTGAGCTTCGATGCCGCCACCGGGTTGAGCGTCGCCCCGATCCAGATGCTGGCCACCAACGGCATCTTGCTGGTGGACGACTTCGGACGGCAGTCGATCAGCCCGGAGGACATCCTGAATCGCTGGATCGTGCCGCTGTCACGCGGCATCGACTATCTGCTCACACCGGCTGGCACCAAGATCACGGTTCCGTTCGAGCTGAAGCTCGTGCTGTCGACCAACCTGGATCCGAACTCCCTCGGTGACGATGCCTTCCTTCGACGGCTGCGGAACAAGGTGTTCATCGGGCCGATCACCGAGCAGGCGTTCCACAGCATCGTGACCACCACGATGGCGCGGCATCGGATCGAGCTCGCGCCCAACGCCATCGAGCGACTGGCGGCCGTGTGCCACGAACAGGTCGGCGAACTCCGACCGTACGTGGCCAACGACTACGCCAAGCTCGCGCTGGCGGTGTGCAGCTATGAGAACACGCCTCAGGTTCTCGACGACTGGATGATCGACCGGGTGACCTCGCTGTACTTCGTGCACGAGGAGGCCAACCACATGCCCACTCCGCAGTTCGACTTCTGGAGTTCAGCGTCGAGCGTGGTGGCATCACACCAGTCAGGGCCGCCGACCAGTTCCCCCGAGGACGAGATCGACTCTGCGGAGTTCATGGCCTCACTCGAGGCCCTCGCCGAGACCCAGACGGTCGACGGCCTCGTCGACAACGCCGACCTGCACTGACCCTGCGCTGCTGACGCCGTACGGATGTGCCCGCTCCGGGCTGCTCCGTTATGGTGCGATCGCGTGACCGACACCACGACCGATCTCGACGAGGTTGCCGCCACCGCGGCTGTAGTGCTCGATGAGGTGGAACGGGCCGTGGTCGGTAAGCGCCACGTGTTGGAGCTGGTGCTCACTGGCTTGCTGGCCAATGGGCACGTACTCATCGAGGACGTGCCTGGCGTGGCGAAGACCCTGATTGCTCGCTCGATCGCCACGGTCACCGGCCTCGATTTCTCCCGCATCCAGTTCACGCCCGACCTCATCCCGTCGGACCTGACCGGGTCGACGATGCCGGGCCCCGACGGCCGGCCAGTGTTCGCTCCGGGCCCGCTGTTCGCCAACCTCGTGCTCGGCGACGAGATCAACCGCAGCCCATCGAAAACCCAGGCGGCGGCACTGGAGGCAATGGAGGAACGCCAGATCACCGTTGACGGCACCTCGCACCCACTCCCGGCACCGTTCTTCCTCCTGGCCACCCAGAACCCGATCGAGACCGAGGGCACCTATCCACTCCCCGAAGCCCAGCTTGACCGTTTCCTGATGCGCCTCAGCGTCGGCTATCCCGAACCCTCGGACGAGCGCGACCTGATCGCCCGTCGTGTCGCCCGCTCTCAGGATCAGCCCGATCTGACCCCTCAGATCGACGCCGCTCGGGTGCGTGCGCTGCAACAGGCCGTCGAAACCGTCGGCGCTCGGCGCGACGTTGTCGACTACGTGGTGGACATCGTCGACGCCACCCGGGCCCACGACGCATTGGAGATCGGCGCGAGCCCCCGCGGTGGCCTGGCGCTGGTCAAGGCAGCCCGCGCCTCCGCTGCCCTCCACGGCCGCCGATTCGCCACCCCTGACGACGTGAAGCGCCTGGCTGAACCGGTGCTCGCCCATCGCCTGGTGCTCCGCACCGATGCCTGGGTGCGTGGTGTTCGAGAGGTCGACGTCGTGCGGGAGTGTCTGGCTTCGGTGCCGACGCCCACCACGCTCACCAGCGCCGACCTCGACGCCGCGGCGGAATGACGGCAGCCGGGGTGTGAACCGCCAGACCAGCCCCCGCTACACGATCCTGCTCTTCGGCGGCGTCGCGGCGCTGATCGCGGCGGTGGTGATCGGTCAGCCGGTGTTGGTGGCCCTCGTGGGACCGTTGGTGGCGATGGTGATCGTGGCCACCGCTCTTCACCGGTGGCCTGACATCGAGATCGAGGTGCGCGCGCCGGCCCGTGCGGTGGTCGGCGACGAGGTCGATCTCGTGGTGTCGATCTCGTCGAATGTCGGCGCACCGTGGGTGGAGATCGAGCTGGAGCTGCCACCAGACGTCGTGCCGGTCGACGGGATCCGCCACGCGATCGTGGCGGTGGAGGCCGGTCAGCGGGTCGACGTGCGGTTCCCCGTTGCACTCGCAGCATGGGGGGTGGCACAGCCCGGGCGGGTCCAGGTGAGAGCTCGTGACCGATTCGGCATGTTCATCACGTCCCGTGTGGTTCGGGCCGATGCAGCCATCCGGGTGCATCCCGAAGACGGGCAACGCCGGGCCACCCTCACCCCGGCTCGCCTCCGAGCCCGGGTTGGCGTACACCGCTCGCCCCGGCATGGCGACGGCTCGGAGTTCGCCGAGGTGCGGCCGTATCGGCCCGGTGATCCCCTGCGCTCGCTCAACTGGCGGGTGTCGGCCCGCCGGGGCGATCGCTGGGTGACGGTGCGTCACCCAGATCGCTCGGGCGACCTCGTGTTCCTCCTCGACTCGTTCGCCGATCTCGGCCCCGATCACAACCGGCTCACCCAACGGGCGGTGCGGGCAACGATGGCGCTGGCGGAAGCCAGCCTCGGCACCCACGATCGTGTTGGTGTGCTCGACGTTGGCCGCCACGTTCGGTGGTTCCGGCCTCAGCTCGGGCGCCTCCACCAGGCCCGGCTGCTCGACGGCCTGTTGGAGACACAGGTGGAGCCGGGGCTTCGCGCCCCCAGCCTGGCGCAGCTTCCCCTCCACGAACTGTCGAGCGACGCGCTGATCGTCATGGTGTCGGGCCTGACCGACCCCGACATGGCAGCCATCCCGGTGGAGCTGCGAGCCCGCGGGCTCGACATCGCCGTGCTCGACTGCGCAGCCGAGGACCACATGCAGCCGAGCGAGGATCACATCGCTCAGCTGACGGCCCGGTTGTGGCGCCTGCAGCGTGAGCGGCGCCGCCGGTGGATCGAGAGCCAGGGTGTGCCGGTGGTGGTGTGGCGGGCGGACCAGCCCGTCGAGATACCGACCGCCGCATTGTCGAGACGAGCAGCGGTGCGCCGATGACTGCGCCCACCGACAGCGCCGGCGTCACCCGCATCACCCGCCGCATCGCCGTGCTCCCCACGGCAACCGGGCTCGGCGCCGCCGTACTCACTGCCATCGGCGGCACCGTGGCCATCACCAGCGAGAACAGCACCGGTGGCACGCTCGTGAACGTGGCAACGCTGGTCGTGCTGACCGCCATGGTGTCGGGCTTCGTGCCCGCCCACTATGCAGGGCTGGCGGCCCTGGCGGTCGCCGCCATGTTCGAGCCGGACGGCCCGGGGGCCGCCACGGTCATCATCATGGCCGTCACGATGGTGGTGGTGCACGAACTCGGGCGGCTGTCGTTAGACATCCGCCACGAGACGCGCTTCGCCAGCCAGGTGCTGCCGGCCATGACGGTACGGGCTGCAATGGTGGCTGCGGCCGCCGTGGCCCTCGTGGTGCTCCAGGAGGCGTTGGCCGACCAGGGCCTCTCGACCGGTCTGGTGCCGGTGGCGTTCGCCCTCGCGGCAGCCCCGTTGATCGCCCACCGCCTGATCGCCGATCCCCCCGACGACGAGCTGCGACCAGCTCGCCGTGCCGGCCAGCCGGGCACGGCCGTACGCACGGCGCTCGGCGTAGCGCTGGCGGCCGCGGTGCTGCTGGCGAGCCTCGCGGCGGCCCAGGCCCGCAGCCAGTCCATCGCTGCAGCCCCTGGCCGGGAGCCGGCTCCAGCGGCTGACACGGGGGCCACAACGCCGACCACGGTGGCCCGCGACGTACCCGAGGTGCCACAGTCGGATCTGAACGGCCTCGTGGCAGCGGCGGTCATCACACTCGCCGTGATCATCGCCGGGCTGCTGTGGGCGGCGTTTCGGCGCCCCGAACAGGCCTTCGAGCTCGACGATCTGAACCTCGACGACGCACGAGAGACGATTCACATCTCACTGCCGGGCCGGGCCGATCTCGACGAGGCGTCGGTCGATCGAGCCGCAGCCGATGCGATGCTCGATGCGCTCCTGTTGGACATGCGGGCCGAGCCCGACCCGGGACGGGCGATCCGGTTCGGGTACGCAACGGTTGAGCGCCACCTCGCCCGAGCCGGCGTTGAGCAACGCGATCACGAGACCGTGCACGAGTTCCTCACCCGTGCGGTGCCAACGCTCTCCCGAGGCCGGGAGGAGATGGCGGCGCTGACCGAACTGTTCGAGTACGCCCGGTTCGGGCTAGATCCGGTGTCGGAGGGCATGCGCGACAACGGCATCGACGCCGTGGAGACGCTGCGCCGAGCCCTCGACATCGACAGCGGCACCGCTGAGCCTGGTAAGGGCGAACGCAACGCGGGTGACACCGGGGCCGAGGCATGACCACGATGATCACGATCGGTGTGGTGGTCTCGCTCCTGCTCGTGGCCGGTGGCGTACAGGCCTGCTCGCGCTACCTCGGCCGGTTCCCTCTCGACGCCCGCTCCCCCGGTCCGATCATCCAGAGCATCCGATCGTCACAGTTCGTGGTGCGGCCGGCCGAGCTGGAGGTGATGGAGCGCACCGTGGCCGAGTCGCTGGCCAGCGAGGCGGTGGCCCGCTCGAAGCTCGACCCACTGCTCGATGCGCTCCACGCCGACGCGCCCCATCCGCTCCCCGACGGGCGCAGCCAGTTGCGATCAGGGCCAGGTGATCGATCGCGTCCGCTGGCATCGGAGCTGCGGGACCTGGAATCTCGCTGGCGGATTCACGACGCCTGACGGGGCGGCTGACGGGGCGGCGCCCGCCACCTCGCCCCGACAGTGGGCCGTGACCTAGCGTGGGGCGCATGAAGACGAAGATCTGCGAGATGCTCGACATCGAGTTCCCGATCCTGGCGTTCACCCACTGTCGCGACGTGGTGGCTGCGGTCACCCGAGCTGGTGGCTATGGCGTGCTCGGGGCAGCCGCCCACACGCCGGAGCAGCTCGACGTCGACCTCAAGTGGATCGCCGACGAGGTGGGCGACCGCCCGTTCGGAGTCGACATCATCGTGCCGGCCAAGTACGAGGGCAAGGCTGACGGCGAGCTCGCGGTGAAGACGCTCACCGACATGATCCCGCCAACCCATCGCGAGTTCCTCGACGAGATGATGGAGCGCTACGACATCCCGCCGATGCCGGCCGACGATGACCGGCCGCGCCGAGGCGGTGACGACTCGACTGCGCCGATGACCTACGCCCAGGCCGTGCCGCTGATGGACGTGGCGTTCTCCCATCCGATCTCGTTGATCGTGAACGCCCTCGGGCCACCCCCGCCGGACATGATCGAGCGGGCTCACGAGAACGGCGTGAAGGTCGGGGCCCTGGCCGGCAAGCCAGCGCATGCGGTGCGCCACGTGGCCGCCGGGGTCGACGTGATCATCGCCCAGGGCCATGAGGCCGGCGGACACACGGGCGAGATCGGCACGATGGTGCTCGTACCCGAGATCGTCGACGCCGTCGCACCGGTTCCGGTGTTGGCCGCCGGCGGCATCGGTACCGGCCGACAGATGGCGGCGTCGCTCGCCCTCGGGGCCGAAGGCATCTGGTGCGGCTCGGTGTGGCTCACCACGCTCGAAGCCGAAACGCATCCCATCGTGAAAGACAAGTTCCTCGCCGCCACGTCGTCGGACACGCTGCGATCGCGGTCACGCACCGGGAAGCCAGCCCGCCAGCTCCGTTCGGCCTGGACCGACGAGTGGGAAGGCCCAGAGTCTCCGGGCACGCTCGGCATGCCGCTGCAGCCGATGCTCATCGCCGAGGCCAGCCGTCGGATCGACCGGGCCGCCATGAACCCCGAGAACGAGGGCGCCGTGAAGCTGGCGAACTACTTCGTCGGGCAGATCGTCGGCTCGATGAACGAGTCGAAGCACGCCGACCGTGTGGTGATCGAGATGGTCGAGGAGTTCATCGACGCCGTCCAGCGCGTCAACTCGATGATGGAGTAGCTCCGCCCCCAAGGCACCCGCAGTCAGTGCAGCTCGCCAACGGTGTTGGCGGCTTCGATCCCCTGGGTGTAGAGCTCGTCGAGCAGCGCTGGGTCTACCGGGCCCATGCCGATCAGCTCCAGCATCACGTAGCCGTGCACCGTGGCGTAGAGGTGGTAGGCGGCCACGGTCGGTTTGGGCGCGCCCAGCCGGGCCACGGTGTCGATCAGATCCTGGAACGATCGGTTGGCTCGCGCCATGGCCGGCTCACTCGGCACGAAGTCGGGCACGGCCCGGCCGAACATCACGAGATAGTGGGTGGGGTTCGCCAGCGCCCACGAGCGGTAGGCGTGGCCCGCGGCCAGCAGATCACCGCTGGCGTAGTGCGGGCCGAGGGCATCGTCGAACGAGGCGAAGCCGTCGAGGAAGATCGCCTCGACGAGCTGCTGCTTGCCTCCGAAGTGGGTGTAGATGCCGGTGGTCGAGCAGCCGGCCTCCTCGGTGATGTTGCGCACCGTCAGCGCAGCCGCCCCGTCGCGCTGCAGCACGGTGAGGGCTGCGTCGAGCAGCCGCTCCCGCATGCCGCCCTGACCGTTGGCCGGGGCTGTGTTCGCTGCGGTTCCTGTGGAAGTCCTTGACGCCACCCCGCCAGTATAACTAAGTTACAAGCCATAACTTAGTTACACCGCCAGCCTCAGGAGTCGTTCCATGTCGACCACCGACGTCAGCCTGTACCTCTCGGGCAACTACGCCCCCGTCACCGAAGAGGTCACCGCCTTCGATCTGCCCGTCGTGGGCCAGCTGCCGGCCGAACTCAGCGGCCGCTACCTCCGAAACGGACCGAACCCCGCCAACGACGTGGACCCCTCCACCCACCACTGGTTCATGGGCGACGGCATGGTGCACGGCATCCGCCTCCGTGATGGCAAGGCCGAGTGGTATCGCAACCGCTACGTGGGCTCCCGCGACCTCAACGAGATGCGCGGCCTACCCGACATTCCCGGCCCCAACTGGAACAACTCGGGCCACGGGCCCAACACCAACGTCGGTGGGTTCGCCGGCACCACCTGGGCGATGGTGGAGGCCGGCGGCTGCCCCGTGGAGCTCACATACGAACTCGAGACCGTTGGCCGCAACGACTTCAGCGGCACGCTCCCCGGCGCCTTCACCGCCCACCCCAAGGTCGACCCCGACACCGGCGAGATGCACGCCATGGTGTACGCCTGGGCCGAGTGGATGGACCACATCCAGTACGTCGTGGTCGGCCGCGACGGCACCGTGACGAAGACCGTCGACGTCCCTCTCCCCGGCATGACGATGGTGCACGACATGTCGCTCACCGGCCGCTACGCCGTGGTGTACGACCAGCCCTGCACGGTCGATCTCGACCTCGCCTTCGCCGGCCGCTTCCCGTTCCGGTGGAACCCCGACTACGCCAACCGCGTCGGCCTCCTCCCTCGCCAGGGCGGCGCCGACGACATCGTGTGGATCGACGTGCCGCCTGGCTACTGCTTCCACCCGCTCAACTCCTTCGACGTCGACGCCACGGCCGACTCGGGTGAGAAGGTGGTGATCGACCTGTGCGTGTACGACAAGATGTTCGACCAGGACCTCCTCGGCCCGTTCGAGAACATGGCCCGCCTCGAACGCTGGGAGCTCGACGTCAACCGGCGCGATGCATCGGTCACGGTGATCGACGAGACGCCCAACGAGTTCCCCCGCCACCGCGGATCGCTGAGCACCAAGCCCTACCGCTACGGCTACTGCGCATCGCCCTCCACCAGCCCGGGCGACGGGTGGCCCACCCTCAAGCACGACCTCGAAACCGGCGCTCGCCAGGTGTTCGACCACGGCCCCGGCCGGGCCGCTGGCGAGCCCGTGTTCGTCGCTCGTGAGGATGGCGAGGCCGAGGATGACGGCTGGCTCGTGACCTACGTGCACGACCTCGCCACCGACTCCGCCGAGTTCGTGGTCATCGACGCCCAAGACTTCGATCGCACCGACTACGTGGCCCAGGTGAAGCTGCCGCAGCGGGTGCCCTACGGCTTCCACGGCAACTGGGTGAGCGATCGCTCGGTGCCCGAGCCCAGCTAGGCCGACCTCGCCCTCATCACCGGCCGGCGCCCGACGCTACGGTTGCGGACCATGGACTCCTCCGCTCGTTCGTTGTCCGTCCCAGTTGCCGACGGCGCCGTGCCGATCGTGGTCTCGGGCCCCGAGGCGGCTCCCGAGCTGCCCGGGCTCGTGGTGGTGCCATCGATCTTCGGTGGCGCCCCCGACCTGCTCGACCAGATCGCCTCGGTATCAGACCTCGCCGTCACCGCCGTGATGGATCCGTTCTGGCGAGAGGGTGGTGGCGCCCTCGACTACCGCACCGGACGCGAGGCCGCATTCGAACGCATGGGCCGCCTCGATCGAGCCAAGGCATGGGACGACGTGGCCGCCGTGGTGGGCTGGATGCGCCAACGCACCAACGGCCGCATCGCCGGGCTCGGGATCTGTTTCGGCGGTCCCTTCGTGCTCGCCGGGGCAGCCGAGGGGCAGTTGGCCGGCGTGATCACCTGGCACGGGAGCCGCATGGAGAACGTGCTGGATCGAGTGGCAGCTGCCGGGCCCATGACCGCACCGGTGCGGATGCACTTCGGCAGCGCCGACCCGATCACGCCGCCAGAGGCAATCGACGCCATCAGCACCGCCCTCGACGGCCACCCCGACTGCGAGATCGTGGTCCACCCCGGGCTCGACCACGGCTTCAGCCACGCTGGTGACGCGTGGGACGCCGACGCTGCGGCCGCCGGCGTCGCCTCGGCCCGCGACGTGCTCTCGCTCCTGGGCCGCGTGTCCTAGGAGAGCCGCTCCACGATCATCGCCATGCCCTGACCGCCACCGACACACATCGTCTCCACGCCGTACTGGCGGTCGAGGGTCTGCAGGTCGTTGATCAGCGTGGTCATGATGCGGGCGCCGGTCATACCGAACGGGTGGCCGACGGCGATCGCACCGCCGTGCGGGTTGAGCTGATCCTCGATCGAGACCCCAAGCTCGTCGCAGATCGGCAGCACCTGGGCGGCGAAGGCCTCGTTGAGCTCCACCACGTCGATGTCACCGATCTTCATGCCCGCCCGGTTCAGCACCTTGGTGACCGCCTCGATCGGGCCAACGCCCATGATCTTCGGGTCGAGGCCCGACACCGCCGAGGCAACGATGCGCGCCAGCGGGGTGAGCCCCAGCTCCTGGGCCTTGGTGGCCGACATGACCATCACCGCCGCCGCTCCGTCGTTGAGCGGGCATGCGTTGCCCGCCGTCACCCGACCGTCGGGCCTGAACACCGGCTTCAGCTTGGCGAGGCCTTCGATCGTGGTGCCCTCGCGGGGGCCGTCGTCGTGACGAACCACGGTGCCATCGGCCAGTTCGTACGGCGTGATCTCGTTCTCCCAGAACCCGTTGGCCCGGGCCGCCACGGCGCGGTCCTGGCTGAGCTTGGCGAACTCGTCCATGCGCTCGCGCGACACGTCATAGGCGTCGGCCACGTTCTCGGCCGTCATGCCCATCGGAATGTAGAAGTCGTCGAGGTAGTCCGACCGGCCGTCGTCCATGAATCGAGGGTTGCCGGGGTCCTGGGGTTCGTGGAACTGGCTCACCGCTTCGAGGCCAGCGGCCACGAACACATCGCCTTCCCCGGCCCGCACCGCATGGGCGGCAATGCGGATCGCCTGGAGCGACGAGGCACAGGCCCGCTGCACGGTGGTGCCGGGCACGGTGTTGGGCAGACCGCCGAGCTGGCCAGCCAGGCGGCCTACATTGCGACTTTGCTGGCCGGTGGCGTTGGCGACGCCCAGGATGAGGTCGTCGACCTCGGCACCGTCCACCTCGGGCACCTTGCCCATGAGGTCGGCGATGATGAAGCCGGCGAGGTCGTCGGCCCGCTCGTCCTTGAGCGATCCCTTCACGGCCCGCCCGATCGGCGTGCGGGCCGTGGCAACGATGACAGCGTCTTCCATGTCAGATTCCTCCTGCGTCGCGCAGTGCAGCGATCTCTTCCCAGTCGAAGCCGTGTTCGAGCAGGATCTCCTCGGTGTGCTGGCCGAGTTCGGCCACCTCGATGCCGTAGCGGGTCGGCGTGTCCGACATTGCGATCGGCGAGCCCACCACCGTCACGTCGCCCCAGTCGTCGTGGCTGACCTCGGCGAGATAGTTGTTGACCAGCATCTGGGGGTCGGCGGCAACGTCGGCGTGGGTGCGCACAGGGGCGAAGCGCTGCTCCTCGGCGGCCAGACGCTCGGTCCACTCGGCAGTGGTGCGCTCCTGGAAGATCGGGGTGAACGCCTCCCTCAGTTCGGCCCGCACCTCTGCGGTGGCGAAGTAGGTGCCGAAGCGGGGGTTGTCGTGCAGCTCGGGGTGCTCCACGGCTCGCACCATGCCGGGCCAGAGGTGTTCGGGGCATCCGGCCAGGGCGAGGTATCCATCAGCGGTGGGGAAGATCCCGTAGAGGGCGTTCACCAAAGGGTGGCCACCGTTCGAGCGTCCGGCCATCTCACCCGTCATCAGGTAGTGCGTGTACTCCGTGGCCTGGGCCCAGATCTGGGCGCCGACGAGCGACACGTCGACCCGCTGGCCTCGCCCGCTGTGGCTGCGGGCGTAGAGCGCCGAACAGATCGCGATCGACAGGTTGAGCGAGCCACAGTGGTCGGCGATCAGCGCGCCGACCGGGGTCATGGGCCCATCGTCGTCGCCCGTGGTGGCGATGAGGCCGCCGTAGGCCTGGCCCACCATGTCGGCCCCCTCGCGCTGGGCGTCGGGGCCAAGCGGGCCGACGAAGGATCCGGCCGCCCAGATGATTCCGGGGTTGATGGCCGACAGCTCGTCGTAGCCGAGCCCCCACTCCTCCAGCGTTCCCGGTTGGAAGTTCGACACGACCACGTCGGCCTGAGCCGCGAGACGCTCCATCACGCCCTTGCCCTCGGGGGTACGGAGGTCGATCGTGATGCTGCGCTTGCCCCGATTGCAGGCGATGAACACCGCCGAGTGACCAACCTCGGGGATCACGGCCACGTGGCGGCCGACGTCGCCGATCTCGGGCAGCTCGACCTTGATGACATCGGCCCCGAGGTTGTAGAGCATCTCACCGCACTGCGGGCCCTGAACCAGGGTGGACAGGTCGAGTACGCGGATGCCGTCGAGCGCGCCAGGCATGGATAGATCCCCCTTGTGATGATCGCCACGGCCGCCGAGATGCGACGGCCCGTGGTTCGAGTGACCCTAGTCAGTGGATCCGGCAGGGGCGAGAGAGCGACGCGCGCCAACCCGGTAGTGTCGCCGCAATGGACCACGGTGCGACCTCCGACCACTCCGCCGATCCCACCTCAGCCTCCGGCGCAACCATTGGCCAGCCGCTGCTCCGGTTCGAGGATCGCGACCTGGTGCGCGGTCGAGCCTCGTATCTCGCCGACCTCCCGCTGCCTGCTGGCATGAGCCACCTCCACGCCGTGTTCGTGCGGTCGGTGGAGGCACACGCCACGCTCGTGGCGATCGACACCAGCGAGGCCACCGATGCGCCCGGCGTGGCCGCGGTGTTCACCGCAGCCGACGTCGACACCGTGCCCGCTGGCCGGTTCGCCAAACCGATCCCGGCCTGCTTCGCCCAGCCCCTCCTCGCCGAACACCGGGTGCGCTACGTCGGCGAGCCGGTAGCCGTGGTGGTTGCGCGGTCGGTGACCGAAGCAACCGATGCCGCCGAGTTGGTGGTGGTCGAGACCGACCCGCTGCCGGTCATGTTGGATCTCGACGAGGCCCGCCACGGCGGCAATCAGCTCTTCCCACCGGGCACGTGGGCCCGCGTTCAGCATCCCGATCCGCCCGAGACGGCCATCCGTGACAGTGGGGCGGTGCTCGACACCGGTTGGCGGGGTGACGACATGGACGACGCTCGCTTCGCCGCGGCCGACCACCTCGTTCAGCTCCGGGTGGTGAACCCGCGACAGACACCGGCGCCGATCGAGCCACGGGCGCAGGTGAGCTGGTGGGAAGGCGACCACCTCCATGTGTGTGCCACCACCCAACGCCCCCACGGCTTCCGCGACGAACTCGTTGCGCTCTACCAGCTCGATCCGGCGTCGGTCACCGTGGAGGCGGCGCCGAATGTAGGGGGCGGCTTCGGGGGCAAGACGAGCCGCACACCGGAGGAACGAGTGCTCCCCCACCTGGCCCGAGCCACGGGAGCGGCCATCTCGTGGGTCGAGACCCGCACCGAGAATCAGCTCGGCGCCCTCCAGGGCCGAGGCGAGGAGATCACCTACGAACTGGCCGGCTCGGCCGACGGCACGATCGAGGCGCTGCGCATCGAACTCGTGAAGGACTCGGGTGCCTATCCGATGACGGGCGCCGTGCTCCCCCTCGGCTACGCCGTGCCCAATGCGAGCGGCCCCTATGACATCGCCCACGTGGAGATCCGGGCGATCTCCGTGGCGACCAACCGAGTGCCGACGTCGGCCTACCGGGGCGCTGGCCGGGCCCCGACGGTCGCCGGCCTGGAGCGACTGATCGACGTCTTCGCCGCCACCATCGGCAAGGATCCCGCCGAGGTTCGTCGTCAGAACCTGCTGCCACCCGAGGCGCTACCAGGGTTCAACCGCACGGGGGCCCGGTACGACGAGGCCGACTACCCCCGCGACCTCGAACTGCTGCTGGCCGCGACAGACTATGCCGGCCTCCGAGCAGAGCAGGAGCGCCGCCGCCAGGCCGACGCTGTGGTGCAGCTCGGCCTGGGTCTGGCCACGTTCAACCTGATCACCGTGGGTGGTGGGGCCGAAGAGGCCGGCGTGACGCTGCTGCCCGACGGCCGCTTCCTCGTGGTGACCGGCACCACCGATCAGGGCCACGGACACCGCACCACGTGGGCCCAAGTGGCCGCCGACGTGCTGGGGGTACCCGTTCACCACATCGAGGTGCGCGAAGGGTCGACCGCACTCACCGCATCGGGCGTCGGTGCCGTCGGCTCGCGTTCGGCCCAGACCGCCGGCTCGGCGATTCATCGATCGTCGACCGAACTGGTGGCCCGGGCCCGAGCCGAAGCGGCCGCCCTTCTCGAAGCAGCCGAGGCCGACATCGTGCTCGACCTCGCCCGCGGCCACTTCCACGTGATCGGCACCCCGGCCCGCACCGTGGGTTGGGCCGCCATCGCCGACGCGGTCGCCGGTGAGGAACGAGAGCTGAGCTGCGGCGACGTGTTCGACATCGGGGGGAACAACAGCTATCCGTCGGGCGCCCACCTGGCCGTGGTCGAGGTGGACACCGAAACCGCTGGCGTGCGCGTGGTGCGCTACGTGGCCGTGGACGACGTGGGGGTTCGCCTCAACCCGTTGGTGGTGGAGGGCCAGCTCCACGGAGGTATTGCGGCTGGCCTCGGCCAGACGCTCGGTGAGGTGATCGTCGACGACGACCGCGGCACGCCCCTCACCGCCACGTTCATGGACTACGCCCTCCCGACCACCGATGTGGTGCCCCCGATCGAGCTGATCGCATCGGGCACCCCAACCTCGTTCAACCCACTCGGGGTGAAGGGCGTCGGCGAGAACGGCCCGGTCGGGTCTACGCCTGCGGTCCACAATGCGATCGTCGATGCCCTGGCTCCCTTCGGGGTGCGCCACCTCGACCTGCCGTGCACCCCCGATCGGATCTGGGCTGCGATCTCGGGGTAGAGCCGTTTTCAACTCGGGTGTGAAGTCCGAGTAACGTTCGCCTAGCCAATGTCTTTGGGATGCGCACGCTGCGCTGCCCGTGGTCAAGGAGAGAGTTGTGGCAACCAAGCCAGGCGAGAAGGTCAAGTTCGAGGATCTCGGCGTCGAGGTCATCGTCACCAAGGGTGGCGATGGTGAGATCTCGGCCGCTGCTGGGGGCGACGGCCTGAAGGTCGGCAAGCGCTACGAGTGCGAGAACACCGGGGTGCAGGTGCTGGTGACCAAGCCGGGCGCCGCCACGCTGATGTGCAACGAGAACCCGATGGCCCTCCAGGAGCCCAAGAAGACGAAGTCCGCTGACTGACTCGGCCCCGGCGGACGAGAACGGCCGCTCCGTGTCAGCATCGTCCCCCGCCGTGGACGTGCAGCGAGACGGGGCGCAATGCACCCTCACAATCCCCGGCGGCCTCCTCAGCTCCGTAACTGCCTCAGGCTTGGTCCGAGAGGCCGACGCGCTCCGCGAAGACCGCGACCTGCGAGTCGTGGTGGTTCGGGCCGCCGCCGCGCCGTTCTGCTCGGGCGCGGCGCCAGACCTGGATCCGATCAGTGTCGATCCGGATCCTGCGGCAGCGCTCGCTGCCCTCCGGGTGCCCGTGGTCGTTGCGATCGGGGGCGCATGCCACTCGGTTGGCCTGGAACTGGCGCTGGCGGCCGATGTCCGCCTCGCCGCACCGTCAGCAACGTTCTCCCTCCCCGATCTCGGCGCCGACCGGTTGCCGTGCTGGGGCGGCACGCAGCGGTTGGCCCGCGCTGTGCGCCCATCGGAGGCCACGGCGATGCTGCTGCTCGGCACCGAGGTGTCAGCTGAACGGGCCCACAGCCTGGGATTGGTGCATCTGGTAGCCGACAACCTGCACGCCGCCACTGAGGCGATCACCGATGACCTCGGCGCCCGTGGGCCGCTCGCGCTCGAATTCGCCAAGGAGGCCGTGCACCGTGGGGCCGAGATCCCGCTCCGCGACGGCCTGCGCCTCGAAGGCGATCTCAATCATCAGCTTGCCGCCACCGACGATCGTGCTGAGGGGCTCCAGGCGTTCTTCGACAAACGACCACCGGACTTCGCCGGTCGCTGATGGGCCCCGTGGCCGTGGCACCGTCGACGATTCCCACCAGCAGCCGAGCGGCCGCCGCCCTCGACCGTCTCCCGGCGGGAACAGTCGAGACCGGGGCGGCCTCCCTCGCGTCGGCCTACGGGTGTGCAGCCACCGATGCCCACCGACGCCAGGCCCAGGAGTTGCTCGTGGCACCGCTTCTCCTGGAACCGGATTGGCCCGACCCGACACCTCCGCTGTCCTTTGCGGGAGGCGCCGTGCACGCCGATCTGATCGAGGACGATCTCGACACCTTCGCCGCGCTGCGCGCCGCAGCTGCCACCGAGCGAGCCCCGTCGCCCGAGGCGCTCGCCGACCTCGCCCAGGCCTGCCGCCTGCCGGTGACCCCCTACGCCTCCCGTGCCACGCTGCGCCGCCGCAGCAACGACACGCCGGCCACGCCGGCCGGCCCCGAGTTGCGATCGCCAGGGTCGCCACCGACACCGCCGGGTCGGGTGGTGGACCTGTCCACCCACTGGGCCGGCCCGTTGGCCACGGCGCTCCTGGCCGACGCCGGGTGGGAGGTGATCAAGATCGACAGCATCGCTCGACCCGACGGATTTCGGCCTCGGGCCGCGCTGTTCGCCGCTTTGAACGGGGCGAAAACGCAGCATCAACTCGACCTGCGTCTGCCCGACGACCGCCTGACCTTCGAGCGTCTGGTCGGCGAGGCCGACCTGCTGGTCAGCTCGTTCTCCCCCCGGGTGCTGCCCAACCTCGGCTACGGCCGGGATCAGCTCGGTCGGCTCGCTCCCCGGCTGCGGACCCTGTCGATCTCGGCGTTCGATCCCGCCGGGCCCCGAGCCGGTTGGGTGGCGTACGGGCCGGGGGTCCACGCCGCCTCAGGACTTGCCGACCACGGCAACCCTGGCGCTCCCCGGTTCCGAGCCTGTCCCGTGGCCTACCCCGACGCCCTGGCCGGGATGGCGGCGTTCGCGGCCGCAGTGGATCCCACCAGCCCCCGCCATGTGGAGGTGAGCCTCGACGGGGCCATCGCTCCCGTGTGCGGCATCGCCGCTCGCGCTGAGGACGGGATGGCGTGATGAACGAGCCGGTTGATCTCGCCTTCGACGGCCCACTGGCCATCGTCACCCTCAACAACCCGCCGCTGAACATCTTCGACCTGGCGATGCGCGACGAGTTGATCCAGGCGTTCTCGGCCGTCGACGACGTGAGCGACGTGCGAGTGATGATCCTTCGCTCAGAGGGGCGCCACTTCTCAGCCGGCGCCGATCTCCGAGAGTTCGGGTCAGCGTCGTCGATCACCGAGGCTCGACGTATCCGGTGGGATCGCGACCCCTGGGGGCCGCTGTGGGACCTGCGGGTTCCCACCATCGCCGCCATGCGGGGAACGGCGCTCGGGTCGGGCTTGGAGATGTCGATGCTGTGCGACCTCCGGGTGGCAGCGACCAACACGACGGTCGGCCTCCCCGAGACGAAGCTGGGGATGCTCCCGGCGGCCGGTGGTACCCAGAGCCTGACACGGGCTGTTGGCCCCCACGGCGCACTCCCGGTGGTGCTCGATGCGAATCCGATCTCGGCCGCCGACGCCTTGGCCCGAGGCATCGTTCACGCCGTGGTCGACGACGTCGACGATGAGGCCCGGCGGTGGGCCACTGCGTTGGCAACGAGCGATCCAGCCACGGTCCGTGCCGCCCGCCGATGCCTCCGGGCGGCCGGGGACCTCCCGCTGGATGCCGGCCTCGCCGTGGAGCGACGACTGGCAACAGCGCTCGCACGCCGTTGACGGCCTACAGCCCGCCTGGGAGCGGCGCGGGCGCGTGCCCTACCATCGACTGACGAGATCAGACGGGTGTCGATCACGACGCCGCATCGAAAGGACAGCCGCGATGGCGACGGTGGTGACCGAACTGGAGTGGCCAGAGCTGGACCTGCGGCGGGCGGCCGGTGGGCCGAAGGCTCGTGAGTACTCCCGGGACCTCGCGTCCAAGGGGTGGCTGGTCAAGAACCCGTTCGGGTACCTCCTCACCCGCCACGAGGACTGCGTCGCCATCTTGAAGGACCAGCGGTGGCACAACGCCTCGCGGCTCCTGGCCGAGATGAACGGCGTGACCAACGAGCGCTACCTGAAGCGGAACGAGCGGCCGTCGATCCTGTCGATGGAAGGTGATGAGCATCAGCGCGTCCGTCGCCTCGTGAGCGGTGCGTTCACCCCGAGGGCGGCCGATCGGCTCCGACCGTTCATGCGCCAGGTGATCAACGACCTGGTCGACCCCTTCGCCGCCGACGGGCGTTGCGAGTTCGTGAGCGCCGTGTGCGAGCCGTACCCGATCCCGATCATCTGCGAGCTTCTGGGTGCCCCGAAGGAGGACTGGAGGCAGTTCAGTGAGTGGGCCACGTCGATCTTCAAGGTCTTCAACGACGATCTGGCCGACCACGTCGAGGAGGTGGTCGACGCCCAGGAGGCGATCGACGCCTACGTGCTCGACCTCATCGACACCCGGCGCGGTGATCCTCGTGACGACCTCCTGAGCGATCTCATCGCCGCTGAGGAGGAGGGCGACAGGCTGTCGAACTCCGAACTCGTGATGCTCGTCGAAGCCGTGATCCTGGCCGGCACCGACACCACCAGGAATCAGCTCGCCTGCGCCCTCGCCACCTTCTGCGATCACCCCGATCAGTGGAAGGCACTGGCCGACGATCCCAGCCTCGCCGCCCGGGCCACCGAGGAGAGCCTCCGCTACCTCGGCGCCGTACGTGGTACAGGCCGTTTCGCCGCCGAAGACGTCGAGTATCGCGACGTCACCTTCCCCAAGGGCACGCTGGTGTTCCCGAGCTTCGTTGCCGCCAACCACGATGACGACAAGTTCACCGAACCAATGGCGTTCGACATCACCGCCGATCGAGGCGGACCAAGCCACCTGACACTCGGCTTCGGCCTGCACTACTGCCTGGGGGCCAACCTCGCACGAGCCGAGCTGCAGGAGGCGCTGATGGTGCTGTCGGCCCGGATGCCGAACCTGCGCCTCGACGGCGACGTCACCTGGAAGCCCGACGGCGTTGGCATCTGGGGCCCGGCCCAGCTTCCCCTCGCCTTCGACCCCGTCGGCTGACCGCTGCTGGGCGTCGCACGACGCATGGGCCTCAAGACGGTGCGTCCGGGCCGAGGTAGCACGACAGGCACGCCTCTCGACCCATGCGGGCGGTCACGAACCCGGAATCAGGGGCTGAGACGCGCCGGTAGTAGTCCTTGGCCTCGGCAAGTTCGATGTTGTCGCCGACCACGACGGCGCCTGGCGCCAGGCGGGGCAGCAGAAGGTCGAGCACGTCGTTGTAGAGGTCCTTCCACCCGTCGAGGAACACCAGATCGATACCCGCCTCGACGTCGGTGAGTGTCTGGAGTGCGTCACCTTCGCGCACGGTGGCATACGGCGAGAGCGCCGCCCGTTCGATGTTCGCCCGGGCCGCTCGAACCTTGTTGGGCTCGATCTCGGTGGTGATCACGTGGCCGCCGTTGTCCTTGGCCGCAGCGGCCAGGTAGATCGTGCCCAACCCGAACGACGTGCCGAACTCCACGATGTGGGTGGCGCCAGTGGCGCGGGCCACCGTGTTCAGCAGGCGGCCAGCGTCCCGAGACACGGGGAGGTAGGCCCCACTCGCCATCTCAGGGGTGAACGCCTGCATGACACCCTTGCCCCGGGCCAGGCCCCAGAGCACCCGTGGGGTGTGGCGCAGCATCGCCTTCCAGTCGCTGCGAGCATCCTCGTGGAGAGCGTTGAGCGTCTGCTGCACTGGCGCAGTGTCGAGGGTGTTGGTGGTCACGGGCGTCTCCGGCTCAGATCACGGGCGGAAAGACCCGGCCGCCGTGCCACGTTGTGATAGACGGTCAGGCGACGGCGTGCGGGTGAATCGTATTGTCGCGTGCCCGACGACGCCGGCCGCCACCACGGTTCGCGCCCATGGGCGTCGACGTCTCCCGTACCCGTGTTCCCGACATCGATCGCCTGCTGGCACCCTACGAGAACGGATCGGTGACCGACATCTCGCCCGTTCGAGGCGAGGCGAGCCGTCAACGGTCTCAACCCCCTGATGGTCAAGACGCCGTCGGGCTACGCCACCCCCCGTTCAGGCATCGGAAGCCCATTGATGATCGTGGTCGAGGGCGAGATCAAAACCGTGTGCGAGTTCCTCGGGTCCGTGACCTCGGGTCAGCTCGCAGCGGCAACTGACCCGACGGCGATGGCAGCCGACGGCGTCTATCGAAGCCACCCGGGCGACGTGGTGGAGGAGCTCAGCGACCGGCTCATCGACGCCTTCACGACGTTGCGCACCTTCTACCTCGACGTCGCGACATCGAGCGACGCCGTCGTCATCACCCGCAACTGACTGGCGCGAGCGCCACGCTCACCACACGCATCATGTGGCCATCGAGTTCGCCGTAGGTTGGGGCCGTGGCCTCCGCAGCTCGATCGATTGCCCTCTGGATCTTGGGCGGCGGTCTCGCGGCCGCCGGGACCGCTCACCTCACGGTTCAGCGCCAGGAGTTCCAGGCCCAGGTCCCGCACTGGTTCCCCGTCGACGCCGACCTCGTGGTGCTGGTGTCTGGCGTGGTCGAGATCGCCCTCGGCCTGGCGTTGATCGCAGTGCGGCGACGGCGGGCCACAATCGGATGGGTGGTCGCAGGCTTCTTCGTGGTGATCTTCCCGGGCAATGTGGCGCAATGGCGGGAGGGGACCGACGCCTTCGGGCTCGACACCGACGCCGAGCGCGTGACCCGCCTCTTCTTTCAGCCGGTGCTCGTTGCATGGGCGCTCTGGGCCAGCGGCGCCTGGCAATCATGGCGACGCCGGTGACCGCCGACCCGCCGGCCCTGAACGCAGGCGACCCGTCCGCCTGACAAGAGCGGCGACCACGGGCTACGTTGCCCCGCCATGAGCGATGACGTGCAGCTGCGCTTCGACGGCGAGGTGGCGCTGGTCACCGGAGCAGGGGGCGGCCTCGGCCGCGAGCATGCGCTGCTCCTGGCGCAGCGGGGCGCTGCGGTGGTGGTCAACGACCTCGGCTCGCCAACCATGGGGGGTCAGGATCACGACCGAGGCCCTGCGGAGGCCGTGGTGGCCGAGATTCGAGCGGCTGGCGGGACGGCGATCGCCAACAGCGACAGCGTTGCCGATCGTAACGGTGCCGAGCGGATGGTGGCCCAGGCGCTGGACGAATTCGGCCAGCTCGACATCGTGATCAACAACGCCGGCATCATCCGCAACCGCACGTTCCTGAACATCGGTGAGTACGAGTTCGAGCCGGTGCTCGACGTGCACGTGAAGGGGGCGTTCTTCGTCACCCGCCCGGCGTACGAACACATGAAGAGCCGGGGATACGGGCGGATCGTGAACACATCGTCGGGCTCGGGCCTGTTCGGGTCGTTCGGCCAGTCGGCCTACGCCGCAGCCAAGGCGGCGATCATGGGGTTCACCAAAACGCTTGCGATCGAGGGGCAGCGCTACGGGATCGCGGTCAACGCCATTGCCCCCGGCGCCTTGACCCGCATGACCGGCGATGTGATGGGAGACGGCTCCCCGACGGCCGAGGTGTTCGGACTGGAGGGCGACGACCTCGCCAACCGCATGGGTCCGCATCAGGTGGCGCCGGCCGTGGTGTACCTCGCTCATCGGTCATGCACGCTCACCGGCGAGACCCTCTCGGCGTCTGGTGGCCGCGTCGGGCGCGCCTTCGTCGCCGTCACACCCGGCATCTACGACGACAACCTCACCCTTGAAACCGTGGCGGAGCGTATCGACGAGATCACTGACGAAGCCGACTATCTCGTTCCCGCCAACGTCGACGAGGAGATCCGGTTCCTGCGCTCCTCGCTCCGGTCCGGGGGCAGTCCCGACTAGTGCGGTGCGGCCCCCCGAGGTCCGAGCACACAGAACTCGTTGCCTTCCGGGTCAGCCAGCACCACCCAGGGAACCTCGCCCTGGCCAACGTCGACGCGAGTGGCGCCCATCGCGACCAGCCGCGCCACCTCGGCGGCCTGATCATCGGGCCGGAGGTCGATGTGGAGCCGGTTGTGGCCCTGCTTGGTGTCGCCGGATGCGAGGAACAGGATTCCGGGTAGCCGATCGGGCTCGGGTTGGATCTCAAACACGACCGGCGCCTGGTCGTCGACCACCACCCAGCTGAGCGCCTCACACCACCATCGCCCCAGGGCGGCCGGATCATGCGCAGCGACCACGACCTGTTCCCACTCGAGGCTCATGGCGTGACGGTGGCCTGGCCGCCAGGCCCGCGCTCGGTCCAGTACAGGTTCATCGTGAGGCCGGCGTCGTTGGTGAACTGCCGCTGCGCATGGTGAAGCGTGCCGGCCACAGCAATCGAGGCCACGTTCTCCGGGTGGCAGATCGAGCAGACCAGCTCGGCGCCAACGGTGTGGAACGCATAGGCGAGGCAGGCCCGGGCGGCCTCGGTGGCGAAGCCGAACCCCCGGCGCAGCTCTTGGAGGTGGTAGCCGAGTTCAAGGAGCACCGCGCCCTCCACCCGCTGGTAGGTCAACCCGCAGTCACCGAGGAACGCCCCTGATTCCGCATCCTCGATGGCCCAGAGGCCGAAGCCGTGGGTGGCGTAGTTGTCGAGGTTCCAGTCGATCCATCGGCGCGCCTCGGCGGCCTCGCTGTGCGTCGGATACCACTGCCTTGCCTCTGGGTCGTCGAACATGGCGGCGACGGCGTCGACGTCCTCCGGTTGGTACTCGCGGAACCGAATTCGTTCCGTTGGCGGCGGACATGCGCGGGCGGTCACGGCACCAACCTAGAGCGCAATCACCCTGCGCTCACGAGAAATCTGCGCTCAGGTAGTCGGGGCGCCGAGCAGGTGCCTGCTGATCACCACGTCCTGGATCTCGGTAGCCCCGTCGATGTAGTGAGTGATCCTGGCCGACGCGAGGTGGCGGGGCAGGGCGTGGTCGCGACGGGCACCGGCTGCGCCCATCACCTGCATACAGTCGGCCAGCGTGCGCTCCGCGGCGCGGGTGGCGAACTTCTTGGCGTGGGCGGCGGCCACTGCAGCCGGCTCGCCGGCGGCCACCAGGGCTGCGGCCTTGTAGGTGAGCAGCCGCGACGCTTCGAGGTCGGTGGCCACGTCGGCCAGACGGAACCGCACCGCCTGCAGGTCCGCGATCGGCCCACCGAAGGCGGGCCGGGCCCGCACGTACTCGGTGGCCGTCCGAAGCCCCTCCCCCATCATCCCGCAGCACATCGCGCCCACGAGCACCCGGGCCAGGTCGATGCCCTCCATTGCGGCCCGGAAGCCCTCCCCCGGCGGCACGAACAGCGCATCGTCGCCAACGAGGCACCCGTCGAACCGGAACCCGCCCGTACCCATGGCGTGGGTGCCGAACAACGGATAGGCGTCGAGCCGCTCCACTCCCGGCGTGTCGGCCGGAACCAGGAACGCTGCAATCCCCCGATGACCCAGGCCGGGATCGGTGGTGGCATAGACCGACAACACCGTGGCGTCGGTGGCGTTGGTGACCCAGGCCTTCTCGCCATCCAGGCGCCAACCGCCGTCCACCTTCGTCGCCGTCGTGGCGATGGCGGCCGCGTCGCTGCCGACGCCGGGTTCGGTCAGCAGGAACGCGCCGAGCGTACGCCCGGCGATCAGGTCGGCCAGGTAGCGCTCACGAAGCACGGGAGGCGCCGATCGGGCCACCGCCCCCACGAGGTTGTTGTGCACCACGAGGGAGAACGCCACGGCCAGATCGACGGCGGCAACCACCTCCAGCAGCCGAGCGAGGGCAACAGCACCGAGGCCGGCGCCTCCATCCTCCGGAGCGACGAGCAGCCCGGTGAGGCGAGCGTCAGCGGCCGCGGCGAATGCGTCGGCCGCAAACGTGCGATCCCGCTCCCAGGCCTCAGCCCGCGGCGCGACGAACTCTCGCGCCCACTGCTCGGCCCGCTCCACCACCTCGGCCTCGTGATCGGCGAGAACGGGATGGTCGGGGCTCACGGTCGGTGGATCAGTCGTGGTCGAGGGCGTCAGACACCAAGGCAGCGATCGCGCTCCGCTCACTGCGGGAGAGCGACACGTGGCCGAACAACTCATGGCCGCGGAGCGAGGCGATCACCGACGCAATGCCGTCGCGACGGCCGACCCGCAGGTTGTCGCGCTGGGCGATGTCGTGGGTGAGCACCGCCCGGCTTCCGGGCCCGAGGCGCGACAGCGCCGTGAGCAGCACGCTGCGCTCCAGGTTCTGCGCCTCGTCGATGATCACGAACACATCAGTGAGCGTGCGCCCACGGATGTAGGTGAGCGGCAGCACCTCGATGAGTTCCTGGCGCTCGATCTCGTCGCGGGCCATCGGGTTCGCGATCACCTCGAGCGCGTCGCCCACCGCGTCGGTCCAGGGCCGCATCTTCTCCTCCTCGTTGCCGGGGAGGAAGCCGAGCTCCTGACCACCCACCGCATAGAGCGGGCGGAAGATCATCACCTTGCGATGCGTCTGGTGTTCGAGCACCGACTCGAGGCCGGCCGCCAACGCCAGTACCGACTTGCCGGTTCCGGCGGGCCCACCCACCGACACGATGCCGACCGAGGTGTCGTCGAGCAGGTCGATGGCGATGCGCTGCTCGGCGTTGCGGCCCCTGATGCCGAACACCGACCGTTCCTGGATCAGCCGTACTTTGCCATCAGCCTGCACCCGGGCCAGGGCGGACTGCCCCGCCCCTTCCAGGATGAGGCCCGTGTTGACCGGTAGATCGGCCACGTCGTCGATCTGCAGCACCGTCTTCGAGTAGAGCTGGTCGATCGTCTCGGCCGAGACCGAACGCTCGACGATGCCCCGCCACTCGAGGTCGGCGTCCACCTGGTGCAGGAACTCCTCGGCCGCGAGGCCGAGCACACCGGCCCGAAGCCGCAGGGGGAGGTCCTGGGTGACGAGCACGACATCTTCGCCGTCGTTCGACAGGTTCAGCGCAACGAGCAGGATCCGATGGTCGTTGCCGCCCTCGTTACGCATGGCGGTCGGCAGCAGGTCTTCGGAACGGTGGTTGAGCTCCACCCGAACCGTGCCCCCGTGGTCGTTGACCGGGAACGGCTCTGTGAGCCCTCCGTGACGCTCCCGGATCGCCTCCAGACGGCGCAACGCCGTCCGAGCGGCCCATCCCAATTCGGGATGGTGGCGCTTCGCCTCCAGTTCCGTCAGCACGATGATGGGGAGAACCACATCGTTGTTTCCGAAGGCCTCCAACGACGTCGGCGCACTCAGCAGAACCGATGTGTCGAGGACGAATACTTTTCGGTTGTTGTCAGACACCACGTTTACAGTCGGCAAGTCGTAGGGGTTGTTCAGTGCATCCTCTGGCGAGGGTCCTTGTAGCTGAAACCGCCATCAGTATGGTCCACAGCGCCCGACCGGTGCTGGCATACCGGCACCAGCTGCACCCGTCGGCCACCATCGCCAACCGCAGCGCGGCCAGGTTGACGGCATGGTCCACGATCGGCGTGGGGTGGCCCGATCACCGCGCCGTCCGGCCCGTGACCAGGGAAAGTGCGGCAACGACGCCAACGGCGGTCACCGTTGCAGCCCCCGCAACAGCCAGGCGCGACCCTCGTGCGCCGGCACCGATGGGCTCATCGTCGTAACACAGAATTCTTCCACTCGACCGCACCGAGAGGATGCTGCCGGCCGACGCCACACTCAAGATGCTCCCGGCAGAGGCGATGCTGAGGATGCTCCCAGCCGACGCCAGCGACAGGATCGAGCCAGCCGAAGCGACTGAGAGGATCGAGCCGGTCGAGGCCAACGACTGGATGGAGCCGACCGAGGCCCCGGATCTGACGCTGGCCGTCGACCACCACGAGCGCTGCGACCACATCGACACGTCAGTCTTCGGCTCCCACGGCGCCGTCGGCCACGAGTTGTTCGATTTCATCCGGGCGATATCCCGCCGCAGTCAGCACGGCGCGGGTGTCCGCCCCGAGGTTGGGTGACGGTGCCGCCGGGCCGACCGGCGCACCGTGGAAACGCACAGGGCTCGCCACGGTGCGGTAGGAGCCGATGTCGCCGTGGGTGAGTTCGGGGAACATGCCGACCGCCTCGGCCTGAGGATCGGTCACCACCTCGTGAAGGCCAAGCACCGGGCCCCAGATGATGCCGACGTCGTCGAAGATGGCACCCCACTCGTCGCGACCGCGAACAGACAGCGCCTCGTCGATCCCGGCCACCAACTCGGCCATGTTGTGGAACCGGCTCCGGAGGTCGACGAACCGGTCGTCGTCGAGCCACTCCTCACGCCCGATGGTGCGGCACAGCAATGGCCACGCCGAATCCTGGGGCATGTTGATCACAATCCAGCGACCATCGCCACACGGGAATCGGTTGGCGGTGGCGATGATCTGCTGGTTGCGGGCCCTTGGCCGCAACTCCCGTTCGTCGATCGCCGTCACTGCGTAGTCGGACGCCTGGGTCCACACTGCGGTGTGGTACAGCGACGTCTCGACGACTTGCCCCTCGCCCGTTCGTTCCGCCAGACGCAGTGCCGACAGCACTGTCGAAACCAGCGCCAGGCCAGTCGTGTAGTCGCCTTGGGCGGGCCGCGCCATCGGCACTTCGCCCTCGGGCCCTTCACGCATGGCGTCGTAGATGCCCGAGCGGCCGAAGAACGCCGTCACGTCGTAGCCGGGACGTTCCGCTTCTGGGCCGTCCGTTCCGTAGCCGGTGAGGGTGGCGTGCACGAGTTGGGGGTTCACCGCCAGCAGGGCCTTCGGGTCGAGCCCGAACCGTTCCTGGCGGTGGACCAGCAGGTTGCACACGAACACCTGGGCGAAGCGGCACAGGCGGTACACCACCTCACGGCCGGCGTCGGTGTCGAGGGCAACGGCCACTGACCGCTTGCCTCGGTTGGCCACGTCGAACTGGTAGTCGTAGCCGATCCGGGCAGGCTCAGCGTCGTCACCCAGGCGCACCTTGCGAGTCTTGCCTCGCATGGGGTCGCCTTCGATCGGTTCGACCTTGATGACGTTGGCTCCCATGTCGGCCAGAATCGCCGCCGCGCTCGGGGCGGCCATCCAACTGTCGATCTCGACCACGGTCACGTCGTCGAGTGGACGCATCGGCGGCGTAGAACCCGAGGGGGCGGTCATTGCTGCCAAGACTGGCGCTCCGGAAGGCCCGCCGTCCAATTGGTCGAGCTGAGCCAACCTGCACAAACCCGTGCTCGCCGTCTACGGTCTGGATCCGGGTCGCGGACAGTGGCGTCGGACCCACCGATCGGATGCAGTGACGAGACCTTTGGGGGACCCGTGAATCTGGCCAGCTTGCTCGACCTCCCGTCGATGATCGTTCCCGATTCGATGGTGCTGATCGACACCACCGGACCCGACGGTCCACGCGAGATCACCTACGGCGAACTGCGGGAGGCAGTGTCGCTCACCGCCGGCCTTCTCATGGAGCTCGGGGTTACCGCAGAAGACCGGGTTGGGGTGTTCGCCACGAACTCGGCGGCAACCCTCGAAGCGGTGTTCGCCACCTCCGCGATCGGCGCCACCCTCGTGCCGATGAACTACCGGGCGGCCGACGAGGAGGTCACCCATCTTCTCGCCGACTCAGGCTCCAAGGTTCTGTTCGCAGAAACCCGGTACCGCGATCTGATCGAGCGCTGCCGGCCGGAGTCGCTCGCCACGATCATCTACCTCGACGACGACTACGCCGGCCGTCGCGACGCTGCCGAGGAGTATCCCCTGGTCAACGAGGTGGAAGACGAGGATCTCGCGGCCCTGCTGTACACCTCGGGAACCACGTCGTTGCCCAAAGGCGTGAAGCTCACCCACGGCGCTCTCACCGGCTACATCATGGGCGCCAACGACGCAGCCGACGGTGAGGACCACGGTCGCATGATCCTCGCTGCGCCGCTCTACCACATCGCCGGCTTGACCTCGCTGCTGAACGCGCTCTACTCGGGACGGGTCACCGTGGTGATGAGCCAGTTCGATGCCGACCGCTGGTTGGAGCTGGTCGACGCCCACGACGTGACCCACGCCTTCCTGGTCCCGACGATGCTCGCCAGGGTGCTCGAAGCCGAATCGTTCGGCTCGGCCAGCCTCGACAGCCTGCAGGCGCTCACCTACGGCGCCGCCCCGATGCCGCCCGCGGTGATCAAGCGGGCGATCGAGACCTTCCCCTCCACCGTCGGCTTCTCGGGCGCCTACGGCCAGACCGAGACCACCTCCACCGTGGCCGTGCTCGGCCCCGACGACCACGTGCTCGACGACGACGTCAAACTCGCCCGACTGCGCTCGGTGGGCCAGGTGCTCGACGACGTAGAGGTCCGCATCGTCGACCCCATCGGCACGGTGCTCGGGCCGGGCGAGCACGGCGAGGTCCAGCTCCGCACCTACCGGGCCATGGACGGCTACTGGGGTGCCGAAGAGAAGACCCGGGTCACGATCGACGACGAGGGCTGGGTCCACACCGGTGACCTCGGGTATCTCGATGACGACAACTACCTGTTCCTGTCCGGCCGCTCGGGCGACATGATCATCCGGGGCGGCGAGAACGTGGCCCCTGAGGAGGTCGAGGCCGTGCTGTACGAGCACAGCGACGTGCTCGACGCCGCCGTCGTCGGGCTCGAGGACGAGACCTGGGGTGAGAGGGTGGTCGCGGCCGTCGTGCTGCGCGAGGGAGGCTCGTTGGAGGCGGTACAGGCCCACGTGCAGGACCATCTCGCTTCGTTCAAGCGGCCTGAGACGATCCACCTCGCCGACGAACTGCCGCGAACCTCCACCGGCAAGCTGCTGCGGCGTCACCTCATCCCCGTGCTGGAGGATCTGGGGCTCTGATGCCCGCCGGCTCGGGCCCGACGGTGCCCGGTGTCCTGCACGGGATCCGGGTACTCGACCTTGCGTCGGGGATCGGCGGGCCCTATGCCGCCATGTTCCTGGCCGACCAGGGCGCCGATGTGGTGAAGGTGGAGCCCGAGACTGGCGACCCGTACCGGGCCGACCCGGGGTTCCAGACGTTGAATCGCAACAAGCGAGCCGTGATCGCCGACGACACCGCGATGGCTCCCCTGGTGGCCGCGGCCGACGTGGTGATCACCGATCGGGCTGGCCACAGCGCCGCCCTCCGGGCCGCCAATCCGACGGCGGTCATCGTGGCGATGCCGCCATGGGGCGAGCGCGGCCCACTGGTCGACGCGCCCTTCAGCCGCCAGCTGCTCCACGCCGCCACCGGAATCGCGTGGGGCCAGCAGTCCTACGCCGAAGTTCCTGTCGACGTGGTGGTGCCACTTGCGTCCTACGCTGCCGGCGTGCTCGGTGCGTTGGCCGCAGTGTCGGGCCTGCACGTTCGGCGCAGCCGCGAAGCGGTGCCGACCTACGAGGTGTCGGACGTGGCCGGCGCGGCGGCGATCCAACTCGGCGACACCACGATCGGTGACTCGACCGAGCCACGACCCGGCGACTCGGCGCTCGGCTCGAAAGGGCGCGTCGGCTGTTATCGCCTGGTCGAGGCCGGCGATGGCGAGTGGTTCTTCCTGGCTTGTGGCACCGCACGGTTCTACGAACGCATGCTGCACGTCATCGGCCGGCCTGACCTCCTCGACGATCCCGAGCTGGCCAATCCGCCGTGGGGCCTGATGCTCGACGAGGCCATCGCCGTCATCACACCCATTCTCGACGAGGTGTTCGCCACCCGGCCACGGGCCGAGTGGCTGGCGCTCCTGGCCGCCGCCGACGTGCCCGCTCAGCCAGTTCTCGACCGCGACGCATTTCTCGCCACGTCGATGGTGGCCGCCAACGGGCTCGACGTCACGGTCGAGCACCCTGATCTCGGGCCCGTGTCGATGATGGGCGTGCCGGTGAACCTCGAGGCGGCCCCGGGCTCGGTGCGTCGCGCCGCTCCCCTGCTGGGAGCTGACGACCTGTCAACGATCGCCTCCGAATGGGCCGCCGCCGAGCGCGCCATCGTGCCGCCAGGCACCGGGGACCGGTCAGCCGAACTCCCCTTGGCCGGGCTCACCGTGCTCGACCTTGCGTCGTTCATCGCCGGGCCGGTCATCAGTCGCCACCTCGCCATGCTCGGCGCCGATGTGATCAAGATCGAACCGCCGACTGGCGACGCGTTCCGCGGCATTGGCATGCCGTTTCTGAGCTGGAACCAGGGCAAGCGCAGCATCGCCCTCGACCTCAACAGCGATGAGGGTCGAGCCACGTTCCATCGGCTGGCCGCCACCGCCGACGTGGTGATCGAGAACTTCCGACCCGGAGTCGCCGAGCGGCTCGGCGCTGATCGGGCCACCCTTCACGCCATCAACCCGAGCCTGATCACGGTCAGCGCCCCGGGCTACGGCCACGATGCGTCGATGGCGGCCCGGCCCGCCTTCGATCCGCTGGTGCAGGCGCTCGGCGGGCTGATGGCCGCCCAGGGAGGCACCGGATCGGAGCCGGTGTTCCTCTCGGTCCCCATTCACGACCTCATGACGCCGCTGCTCGGTGCGTTCGGCGTTGCCCTCGCCGCCCACGATCGGCTCGCCACGGGCACCGTGCACCACGTGGACACCTCCCTGGTGGCCAGCACGATGGCTGCACAGGCGGCCGAGTTCACCCGCTTCGCCGGTCGACCGGCACCCGAGGAGGGTGGATTCGACCACGCCGGCCCCGACCCCGAACACAGCTGGTTCGAGCGAGACGGGGCCCTGTTCTGGCGCGACGGCGACCAGGAGGTGCGGATCGCAAGGCACGGCATCACCGGCACGGAGATCGCCAGCGCCAACGGCCTGGTCGTCGAGGCCAGCTTCGCCGATCACGGCCCACTCACGACGGTGGGCCAGCTCGTTGGTGGTGCGGGGCCTCCTCCGGCACCGGCCCCCTCACTGGATGAGCATGGAGCCGAGATCGCATCGCACGCTGCTCGGACTGCGCCACACACCCTGCCTCCGCCGCTGTCATCGTCCCATCCATCGCCATCGCCACCGCCATCCACTCCAGGAGCATCATCATGACCCAGCCACTGTCCGAGCTCCGGGTGGTCGAGCTCAGCCAGGGAATCGCCGGGCCCTATGCGGGCAAGCTCCTGGCCGACTACGGGGCCGACGTGATCAAGGTGGAACCTCCCGCCGGCGACCGCAGCCGCGCCCTCGGCCCGTTTCCCGAGACGGGACCGAACCCCGATGCCAGCGCCACCTTCCTCCACCTGAACACCAACAAGCGATCGATCATCGCCGGCCCCGACGATGCCCTGGTCGAGGAGTTGTGCGAATGGGCCGACATCGTGCTCTGTGGCGAGGAGACCGATGGCGATGCCCTGCGGGCCCGCCACCCCCAGCTGGTGGTGGTGTCGGTGACGTCGTTTGGGCGGACCGGCCCCTACGCCGGGTTCCACGGGGAGGAGATCGTTCACTTCGCCCTCGGTGGTCCGATGTCAGCGACCGGAGACCCCGACCGCGAGCCAGTCAAGATGGGCGCGGCCCTGGGGCAGTACCAGTGCGGAACCATCGCTGCGTTGGCTGCGCTGTCGGCCCTGCGGGTGAAGGAACAACGGGGATCGGGCGTGCACGTCGACCTGGCCAACGTGGAAACCCAAGTGGGCTCGATCGACCGGCGGATGACCTACCTGCTCTACGGGGCGTACCGCAACGAGAACGTGGAGCGGTCGGGCGGCTACTCGAACGGTGTCTTGCCCAACGGCTGCCGGCCGACCGCCGACGGCCATGTGCAGGTCTCCACCCTCATGAACTGGATCCCCCGGATGATCGCCGTCACCGAGAACCCCGATCTCGCCGAGTTGTATGCCGATCCGGCCGAGTTCCTCCTCAGCGAGACCGTGCCCGACGAGGCCGACGCGCACCTGCTCGCCTGGACGCTCACCCGCACCAAGACCGACGCCATGACCGAAGCCCAGGCGAAGGGTTGGCCTGTGACGGCAGTGAATCACCCCGTCGATCTGCTCGAGGATCCTCACCTCACCGAGAGGGGCTTCTTCGTCGACGTCGACCACCCCGTGGCCGGCCCGGTGACCCAGCCCGGCGCACCGATACGGATGGACGACGGCTGGACGCTGCGTCACCCCGCTCCCCGGATCGGCGAACACGAGCAGCAGATCCGATCCGAGCTGGCAGCAGCTCCCACCCGCCCCGAAGCGGCGACAGCAGTGGCGGCCAACGGGGGCGACCGGCTGCCGCTCGACGGGGTGCGGGTGCTCGACCTCACGGTGGTGTGGGCCGGGCCCTACGCCACCTGCCTGCTCGGCGACCTCGGGGCCGACATCGTGCGCGTTGACAACCCATACATCTTCCCGTCGGCCACCCGGGGCATGCTTCCCCGGCCGCCGGCCGAGATCGTGGCTGACATCGGTGGAATCTTCGGCGGCTATCCCGACGCAGACCCCGGCGAGCGACCCTGGAATCGGGTGGCGCTGTTCAACGCCCACGCCCGCAACAAGCGGAGCGTGACGCTCGATCTGCGAACCGACCTCGGGCGGGAGACCCTGCTCCGCTTGGTCGAGGAGTGCGACATCCTCATCGAGAACAACTCGATCGACCTGCTCTCGAAGCTCGGCCTCGACTGGGACACCCTGCACGCTCGCAACGACCAGCTGATCATGATCCGGATGCCGTCGGTCGGCATGGAGGGGCCATACCGCGACTACCTGGGCTTCGGTGTGAACTTCGAGGCCCTGTGCGGCCTCGGCGCGATACGTGGCTACCTCGACGGCGATCCGAGCGAGAACGAGTCGGTGTTCCACATGGACGCGGCCACCGGCTCGGCCGGTGCGTTCGCCGCCATGATGGCGCTGCGACGCCGGGAGGCCACCGGCGTCGGCGAACTGGTGGAGCTGTCCCAGGCCGAGAACATGCTGAACCACATCGGCGAGTTGCTCATCGACGCCGGACGTACCGGAACCGTGCACACGGCGATGGGCAACCGTCACGCCACCCGCGCCCCCCAGGGGTGCTATCCGTGCACCGGCACCGACGCCTGGGCGGTGATCTCGGTCGGCAACGACGAGGAGTGGGCTGGCCTCGTGGCCGCCATGGGTGCACCGGCGTGGGCCGACGACGAGCGGTTCGCCACCGCGGACGGTCGCCGCGCCCACCACGACGAGATTGACGAGCACCTGGCGGCGTGGACAGCTGGCTTGACACCGATGGCGGTGTTCCACGCCGCCCAGGAGCACGGTGTGCCCGCAGCGCCGGTGCTCCACGAGCTCGATGCGTTCGAGAACCCCCATCTGCAACAGCGAGGCATGTTCCGCCCCAACGGCAGCTCCGACACCGGAACGCATCTGCATCCCACCCATGTCTGGCGCTGGGATGGGCCCGACCTCCGGTGGGACCCGCTTCCCGTGATGGGCGGCCACAACGAGGCGGTGTATCGCGATCTGCTGGGCCTCAGCGCCGAGGAGTACCAGGCCCTCGACGAGGAGGGCCACCTCAGCCTCGACTACCGCGGCCCCGACGGCACGCCGCTCTAGGCCGCTGCAGGTACGCCCGCGCCGGCCGTGCGCTCGGCGCGGGGCGTACTCCGGCCGTCAGACGCCGCGGAACACCGGCTCGCGCTTCTCGACGAAGGCGCGCGACGCCTCCATGTGATCCTCGGTGGTGCCCGTATGGCGGTGGTGGGTGGACTCGAGCTCCAGACAGGTGGCGAGATCGCCGGTCACCGAGCGATTGATGTTCTCTTTCATGTACCGGTAGGCGATCGGAGGGCCGGACGCGAGCCGGGCCGCCATGTCCGACCAGAGGGCCTCGTAGTCCTCCGCAGAGGCCACCTTGTTCACCAGGCCCAACTCCTGTGCGGTGGCCATGTCCATCCGCTCGGGAAGCATGTAGAGCTCCTTGGCCTTGGCCGGGCCCACCAGCTGGGTGAGGAACCACGTGCCGCCGTAGTCACCGGCGAGCCCCACCCGGGCAAACGCCGTGGTGATGATGGCCGTGTCGACCGCCACCCGCATGTCGCACGCCAGCGCCAACGACAACCCAGCACCGGCGGCGGCACCGGGGATGGCCGCCAGCGTCGGCTTGGGCATGCCGAACAGGGCGCCGGAGGTGTTGCGGTGACTGAGGCGCTGGGTATGGACTCCGGCGTCCCACGAGCTGGAGCCGCCACCGGCACCACCGCCCTCGGCGAATCCCTTCACGTCGCCGCCAGCGCAGAACGCACCGCCAGCGCCGGTGAGCACGACGCACCGCACGTCGGGAGCAGTCTCCACCTCGGCCAGCGAGGCGGAGAGCCCACTGAGCATCGCGTCGGTGAGCGCGTTGCGCCGCTCCGGCCGGTTCATAGTGATGACGGCTACCCCGGCATCATCGATCTCACACGTGAGCTCAGTCGTTCCAGTATCGAACGTACGCGGCATCTGTCTACTCCTCGAAGTCTGTCGCCGGCGGTCCCCACCTCCGGCCGGCACTAGCATCGCAGCCCATGAAGCTCCTGCGCATCTACACCGGCGACGACGGCCAGTCTCACTTCGAGGATGTGGAGGTGCCACTCGACGGTGACCCGTCGGGGCTCAGCGGTGCCTTGTCCCGGCTGTGGCCCGGCTCGGGGGTGATGTTCCGCGAGGTTCCCGGCGATTACCACCTCGATTGGCACAACGCGCCGCGACGCCAGCTCGTGGTCAACCTCACCGGCTCGGTCGAGATCGAGATCGGCGACGGGTCGACGCGGGTGCTCGGCCCGGGAGAGATCCTCCTCGCCGAGGACACCACCGGCCAGGGGCACATCAGCCGCAATGTCGAGGGCCAACCGCGTGCCTGCCTGTTCGTGCCACTCGACGACGACGCTGGCGGGGCCCGTTGATGGCCGACGCCACCGACCCCTCCGAGCCCCCACAGCCAACGGGCCCCATCGTTCCTGCCGCCGAGCGCCGTGCGGCGGCGGCCGTCCAGCGCCTTGGTGCGGCTCTCCTCGGCCACACGATCACCCCTGAGCTCAGCGAACGGGTCGCGACCGAGCTCGAACGCCTCGTCGACCAGGTGGAGCGCACGGGCGACCCGCGCACCAAGGCCGACGCCTTCGAGCGCTACAGCGGCCCTCACCGCATCGAGCACTTCCGCCGAACAGGTCAGTGGCCGGCTGCAGCCGCCGACGGCGGCGAGTTCAGCTTCGACGTGCTGTCGTTCGTGGGTGGGCGCCTCAACCCCATCGCCTCCGGTGCCCGATTCTGGCGCGACGGCGACGAGAGCGTGGCGTCGATGACGTTTGGGCCGACCTACGAGGGGCCGCCCACCCGGGTGCACGGTGGCATGCTGGCCGCAGCGTTCGACGAGGTGATGGGGGCGCTGTTCGTGGCGCTCGGCATGCCGCCGGCGTTCACCGGCACGCTGTCGGTGCGGTACCAGGCCGGTGCACCCCTCGGTGAACCGATCGAGTTCCGGGCCCGCCTGGGCGGCGTCGACGGGCGCAAGACCACCGTGTTGGCCGAGGCCACCGCGAGCGGCACCACCCTCGCGACGGCCGAGGCCGTGTTCATCCAGATCCCGATGGAGATGTTCGAGGCGATGAACGGATCAGGAGAAGCGGAAGCGGCGGATTCGTAGCCGGAGCGACGACGCATCGACCACTGCCTCGTTGCCGGTGACGAGGCGAACGTTGTGCTCGTGGCCGAGCAGCCCGGCGAAGACCTCCGTGGTGAACGGATCGGCGACCTCGACGTCGAGTTCCATGCGGGGCAACGTCCACGCCTTGTCAGGAGCAAAGCGGGCCTGGGCAGCCTTGGCCGACTCCACCGTCTTCACCGGGAAGGGCACGTCGGCCGGCCGCACGAACGCCGGCTTCACGTCGTCGGCGTTCGAGTAGACCTCGAGGCGCCACCGGTTGCCACCCCCTTCGGGGGCGAGAAGGTTCGGCCGGTCCTTGCGACGCTTGGCCTTGCCGGCCAGATTCCACCGGATCGCCACGAGGGGCATCACGATGAAGAACAGGCCCAGGAGTTGTGTTCCGAGTTGCCCCATCCTCGCTGCCCCGACTGCCTCTCAGCTCCCCACGGCCGACACGATCCCACTGGCGTCGGCATCAGGGTCGACCTCGTCGGGAACGTCCACGCCGAGAACCCATGCACCACCACCCTGGGCGACCACCCGGACACCTGGCTGGGTGGCCATCCATTCTCCCACACGATCGAGGGAGTCCGGGGGTGCACTCTCGACGTGCTCGAGGAACGCCGACTGGCTGGGGGTGAACACCACCAGAATGTCGTCGTTCCCACGTTCGATTGCCTTGGCCTGCAAGTCGGCCAACCAGGCCTCACTGATCTCGGCCCGGGAGTAGAGATGGTCGTGGGTGTGCCGGTTCTGGGTGCCCCATGGGAGGAACGAGTTGTCGGCGATCAACATCGTGCCGGGCTGCATCTCCTCGTAGAGCACCTGCACGGCCTGGTAATCGGCTTCCGTCGTCATCTCGAACGACTCGTTGCCGAACCGCGCCACGATGAACGCCGGGGTGAGCGCCGCCATGAACACCGGAACCATGAGCGGCATCACCGACCGCGGCACGGCCAGCAGCATCCTGGCCACGAGAATGCTCGCCATCGGCAGCGTGAACAACAGCACCCGGATGATGATCTCCCCGCCGTAGCTCTGGAGCGCGGCGGCCAGCACGGGGATGCCGGCCAGCGGTGCGAGCGGCAGGGTGGGTCGCAGCGCCCGGAACCGATCAGCCGCCATCAACGAGCCGAGGAACAGTGTGGACAGGAACGTGGCCAGACCGACCCACGTACGGACCTGGGCGACCACGAGATGCTCAGGCGACGACAGCGCCGTTCGCTCCTCGGTGCTCGATTCGAAGTTCGAGAAGAACGAACCGAACTGCCCGGTGAGCTCTTCGAGCCGGGGCCCCCACCACGGCTGCGCAGCGACGTACACCCACAGCAGGTAGGAGAATCCCAGGATCACGAGGAGCCGCCAGGCAACCGTTCGCCCGTAGAACCCGAGCATGGCGAGGCCGGCACAAATGAAGAACGGGGCGAGCGGGTGCGAGGCAATGGCGCCGAAGCCCAGGATCAGCAGGGCAACGAACGACGCCGGCTGCCGGGCTTCGGCCCGGTCGCCGCCGGCGGTGGCGAAGCGCGACAGGATCGGCGCCACTGAGGACCACGAGCCCTGTGGCCGCAACGGCCCGCTCTCGATCACGATCACGATTGCCAGGTACAGAAGGAACCCGAGGCTCTGTGGCGAGAAGTAGTCCTGGCCCGTCCACGACAACACGATGAACACCAGCGCCGACACCGAGCCGATCAGGGGTCGGTTCGGGTACGACCGTCGTGCCAATGCCCCAACGAGCACCGCAGTGGCGATCGTGATGCCGGTGGGCCACAGCCGCATGAGCCAGTCGAGGACCTGCGGATCGAGATCGGCGAGCACGGGCACGAACAGGCCGAAGAAACCAGGCCAGGCGAAGCGGGCATCAATGAGGATGTCACCCGTGGCGGTGTCGTCGATCACGTCGATGAAGCCGAGGTGGATGTAGACGATCGAGAACCGGGCCCAGGCGTGGGCAAGCTGCGGGGCGGTGTGGAGCACGCCGATCCACAACGCCGGAACGGCCGCGCCCACGAAGCGCGGCGAGCGCGGCGCCGACCACAGCAACAGTGCAGACGCCACGGTGGCGGCGGCCACCCCGAACCAGTACGTCTGGGGAAAGGCGGAGATCAGCCCGTAGCCGTCGACATCGGCGAAGTCGGTGGTGCGGGCGGCCACAATCGCCAGCAGGAGGCCGAGCGCGCCGAGCGCCACCCCGATACCGAGCATGGGCGATTGCGTGATCTGTGGTGAGCGCGACACCGCCTCGGTGGTCGCCTCCGCTGGCCGCTCGATCGTGGACGTCATGCGTCGAGCTCCCTCGCCCGGCCGGTGCCCTCAGCGGCGTCGCGCTCGGCCAGCAGCAGTGCCAGCACCAACCCGTAGGCAGTGGCCGTGGCCACCAACGCCGGCCTGGTGGCGAGATCGAACCAGATGAGTGACTGTGCAGCCAGCGCCGACATGCCGATCGACAGCGCCACCGACAGTACCGCGACCACGCTGCGAGATCGCAGCTGCCGGTTGAGGATCAGGGCCAATGGTGCCCCCACGAGGCCACACAGCTGGACGAGGGCGAGAACCCCACCGATGCTCCGCAGGCCGACCAGCAGGGCCAGAACCGATGCGATGCCAACGCCGAGGCTCAGCAGCGTCAGCGAGCGGATGGTCACGGTTCCCCGAGGGCGCGGGTCCGGTTGATGACGGGCAACACGTTGCGGGCCACCCAGTATCGGCTCAGCCCTCGTGGCCCGGCGGCCCGCACAGCAGGCTTGAGGTAGTGCAGCCAGGTGTAGAGGATCATCGCGTCAGCGGTGGTGTTCTCGGGGAGCCCAGTGGCGAATGCGCGGTGGTTCATGAACGGGGCGGGATCGTCGAGCAGGCTCGCTGCGACGATGCCGACATCCTCCTCGGCTTCGGTCACGAGGGCGTCCAGCGTGAGCACACCCCAGTCGGTGAACACCGGGCCTTCCTCGCTCCATTCCCAGCCAAGCAGGCCGGTGAGTCGACCGGTCGAGTCGAACAACGTGTTGGACAGGCGCAGGTTCCCGTGGACCTGGGCCGACGGCACGAGCGCACCGGAGAAGCCGCTGTAGAGCCGGCGGCCGACGGTGAGTGCCATCTCGTCTGGCAGATGAGCGGTCTCGCGCAAGTTGCGCAGTGGCACCGTGATCCAGTGGTCGATCGAACTCTCGTCCAGTGCAAGCCAGCTGGACGTGGCCCGGTGCAACTCCACGGTGGTCTCCACGATGGTGACCACGCGGTCATCCAAGCTGCCCGGAGCTTCGGGAAGGCTGCCGTCGGTACCGGTGATCGTCGACTCGACGAGGTAGTCGGCACCGTTCTTGGAGTGAGTGATCGGATAGGGCACCAGCGGTCGCAGTGAGGCGAGTTCGGAGCGCTTGGTCACGGCGGACACGGCGTCCACCCTGCGCTGGAGTGCCTCTGAGCCCCAGTCGTTGCGGGCCAGCTCGACGCGCAGCGGGGGCCGGCCTTCGTGACCGTCAACGGCCACCACCTGGAGGGCGTCGTTGGTCGACAGGCGGCGCCAGGTCGGCTCGCTGTTGTAGAGCTCGCTGAGCCGGAGCACCACCTCACGGCTGAGTTGACGGCGACGGGTGAGGGCGCGGATGCGCTCGCCGGTGCCGAGGAAGCCACCGATCGCTCGGGCCGGGCCGCCGCGAAGCCGCGGACCCCACCAGGAGACCGTCTCCTCCACCACGACGTAGATGGCGGCGAGGGTGAGGGCAATGAGCCAGGCCATACCCACGCCGTCGATGCCCCACAGGATCAGACCGATCCAGCTGAGGCCCAGAACGCCGATGGACAGCACCGACTCGAACCCCAGGGCCTTCAGCATGCGCTTCTGGGCCCGAAGCCGGCCGATGTAGGTGCGGCTGACCACGTTGGGGATCGCCCCGATCAGCAGCAGGCGGAGCACGGTGTCGGCCCCTTCGGCGTACTCGGGCCCGAATGCCTGCAGGATCCACGGGGCGCCCACCACGGCCACGATCACGATCGGTGTGGACACGGCCAGGCTGAGCAACGCGCTGTGGCGAGTGTGACGGTCGATCGCCTCTGCCTCGTAGGAGGCCTCGGTGACCAGCGCATCGCCGATGTTGGCGCTGAGCAGGTACACGCTGTACGCGATCGTCCAGGCGAGGAAGAAGTAGGCGTTGGACACCTCGCCGAGCTGGGCGAGCACGATCAGCGGGATCACGCCGATCACGCCTGTGCGCACCGACGTGGCGCTCCAGTCGACCAACGAGTACGAGAGCACCTCGCGCATCGGGTAGGACCGGCGCTTCGTGAGCATCCCGCGGGCGATCTGGTCGTCGAGGTAGCGCCAGATTGCCCCGTTCACCACGATCACCACGGCGAACACCGGCAGGCTCCAGGCCACGAACACCCCGTACGTGCCGGCCCACCCGGCGAGGCCGGCGAGAGGGAACAGCATCAGGATCTTGATCAGCCCGAACACGCCGTTCTCGACGGGCACCCAAGGCGTCTGCCGGAGAGCCAGCAAAACGCTGTCCTCGAGGAGGAACAGCACCCAGAACGCGCAGGCCAGCACGAACAGGGTCGACCCGACGGCCGACGAACGGAGATCGATCAGGGCCGGAGCCCAGATGTCGAGGCCGAGCAGGAACACGCCGCCGGCGATGGCCGACACCACTGCCGCCAGGACATAGGAGCGGATCAGCAGATCCTTGGCGTTCCCCCCGACCAGCGGGATGTAGCGGACCAGCCCAGTACGCAGGCCGATGTGGGCGAAGTCGGAGATGAGGATCATCGCCGTGATGGCGGCGGCGGCCAGGCCGATGTCGGCGGCCGAGTACTGGCGGGCAGCCACGATCCAGAACAGGAACCCGAGGCCGGCCGACACGACCGTACTCGCGACCAGCGACAAGCCGCTCCGGATGAGCGGAACCGTGCTCAGTTGGCGCACGGCGTGAGCCGCACGGTGCGTCAGCGGACGGGGAGATGCGGAGGCCACCATGTCAAGACCGCCGGAGCATGGCGTACTCCACGTAGCCGCCGGCCGTGATTGCGAGACCGCCACCGAGTGCGGCCATACGGAGCACCGAGTCGACGGGTTCCGACGGCACCGACCGGGCGGCGCTCACGAACGCCCGGGGCAGTACTCGACGGACGTAATCACGCTCGGACGAGAGTGCGTCGTCGGAACCGACCATCTTCGCAACGTGAGCCTTCGAGTTGCCCTCGGCTCGGCATCGCTGGGCGAAGTACTGCCAGCGGGCTCGGCCGGCTGGTACCCGATGTGAAACAGTGGCGCGGGGCTCGAGCAGGATTCGCGCCCCGGGGTCGGATTGACGGATCCGGATGCAGAGTTCGGTCTCTTCGCAACCGAGAGGCCGATCGGCGGTTCGTCCGAGCGTGGTGGTGAAGCCCTCGGCGTCGATCACCGCCGAGCGCCGGAACGCCATGTTGCAGCCGATCACGTTGCGCACCTCGGTGAGCTCGGTGGGCAGACCTCGGTGGCTGCACCCGATCACCCAGGCGAACTCATCGGGGAACCAGCCCGGAGGCTCGGTGTCCCAGTTCGGGTTCGCCCAGCCTCCCACGGCCACCACCGCAGGGTCGACGAACGGGGCGGCCAGGTGGGCGAGCCAGTCGGGGGCCGCGGTCGCATCGTCGTCGAGATAGGCCACGACGTCGGATGTGGCGGCCCAGGTGCCAGTGTTACGCGCGCCCGACAGGCCCTTGGGGCCCGTGTTCGGAATCACCCGCGCTTCGAGGTCGGCCACTGCGGTGAGCAGCTCCTCGTTGTGGTCGATCACCACCACGATCTCGTCGGCCGGCCGATCCTGGGCGTGCACCGACTGGACGGCCGCCCTGAGATCGAAATGACGCTCCATGGTGTGAGCACAGATGATGACAGAGATCGTTGTCTCAGCCATGTTCAGTCGCGGACGTCGCGGGTTGACCTTTCGATAGCGGGGATGGCGGCCCCGCCGGACGTCGGAACGGAACTGGCGGGCACGAAGCGGTTCAGTCGCTCGGAGATGATTGTACGCAGAACGCGCCACCCGTCGGTGATCGTGTTGAGATGGCTTGAACCGTGGATCCGCTTCGACTCGAAGCTGGGTACCTCGGTGACGTTGAGGCCCGCAGTGAGCGCTCGAACGTTCATCAGCGTCTCGATCTCGAATCCGTCCGCGTCGAGGTCGAGGCGGTCGATGGCGGTACGCCAGAAGGCGTTGTAGCCGTAGCAGAGGTCGGAGTAGCGGCCGCCGAACCCGAGACGCACCATGCGGGTGAGCATGGCGTTGCCGAGGTAGCGATACCACTCCATGTCGGAGGTGCCGCCCCCGTGCACGAAGCGCGATCCCTTGGCGAAGTCGGCCCCGCCAACGAGAGCGGCGACGAAGGTCTGGATCTCCTCGGGGGCCATGGAGCCGTCAGCGTCGATCATCACGATGATCTCACCGGTCGACACCGCGAAGCCGCGACGCAGGGCTGCGCCCTTGCCGGGGGTGAGGTCTTCGACGATCACAACGTCGGGCCACAGTTCCTTCGCCACCTGAACGGTGCGATCAGTGGAACCGCCGTCGACGATCACCACCTCGTCAACCCAGACCGGAATCCGTGGGAGCACGTGCTCCAGGTTCCGGGCCTCGTTGAGCGTTGGAATCACAACCGACACGCGAAGGTCAGACTCCAGCGGGAGGGGGTTCGAGACCGTTGCTGGCCTTACTAATTGCGTCACGCTCGCCCTTCCGCCGAGAGAGCTTCTCCACTCATGTGCAGCTTGCCGTTCCCTCACCCGCTGCAGGCATGATCCTAGCTACGGCGGGAACGTTGTCGAAGAGTAAACCTCTCCAATTCTCCCAACTGTGGGGGTTTTGGGTAGGTCAACTCAGCTCGTGTGAGACGTCTGACAACCCCGGCAGGTCGCGCCTAACGGTGCAACAGGCAGGGTCACCTACGAGCTGCACGAGAGCACCGAACAGCCCGGCCGGTTGCGGGCCCAGTCCGGCCGCTTGGCCCCATACTGCTCCCGCCCCGGCTGCTCGTCGTAGGGGCGGCGCAGAAGGTCGAGCAACGTGGTCACCTCGGAGGCGTCGCCCCCCTCGGCTGCGTCGATCGCCTGCTGCGCAAGGTAGTTACGCAACACGAACAGCGGGTTGGTGCGGTTCATCGCCGTCCGCCGCTCGCTGGTATCACGGTGCTCGGCCACCACTCGGGCCCGGTACGAGCTGAGCCACCCGTCGAGGTCGGACTCGACCTCGACCGGGACAGCCTCGGGGGTGTACCACGCGTCTCGCAGCGGGCCGGCCGGATCGAGCGCGCCGATCGCTGCGTTTGCGTCAAGGTCAGCCAGCCGGCGGAAGAAGATGGTCATGTCCACCTCGCTGCGGGGCATCACGCCAACGAGATCGGCGATGAGCGCATCGTCGGCGCTGGCCGTCGATGCGGTGAGGCCGAGCTTGGCCAGCATCATCGAGCGGAAGCGCTCGTGATAGGAGGACACGAACCCGTTCAGCGCCTCCTCGAGCGGTGCCGGCTCGCCAACGAGGGGGACCAGCGCATTGGCCAGCTGCAGCAGGTTCCACTGCGTGATCTGCGGCTGGTAGCCGTAGCGGTAGCGGCGGCCTGCCGCGTCGGTGGTGTTGGGCGTCCAGTCCGGGTCGAAGTCGTCGAGCCACCCGTAGGGCCCGTAGTCGATCGTCACGCCGTGAATCGACATGTTGTCGGTGTTCATCACGCCGTGGACGAAGCCGACCCGCATCCACTCCACCACCATGGCACAGCTCGTGTCACAGACTTCGGCGAACCAGCGGCTGTAGACCTCCGGCCCGAGGCCAGCACTCGTACTGTCACTCGGCTCGATCAGGTGGCCGAAGTGGGCGCGGATCGTGTGATCGGCCACGAGGCGGAGCATGTCGAGGGCCTGACGGGCCGCCCACAGCTGGTACGAGCCGAACCGCAGGAAGGAGGGTGCGACGCGACAGACCACCGCTCCGGGCTCGGGGCGAGGGTTGCCGTCGTAGAGCATGTCGCGCACCACGTCGCTGCCGGTGGTGGCGAGGCTCAAGGCGCGGGTGGTGGGCACGCCCAGGTGGTGCATGGCTTCGCTGCAGAGGAACTCACGGATCGACGACCGGAGCACGGCGAAGCCGTCGGCCCGGCGGGAGTACGGCGTTGGCCCCGCTCCCTTCAGTTGCAACGTGAGGAGCCCTCCGGATCGGCTGTTGGCCGCCCCGAGGGCGATTGCCCGCCCGTCGCCGAGCTGGCCGGCCCAGTTGCCGAACTGGTGGCCTCCATAGTTCATGGCGTAGGGGTCGCTACCGGGCGCCACCTCGGTGCCGGTGAACACGCGGGCCGTCTGCGGATCAGACTCGATACCCGGGGCGAGCCCGAGATCGGCCGCCACCTCGGCGGACCATCCGATGATCGTTGGCGCCGGGGCTGCCACTGGCGTCACGCGGCTGTAGAGGGCGTTGGGCACCTGGCGCGAGCCGGGCGTGTCGTCGGGGTCGGCGGGGAGATCCACCACGAACGGGTCGGGCACGAACAGCTGGTCGAGGCCGACCGTGGGCGCAGCGTCGGTGGTCGTCATCACAGAACCCCTCATCACCAGGTGGTCGGATCCTCAACGCTAGCCTCGGGCCATGGGTGGCCCCCGTATCGAGACCGATGACCGCGGCACCGGATCGGTCGAATCAGCCGCACCGGCGGCGTCGGCTCCTCCCCCGCTCGGTTCAGTCGATGCGGTGATCGACGAGTTCTTCCTGGCTCGCATGCCCAAGAAACACTCGCCGCACACCCTGGCCGCCTATCGCCGCGACCTCGATGCGATCGGCGCCGCGCTTCGCAACCAGCTGGGCCGCAGTACCGCCGAGATCGCCATCACCGATCTCGATGTCCGCACCCTTCGGCGAGCCTTCGCTGCCATCTCCCATCAGTCGGCCGCCACGGTGTCGCGCACCTGGTCCACGTGGAACCAGCTGTTCACCTTTTGTGTCGCAGAACAGATCATTCCCGGCAACCCCATGGCTGCAGTGGCAAAGCCCAAGGTGCCTCGCAGCCGTCCCAAGGCAATCGCCGGCGACGAGAGCGTGGCGCGGCTGCTCGAAGCCGCGGCCGCTGGCCGCCGCAACGCCCGTGACCCGTGGCCCGAACGTGACTTCGCCGTGATCGTGGTTCTGTTGACATGCGGGCTCCGCCTGTCAGAGCTCCTGGATCTGACGATCAGATCGCTCGACGGGCCCAGCGGCGATCGGGTGATCGGTGTACGGGGCAAGGGCAACAAGGAGCGGACGGTTCCGCTCGAACCCGAGGTGGAGCACATCGTGGTGACGTACCTCGAGTCGCGATTGCGCCGCTTCCCCGGACGGATCCATCACGACGATCCGCTCTTCGTCGACAACCGAGGCGAGACCATGCGACGAGGTGGGCTCCAGTACCTCGTGGATCAGCTGTACCGCGAAGCCGGAATCCGCACGAGGGTGCCGGCGGGTGCGCTCGTCCACGCCCTCCGCCACACGTTCGCGACCAGCCTGGCCCGCAATGGAGCGTCGGGCGTCGAGCTGCAACGCCTGCTCGGCCATGAGTCGTTGGCCACCACCCAGCGCTACGTCGACGCCACCGCACGCGAGGTGCGAGCCGCGGCGCGGGCGAACGACGCCTACCGCGTGCTCGGCGATCTCACATCGCCGAGCACCGACGACGGCGATGAACGACTCGATGACAGCGAGCCCATTTCCCGTCCACACATCTAGGATATGAGTCACCGGGGGGTCGGGCGGTCAGAGACCGCTCGTCGCCTCGGGTCTTTGACGTTCAGGTTTCGTTTTGGCCGTATCCGGGGCACGCTTCCGGGTCGCTGTCTCGCGAAGGTTAGGGTTCGGGTTCGTTATGGGTCGCAGGATCGAAGTTGAGCTCACGAGTACCCGGGAAGACGGGTCATGGACGTGGCGTGCTGCCGGCGCTCGGCAGCCGAAGGGCGACCTCGCCGGACACCTCTTGTACGACGGCGCCAAGGTGGGCGACGTGATCAAGGTGGAGGCCGAGTTCCACGTCGATGGCATCGAGGTCGTCGAGGTGTTCGCGCCGAAGCAGAAGAAGGAGCGCTCGGGTCTGCTCGAAATGAAGACCCGCCAGTTCTCCGACGACGAACTGGTCACCACCCAGCGGGCCAGCCGTGACGACCGGCGCGGTGGGCGTGGTGGACGCGGCGGCAACCGGCGCGATCGTGACGACCGCCGTCGTGGCCGCGGCTCCGGGGAAGATCGCAGGGAACGGCGGCCCCAGCGCGAGCCGGAGTCCCGTCCGAAGCCGAAGCGCCTCCGGCCCCGTCGGGTGCACCGTGATGCACTTCTCGCCGAGGTCGGCGATGAGCACCGCCCCATCGTCGAGCAGGTGATCAAGGACGGCATGCCTGGTGTGCGCGCTGCGATCGAGCGCCAGAACGCCGAGGCGAAGGAGGCGGGCAAGCCGGAGATCGATGCCGGCCCGATCCTCGCCATCGCCGAGAAGAATCTCACCAAGGCCCGCCTCGCCGAGTGGCGTGACCGGGCCGACGCAGCGCTGGCCGATGCGACCGAACTCGATCTCCGCGATCTCCGCTCCGTGGTGGTGTCAGGCAACGACATCGCTCGCGACAAGGAGAGCCGCGAGGTGGCCGAGCAGCTCAAGACGAAGCTCGACGAGCGCGTCGAGGCCGATCACAACCAGTGGCTGAGCGACCTCGAATCTGCGGTCCAGGACGGCCGGGTGGTCCGTGCCCTGCGCCTCAGCTCACGGCCGGTGAAGGCTGGCGCTCCCCTGCCTCCGGAGCTGGCGAGCACGCTGGCGAACCAGGCATCGGAGGCGCTGGCGTCCGACGTCGGCCAGGAGCGCTGGGCCACCGTGCTCGACGCCCTCGCCTACTCCCCTGTGCGGGCGGCGGTCACTCCCGCCGGTACGCCGACGGAACCGAACACCGATCTGATCGACGCGGTGAAGCGCCTCGCCGATCGGATCCCGGCGATCGCTGCGCTGTTCGGCATCGATCCGGCCAGCGTGCCGCGGTCGGCCAAGCGTCGGCGCCCACCTCGCCGCGATGGCGGCAAGGGCAAGGGTCAGGGCGGCCAGAGCGAGAACCGTCGAGGCGATCGTCCGGCCCCCGGGGCACAACCCGCTCCAGAGTCGAGCAACGGCCACAGCGATCCGGCTGCCGAGGCCACCGCCGCCGATGCTCCGACGGCGCAGGAACCTGCTGCCGAGGCCACTGAGGCCGACGCCCCGAAGGCCGAGGAGGCCGCCAGTGCTCCGGTCGCCGAGGCACCCGCCACCGACGACGCTGCCCCGGCAGCCGAGACCGGCAGTTCGGCGGAGGCGGAGGCACCCGACACTGATGCTCCGGAGGCCGAGGAAGCTGCTCCGGTCGCGGAAGAGGTGGCCCCTGAGGCAGAGGCCGGAGCCCCTGACGACGCAGCCACGCCGGCCGAGGCCGAGGCTGAGACCGCCGAGGTCGAGGACGCACCGGCAGGGGCCGAGGCGCCAGCGGCAAACGAGAGCGCGGTGGCCGACGAGCCTGCCGGTGCCGAAGGCGGCGACGCGACCGCCGAGGCGGTCGTCGAGGACGAGAAGGCCGACGTCGCAGGCTGAGGGCCCGGGCGGCGTCAGCTGCCCGTGAGGTACCCGTGCTCGACCAGGAAGTCGAGCATGCCGTCAACCAGATCCACGGTCGACAGATGCTCGACCGGCACCCACGCGGCATCAGCGGCGTCGTCGGCCGGGTGAAGCGGACCGGGCGGCCCCACCAGCCCAGCGTCGAAGTCGATGATCACGTAGTGATGGTCGACGCCGATGCGCTCCACGTGGCCGACGTAGGCGCCACAGCGCACGTCGAGCCCGGTCTCCTCTCGCACCTCACGCTCGACGGCCTGAGCGAGCGTCTCACCCCACTCGACCCGTCCCCCCGGCACGGACCACTGACCGACGGCTGCGCCTCTCCCCCGTCGGATCAGCAGTATCGACCCGTCGTGAATCACTACCGCCCCCACGCAGGTCTCGGGTCGCCCCGGTCCTGCGGTCATGACCTGGGCGCGTTCTCCGCTGGGTCGAACGCCATGTGCACGGTAAGAAGTCGCGCCTTCAGCCCGAATGACTCGAAGAAGTTCTTCGTCTCCCGGTCTCCTGGGAGCGCCCGGGAGTCGACACCGACGCACCCGGCGGCCTTCACCCGCTCGATGACCATGTTCATCATCGCCTCACCGATGCCCACTTCCCGGGCCTCCGGATCGACTGCGAGCACGTCCAGCACCCCGATGAGGCTCCCGTCGGCGAGCGGCTCGACCGACACGAGGGCTGCGCCGAACACCACGTCGGCGAACCCGCCGACGATCAGGTGCTGGTCATCGGCGGCGTGGGCCGCTGCGAGCCGCGCCGTCCAGTCCGACACCGCAGCCTCACGATTCAACAGGAGCGGGCCACCACGGCCGCCGAGGATCTCGGGGTGCACGGCGTCGAGCACCGCCAGGATCTGCCCATCGTCGGCCGCCTCCGCCGTGCGAGCGAACTCGGTCATGCCCCGAGCGAGTCGAGCTTGGCCAAGATCGTCTTGCGACTCCGGTTCTGCTCTTCGTGGGTGCGCACTCTGGCACGCTGCGTTGCACTGAGATCATCCAACAGAGGCACGATCTCTTTCGCACTGAGGGTGTCGTACCCCGCGATGGGGAGAGGACCGGCGGGTGCGGCCTCGGTCGACGACCCTGCGGAGCCATTTCGACCCCGACCCGACCGCTCGGACGCGTCGCCCGAGGGTGGTCTCCGCGCTGCGGAGCCGGTCTTGTCGGCCTTCGCAGTGTCGGGCGGGGCCAGACCGACCTGTGACCCGAGGTCCGTGATTGCCTTTGCCGCCACTACCGAACCGAGCGTGAGCAGATCGCCGACGGGCCCACTCGCGCCGCCGCTGGACCCGGCGCTGGATCGCATCCGACCGGCTGCCATCTGGCTCACCACGCGGGCGATCTGGACCTGTGAACGCCCTCGGGCGATCAGCTTCGGCAACACCTCGCGGTACTCGTAGGCCAGACCGATGGGCGCGTAGACGAGGAGCTCGACCAGCTGATCGCCAGCAGTGGGCTCCCGGTCCTCGGCCACGTCAGCCGAAGATCCTCACGATCGACGGGCACTCCGGATCACCCACGGGGCACCTCGGGTCCTTCGAGCTGCCGAACTGATTGCGGTTCACGAGAAGGAAACAGCTGTCGCACACGAACTCGTCGTTTCGGGGGTTGGAAGGGCCATCGGCCGACTCGGCGGAGCCGTCCTCACCCTCTTCGTCGTCGTCTTCGTCGGCGGCAGCCATGCGATCACGCAGGATCGCCTCGAGATCGGCCTCGACGTCGTCGGGATCTTGCTCGTCGTCTTCGTCCTCGTCTTCGGCGACCTTGCGAGCCCGCGGCTGCGCCTCTTCCTCGTCGTCGTCATCATCGTCATCGTCGCTGGACTCTTCGGCCGACTCACTGTCGCCGAACTCGTCGAGTGGCTCGTCCTCGATGTCCTCGATCTCGCCGTCGAGCTCTTCGTCCTCTTCAGGCTCGCCGTCGAACTCTTCGCCGTCTTTGAACTCGTCGCCTTCGAGTTCCTCTTCTGTGTCGTCACTCATCGAGCAAGTCCCGTGGTCGCACGTTCTCGGATCGGCCGGACTCTAGCCACTTACAGCCCGAGATGGGAGCACCTTCGCAACAAACCTGATCGACGTCAACTCGACTGGAATCGCGCACGTGCGTTGGTGACGCTGGCCACATAGGCATCGGTCACCGGATAGGCGCCACGGGCAGCCACGGACGTGGGCCCCTGGTAGTAGCCAGCGAGCGCCTTGCTCTCACTTCCCATACGAATGATCAGCCACCGCATGAACCGAGCGCTCATGCGCACGTTGTCCTCAGGATCGTAGGGATCGAGCCCAGGTTCGCCGATGAGCTCCCCGGCGACCCACTCGGAGGTGACGGGCATCAGCTGGCCGACTCCGACCGCGCCGGCGCTCGACACCACGTCGTCCTGCCAGCCGGACTCCTGGTAGGCCATGGCCATCAGCAGGTCGACCGAGATCCCGTTGGCCTTGGCCCAGCGCTCAAAGACCGGAACCAACCGAAGGCGCTCGGGGTTGTCGGTGATCGAACGGGGGAGGTTCGGATAGCGAGCCGCATAGAGGGCCAGCATCGACTCCTCGTCGGCACCTGAGGGCAGCTTGAGCGTTTGCCCCAACCGGATCTGGTCGGGGTTCGTGATGCCGTTCAGGCTCACGATCTCAGAGGTCCGAACGCCGAACCGTCGAGCGATACCACTCACAGTGTCTCCCGACTCGACCGTGTAGGTGAGCTGGACGTCGCCGGGAATCACCAGTGTTTGTCCGATCCGGATCTGATTCGCGTTGCCGATCCCGTTGGCGTCAGCCAACGACCTGGTCGAGAGGCCGTGGGCCTCTGCGATCTCCGAGAGCGAGTCGCCGGGCTCCACCACGTGGGTTGGATGCGCCGAGCTCGGGTCGACGGGCAGCAGTGCAAATGCGCCGATCACGGCAACCACAGCGGCTGGTGCGACGATCTTCTTCGGATTGGCCATCGGGCCTCCTGGGACGATGCAGTACGGGGCCCACGCGACCGTAGGCCAAAGCTAGGCAGTATTACCCGCGCGCTTTGCTTCTGCCCGTCTCTCCGCATCCAATCGCTCCAGGTCCGCCTCCGTGGAGTGATTGACGAATTGCATCATAGCCGCAACCGCCTTGTGGCCGGCTTTATCCGCGATCAGCCGGTGCATCTGCTGGGCCACGCTGCGGTAGGCGGGGTGGCCCTGAGGGGTGGTGCGCAGCTCGAGCATGTGCATCGCGGCCCTGGCATTGAGGTTCACGTTGAACCGCACTCGGTAGGCCAGCGCCACGGCGTAGGAGGCCTGCACGGGGAACTGGCCGCGAAGCACCTCGTACAGGTCGGCCGATCGTTCCATGGCCTCGTCGAACTGATCGGTCAGACCCGCCTCGTCGACGAGCGCAGGACGCGTGTACCCGTGCCGAGGGTTGAGCTGTTGCCATTCGATCGTGGCCATCCGGTGCCGCTGCAGATCACGGAAGGCTCCGTAGTCGGCGAGAACGTCGAACCGGTAGAAGGGCCGCTCGAGCGCTCGACCGGGACGATGGCGCCGGTTGGTGCGATCACCGCAGTACGCCTCCACCACCCGCACCCGATCGTCGGCCGACATGGCTCTCACCCGGTGCTCGATGTCGCGCTCGGCGAGATGTGAATGGGGGTAGAGCATCGACGCCACCATCTTGATCTCGGCGTCGGGATCGAAGTCCACCAGGTCGACGCGAGCGTCGTCGTCGTAGATGTCGGCCGACCCGAAGATCTCGGCCGCCAGGTCCGACATCGACGACCGGTTCGCCGCCATGTAGTTGCTGGTCTCCACGCCCCGATCGGGCAGGTCGACCCGGCGCACGAACGACGGGATCACCTTGCGCAGCTCGGTGAGCATCAGATCTGCGTACTGACGGGCCTCGGGCAGCGGCTCGGCCCGCATCCGCAGGAGCAGCTGCTCGTAGCTCTGGCCCGAGGCATAGATTCCAACGTTGGACTGCGCAGCTGCGGGCAGCACACCGCGGACGGCATCGAGGGCCTTGGCCTTCACCGCCATGCGGTAGACGAAGTCGCTGTCACCGGGCACCTTCGGCGTGGTGGCTCGGACATGGTCCTGGGCCACCGGCGTCATTGCGGCATAGGCGTCGAAGAGCCGGTCGAGGTCCCCGATGTAGCGGGTGCCGAGCGTTGACGACAGCACATCGGGATCGCGGAAGTAGCGGTAGCGGCCACCGGGGCGGCCGTCGTATGCGATGTAGCGGGTGGACTGCTCCAGGTAGGAGCCGAGCCGGCCCCACTCGAGCACCTTGGTGAGGAGGTTCGAGGCCTGCTCACAGGCGAGGTGCACCCCGCCGAGCTGGGCGACGGAATCGTCGCCGTACTCCACGAACACCCGCTCGTAGAGCTCCTCGGCTCGTTCCAGGCCGATGGTTGCGTCGACGGTCTGGTCGCCCTCGATGTCGAGCTCACCCACGAACTCGTCGAGGAACAGCCGCCGCAGGCTCTTCGACGACCGCGAGTAGCGCGCGAACAGGGCGCCCTTCACCACCTCAGGCAGGTTCACCAGGGCGAACACCGGTTTGTCGAGGTTCGTGAAGTAGCGCCGCAGGACGTCCTGCTCGTCGTCCGTGAAGCTCTCGACAATGTACGGGGCCACCGCGAGAGCGTAGGACGCGAACGAACGCAATGGGCGGACCGCGCTGCGAAGGCTGTCCATGCACATCACTCGGTCCACAGCGACAACGCTCTGCCGCCAGCTGGACCCTGCCTCAGCCGAGCACCACCGTGAATGCGTCGGGAACCACCGACACGGCCACGCTCCGCACCCGCCGGGGACCAGCCGCCACGCCGTCGGTGTAGAGCCTCACCGGCTGCTCGGCTGTCCACTCCCATGTCGCCACACGGGCCGTGGTGAGGGCGGGGTGCGGCAGGTGGCTTCCGGTCTTGGCCCGCCGTCGCGCCAGGAGCCGCTGGTTCCAGCCGAGTGCACCCCAGGTGATGTCGAGGATGCCGTCGTTGGGATGGGCCTTGGGGCCGAGGTAGTACGGCCCGAGCCACCCGGCGTTCATCACCACCGCCGACTGTCCCTGCCAGGCCCGCCGCCGCAACACGCAGTGGGAGACGAAGGGCAGCGGGTCGCCGTCATCGACGACGATCAACCCGAGATCGATGGGCAGATGGCGTACCAGTCGCCCTGGCTGGGGCGGGCTCCCACCCAGTGTTGCCAAGAGATCGCCAGCCCCAAGGCGGGCGATCAACGGTTGCCCGCCTCGCACGCTGTCGTGGGCCCGCTGAGCCAGGTCGGCATCGTCGCGCACCTGCACCACGTGAGGGCCGGGCTCGGCGTCGTACCCCCACTCCTCACCTTTGCGGATGGTCATGACGCCGGTGGGGTGTCGACCTCATCTGCCTCGCCTGTGTCATCCGAGCCAGTCGACGCGCCGTCGTCGGCCGCGTCAGCGCTCGAATCGGACTGTGTGTCGATCACAGACGACGCGGCAACCAGGTCTCGGAACACAGCGTCTGCGGCGGCGCGGGCCGCCGACGCCGTGGCCGGCACCATCGCGAGGAGCCCGAGCTGACGCAGCAGGTCCATGAGCTGTTTCGCTGTGCGCACGAAGTCACCGGCCGTGATCTCCTCATCGGCCAACACGTCAGCGAGATCGCCTCCGGCCGCCCAGGCGTGGGCGATGGCCATGAAGCCTGCATCGGGCTGGCGGGTGGTTGGCAGCTTCGCGTCGGCCTCGTTCGACGCCAGGTCGAGATGCAGCCCCTGCATCTGGAGGAAGCGACGCCGGAGCCGGTCCGATGGGTACCACGGCTCCCGGAGGCCGGGGCCGGTGCTGCGACGCTCCTCGTAAACCACGGCGGATGCCAGGGCGGCCACCTCCGATGGGGGGAGATCGTCGAACAGCCCTCGCTCCATCGCCTCGATCACGAGCAGATCACATTCGTGGTAGAGCCGTGCGAGCCGCTGGCCGGAGTCGGTGAGGGCCCAGCGCTGCTCCCCACGACCGTTCTCCTCCTCCACGTGGCCACGCTCGACGAGCAGCTCGATCACCCGGTCGAACTGGCCGGCGAGCGACTCGGCCCGACGGTTGGCGGCGGAGTTGATCCGGGAGAGGTCCTCGTCGATGCGGTCAAGGCGGCGCAAGGCCTTGCGGGCCGCGGCAGGCACGTCGGCTGCGGTGCGTACCCCACCGCTCGGCCCGAGCGATCGGGCCCGCTTGGGTGACGGCGGCCGCCTACGGGCCAGGTCCGATGCCACCTCGTGGGCAAACGCCACGCTGGCTGGCAGGTAGGGCTCGGGGAGATCGAGACGGCCGGCGAGGATCGGCGGCTCGTCCAGATCGGCGGCGCTCAGTTCCACGATGTCGCCACTCGGGTCGACGGCGCGCACTTTCACTGCGCCACCCTTGCGGGAGGCAACAGCCAACACCGCAGCCATGCCGGGCGCGTCGGGGCCGACGAAGGTGGCGATGTCGCCCGGCGTGAGCTGGCTCAGGCCGAAGTTGATGGCAGCGGCGTCTCCGCCACCGTCACCGTCGCCCGCCGGAGTTCCGAGCGCGGCGAGCAACTCGGACACGGGCCCGAACTCGCGCTCGATCCGGCGCTCGATCTGACGACGGCGATCGACGAGCCGCTCCACCTTGTGCTCAGAGCGCGCCACGCCAGCGTCGGCCCGGAACTGGGCGAAGGACAGGTTGAGGAGCTGTCGCGCCCGCTCGGGGTCGTAGCGGCGCACCAGGTTGGCGGCCATGTTGTAGGTGGGCCGGAACGACGAGGTGAGTACGAACTTGCGGCTCAACGCCAGGTCGGCCACCTGTTCGAAGCGCACATAGGGCGACCACAGCACCACGGCCTTGCCCTGGGTGTCGATGCCCCGCCGCCCGGCGCGCCCGGTGAGCTGGGTGTACTGCGCTGGCGTGAGCGGCTCGTGGTGGTCGCCGGTGAACTTCGTGAGCTTGTCGAGCACCACGGTGCGGGCCGGCATGTTGATGCCCAGGGCCAGGGTCTCGGTGGCGAACACCACCTTCACGAGGCCCTCCACGAAGCAGGCCTCGACCGCCTCCTTCAGCGGCGGGACCATGCCTGCGTGGTGGGGTGCCACCCCCACCTCGATCCCGCGCATGAACTGGTCGAACTGCAACACGTCGAGATCGTCGGGCCCCAGTGACGTCACCCGCTCCGCCACCAGCGTGCGGATTCGCTGCCGTTCGGCGTCGGAGGTGAGGATCAACCCCGAGTTCGCCACCGACACCGCCGCCTCGTCGCAGCCAGCACGACTGAAGATGAAGTGGATGGCTGGCAACAGATCTCGTTCGGCGAGGAGTTCCACGACATCGAGCCGGGCTGGGGTGCGCCACGGCCGAGGGGGGCGGCGGCCCTGCTTGTACCCGCGGCCCCGGGCCTTGCCGAGCTGGCGTGGATCGAGGTCGTAGCGGAAGCCGTTGGAGTTCGGCTTGGTGCCCTTGACCGTCTTGAGAAAGTGCAGATGGCTGGTTTTACGCTCGCCGACGAGGTAGTGGTTCTCGAGCGCCACCGGCCGCGCCGTCTCGATCACGAGGGCGGTCGGGCCCCGCACGGTCTCGATCCACTCGGCGAGCTCGTCGGCGTTCGACACCGTGGCCGAGAGGCACACCAGCTGGATCGTGCGCGGGAGGTGGATGATCACCTCCTCCCACACCGGACCCCGGTAGGCGTCCTGCAGGTAGTGCACCTCGTCGAGCACCACCGAGGCCAGCCCGGCGAGTTCGTTGCCGGCGTAGAGCATGTTGCGCAGCACCTCGGTGGTCATCACCACCACCGAGGCGTCAGGGTTCACGGCGTTGTCGCCCGTGAGCAGACCAACGGCGTCACGCCCGTAGTCGGCAACGAGATCGTGGTACTTCTGGTTCGACAGCGCCTTGATCGGCGTGGTGTAGAACACCCGCTGGCCGTGGCGCAGCGCCAGCTCCACGGCATAGCCGGCCACCAGGGTCTTGCCGGCCCCGGTGGGGGCGGCAACGATCACGTTCCGGCCGTCGTCGAGTTCGTCGAAGGCCCGCACCTGGAACTCGTCCGGCTCGAACCCGAGCCTGTCGTAGAAGGTGCGGCGAGCCGGGTCCGGCTGCCGTTCGCCGTCCATCAGGTGGCCAGCGGCTGCGTGCGGCGCTTGGTCATCTGGCCGCCGATGATGATGGCCACTTCGTAGAAGATGTACATCGGAATCGCCAGCACCGCGAGGGTGAACGGGTCACCGGTGGGGGTGACGAGCGCAGCCAGGATCACCACGCCCACGATTGCGATCCGGCGGTTCTTTCGCAGCACCCGGGTGGGCACCACACCGATCAACTGCAAGAACACCAACACGAGCGGGAGTTCGGCGGCGATGCCGAACGCCAGGAGCATCTTCACGAAGAAGCTGACGTACTCACGGGGGGAGAACTCGTCGCGGAAGGTCTCGGACCCGAACCCACCGAGCACCTCGAGCGTCTTGGGCATCAGCAGGTAGCCGCACACCATGCCGATCATCAACAAGATCACCGACACGGCCACGAAGGGAAGCAGGATCTTGCGCTCGTGGGGGTAGAGCCCGGGCAGGATGAACCGGCCCATCTGGTAGAGGATCACGGGCAGGGCGAGGATCAGCCCCCCGTACCCGGCGATCGACAGCACGGTGGAGAAGCCTTCGAGCGGCCCCCGGATGATGAACGAGCACTCGGCCCCGGCGGCCTCCTGCTGATCGCAGTACGGCTGTTCGAGGAAGCCGAAGATGGGATCGAACAAGATCCACACCACGATGAACCCGATCACAATGGCGAGCACCGAACGGATCAGCCGGACCCGCAGCTCGCGGAGGTGTCCGAGGAGGGGCATCTCCCCTGCCGTGGTGGGCTGGGGATCTTCCTGCGGCTCTTGTGAGCCGGATCGCAAGGGATTCCTCATGAGCGCTCCCCGTCGCCGATGCTCGTCTCGTCGCCATGGGCGACAGACTCGTCATCGACAGCAGCCTCCGACTCGGCGGGCCGGATGTCGGTGGGCGAGACGTCCACAGGCCCCGGCTCGGCCGCTGCGACCTCGGTGGGTTCGGCGTCGACGACCTGGGTGTCGACCGCCGACGGTTCAACGGCTGCCGCCACCTCGGGATCGGCCATGGGGTCGTCGCTGCGGCCCAGCCGCCCGCCACCAGAGCCGTTGCTCGACGAGCCGTCGTCTGCACCGGGCCCGTCGTCACGTCCGAGCCGGCCCCCAGCCGAGGCACCGACTGCGGCCGCCGCCTCTCGGGCATCGGCATCGGCATCGAGCTCTGCGGCTCGCTTCTTCTCCTGCTCGGCGAAGCCCCGGGGAACCACAGGATCGTCGGCAGAGCCGGTTCCGAGCCACGTACCCTCGACTTCGGCCTTCGCCTCCTCCACCGAGTCGGCGATCTCGTCGATCCCGGCCATGAACTCGTTGCGGAGGTTCGACGTGACGGCCCTGGCCTCGGCCGCGAACCGTCCGATCCGGCGGATCATGCCGGGGAGCTGGTCGGGGCCCACGGCGATCAGGGCCACCATGGCGATCACCAGGATCTCAGGACCGCCGACGTTGAAGAACATGGCACCAGGGTATCGCCTCGGCCCTCCCCCATTCACTGCGGACAGCGGCGCCTGCGGTCAGGATCCGCTGGTCAGGGGTGCGGTAAGTCCGCCATTATCTCGCTCAGACGGCGATCGTCCTGGAGTAGATGGTGGAAATCGAGCAGATCGTCGTGATTGATCGGTTCTCCGATGTGCGTCTCGTGCAACTCGGCCGGGAGGCTCCAGGTCGAGAACGCAACACCCGATGCAATCAGCAGGTCGATCGTGCGGGACTCAGCCGGCTTGACCACCATCATCTGGCAGTACGGGCACCGAAATGCGTAGGTTCCGGCCTCGTTGTCGTCGCAGATCCGCACGTGAACATCAGCGGTGGTCAACTCGACGTCACCGCAATCGCAACAGCTGGCTCGAATGGTTGCCATGATCGGGTACCTCCTGCCCGCGCCTGGTGGCTCGGTACTCCTGTGTTCGGCAGTGCCCTAGGTTCTCTTGAGAGGATTGGGTCGCCATGCTGGGGTGGTGGATTCCCGTACGGCCCCCCTTGATGGATCGGTGATCACATTCGCCCATCGCGGTGCATCGGCTCATGCACCCGAGAACACGGTGGAGGCCTTCCAGTTGGCCCTCAAACTCGGGGCGCGGGGTCTGGAGAGTGACGTGTGGCTCACCTCAGATGGGGTGCCCGTGCTCGATCACCACGGCAAGAGTGGCCCGCGGCTTCGCCGACGCCCCATCGGTCGCCTGACCCAGGCCGAACTGGTCCCGGAGATCATGTCGCTGGTCGATCTGCTCCACATCGTTGAACCGGGTACGCCCATCTCGCTCGACATCAAGGATCCAGCGGCCTTCGACGCAGTGGTCGCCACCGCCCGAGGCCACGGTTCAGCCGGCACCGTCGACACCGAGCGTGACCTGTGGCTCTGTTCGACCGATCTGGACACCCTCGTGAGCTGGCGCACCCGCACGTCGGCCCGTTTGGTGCTCACCACCCGGTTGAGCCGAGCGAAGATGAAGCCGGAGCAGCTGGCCGCCCGGCTACGTGAGCTCGAGATCGACGCCCTGAACCTCCGCCACGAGGAATGGAACGGTGGGCTGATCGCCCTCGTCCACCGGTTCGACCGCTACGCCCTCGCCTGGGGGGCCGAGTTCGAACGCGAGATCGCCAAGGTGGTGGTGGCCGGGGTGGACGGCGTGTTCAGCAACCACGTGGACCGCATGGCGGCCGTGGTCGGCGACGACGACTGAGCTGGCAGCTGCCACAGACCGGCCTGACGGACGGCCGAGGGCGCTACAGGGCGCCTGCCCGGTTGAACGGCCAGAACAGGACGAACGCCCGACCGACGACCCTGTCTTGGGAGATGGCGCCGAAGCCCCGCGAGTCGAACGATTCGAGACGGTTGTCACCCATCACGAAGATGTGGCCCTCGGGCACCACCACCGGGCCAAAGTCCTTGGTGAAGGTGTCACTGGTGAGATAGGGCTCGTCGAGCAGGCGCTCGTTGATGTACACCTCACCGTCGGTAGCGAGAATGGTCTCGCCGGGAAGCGCGATCACCCGCTTGATCAGGTCTCGGACCTCGCCAGGCTGATCGTCGGGGCGGACGAATACCACAACGTCGCCGCGTTCGATGTCGCCGATGCGGTATCCAACCTTGTTGACCAGCACCCGGTCGTTGATCAAAAGGGTGGTCTCCATCGACTCCGATGGGATGTAGAACGCCTGAAAGACCGTGGCTCGCAGCAGCAACGCCACGAGCACGGCACCCACGATCACAACTGCCCATTCGAGGGCGTTGCGAGTCACGGCTGAGGCGTAGTCGATCTCCGCTTCGACGTCGTCGTCGTCGAAGTAGGCCTCATACTCAGGATCGCCGAAATCACCAGGGCCACCCCGATCGGGGCCCCCGGGCCCGCCGGCGCCGCCGTAGTTCGACCCGAGTTCATCGGGCCGGCGCAGCCCGTAGGTCTGATCGCCGTAGGACTGATCGCCGAACGTCTGGTCACCGTAGGGCTGATCGTCGAAGGTCTGGTCGCCGTAGGGCTGATCGTCGAAGGTCTGACCGCCGTAGGGCTGATCGGCGAGCGGGCCCTGACCTGCGTCGTTGTCGTGGCCGTTGTCGAACCCGGTGGTGGACCCGCGACCCTCGTAGCCGTTCTCGTGAGGGCGGGGCTGATCCTCGTAGGAGCGCTCCACCGGTGGCGCAGCGGCGAGCCACGGGGGTGGCGCATCACCGACCGAGGGCTGTGGCCCGGTCTGGCGGTGCATCGGAGGCGGAGCCGGCATGTCCCGGGAGAAGTAATCACCCGGCCGGCGATCAGCTTCATGCCGCGTTGTCGACCGCCGTCCTTCTTGTGTTCCCACCTCGAACTCATCGGCGTATGGGGCCGAGTCGTGACCGCTGGCGTAACCATCACCGTCGGCGGGAGCCGCATCAGGCGACCACTCGGGTGCGAAACCCGAGGCGGCGTGATCGCCGCGGTCGATGTTCGGGGCCATTCCTTCGAGAGTAGCCCAGATATCGCTTTGTCGTTCAGCGTGAGGTCGTCGGGAGTTCATTCGCCCCTGTGCGTTCGACCTCATAGCGGCTGAGCACGCGAGCAGCGGCATCCGACACCAGGGTGGCCGCACCATCCATTCCTGGCGCTGACACCAGATCGGCCTGCGGTCCCAATCGGAGGAGGAGGCGCTCTAGCCAAGGGCGCTCGCTCACCACGAGCTCCACATCGATGTGATCCGGCGTCCGATCGATCACCGTTGCGGGGTAGTACTCGGCAACCCATGCTGCCTCGGGCGTCAATCGCAGGGTGACCACCGGATCGTCGGCCCGCGGGTTGTACACGCCACCGGCATCAAGGTCACTCGGAGGGCCATGCGGCGACGGTTCGTCGTGGGCTTCGGCCGACTCGATGCGATCGACTCGGAACACACGCTCTCCGTCGGCTCGTTCACACCACGCATGCACATACCAGGCCCCAGCGTCGGCGAAGACCCGCCAGGGGGTGATCCGTCGGGTGGAGCGCTCGTCGCGCCCGAAGGAGTAGTAGGTGATGGTGACCGGACGGATCTCCGTCATCGCCGTGCGCAGCAGGTCGAGCACGCCGTCGCTCACGTCGCCGAGATGGATGTCGATCGCCGAGTCGGCGTCGATCCCCAGTGCCTGGCGCAGCTTGACGAAGGCCCGGGCGAGGGCGCCGTCGGGATCGGCGCCCGGTACAGAGAGGAGTGCGTCGGACGCCGCGAGGAGCGCCAGTGCCTGGGCTGGGGTGAGCCGAAGAGGGCGTGAGAAGAAGTCGGCGAGATGGATGCTCACCCGCCCGTCGTCGTCGATCTGCACATCAACCAGCGAGTCGGGCGAATAGGGCGGCAGACCGACCATGAACACCACGTCGAGGTCGGACAGCAGGGCCTTCTCGGACAGCCCGAACCGTGCTGCCACATCGGCCACGGTGTGACCGGGGTTCGCCACGATCCACGGCACGACCGCCAGTACCCGACGCATCCGATCTGAGGCCGTGGTTCTCGCGCTCATCGGTTCACCTGGCCTGTCGGCGCTCGGAGGCCATCGAGCCAGCACACGATGTCGTCGCGCCACTCCGCCGGCTCGATCAGCTCGGCTCGATGGAGGAAGCCGAGCACGAATGAGCGGAACGCGTCGTGGTTCGTGACGGGTACCACGAAGTCCACGCTGCCATCGGACGCAGCGGGATGATCAGCCGGAACGGCTGGCGCCTGCATGTCGGCGTTGGGGCCGAGCTGGCGTCGGGCAGACTCCACATAGTCGGCGTCCACCCGGATCCTGGCCGCCACCGCGTGCCCCGGGCCGAGCTCCCAGGCCGGGCGAGGGCCGGCGGGGGCGTCGACGCTCCGGGCGCGGGGGTGGAGGGCCGGCCCGACCGCCTCCACGGTGCCCTCGATGCGGTCGAGGCGGAAGTTGCGCTCGGCGTCACGGTCGAGATCGTGCCCGGCGAGATACCACCGACCGCGTTCGAAATCGAGGCGCCAGGGATCGACAGTGCGGGTTTCACCCCGGTATCCGAACCGAACCTGTTCCGAGGCCACGATCGCCGAGAACAGCGGCGCGAGCGACTCGTCTGAGGGAAGGTCGGCCAGGCTCGGTGGTGCATCGCCAGTGGCCTCGCCCACTCCCCCGAGCTTCCAGAGGGCCTCGTGATCGCTGGAGCCGTCGAGCCGGACGGTGAGCGATGCCAGGTGGAGTGCCGCGAGCTCGTCAGGATCAAGGCCAGGATCTGGCAGGTAGTACTCGTCGGGATCAATTCGATACCCGTCGACGGGTGGGTCGGTGGCCGGCGCCCGCTCGACCTTGAGGGGGATGCCGAGCACGCGCAGATCATCCTTGTCGCGTTCGAACGCACGATGGAACGCGGCACCCGCCGGGGGGTACCCCTCCACTCTGGTGCGGAGTTCCTCGGCAGTGAGCGGGCGCGGCGTGGCCAGCAACACGGCAGTGAGATTCAGCAGGCGTTCGAGCTTGTTCACCGGCCCTCCCCCTCCCACAGGGGCACGCAAGGAGTCAGAGGCTCTCGATCAGTTTGGTCACCCGATCGTCGGAGCTCTTGAACGGATCCTTGCAGAGTACGGTGCGCTGGGCCTGGTCGTTCAGCTTGAGGTGCACCCAATCAACGGTGTAGTCACGCTTACGCTCCTTGGCCCGCCGAATGAAGTCGCCGCGGAGCTTCGCCCTGGTGGTCTGCGGCGGCGTGTCGACCGCAGCCATCATGTCCTCGTCGACGAGTGTGCGCTCCACCAGGCCGCGGTCCTGCATCTTGTAGAACATGCCCTGCGAACGGCGAATGTCGTGGTACTGGAGATCGAGCAACGACACCCGGGCATCGCTGAGCGGCAGGTCGTGCTTGGCCCGATAGGCCTCGATGAGGTTGTGCTTGATCACCCAGTCGAGCTCACGATCGAGCGAGAACGGATCGCGCTGCAGACCGGTCATGACGTGTTCCCACATCCGCAGCGCCTGCATCTCGTCCTCGCTGAACCCGGACGTCTCGGCGTAGCGAAGCGCCCGTTCCAGATACTCCGACTGGATCTCGAGCGCCGTCACCTCGCGCCCGCTGGCCAGGCGCACCTTGCGGTCGAACTCGAGGTCGTGGCTGATCTCACGGATGGCCCGGATCGGGTTCTCGAGCGTCATGTCCCGCAGGATGCAGCTGGGGTCTTCCACCATCCGCAGCAACACGGCCATGGCCCCCATCTTGAGGAAGGTGGTGTACTCGCTCATGTTCGAGTCGCCGACGATCACGTGCAGCCTGCGGTAGTGCTCGGCGTCGGCGTGGGGCTCGTCGCGAGTGTTGATGATCGGCCGCGAACGGGTGGTGGCCGAAGACACGCCTTCCCAGATGTGCTCGGCCCGCTGGCTCACCGCGAACATCGAACCCCGGGCCGTCTGCAGCACCTTGCCGGCCCCGGCGTAGATCTGGCGACTCACGAGGAACGGGATGAGGATCTCGGCGTAGTGGCTGAGATCGTCGTTGCGAGTGGTGAGGTAGTTCTCGTGGCAGCCGTAGGAGTTGCCAGCTGAATCGGTGTTGTTCTTGAACAGGTGGATGGTGCCGCGGATGCCCTCGTCCTGCAGCCGCTCCTCTGCTGAGTCGAGCAGCTGCTCGAGGATCCGTTCACCGGCCTTGTCGTGGATGACGACGTCGCCGATCGAGTCGCACTCGGCTGTGGCGTACTCCGGGTGCGACCCGACATCGAGATAGAGGCGAGCGCCATTCACGAGAAAGACATTGCTCGACCGCCCCCACGACACCACGCGTCGGAAGAGGTAGCGGGCAACCTCATCTGGGCTCAGACGCCGCTGGCCTCGGAGCGTGCAGGTGACGCCGTATTCGGTCTCGATGCCGTAGATCCGTCGCGAGAACACAACCCCACCGTAGCCGTTCGGCCCGACAGGCCAGAGATCACATCGGTGTGACCCTCACCGTCACGAGCCGAGTAGTGAGCCGATCTCGCCGTTCTCGAGGCGCCGGAAGCACCGCCCGTCCCCGAGGCGTTCGAGCACAGCCACTTCGAGCTCACCAGAGTCGAGCGTTCGGTCGTCGCCGGCCAAGGCGGCGACCGCAATGCGGAGCGCACCGGCTTCGTCCTGATTCTCGACGAAGGTGCTGCTCAGCCGCTCCCGGATGGCGTCGGCCTCACCACCGAGCACCGCGAAGCGCTGTTCGTCGGTGACCGACCCGTCGAAGCGGATGTGGAACAGACGATCGCCTTCGGCCTCGAACCCGACTGCCGCGACGAGAATCTCCACCTCGAGCGGCTTGGTCTCGTGGGTGAAGATCTGACCGAGCATCTGGGCGTACTGGTTGGCCAGCGCCTGGGAGTCGACGTCGTCGCGGCTGTAGGTGTAGCCCTTCATGTCGGCGTGACGGATACCGGCGATGCGGAGCTGGTCGTACTCGTTGTAGCGACCGACGCCGGCGAAGCCGATCCGATCGTAGATCTCGGAGATCTTGCGGAGGTTGCGTGAGGGATTCTCGGCGCAGAGGAGGATCCCGGCCGCGCACTCCAGCGCCACCAGGCTGCGACCTCGGGCGATGCCCTTCTGGGCGAAGTCGGCCCGATCCTTCATCAACTGCTCGGGCGCGACATAGAACGGCATGTTCATGCGCGATCACCTCCCTGGGTGCTGAACTCGTCGAGCAGGCGCTCGAAGCGGGCAGCGATGTCGTCTTCTTCGAGCTCCACGAACCCGTCGGCGGTGATGACCGCCACGATCGGGTAGAGGCCACGCATGGGGTCGGGGCCACCGGTAGCCGAATCGTCGTCGGCCGCGGCGAACAACGACCGAATCATGAGATCCACCGCTGCGTCTCGGTCATTCTCAGGCGAATACCCCATCTTGATCACGGTGCGGGCGAACAGGCTGCCCGAGCCGGAGGCTACGAAGTCTTCCTCTTCGTAGCGGCCGCCGGTCACGTCGTAGGCGTAGAGCCGCCCGTACCCGCGGCGGCGATCGAAGCCGGCGAAAATCGGAACGACGGCGAGGCCCTGCATGGCGGCCGGCAGGTTGCTTCGCAGCATGCCCGACAGCTGGTTGGCCTTGCCTTCGAGGGAGAGGGCGTGGCCTTCGACCTTCTCGTAGTGCTGCAGCTGCAGCTGGAACATCTTCACCATCTCGAGTGCCGGACCGGCAGCACCGGCGATGGCGACCCCGGACCAACGATCCGCCGAGAACACCTTGCGCATCGTGCGGTGGCTGATGAGGTTGCCCGACGTGGCCCGTCGGTCACCGGCGATGACAACGCCGTCATTGAACTTGGCGGCGACCACCGTGGTGCCGTGCGGGATGTCGAGCCCCTCGGCTGACGCATTGGCGTCGTACCCGAACGGCTCCTGGTAGCGGCCGAGCAACGCGAGGAAGCTGGGCCCGGGATCATCTCCCGGCGTGAAATACGGAAGGTTCATACGGCCCCAACCCTACCGAGAACCAGAACATGCCCGAGGACCACGACCGAGGAGTTCGCCCCGAACTCCCGAAGGGACGCCCCCGGCGGCCCGACCCCAACCCTACCGAGAACCAGAACATGCCCGAGGACCACGACCGAGGAGTTCGCCCCGAACTCCCGAAGGGACGCCCCCGGCGGCGGGGCGTGGTGCCTACGAACCAGATTCAAGTTCGGATGGCCCGGGTACCGATACCCCCTCTCGTGACCCAGATCAGTTCGCATGATCCACGCCGACGCTCCGCCCGCCGTCATCGACGACGGCGGGGGTCGGTCCTCGTCGCCATCGCGGCCACGCTGCTCCTGGCGGCCACGGCCAGCCCGGCCGAGGCCAAGAAAGGCGACCCCAAGAAGGGCGTGTCGTGTTCGAGCGCCGAAGGCTACTCACACGAGGACGCCGTCGGCTCGCTCTACAACATCGCGGATGCCATCAAGGCCGACAAGGTGTGGAAGGACGGCCACACTGGCGCCGGCGTCGACGTGGCCCTGATCGACACCGGAGTGGTACCGGTGAAAGGCCTCGACGGTCCCAACAAGGTGATCAACGGCCCCGACTTCTCCCTCGAAGCCGACCACGCCGACGTGCGCCACCTCGACACCTACGGGCATGGCACCCACCTGGCGGGCATCATCGCCGCCAACGACACCGACGACGCCGACGAAAAGCACGAGAAGGACGAGTTCCAGGGCATTGCGCCCGATGCCCGGATCGTGAACCTCAAGGTGGCCGACCACACCGGCGCCGTCGACGTCACCCAGGTGATCGCCGCCATCGACTGGGCCGTGGCCAACCGAAACGCCAACGGCCTGAACATCCGGGTGATCAACCTGTCGTATCGAGCCCCAGGGTCCATCGCATACGAGTCCGATCCGCTGAGCCGGGCGATCCAGAACGCCTGGGACAACGGCATCGTCGTGGTGGTGGCCGCTGGCAACGATGGCAGTGGCACCACCCAGCTCGCCAGCCCGGCGCACGACCCGTTCGCCATCGCCGTGAGTGCAGTGGTCGGCAAGGATCAGGTCAAGAACGGCAACTGTCTGGACAAGAAGCCGAAGTGGGAACACACCGACTACGCCAGCGCTGCCGACAAACACAATCGCGGGCCGGACGTGTTCGCTCCCGGCACCACGATCGTGAGCCTCCGCAACCCCGGCGGCACGATCGATCAGCTCCACCCCACCAGCGCCGTCGGTGACCGCTTTACCAAGGCCACGGGCACCTCGCAGTCGGCGGCCGTCGTGTCGGGGGCGGTCGCCCTGTTGCTCGACGCCCGCCCGGAGCTCACGCCCGACGAGGTGAAGGCGCTCCTGATCCACGCCTCGAAGGGCAAGGACAAGACGCTCGACATCCACAAGGCGGTCAAGAAGTCCGCGCCGAAGAACTCCCAGCAGAACCACGCTCGATCCAACGGGCGGGGCTCACTCGACGACCTCCGCGGCAACGCCAAGATCAGGCTGAACGGGCGTGATATCAGGGCCGACGAGACTCCGTTCGGCCCGTGGAGCCCCCAGGACTGGGTGGCGACCAGCACCGACGGATCGGCCTGGACGGGAAGCAGCTGGACCGGATCGTCGTGGACCGGCAGCTCATGGACGGGAAGCAGCTGGACCGGCAGCTCATGGACCGGGTCGTCGTGGACGGGTAGCAGCTGGACCGGCTCGTCGTGGACCGGCTCGTCCTGGACCGGAAGCAGCTGGACCGGTGACAGCTGGGCGAACGCCAGCTGGGACTAGAAACGAACCCAAAAGCAGCAGAGGTCCCAGGGGTGGCACTCGGTGCCACCCCTGGGACCATCCGCGTGAAGGTGCTTACTGCCCGCCCTTTTGGATGTAGCTCTTCACGAAGTCTTCGGCGTTCGTTTCGAGAACCTCGTCGATCTCGTCCAGCAGGTCGTCGAGCTCGGCCTTCAGGGCTTCGCCCTGCTCCGTGCTCGGTGCCTCCTCGACGATCTCGTCCTGTTCCTGGGGGCGTGGGTTCTTGCGGACTTGCTCTCGGTCGGCCATGTCAATCTCCTTCGCGCTCCTCGGCGAGGACCACCGCTCGGGCCCGTCAGGCCCCGAGCCGATCCAGCAGCTCCGAGACGGTGTCGGACTCGGCTACGAGTGACCCGACATGCTCGACGGTACCTCTTGCTGGCTCCAACATGGGAACTCGCCGTAGGGGATCATCACCCACGTCGAACACGATCGAGTCCCAATTTGCGGCCACGATCTGGTCGGCGAACTTCTGGAGGCACTTTCCCCGGAAGTAGGCCCTCGTGTCATCGGGTGGTTCGCTGACGGCGATCTCGGCCTCGGCATCGGTGACCAATGCCTCCAGCCCGGCCCGCGCCGCCAACGACTTCGACGGTCGCAGGTCGTGGTACTGGAGGTCGAGTGCACCGAGGCGAGAGTCGTCCCAGTCGCAGTCGTGGCGCTCCATGAACCCTTCCAGGATGCGCTTCTTGGCCACCCAGTCGACCTGGCCCGCCACCGACATCGGGTCGCGTTCGAGCCCTTCGAGCACCTGCTCCCACCGTTCGAGTACGAGCTTGCCGCACTCCTCGCCAACGGCGTCGAGCCCGTGGCTGTCGGCCCAGGCCTTGGCCTGACCGAGGAGATCCCACTGCACCTCGAGCGCCGTCATCGACCGACCATCAGCCATCCGGATGGGTGAGGCGAGGCTCAGGTCGTGACTCACGTGATGCATCGCGGGGACAGGATCTTCGATGGCCCGGTTGGTGAGCGCACCGTCTTCGAGCATGGCGAAGATCATGGCCGAGGTGCCCACCTTCAAGAAGGTGGCGACCTGCGCCAGATTGGCGTCGCCCGCGATCACGTGGAGCCGGCGGTACTTCTGGGAGTCGGCGTGCGGTTCGTCGCGGGTGTTCACGATGGGCCGCTTGAGCGTGGTCTCGAGCCCGACCTCTTCCTCGAAGTGCTCCGCACGCTGGGTGATCTGGTAGGGCACGTCGGCCCGGCTCACCCCTGGCAGCTCGCTGCCCACCTTGCCCGACCCGGTGAAGATCTGACGCGTGACGAAGTGGGTGGTGGCCGCAGTGATGATCTGCCCGAAAGGCAGGTTCCGATCGAGCAGGTAGTTCTCGTGGCAACCGTAGGCGTTGCCCTTCCGATCGGAGTTGTCCTTGTAGATGATGACCTCCTGCCCTGGGGGCAGGGCGTCGATGGCGGCCTTCATCGACTCGATCAGGATCAGCTCCGCCGCTCGGTCGTAGCGGACGACCGACAAGGCGTCACGGCACTCGGGCGTCGACAGCTCGGGGTGCGCGTGATCGACGTAGTACCGGGCGCCGTTGGTGAGCACCGCGTTCACGAGATGGGTCTCCACCTCGGGGGGCAGCGCGAACTCGGGCGGCAAGAAGTCGCGGGCGTCGGCGCCCGGCATCTCATCGATGAAGTCCCACGCGATCGGCGCGGCCCGATCATCAACGCTGCCGACGTCGGTGCCGACGTAGGCGTTGATCAGCAGCGATGACGCCGAGACCGGATTCCAGTCCGGCGTGCCTCGGACCATGATGCCGAACTCGGTTTCAATGCCAACGATCTTCGGAATCGCCACGATCCGTACTGTCCCTCTGGTGTTCGGTGGATGCGCTTGTGGCTACAGGTACTGGCCTGTGGCCACCTGTTCGATGGTACGGCCACCGGTCTTGTCGCCACCCTCTGGGCCGACCAGAGTTCGCACGTAGACGATCCGTTCGCCCTTCTTGCCCGAGATCTTGGCCCAATCGTCCGGATTCGTGGTGTTGGGAAGATCCTCGTGCTCTTTGTACTCCTGGGTGACCGACACGAGCAGATCGTCGGTACAGATGCCCTTCGACCCGTCGTCGAGGAATCGCTTGATGGCGAGCTTCTTCGCCCGCCGCACGATGTTCTCGATCATGGCGCCGGAGGAGAAGTCCTTGAAGTAGAGGATCTCCTTGTCGCCGTTCTGGTAGGTCACCTCGAGGAAGCGGGTGTCGTCGTCGGCCCGATACATGTGCTCGACGGTGGCATCGATCATCGACGCCAACGCCTGGTCGAGCGAACCGTGGCGGCCCACCTCGTCGGCATGGATCGGGAGATCGCCGGTGAGGTAGTTGGCGAAGATCGACCGGGCGGCATCGGAGTCCGGGCGCTCGATCTTGATCTTCACGTCGAGGCGGCCGGGCCGCAGAATGGCCGGGTCGATCAGATCCTCACGGTTGGAGGCGCCGATCACGATCACGTTCTTCAGCGTTTCCACACCGTCGATCTCGGCGAGGAGCTGGGGAACGATCGTGCTCTCGATGTCAGAGCTGATGCCACTGCCCCGGGTGCGGAACAGCGACTCCATCTCGTCGAAGAAGATGATGACCGGGCAGCCCTCTTCGGACTTCTCCCGAGCTCGCTGGAAGATCAGACGGATCTGGCGCTCGGTTTCGCCGACGTACTTGTTGAGCAGCTCGGGGCCCTTGATGTTCAAGAAGAAGCTGCGGGCCTCCTGGTTGCCAGCGAGTTCGTTCACCTTCTTGGCGAGCGAATTGGCGACGGCCTTGGCGATCAGGGTCTTGCCACATCCGGGAGGGCCGTAGAGCAGGATGCCCTTCGGTGCCGGCAACTCGTGCTCGGCGAACAGGTCGGCGTGCAGGAACGGCAGCTCCACGGCATCGACGATGGTCTCGATCTGGTCCTCGAGGCCGCCGATGTCCTCGTAGCTGACGTCGGGCACCTCCTCGAGTACGAGATCCTCGACCTCGGCCTTGGGGAGCTTCTCGACGAGGATTGACGACCGCACGTCGAGCAGCATCGAATCGCCGGCTCGCACCCCGGTGCCGATCAGGTGCTCGGCCAGCTCGACCACGCGTTCCTCGTCAGCTCGGCCCACGATGAAGGCTCGGGTGCCCTCGTCGAGCATCTCCTTGATGCTCACCACCTCGCCAGAACGTTCTGGCTGGCGAACCTTGACGATGTTGAGCGACTCGTTCAGCACGACCTCGGCGCCACGCACCAACTCGTCGGCGTCGAGCGCAGGATGAGACTCGACCCGCATCTTGCGACCGCTCGAGAACACGTCGGCCGAGCCGTCGGAGTTCATGCCGAGCAGCGTGCCGTAGGCGCTCGGCGGCTGGGTGAGCTTGTCGACTTCTTCCCGCAGGGCGGCGATGTGCTCTCGCGCCTCGCGCAGTGTGTAGGTGAGCTTCTCGTTCTGGCTCACGGCTTGGGCCAGCTGGCCCTTCGTGTCGAGGAGACGTTCCTCGAGGGTTCGCACCCGCTTCGGCGCATCCTGGAGACGGCGGCGGAGGGTGACGACTTCTTCCTCCATCGCCTTCAGCTGCTCTTGCAGCTCGGCCATACCGCTCTCGTAGGCGGTCAACCTGCGTTCGTACTCGGGACTAGTGACGGCCCTACCTCCTGATGAGCGGGTCCGGCTCCGCATTGCTGCGTTGGAGTGGACCCTACACCCCCTGTCGGCACGATGTCGTACGCCTCAAGACGCCGGCGAACCGGGCGGGAGGCACTCTGAACATGACGGCGGACCAGGGGCACGGCGGGAATTCCAACATGCTTCGTGACGACAAGACTAGGTTGCCAAACCTAGCGCCCAGAGGATGTATGCCAGAATTCGCGCTTCTTCGGCCCAGGCGTCGTAGCGGCCCGATGGGCCGCCGTGGCCGGCCCCGAGATCGGTCCACAGCAAGATCGGCTTCGGTCCGGTTGTGATCCGGCGCAGCTCCTGCACCCACTTCGCCGGCTCCCAGTAGCCAACACGCGTGTCGTTGAGGCCACCTGTTGCCAGCACCGAGGGGTAGGGCACCGCACCGATGTTCTCGTAGGGGCTGTAGGCCCGCATCGCCTGATAAATGGCCTCCGACTCGGCCGGGTTACCCCACTCCTCCCACTCGGTGACCGTGAGCGGCAGGCTGGGGTCGAGCATCGTGTTCAGGGCGTCGACGAAGGCCACCTGAGCCACGGCGGCGGCGAAGAGATCCGGGGCCCGGTTGATCACGGCGCCCGCCATGAGCCCGCCGGCCGATCCGCCCCGAAGGGCGAGTTGGTTCGGCGTGGTCCACCCGGAGGCCACAAGGTGGCGACCACAGGCGATCACGTCGTCGAAGGTGGTGGCCTTGGCCTCGAACTTGCCAGCCTCGTACCAGGCCCTGCCCATCTCGCCACCACCACGGGCGTGCGCGATGGCGAACGCGAACCCACGGTCGAGCAGCGACAAGCGGGCGGCGGAGAACGTCGGATCGATCGACACCTCGTAGGCCCCGTAGGCATAGAGCAGACACGGCCCGGGCTCCGACGGCCGATCGGCCCGCGCCACGATGCTGATCGGTACGCGGGTGCCATCGTCGGCCGTCGCCCAGAGCCGCTGCGTCACATAGCGAGTGGCGTCGAAGTCACCGAGTACGGGTTGCTGCTTGAGTACGGTGCGCTCCCCGCTGGCCAGATCGAGCGAGAACACCGTGGGCGGAGTGACCATCGAGCTGTAGCCGTAGCGCAGCTGGCCGGTCCGGTAGTCGGGATTCGCTCCCGGCCACACCGTGGAGGGCGATTCAGGCTGGTCGATCTCGGTGATCGAGCCGTCGTCCCATCGCCTCACCCGCATCCGGGTGAGGCCATCGGCGCGCTCGAACAGCACCATATGGTCAGCGGTCACGTCGATGTCGCTCAGCATCACGTCGTGGTCTCGACCGAGGTCGAGTTCCGACCAGTTCTCCGGCCCTGGATCGACGTCGCTCACGGTCATGACGGTGAAGTTCTGATGGCCGCGATCATTGGTGAGGATCACGAACTGGTCACCGTGGTGACTCACTGCATATTCGACACCCTGGCGCCGCAGGGCGATCGGCCGGAGATCGGCGGTGGGATCGTCTGCGGGGACGATGTGGACCTCGTCGGTGATCTTCGACGACGAGCCGATCTGGATGAAGGAGTCGTCCTTCTCCCGACCGACGCCAACGAAGAACCGCTCGTCGTCGTCGTGGTACACCCGCACGTCGTCCGACTGGGGCGTACCGAGGCGGTGACGCCACACCTCGTGTGGGCGGTTGGCCTCGTCCTGGCGCACGTAGAACACCGTCTGGTTGTCGAGGGCCCAGGCCGTTGCGTAGCCGATGTCGGTGAGCTCGTCGTCGAGGTCGACGCCGCGTTCGAGGTCGCGGATGCGGGCGGTGAAGCGCTCGTCGCCCGAGGTGTCCCAGCCCCACAACATCAACCGGTGGTCTGGACTCACGTCGAACGGGCCGACATCGAAGAACTCATGGCCGTCGGCCTCGGCGTTCTCGTCAAGCAGGATCTGCTCCTCGGCGGCGCCCGCGTTGGCCGCCTCGACGCCGTGGCCCTCGCCGTCGGGATCTGGATCGAGCGCCGCGATCAGGGCGATCAGATCAGCGTCGGCGCCGAAGGGCCGGCGGCAGTGGATTGGATAGGCGGCGCCTTCGACAGTGCGGGTGTAGTAGGCCCAGCCGTCCTTGGGCACCGGCACCGACAGGTCGGTTTCGCGGATGCGGCCCTTGATCTCGTCGAACAGCGTGTTCCTGAGATCGGCCACCGGGCCGAGGAGGGCCTCGGTGTGGGCGTTCTCCGCTTCGAGCACAGCGAGGACCGCCGGGTCGTCCCGGTCTCGCAGCCAACCGAGCGAGTCGACAACGTCGTCGCCCCACAGGGAGCGGGTGACGGGGGTCCGATCGGCGATCGGGGCGACTGCGGGATCGGGGTTGGCCATGGGGCCGCAGCCTACGGTCGCCCTCCCGCTCCCCCGCCCCGTGGTGACCGTTGCCGCCTCGTCCCGATGTCAGCGTCGGCGACTAGGGTTCGCGCCCATGACCCAGAATGCTGCGTCGTTCCCCCAGACGCTCTATCAACCCGAGCCCGGTGCAGCCCAGATCCTTCTGGTGCGGCACGGCCAGTCGGCTCCGTTCGTGCCCGACGAGCCGTTCGAGCTCCTCGGCGGCCACGGCGACCCTCACCTCACCGATCTGGGCCATCATCAGGCCGAACTGGTCGGGGCGCGCCTCGCTTCAGAGCCGATCGACGCCATCTACGTGTCCTCACTCACCCGCACCCACCAGACAGCGGCACCGTTGGCCCGCCGGCTCGGGCTCGACCTGTTGGTCGAACCCGACCTGCGCGAGGTGTATCTGGGCGACGCCGAGGGTGGTTTCCTGCGTCAGATGATGGCCGACGAGCATCCCGCCGTGTTGGCGATGCGGGCCAACGAGGAGTGGGGTGAGATCCCGGGGGCCGAGACCACCGACCAGTTCATGAGCAGGACCGTTGGCGCGGTCGAGCGGATCGCCGAGGCGAACGCCGATCGGTTCGTCGTGGCGTTCTGCCATGGCGGTGTGATCGGAGCCGTCCTGGCCCATGTCACTGGATCGCGCCCGTTCGCGTTCAACGGCGCTCGTCACACGTCGATCTCGCACCTCGTGGTGAATCCCACGGGCTGGGTGATGCGCTCGTTCAACGACGGCTCCCATGCCGGCACGCTGACCAGGGATCATGCGCATCCGACGTCCAGCTGAGCTGTTCTGGGGAGATGGGCCCACTGGGCGTTTCTCACCGGGGTGGCCCAATTCGAGCTACTCATCACGTACGGTACTGTTCTAGACACCCCGGGTGGTCGTGTGCCCACCCGGCTCGCATTCCAACGCCCCCAAGTCAACCAACCTCAGAGGTGTGGAGAGAAACGTGCTGTGGCGAGAGCGATATCGGGTGGCCGCCTGTGGCGTGCTCGTCGGTACGGCCCTGCTGGCCGTACTCGACTACCTCGCCCGGTCCACCGGCGACCCGCCTGGGTCGAGCGTGCTCTTCCTGGCTCTCGCGCTGGCGTTGAGTGGGGCCTACGCCGCAATCAACGACTGGAACCAGATCCGCCCGATCTGGCGGATCCTGCCCGCGGTCGGCGCAGTGCTCGGCATGGTCGGGGCGATCTACTGGGCCAACTCGGCGGTCACGGCTCATGCCTCGATCGGATTCGCCGCGGCCGCCGTTCTCGTGTTGGCCTACGTCGGCTTCGTGTTCCCGCCGGGCACGGCATTGTTGTTCGCCCCGATCGTCGTGATCGTGCTCCTGGCGGCGAACCAGCAGGACGACTTCCGGGTGAGCGTGGCGCTCCCCCTCGTCGGCGTTCCGGTTGCTGCGCTCGTGGCCGAGCTGATCTCGGCCATGACCGATCGCAGTGTGCGCACGGCGAACCGGTTCTCGAGCCGCAAGGAGCGGCTTGGCCGCCTGGAAGACGTGCTGCGTCGCTTCACCCGACCGAGTTCGCTTGAAGAGGCCGCCCACGAGGTTGCCAGGGCCGCCGTCGAGATCTTCGAGGTGGAGCGGGCCACAGTGGTGCTGCGCGACACCCAGGGCGGCCTGATTCCAGTGACGCTCGGCCCATCGACGAATGAGCTGCCAGACCCCCAGACGGCGCAGCTCGTGGCCGACACGATCGGTGGTGAGGAGCCCCGGCTGGTGCCCATCACGGCCAACGACAACATGTTGGTGTTGCCGCTGCCGGCCGCCGACGTGCCTGCGGGTGCGGTGGTGGTGCATCCGATGCAGACCGACGACCCGGAGTTCAGCCTCGATCTCGCTCGACTGTTCGGCACCCAGGTTGGCATCGCCATCGAGCACCTCTTCGTGATCAACGAGCTCGAGAGGGCCACCACCCGCGACGAACTCACCGGGATCGGCAACCGCAAGCACGCCGACGCCCTCCTCCAATCAATGGAGGCCGGCGACGCGCTGATCCTGTTGGATCTCGACGGGTTCAAGGAAGTGAACGACTCCCTCGGCCATGCCGCGGGCGACCAGGTGCTCCAGGACCTGAGCGCTCACCTCCGGGTGTGCCTCCGCGACTCTGATACATCGGCCCGCCTTGGTGGCGACGAGTTCCTCATCGTGGCCCGGCGGGCGTTCGCCGACCCACTCGCCGTCGCCGATCGCATCCTGATCGGCTGGGCGCAGCAGGGCGGATCAACCACGATCAGCGCCGGTGTCGCCCTCCACGAGGACGCAACCGGCACCGATGCCACCTTCGACCGCGCCGACAAGGCGCTCTATCAGGCGAAGGCGGCCGGCAAGAACCGGGCCCACATGTGGTACCCGGGTCTGACCGTGAGCGAGAACGGCGATGGCACCAGCGACCGGGCGCTGGACTTCCCGCCCGAAGCAGGCCTCAACCAGCTCGACTGATGTCCTCGCCGCCCTCCGAGGCGGCCGGGAAGGAGAGGATCTTGGCGTCGACCTCGTCCTTCAGGCCGGCCAGCGGGAGCACGTTGAGCACACCCTGGCCCTTCTGCACCAGGTCGATCAGTTCCTCACCGCTGCGCGTGACCACCGAGGTGGAGCCATTCACGACGAGGTTCGCCGAGGCGATGTCTTCGCCGAGTTCATCCTTCAGGTAGGTGAACACCTCACGCACGGTTTCCAGACGGAGACCGGCGTCGAGGAGGGTCTTGATGACCTTCAGCTTGAGGAGGTCGTGGTACGAGTAGCGCCGCCGCGAGCCTGAGCCGGCGGCGTCGGTGACCGACGGCCTCACCAGGTCGGTCCGAGCCCAATAGTCGAGCTGCCGATACGTGATGCCCACGATCTCAGCACTTCTCTTGCCCGAATAGCTCTGTTCGATCTTCATCGACGTACCTCTCCGAATCACCGACGACCCCTGGCAACCCCCAGGAGTCGAAAATGATCAACGGCGCCCACGTGTGCGGACGACCACCCGGATCGCTGCCAACCCAACAGCGATCATTTGCCTGCGCCACCGCCGTGATCACCACACGGCGTACGGTCGACCAGCATGTGCGGCGAGCAAGTACGACGTCGGTAATTACGCCAACGACATTTGAATATCACCGATGGTAGTTAGGCCAACACAGGCAGTCAACGATTCGCGCGCAGCGCGGAGCACGTTGCGTACCCTGGCCCGCACACATGGCCTCCGTTGATGATCACCGACTCACCGACCTGGTACACCGGGCGCTGTCCGTCAGGATCGAGGGCGCCCCGCATCCCGTGACGCCCACCATCACTGCCGTGGCGGATGTGAACCGGGGTCGGGGTGTGTTCAGCTCGGTGGTACGGGCTGATCTCGCCTGGCCGAACGGCATCGAGGGCCGACCTCGATCAGTGGTGATCAAGATCCCAGCAGCAGGGCCCAACGGCGATGCGGGACGGGGCTCGGGAGCCTACCGACGCGAGGCCGAGGCGTACCGCTCGATCCTTCCGAACAGCCCGATCCGGGCGCCCCACTGCCACCTCGTGGACGACGACCCCCACACTGGCGACGCATCGTTCGTGTTGGAAGACCTCACCCCCTACCGGGCGGTCGATCAGATGGCCGGGCTTCCGGCGCCAGCGGCTCTCGCCGTCACCAGCGCGCTCCGGGCCTTCCACGACCACTGGACGCAACGAGCGACGCCGGCCGGGCTTCGAGCCAACACGCCGGCCACGCTCGCCCCCGAGGCGCTCGACAAGGGGATCGCGGCCCTGGCCACGGTGTGGGCCGGCGATCTCGATCCGGTGGTCCGCCGCAGCTTCGAACGCCTCGTCGATCGTCGCCAGCAGGCCGTCGCGGCGTTCACGGCCGCCGGTCCGCCCACGTTGTGCCATGGTGATCCTCGCGCTGACAACGTGGTGTTCGCTGACCAGTGGCACCCGATCGTGTTCGACTGGCAACAGATCGCGATCCAGGCCGGTGCGGCCGACATCGCCTGGCTCGCCGCAACCAGCACGACCGTCGAGGTCCGCAGGACTGTCGACCACGACCTGATCGCCGCCTACGGAACCACCCCTGACGCCTACCGGGCCGGACTCGTCCTTCCCGGGCTGGCGGTGCTGCTGCTCGCCCAGCGCCACGCCGACAGCGAGCGAACGCGAACCTTCATTGCCACGAGCCTGCACCGGATCGGCCACGCCCTCAGCGACTGGGACGTGGGCTCGATCTGATCAGGGCAGGAAGTCCTCGGGGTTCACCTCGTCGAGGAACTTGCGGAGCTCTTGCACCATCTCCTCCTCGTCGCCAGGATCAGAATCGGCCTCGGCTTCCTCGATGCCCACCTCGTCGATCAGCGCGTCCTCGGCGAAGATCGGGCTGCCAGTGCGGACCGCAAGAGCCACCGCATCGGAGGGGCGGGCCGAGATCGTCTGCACCCCACCGTTGCCATCACGCAGGAACAGCTCCGCATAGAACGTGCCTTCGCGCAGTTCGGTGACGACAACTCGTTCGACAACCGCGCCGAGGCTCTCGACAACCTCGGCCATCAGGTCGTGGGTCATCGGCCGTGCCGTGGGAGTACCCGAAAGGGCGAGATCAATGGCGTGAGCCTCCGGCCCACCGATGTAGATCGGCACCACGCGACGACGACCAACAGTCTCTCGCAACAGCAGGATCGGGGTGTTGGTCGGCATCTGGACGCGTACTCCGACGAGTTCCATCTCGACCGTCATCGGCTCACCTCGGCAGCCGCCAACCCGGAGCGCTGGTGCCCACCGCTCCGGCTCGATCCGCCCTGGGCCTCCGCCATGCCGCTACCTCGCGCCGTTGATGGCGATGTAGACCAACTTGAACTTCCCGACCTGGAGCTCATCGCCGTCGTTGAGACGCTCGTTCTCCACCCGCGCCTGGTTGACATAGGTGCCATTGAGGCTTCCGGCGTCGGCAACCACGAATCCTTCGCCCTCGCGACGAACCTCGGCGTGACGCCGCGACACGGTGACGTCGTCGAGGAAGATGTCACTGTCGGGGTGGCGACCGATCGTGATCGAGTCGGTGTCGAGGTGGATCCGGCTGCCCCGCTTGGGGCCCTGGCGCACGACGAACATGCCGGGCGTGCCCTCGGGAACACCGTCGAGGGAGATGGGATCGGTGAGGACCGCATCCGACTCGGCCGTTACGGGCTGGTGGAGCGCCGTGGCCTGTTCAGTGGGATTGCGTTGGGCCAGCGGTGCGCCACACGAGCTGCAGAAGCGGGAACCGAGAGCGTTCTCGTATCCGCACGAGGTGCAGGTGACAGTCACAGCTCTTACTCCGTGTGAGCGAGGTAGGCAGAAGCATCCATGAGATGTTCCAGGTTGGACCCGGAGTTTAGCTCAACGATGCAAATCCAGCCGTCGCCGTACGGGTCCTCGTTCACCCGCTCGGGAGTTTCGACCAGATCCTGATTGATCTCGACGACAGTGCCGGTCACCGGAGCGAACAGGTCAGACACCGATTTCGTGGACTCGACCTCGCCGAAACTGGCGCCGACCTCCACCGTGGCCCCGACTGCGGGCAGGTCCACGTACACGATCTCGCCCAACGCATCCTGGGCGTACTCGGTGATCCCGATCCGAACCCGGTTGCCGGCTTCGGTCCGGACCCACTCGTGATCCGTCGAATAACGGAGGTCCTCTGGCGCTTCCATGAGGCTTACGCTACCTCGTGATTCGCCGCCCCATCGGCATCATCGAGAGCTATTGCGCCTGGCTGGCCAGGCTCGCTCTGGTGGCCGGAAGGTATTGGAACAGCGCGGCATACCAGCCGTAGGCGAGGCCGGGAATGGTGAACAACCATGCGAGTGGTTCGAGTACCCCGGCATACGGAAGCGTGCTTGCAGCGCCGAGGAACATCGGCACAGCGAACAGGAGGAAGAAGGTGCCCGTCTTGCCCTCCCAGGTGACCACCAACCGGGATGCACCCCGTAGCCGCAATGCAACGGCGAACGAACTGACGAGCGCTTCTCGCAGCAGAATCACGGCCCCGACCAGCAGCGGAAGCGATCCGTCGATGAGCAGCGCAGGCACGGCGGCCACGAACAACAGTCGGTCGACGATCGGGTCGAACATGGCCCCGAACTCGGTCTTCTGGTCGAGGATGCGGGCGAGCCACCCGTCCACCCAGTCGGTCGCCCCCAACCCGGCGAGCAGCCAGGCCGCCATACCCCGCTCCTCGGGCCCGAACAGCAGGTACAGGAACAGCGGCAGGCAACACAGCCGGAGGAGGGTGACGAGGTTGGGCCAGGTGGCGAGCTGTGACCAGTCGACACCCCCTGCCGTCTGTTCGGACGTGGTCACCCTCCGGCTCCAGCGGTGTCGGCTCGGGAATAGAGCACCACCTGAGATTCGAGATCACGCAGCACCACCTGGAAGCCCTGGGCCTGCATGCTGCGATCGAACTCCATCCGCTCCTCGTCGGTCCGCTCCGGTATCTCCGATTCGAGCACGAGCACGGCCCTGGTGAAGTCGGGGAATCCAGCCTGGGCCGCTGACGGCTCACTGTCGGTCGCCAACGGGAAGACCCACGGTCGTTCGGCGAGCTGGGCGAGCGTGCTCGGCGACGCCCTCACGGCCACCTCGGGGTCGAGGCCCTCGATCGCTTCGAGTGCGGCCACGTCGGACGAGTCAAGCTCACCCCACTGCCACGGTCGCTCATAGGGAGAGATCGGTGACGAACTGACGTAGAGGAGCACCGAGGCGGCCACGAGCGTCGACAGCACGCGACCGTCGAGGAACACCCGGTCGACGCCCATGTTGCCCAACCGTTTCAGGGCATGGGTGGCGGCGATCATCATGAAGGCGAGGAACATCGAGCTGCGCTCGGCGTAGGCCGCGTCGGCCGGGAGGTCGGTGATCAGGTACAGCGTGGCCAGTGGCATCGCCGGCGCCAGGTGCCGCAGCGACAACAACGGGAGGAAGATCAGCGGCGCCAGCAGCCCCACGACGAGGCTGATGTTGTCGCGGGCCAGCAGGTCCTGGACGAGGCCGAGTGGGTCCCTGATGCCGCCGAGCATGATGTTGGCCAGCGACTCGCCGCCGTAGCCGAAGGTGCCGGGCACGACGCCTGACTCCCCCGTGAGGGGCTGGGCCACGAACAGCAGTCCGAGCGACCAGATCAGGCCGACACCGAGCGTCCAGATACCAACCGTGCGCTCGCGATGGCCGAGCACCACGAACCCCCAGAGGGCGACGGCAAGGCCGAGATCGGCCCGACACGCCAACACGAAGGCGATGCTGATCCAGTACCAGGTCCACCGTTTGGTGGCGCCGAAGTAGGCCACGCCAACCAGTGCGGGAACCGCGAGCGCCTCGGGATGGAAGTCTTCCACTCCCAGCCGATGGGTGGCGGGGTGCAGCGCGTAGGCGGCGATCAGCGCCGACGCGGCTGCGATACGGAGCTTCGCCACTCGCCGGGCGAGCCACCACAGGGGGAACACGGTGGCGGCCAGCGCCACGGCCTGGGCCACGATCAGCACCTCAGGGGCCGAGAACAGCCACACGAGGGGGGCCAAGGGGTACATGATGAAGGCCCAGTGCAGCTCGAGCAGGTGCACGTCGGTGCCGAGCAGCGACGCCTGGGGCACCTTGCCCTCGCTGAGCAGCCACAGTGCCTGGCTGTAGCCGGCGAGTTCGAGGCCGGTGTCGAGCGAGGCGAGGCGAGCCAATCCCGATCGGGCCAGCACCGCGGCGAGGGTCACCGCCGTGAGCGTTGGGATCCACCGGTCGCCGGCGCCGGCCTCGATCCTGGCCTGGAAGCGGACGACCTGGCGGTCGAAACGGCGCCGGAGCGTCAGCTCACTCACTGGTCTCCTGAAGGGGTTCCGGTTCGAGATCGAGCAACTCGGCGCCGTTGTTGCGCACGCTGTTCACAGCGGTGGTCACCGGCCGGAGCGTGAGCAGCCCATCGGGGGCCGGAACCAGCAACGACGAGAGCTCCGGAACCTCGTCGGCTTCGCGGGGCGCGAGCCACTCGTCCCAGTCACCCGGGGCGAGCAACACCGGCATGCGGTTGTGGATCTCCGCCATCGTCTCGTTGGGGCTGCAGGTGAGGATCGTGCAGGTCTCGAGCACCCCGTCGGGGCCGAGAGGGTCGTCACTGTCCTCAGGCGGCGACCACCGCTCCCAGAGGCCAGCGAACACGATGGGCTCACCGTCGCTGCGATGGATGTAGTACGGCTGCTTGCGTTTGTGGCCGGCGACCTTGGCCCATTCGTAGAACCCGTCGGCCGGGATCAGGCAACGTCGACGCTGGATGGCGCGCCGGTAGGCGGGCTTTTCGAAGATGGTCTCGGAGCGGGCGTTGATCATCTTGGAGCCCACCTTGCGGTCCTTCGCCCAGAACGGCACGAGCCCCCACCGCATCGAGCTCAGCTGACGGTGACCGTCGCTGGCGCGCACGACGTAGACCTCGTTGGTCGGTGCCACGTTGAAATCGGCGTCGAGGCTGTTGTCGGGCGGCCCTGCCTCGAAGTAGCGCGCCAATTCGTCGGGCGGCGATGCGGCCACGAATCGTCCACACATGGCCTTTGACGATACTCGGCCGAGCCGGATCGCCGGTCGTTGACCCTCCTCGGAGGGCCCTAGAGCGTGTCGTCGAGGGGACGGGCTCCGAAACGGGGGCGGGCGGGCACGATCGTCTTGCGCCGATCACTGATGCGACCCTTGCGGAGTTCGGCCTCGCGGGCGGCCCGGTTGAACCGTCGCCGAACGTCGAACTCGCCGCGCCGGAGCTGCGCTGCCTCCCATTCCAGTTGGGGCACCCTGAGCTGGGCCTGTCGGGCCCTGGCGAAGTGCCGCCGAGGCCACCAGGCGCGGAGGAACTCCGCCAGCGCCCAGGCGAGCAGCGCGACCTGAATCGCCACGACCGCCACCCGGATCATCCAGGCGGAGTCGGGGTTGGCATCGGCGAAGATCCGGCCCCAGACCATCGCCGCCAACAGTGCCAACGCCACCACCAGGCCCACGAGGAAGAAGCGCAGCGTGCCGAACGTGTCGAGGTCGCGGCGTGCGACTGCCAGCTCCGAGGCCAACTCGTCCTCTTTGGCCCGCCGGGCTCGCTCGCGCTCGGTCACGGTGTGGCGGGCAGCGTCGAGGGCCGCATCAACCGTGCGCACCCGCCGCCAGAGCCGGGCCTCGAGCCGGGTGAGCGGGAGTGCGCCCTCGTCGTCGGAGCCATCCGCCCGGTCGCGATCCGCGCCCCAGCCGGGCCCGCCGTCGACGAGGCGCAATTCGTCGACAGAGTCTTCGAGCAGGCGGATCTCCTCAGCGGTGCGCCGACGTCGTTCCTCCCAGCGGGCCCTCGCATCGTCGTGTTCGAAGAACCCGAGGGCCATGAGATCCGCTTCGACGAGCGGATCGGCGCTGAGCGCCTCCTCGATGCGCTGGGTGCGTTCGCCGTCGAGACGGGCGAGGTGGAGCGCGATCGCCGGGCACGGCAGATCGACGAGTTCTGCGTGCTCCTCCAGCGTGCGGCGAGCCCGGGGCGTGTTGCCCTGGCGCTCCCACAGCACGCACGCGGCGATGGCGCAGTATGCCCCGCCCTGGGGATCGGTCGGGGCCAGGTAGCGGCTGGCGTTGGTCATGGCTCGGGCCGCCCGCCCCGGGTCGCTGGTTGCTGAGGCCAGCCCTGCGCCGAACCACAGAAACGGATCGGTTGGCACGAGTGTGGTGGCGTCGGTGAAGAGCCGTTCGGCTTCGTCGTCCCACCCGCGGTGCAGGGCAAGACAGGCTTGCTCGGCCTTCTCCCACGCTGCTGTACTCGCCGGCGCGGCCAGGAGCTGATCGGTGACCGACATCGGGCGGGGCCGCTGCGCCGCGCCACTGCTGGGCGGGTGCTCCTCGTTGCCGGACGGGCTGGCCGGAGCGGACGGCGTGACCCGTGGCGCTGATGGGCCGATGAGCCCCGGCGCCGGCACGCTCAGATCGTCTTCGATGATGGCGCGAAGGGACACCTCGAGATCCGCGGCGACGGCGCTCGAGTCGGCCACGGCCCGGCGCACCGACTGGTCGCGCACGTAGCCGAACGCGGACCCAGTTCGGTACGGCGTTGCCCGTCCCGGCAGTGTGGCCCACACCTCGTCGGCGATCTGTCGGTGACGTGAGCTGATCGTGCGTTGGGCGATCCCGTCCATTCCCACCTCGGCGCCAGCCTATCTCCGGCCCGAGGGCCGCCGTCCAGGGCCGCTCGATCCAGGAGCTGATGCGGATGGCGGGTGCCATCGCGGCGTGACCGGCCGAGGCAGCTCAAGGTGCCGACCGCAGTCGTCGATCCCCGTTTGGGCACGCGACAGACCCAGGGGGCCACATGCTCGGTTTCGGAGGCGGGAGCGACCCGAAGCGATCGTCGCCGATCGCAGGCCTGGTCACGGGCCCGGTGGTGCTGCTCCTCGCGATCGCTGCACTGTTCCTGAACGAAACCCGCTTCGACTATCACCAGGCGGCGGCCTCCGCCAACGAGGTGCAGTCACCCCGCGAGGCATCTGCGGGCGAGACGATCGCGTTCAGTGGCCCCATGGACCAGTCACTGACCCTCGATGGGGACTTCGCCGAGTCGTTCAGGGGCTATCTGCGAGTCGAACGCGAAACGCACATCTACGCGTGGACCCGTGATCCGACCAGCGAGAGCGATACGGACTGGTTCCTGGCATGGCGCCCGGTGCTCGAGGCCAACCCTCGCAACGAGGGCCTGTCGCAGCGCCTGCGGTCGGCGACGATCGAACCACCCACCGTCGCGGTCGGTGACCTGACCGTCGACACCACGGCACTGGCGCTTCCCGACGGCCTCGAGACGATCGACCCCGCGGGACTCCGGCTGCCGGGCGACCTCGACGTGCAGGGCGACTGGCTCTACCTGAGCAAGGGCCGCGAACTCGGGGCGGGCGACGAGCGAATGATCTATCGCGGCGTTCCCGTGCCGGCTTCGGCCACGTGGTTCGGTTCGTACAACGGAAGAACTGGTGTGGCTGACACGACCTCGGCCCGCGACGCCGGCACGGTCAACGAGCTCATCGAGGACTCCGGCGTGTTGCATCACCTGGCGGCCGGCGACCGAGACGAGGCGCTGGCGACGATCGCGGCCGACATCGGCAGCCTCAAGAAGACGGTGCGCTGGCTCGGCCTGCTCGGCACGGTGCTCGGGATCTTCGGCGTGCTCAGCGGCCTCGTGCGGTTGGCCGAGCTGATTCCCGGGCTGAGATCGGTTGCAGGGCCTGCGGTGTTGTTGGGGCAGGTGGTGGCGCTCGTCGTCTCGATCGCTCTTGGTGTGCCGATCGCCCTCGCCATCATCGGCGCCGGGTTCATCGCTGCCAATCCTGTTGTCGCTGCCCTCGTGTTCGCCGTGGCTGTCGCAGCGGCGCTCGTGGTGACGAGGCGCCGGCCTCGCTCTGGCTCGGGCGGAACAGCCCGATCCGACGAGCTCGACAACGCCGATCGGTGGGCCGCCAACGAGCTGGCCGCTCATCAGGAGGCCTCGTTCCTCGAACGAGCCCAGATGGCAATGCACACCGGCAGCCTCAGCGCCGACGATCGGGTGCGCCTGCTCGAGATGGCCGCCGAACACGGCTGGAGCGAACGCCACACCGAGACGTTGCTGACCGAAGCCGAACAGGTGAGCGGCAACTGGGGTGGTCGCATCGCGGCCGAGCAGCGGCTCGTGACTCTGGTCAACGCCGCTGGTGAAGACAACGAACTCACCGATGCCGAGGTGCGGGCGATCCGGCGCGCCGCGGCCCGTGCCGGCCTCGGAGACACTGCGCTCCGGGATCTGTTCCGCCTTGCTCGTGCGGCCCAGCCGTGACGCTGGGCCGACCCTGAGCCCTCGATCAGCCGCGGATCGGGTTCTTGTAGGTGTCGAGGTAGGTGATCTCCTCGACCGGGGGCCTGGCTGCCGGCTTGAAGTCGGTGCCCTTCGTGTAGGCCACGGGCAACAGCCCGGCCTGGGTCATGTGGGCCGGGATGCCGAGCAGCTCGGCGGCCTCGGCCTCATGGCCGAGATGCAGCGTGGTGTAGCAGCTCCCCAGACCACGGCTGCGCAATGCGAGCTGGAAGCTCCACATCGCCGGAATGATCGAGCCGAAGAGGCCTGCGCCCGACGTTGGCGCATCCTCCACCCGGCCGATGATCATCGGGATGACCATCACGGGCACACGGTGCAGGTTCTCGGCGAGGTAGTTGGCGGAGGTCATCACTCGCCCGGTCTGGCTCCCCTCCTCGACGCTCGCGGCCGCCTCCTTCAGGTAGGCACCGCCGGCCTTGTTGTACAGATCAGCCAGCGCCGCCTTCTTCGCATCGTCGCGAACCACCATCCATCGCCAGCCTTGCCGGTTGGACCCGGTGGGGGCCTGCACTGCGAGCTGGAGGCATTCGAGCAAGACGTCGTCAGGCACAGGGCGTTCGAGGTCGAGACGCTTGCGCACGGCCCGCGTGGTCGAGAGCAGCTGGTCCACCTGGTGCAGATCGAATTCCATGGCGACCAACTGTGGTCGTGACCCCTCAGCACCGCAAGCTCACTGCGCCGACGGTGCTCACGGGGTTATCGACTGATGAACTCGGGCGGTTCCGCCTCGCCTTTCGGTTCTCCTTCGCCCTGGTCCGCCACACTGGGACCATGAATGACGTTCCTCCCCGACGAGCAGGTCGGCGCCGCCGCACCGGACGGCTCGCCGCAGCGGCGATTGCGCTCGCTCTCGTGGCCGCAGCCTGCGGCTCCGGCGACGAGCAGGCCGGGACGGGTGCGCTCAACGAGATCTCGGCATCGACGTTCGACGCCCAGGCCACCACGGTGAGCGGCGAACCGTTCGACCTCGGCGAGTTGGCCGACCGGGATCTGGTGCTGTGGTTCTGGGCTCCGTGGTGAACGTCGTGCAAAGCAGAAGGCCCTGCGGTCGCAGAGGTCGAAGCAGCATTCGGAAATCAGGTCAGGTTCGTCGGGATCGCCGGTGAGGCGCCGGGGGCCGACTTCCAGCCCTTCATCGATCTGACGGGCACGGGGAACTTCACGCACCTGGACGACTCGACCGGTGACCTCTGGCAGCGGTTCGGTACCGGCGGTCGATCCACCTTCCTGTTCATCAACGAGGACGGCGCATCACAGCTCACCACGTACGGTGTGGTGAACGAGGAGCGCCTGATCGCCGAGGTCGAGAACCTGATCGCCTCCTAGGCGCACCTCGACGGGCGCCACGGCGACAGGCAGCGCTCAGCCGTCGTCGCTGATCAGCTCCGGTGGTTCGTGGGCGGTCACCGGCGGCAGTGGCCCCTGCCAGGGCTCCACCTCCACCAGACATGTGTGGGCAGTGGGCCCCTGGGCCAGCTGGGAGGTGCCCTTGTCGCGAGTGAGCACGTTGGGGTTGCCGTGCTTGCACATGCCGGCTGCGTCCGGGTCGTACCAGGCGCCGGTCGCCATCTGCACCACCGTCGGCGCCACCCGGTCGCTCACCACCACGCCAGCGAGACAGCTCCCCCGGTCGTTGAACACCCGCACCACTCCCCCGTTGACGATGCCGCGTGCCGCGGCCGCATCGGGGTGGATCCGGATCGGCTCTCGTCCCGCAACCTTGGTGGCCTGACTGATCGGCGCGTGGTCGTACTGGCTGTGGAGCCGAACGCTCGGCTGATTCGAGACGAGGTGTAGGCCGTAGCGCGCCGCTTCGGGCCCGGGGCCGCCGAGGCGCTCGTAGGGCTCATACCACTGGGGATGGCCAGCGCAGTCGTGGTAGCCGAAGCCCTCGATCGTGGCCGAGGCGAGTTCGAGCCGGCCCGACGGCGTGGCCAATGCGTTGGCGTGCGGGTCGGCGCGGAACGGCCCGAGGAACACCTGCTCGGTCTCCCCCCAGGTCGGCATGTCGTGCTGCAGGAACCCATCGGCCCAGAACGTGTCGAAGTCGGGCGCGCCGTCGTTGTCGGCGGCGAACCGGTCGTACAGGTGCCGGATCCACTCCTCCGCGGTGCGCCCTTCGGTGAAGTCCGACCCGAACCCGAGGCGGGCGGCGAGGCCACTGAACACGTCGTAGTCGTGGCGGGCCTCACCGACGGGCTCGATCGCCTTGGTCATGGCGACCAGCATCGAGTCGGCCCCGCCGAGATCGTCGCGTTCGAGCGGCCCCGTGACGGGGAACACGATGTCGGCCCGCTTGGCGGTGGCGGTCCAGTACGGCTCGTGCACGATCACCGTGTCGGGCCGGGCCCAGGCTCTCCTCAGGCGATTCAGATCCTGGTGATGGTGAAACGGGTTGCCGCCGGCCCAGTACACGAGCTTGACGTCGGGGTGTACGTCGGCCCGACCGTCGAAGTGGAACACCTCACCGGGCCGTTCGAGCAGCTCCACGATCCGCGACGTGGAGATCTCCACCACCTCGGCCGGGCGAGGCGGCACGGGGAGGCCGGGCACCCGCTTGCGAACCTGGCCCGAACCGGTGCTGCCGTTCGATCCCATGGGGAACGAGATCCCGCCGCCGGGTAGCCCGATCTGGCCGATCACCGATGCCAGGGCGAGGGCCATCCAGTAGGTCTGCTCGCCGTGATCGGCCCGCTGGATCGAGAGGCTCAGGTTGATCAACGTGCGACCCGCCACCATGCGGCGGGCGAGAGCCACGATCTCCGACTCGGCCAGTCCGGTGATGTCGGCGGCCCACCGAGCGGAGCGGGCCACGCCGTCGTCGTGGCCGGCCAGATGGGCCCACAACTCGGACCACCCGTGGGTGTAGCGGTCCAGGAAGTCGTCGTCGGCCCGACCGTCGGTCACGATCGTGTGGATCAGAGCGGCCATGAGGGCCACGTCGGTGCCCGGTCGCAGTGCGATCCAGTGGGCGTCGAGATCATCGAGTTGATCGTCGGCGAGGGGGCTCACGTTGACGAAGTCGATGCCGCGGGCACGACCTGCCCGGAGCCAGCGACCGAGATGGTGTGGCCCCTGGCCGCCGAAGGTCACCTGGGCGTTCGAGATCCGCAGACCTCCGAAGCTCACCACCAGGTCGGTGTTGGCTGCGATCTGCGACCACGACGTCTGAGAGGCGATCGCCCGGCTGTACGGCATGCCGTAGATGTAGGGCACGATCGCTTCGGCCGCTGACGCGGAGTAGGTGCCCCGGCCGTCGGTGTAGCCCCCGAACATCCGCAGGAAGCGGGCGATCTGGATGGTGGGGAAATGGAAGCGCCCAGCCGAGCCCCAGCCGTACGACGCGCCGTAGACGGCACTGTGGCCGTGCTCGTCGCGCACCCGCGCCAGTTCGGCGGCGGCGAGATCGAGCGCCCGATCCCATGACACCTCGACGAACGGGTCATGGCCGCGGCGATCGCCGTCGGTGCCGGGCCCGCCCTCGAGCCATGAGCGACGAATCGCCGGTCGCATCACCCTGCACTCAGTGGCAGCAAGGAAGCCCTGGCCGATGACCGACGGATCGGGGTCGAGTGGATGCGCCTCCACACCGGTGACGCGCTGCCCGTCGCTGTCTATCAGGGCAGCGCCCCAGTGGGCCGCCATGGGCGTGGGTGACATGGCACGAGACGGTAGCCGCCGGGGCGGCGCGGGTCAGATGGGCCGGCGTGTCAGCGCCGGCGGCGACGACGTCGGCTCAGCGCCCGTGGGTCGGGTTCGTAGGGGCGACCGGGATCGGCCGGGGACCCGTCGACCCGGAGCGCCACCACATGACAGCGCCCGACACCGGTCGGGCGCACCGACCAGGTCCACTCGGCCCCTACGAACGCCTCGGCGGCCCGGGCGGCCCACTCCCCGGCCCGCTCGGCGAGCTCTGGCGTGGGAGCCAGCGCCACGGTCTCCGCTGTTCCAGGCCGGGCTCCGAGCCGCCGGATCGAACGCCACAGCGACGGCGCATCGAGCAAGCCGAACTCGCCGGGCCAGGCCAGCTCAGGGAGATGGTTCGCACGGGCGCCGTTGCACCGCCGATGGGCCAAGCGGAGGTTCTCCGGCACCGTGCGCCCGCCCCGTGACCGAGGCACCACGTGGTCGACCGTCGCCGATGCCGGCGAGCCGGCTGGGGCGTCGGGGTCGACGGGCTCGTGGCACAGCCAGCACGACCAGCCGTCGCGGGCGGCCACGTGTCGAGCCTTCACGGTGCTCCCCGGCCTGTCAGCTCGACTCGACGGTGGAGAGGAACTGGAGCATGGCATCGTTCCACGCTGCCGGTTGTTCGAAGTAGGGGCTGTGGCCCGACGCCGGGATCTCGACGTAGCGGGCGCCGGGGATCAATGCACACGACGCAGCCAGGGCAGGCGCCGGGAAGATCTGGTCGTGGGTGCCCGCGATCATCATCACGGGCACCCCGATGCCGGCGATCGTGTCGTGGGCGACCGTCCACTCGAGCACCGCACCGAGCGAGCGCATGGGCGGATCATGGAAGCTGCCCAGGGCCTGATAGAGGAAGGCGTGCGCGGGGTTCGTCTCTGCCGTGCCTGGCCACAGCGCCCGGTGGGTGCCGATCCCGTGGCCGCCTTCGCCGAGGCCGCCGGTGGCCGTGAAGGCGGCGATCGCCTCGCGCAGGGCATCAGTCCAGAGCCCACCCACGGTGTCGGCGTAGGTGAGCGACCGCACGCGCTCGGGAGCAGCGGTGGCGAAGGCGGAGATGAACCAGCCCCCCATCGACTGACCGACGAGGTGGGGCCGCTCCACGTCTGCGGTGTTCAGAACGGCGGCGAGATCGGAAGCGGCGGCGTCGGCGGTGGGGGTGCCGTTGCGGTTGGTGGAGTTGCCGAAGCCTCGGCTGTCCCAGGTCACCACCCGGTAGCGGGCGGCCAGTGCCGGGATCTGCTGGAACCACACGGCATGGGTGCCGCCGGCTCCGTGGGTGAGTACCACGGCTGGTCGATCGTCGTCACGGCCAGCCCGGACGAGCTCCCAGTACACGTCCTCGCCCTCGTTCGCCACGGTACCCCGCACCAGTTCGAGGTCTGAGCGCGCCACTGGGTCGTCTGCCATAGCCCGACGCTAGCTCTCCCGTATCGGGCTGGGCACGAACGGCGCTGTCTCCCCGGGCTCGTTCGCGGCCACAGCTCCTCGCAGCAACGCCAGGAGCTCCAGCACCTCGCCGGGCCGAGCCCGTGAGTCAACCGACCGAGGCAGGTAGGCGTTGATCGCGCCCGCATCGACGGCCGCCATCCCCGGCACACGCACGAGCGTGCCTGCCTGGATCCGGTTCGCCACCGACCGGTCCCACCCGAGGGCAACCCCTTCGCCGCGCTCGGCCACGTCGAGGCAGAGCTGGTAGGACGAGAACGCCACCCGGCCGAGCGCAGCGGCGGTGCCGGCTCCGGTCACCGCCAGGTATCGCGACCAATCGATCCAGCTCGGATCGTCGTAGGCCACGTCGAGAAGCGCCTGGTCGGCCAGCGCCTCGACGGTGGGCCGTGCCGACAACCGGGCCGCGAGATCCGGCGCACACACCGGATAGACCTGCTCAGCGGCGATCGCCTCGACCTCGTAGCGAGCGACCTCGGCTGGCCCGTACTGGATGGCGAGGTCGAACACCTCGGTGGTGGCCTCGATCGGCTCGCACGCCGAGAGCACCCGGAGATTGAGCTTCGGATGGCGTCGCTGCATCTCTCCGATCACAGGCGCCACCACCGATGAGGCCAGCGACAGGCTCGTGAGAACTGTCAGCGCCCCGGGCCCCACTGCCTGGCGGCGCAGCTCGTCGGCTCCTGACACGAGCGCACCGAGCGCCAGACGGACCGAGGCGGCGAAGTCATCGGCCCCCGGGGTCGGTGTGACGTCGTAGCGGTTCCGCTCGAACAGACACACGGCGAGGTCGACCTCGAGTTCACGCACCCGCCGGCTCACGGTGGCCTGGGACGTGTGGAGCTCGGCCGCCGCCCTGGTGAAGTTGCGGTGGCGATGCGCGGCCTCGAAGGCGACGAGGGTGGCAAGCGGCGGCAGACCCTGCTGATAGTCAGCCATACCGATTCCGAGGTTCTTGATTCGAAGAACGTGCTTCTGGAGCCATCGAGACGATCATACGCTCCTCCCATGTTGAGTACCTGGTCCTCTCGAACAGGGCCGCGCTGGCTCGGGCCCGTTCTCGTACTCGTCTCGGCGGTGTTGTTCAGCTGCTCTGGGGTGCTGACCAAGGCAATCGAGGCCGGGAGCTGGACGATCCTCACCTGGCGGGGGCTCGTGGGCGGCGCAGGCGTCGCCGCCTACGTGGTGGCACGCCGGCGCGGCCGCCCGACCCGGGAGGTGTTCCGACTCGGCCCCACGGGCTGGTTCATCGCCGCAGTGGGTGCCGTCGGGTCGGTCACGTTCATCGTGGCGTTCAAGCACACCCACGTGGCCAATGTGTCGGTGATCTACGCCACCATCCCGTTCGTGGCGGCGGTGCTCGAACGTCTGGTGCGGGGAGAGCCCATCCGCCCCCGCACGGTGACCGCGGCCGGCGCCTCCTTCGTCGGCGTGATCCTGGTGGTGGGCGCGAGCACGGGATCCCCCGATCTCGTCGGCGACGTCATGGCCCTCGCGATGGTGGCGCTCAACGCGATCTACATGGTGCTCATCCGGGCATTCCCGAACACCGACGGCGTCCTTGCCGGCGCGGCCGGTGGACCAATGCTCTTCGCCGTCGGCTGGATCATGACCGACCCTCTCGCCGTGTCGGCTCGCGACGCCGGCCTTCTGGTGCTGTTCGGTGTGGTGTTCGCAGCAGCCACGGTGTGCTGGATCGCGGGCACGATGCGGATTCCGGCAGCAGAGTCCGGGCTCCTCGGCTCGGCCGAGACGCCGGTGGCGATCGCACTGGCCTGGATCGTGCTCAGCGAGGCTCCACCAGTGGCGAGCATCGCGGGGGCGCTGGTGGTGCTGGTGAGCCTCACCGCCCACTCGTGGCCGGACCTCAGGTCACTCCGATCTGATCCGACACCCGCAGCTTGAACACCTGGTACTCCCAGTTGTCAGGCCCGACGTCCCAGATCTCCTCGCCCTCGACCGCGCCGATGCCGGCCAATAGCCGTCGGTTGTCGCTGGCGGGTCGAATGGCGAAGTGACGCGACTCCCCATCGATGGTGTGGTGATCGTCGTAGCCGTGGCGCACGCCGCCCCACAGGCCGATCCAGATCGGAGCGCCGACAACGAACAACCGGCCCATGCCGGCGGCCGTTGCCGCCAGCGGCTCGTCGGTGAGGTGCATGAGGGTGCTCATCGACCAGCCGGCGTCGAACGAGCGGTGCCGAATCGGGGGCGCAGAGACGTCGCCAGGCACGACCATCAGGCTCTCAGTGGCGGCCGCAACGGCGTTGGCAGGGGCGAGATCCACACCGATGGCATGGAGGCCAGCGGCGGTGAAACCGTCGAGATCGCGCCCGGGCCCAGCGCCGAGATCGAGCACCATCGAGCGCTGCTCGCCCTGCACGAGGGTGATGAACTGGCTGAGGAGGTGCTGGCGGCGGGGACCGTTGGCCGGACGCAGCCGGCCGGCGGCTTCGGCGTCGTAGTACCGGCGAAGGTCCGCCCGTCCAGGCTCAGCGGTGGACGCCACCGTCCACCACGAACGCCTGGCCCGTGCAGTAGCTCGACTCGTCGCTGGCGAGGAACAGCACCATCGGCGCAATGTCGCCCGACACGCCGTAGCGGCCGAGTGGCACCGACCGTTCCACCCGCTGCCGGATATCGGGGTCGGTCATCGGTCGGAGATCGGCGGTCATCGGCGTTTCAATGAACCCGGGGTGCACCGAGTTCACCCGGATGCCGTGCCGGCCCAGTTCCTTGGCTGCCACCTTGGTCATCCCGGTGACTGCGAACTTCGACGCCGAGTACGCGGTGCGGTTCAGGACGCCCTCGATGCCGGCAACCGAGCTGATGTTCACGATCGACCCGCCGGTCTCGGCTGCAATCATCGCCTCGGCTGCGGTTCGCATGCCGAGGAACACGCCCACCTGGTTGATGGCGATCACCCGCTCGTACTCTTCCAGCGTGGTTCCGACGAGCTTCTTGATGAAGTCGATACCGGCGTTGTTGACCACCACGTCGAGCCGACCGTGACGTTCGACGACGGCGTCGACAACCGTTTTCCACTGTTCCTCGGAGCTGACGTCGAGCGAGTGGTAGCTGGCGCCAGCGATGCCCGCCGCAGTGGCCTCGCCCTCGGCGTCGAGCACGTCGGTGAGCACCACCGTTGCCCCCTCGTCGGCGAACAGGCGCCCTTCCTCGGCTCCTTGCCCGCGGGCTCCGCCGGTGATGAGGGCCACCTTGCCGGCCAGGCGACCTCGTGGATTCGTGTTCGTCATGGCGCTACTCCCCCAGGCTCGGACCGTGGCGGCGATGCTAGGGCCACTCGACCGGCCTGGCGAACAGGCCACCGCTGGTAGGGGCGCTAGTCTCGCCGCATTGGGTGGGGCCCGACACGACGGTCCCCGGAGACCGTTCCGGAGCATTGGTGACTACGGCGTTGCAGCAGCTGATCGACATCGCGACGCCGTCGCCGATCGGCGACGACCGATTCAAGGGGGTCGGCTCGGTCGACGACGGGGTCGACGCCACCTTCGGCGGCCACCTTCTCGGCCAGGCCGTTTCGGCCGCCACGGCCACGGTCGACGCCGGGATGCGGATCCACTCGTTCCACGCCTACTTCCTCCGCGCCGGCCGACCTGGTCAACCGTTCTCGCTCGAGGTCGAGAGGGTTCGCACCGGACGCCGATTCGCGGCACGGCGGGTGCGCGTCGAGCAGGACGAGGGGCGCACGCAGCTCGAGATGATGGCGTCGTTCACCGCCGCCACGACCGGGCCGGCCCATCAGGGCCTCGACGCCCCGGATGACCTGCACTCTGTTCCCCGCCCCGACGAGCTGCCTCGCTACGGCGACCTGATGGCGGGCCTCGACCCGCTACCGCTTCCCGAGGCGTGGGCGCGTCGCGACTACGGCCTCGATCTCCGAACGGTCAATGCTCCCTGGGCCCCGGCCGGGCCCTCTCCCCACGGTGGGATCCGGCTGTGGATCCGGGCCGACGGGGAACTCCCGGCCGACCCTGGCCTCCATGCGTCGCTCCTCGCCTACCAGAGCGACGAGTCGCTGGCCGACAATGTTGCCATCCCGTGGGGCGCCACCTGGGGCAGCCCCGGCGTCGAGTTCGTCAGCCTCGACCACGCCATGTGGTTCCATCGGCCGGTGGATCTCACCGACTGGCTGCTGCTCGATCAGCGCCCCGTCGTGGTGACGGAGGGGCGAGGCACAGCCAGGGCCGAGGTCTGGACGGCGTCGGGGACGCTCGTGGCGTCGATCGTCCAGGAGGCGCTGTTCCACATCGACGAGCAGGAGGAACACTGAGGTGAGCAACGGAGGTCGCAGGATCTCGTTCATCAACGTCGCGATGGTCATCCTCGCATTGGGCGCCGTTGGCGCAGGGCTCGGGATCCTCTTCGGACCCCGCGACACCGAGCAGGCCACCGGGGGCGATCAGACGACGTCGACCGAGACCACAGCAGCACCGATCGACTCCCTCGACGGAGCCCAGGTCGTGGCCGACGCCTTCGCCGCCGGGCTGACCAGCGGTGACCTCACCGACGTGGCCTTCGCCGGCACGAACGGTGGGCTCGCCACGGCCGCCCTCGATGCCACCACCGCCGGACTCGCCCCGTTCGAGGTCCAGGCCACCGCCGGCCCGGTGGCGCGCAATGACCGGGGGCTCGTGGTCGCCCCGCTCGATCTGGTGTGGACGTTCTCGCTCGAACGTGAATGGGCGCTGTCCACCGAGGTCGAGCTCCAGCCCGACGACGCCGGTGGCGGGTGGGCTGCGGTCTGGAGCCCCTCGGCGCTGGAGCCGTCGCTGCGGCCCGGCGACACGCTCGGCCGAAACCGGATTGCGCCGCAGCGGGCCGACATCATGGGCCGCGATGGGTCGGTGCTCGTCACCGAGGTGGACCTCGTTGACATCGGGGTGCAGCCCAGCCGGGTGGAGGATCTCCCGACGCTGGCAGCCGAGCTTCAGCTCCTGGTCGGGATCGATCCGGAGGATCTGATCGCCCGGGTCAACGCCGCCAACCCGGATGCCTTCGTCGATGTCACCACGCTCCCCCGTGCCTCCTACGACGCCATCCGCGACGACATCTTCCCGTTGCCCGGCACCGTGTTTCGCGAGCGGAACCAGCCAGAAGCCTTCGACGCCACGTTCGCCCGGGCACTGCTCGGGCGCTCTGCCGAGGTGACCGCAGAGCAGATCGAGGAGTTCCCCGAGTTGTTCGAGCCGGGCGACATCGTTGGCCGCTCCGGCCTCCAGGCTGACTACAACGCCGTGCTCGCCGGCGTGCCCGGCATCCAGATCGTGGTCGACCGCAGCGCCGGTGAGGAGGTGGAGGTCACCACCACCACGGGCACCGGCCCCACCACGACGGCGGCCCTGCGGAACCCGTTCCTGCCCGACGTGGTGGCAACGGTGCCGGCCGTCGATGGCGAGCCGCTGATCACCACCATCGACCCGGGGTTCCAGCAGGCGGCGGAGAACGCACTCGACGCCACCGAGCTCACCAGTGCGATGGTGGTGATCGAGGTGTCGACTGGCGAGATCGTGGCGCTCGCCAACGGGCCACGTGGGGCGTCGGTCAACTTCGCCATGACGGGTCGCTACCCGCCCGGCTCGATCTTCAAGGTGGTGTCCGGCTACGCCCTGCTCAGTTCGGGGCTCGGGGCCCAGAGTCCGGTGGACTGCCCCCTCACCGTCACGGTTGGCGGCCGGACGTTCTCCAACGCCGCCGGCGAGGTGCTCGGCACCGTGCCGTTCCGCACGATCTTCTCGCTCTCGTGCAATACCGGATTCATCAATGCCTCGACCGGCTTCGCACCCGACACATTGCAGGTCGCCGGGTTGGCATTCGGCCTGGGCGACGACGCCGAGGTGGGCACCGAGGCCTACCTCGGCAACGTGCCCCTGACCGAAGACAACGTGTCATTGGCGGCCACGTCGTTCGGTCAGGGCGAAACGCTCGTCAGCCCGTTGGCGGCGGCGGTGATGGCGTCGTCAGCCGCCGATGGCGTGTACCGCTCGCCCCGCATCGTGACCTCGCCAACGCCGGGCCCACAGAACACCTTCGACCTGAATCCGGCGGCGGCCTCCACCCTGCGTGATCTCATGCGTGAGGTGGTCACCGACGGTACAGGTGGAGCCGTTCGCAACGTGGCGGGCGGCCCGGTGTCGGGCAAGACCGGTACCGCCGAGTTCGGCATCGAGGTGCCGCCCCGTTCCCACGCCTGGTTCGTCGGGTTCCAGGGCAACCTTGCCTTCGCCGTGTTCGTCGAAGGTGGCGAGTTCGGCGGATCCACGGCGGCCCCGATCGCAGCGTCGTTCCTCAACCAGGTCGCCGCCATCGATCCCGCACCAGCCCCAGCCCCCGATGACACCGACGGCACCGAGTCGACCACGACCACCGCAGCCGGCGAGACCACCACCACGGCGGTCGAGTCGGAGACGACCACATCGAACCCGTGAGCGGGGCGGCAGGACCGGCCGTCTGATGAGGCCGCTCGACCCTGCAGGGCCCGAGCTCACCCATGGCCGCTGGCGCCTGTTGCGGGCGCGGGCGCACCGCGAGATGCCGGTGGCACCGGCGGTGGCGTGGGCAGTGATCAGCGACCACACCACCTGGACCACGTGGCAGGCCGACTACCGCACCCACGAAGCCGAGACGCCTGACAGCTCAGGAATCGGGGCCCGGTTCAGGACGGTCGAGTGGGTATTCCACCACCGGTCCGAGATCGTCCGGTGGGAGCCACCCGTTGCCTTGGGGTGGACGATCGTCGAGGCGGGGTCGCTCGCCTGGTTGCTCAGCCGCTACTACAGCGAACTCGTGGTCGAGCCGGTGGCGGGTGATCCGGATTCGTGCGTGGTCCGGGCCCAGGTGGCCTTCAGCGGCACGTGGCTGTTCTGGCTCCTCGGGGCCTACACGGTTGGTCAGTCCCTGGCCACGGTCACCAGTGACACCCGCTCCTCGCTGCGGGCGCTGGAACGCCTCGTGGTCGAGGCCGCCGACTAGGCAACTGGCGCTGCGCTGCGCCCTTCGAGGCCCAGCCGGTCAGGGTCGGAAGCTGCGAACGACCTCGGGATCGCCTTGCACCGCCAGCCCGGCCTCGGCCACGGTCAGCCGGCCCCAGAGCACGAGCACCATGGCGTGGGCCGGTCCGATGAGCGCGGTGCCTGCCTCGGGGCCGTCCGGGGCCACCTCGAGACGGCCGGGACGATCGGCGAGCGTGAGCGTCCAGGTGCGGGCGGGATCGGTCACTGCCAGGGTGAGCGGCGCCACGAGAGTCCGCTTGCCTCTGGTGCGCACGAAGACGTCGAGGAACTCGTCCACCCCGTCGGCGGCAACGTCGGGCTCGATCTCGGTGGTGGCGCCGCCGAGCGCCCGTTCGAGGTCCCATGCGTGCACCGTGGTCTCATGCGTCTGGCGCCGCAGCCACCAACCGACCGTGCGCTCGGAGCCGGGGTTGAAGTTGGGGCAGGGATCATCCACCGGGTTGGTGCTGAGCGCCTCCCGAAGCCCGTGATAGGCAGCTGCGCACCACTCGCACAGCTCCGGACCGTCGAGCGCGGACTTCGTCGCTCCCGGCCCTTCCATCGACCGGGTGGTCACGATGCGGGCGGCCCATTCGTGGACCCCGCCGAGATGGGCGATCAGGTCACGGACCTTCCAGCGACCGAGGTGAGGCACCGGAGTGCTGAGATCGGCCTCGGGCGCCAGCTCCAGGACTCTGCCGGCAGCACGATCGAGTGCGTCCATGAGGCCCGAACCTAGCCGGCCCCGGACGCGCTTCGGGGCGGAAGCCGGCGGCACTGCCGGTCTCCCGCCCCGAAGCGTGTGTGGGGAAGTATTCGTGTGATGACTGGTCAGACCAGCCAGGGGTGGATCAGCCGAGCACCTTGACCGGCATGAGGTCCGGGCCGTAGCCGGGGCTGCCGTGCTCGCTGAGGTCGAGGCCAGCCTCTTCCTCTTCGGGGCTGGCCCGCAGGACACCCGCCGACTTGAGCACGAAGAACAGCAGACCGGCAGCCGCCAGCACGAAGATGCCAATGGCCAGCGCACCAGCGAGCTGATCGATCAGGAGGCCAGCGCCACCGCCGTAGAACAGGCCAGCGCTCTCCTCAGCACCGTTGATCGGGCTGGTGGTGGCGAGCAGGCCAGTGGCGATGAGGCCCCAGACGCCGGCAACGCCGTGCACCGAGAACGCACCGACCGGATCGTCGACGCCCATGCGCTCGACGGTGAGCACCGAGAGCACCACGATGATGCCAGCGATGAAGCCGGTGATCAGAGTGCCGATGGCGCTCAGCTCGCCGATACCCGAGCAGATGGCGACGAGGCCGGCGAGGATGCCGTTACCCACCATCGAGACGTCGGGCTTCTTCATGGTGATCCACGAGGTGATCATGGCGGCAAGGCCACCGGAGGCCGCAGCGAAGGCGGTGAGCACGGCGATGAGAGGAACGGCCATGTCGGCCTGCAGCTGCGAACCGGGGTTGAAGCCGAACCAGCCGATGAACAGCAGGAACACACCGGCCATGGCCAGCGGGATGCTGTGACCGGGCATGGCCCGGGGCTTGCCGTTGTCGTCGAACTTGCCGATACGGGGGCCGATCACGATGGCGCCGGCCAGAGCGGCGAAGCCGCCGGTCATGTGCACGAGGCCAGAGCCGGCGAAGTCGACGAAGCCGATCTCGTCGAGCCAGCCACCGCCCCACTTCCAGCCGACCACGATCGGATAGATGATGCCGGTGATGATCGCCGAGTAGGCGAGGTATCCAACGAACTTCGTACGACCGGCGACGGCGCCCGACACGATGGTGGCGGCCGCAGCAGCGAAGGCCGCCTGGAAGAAGAAGTCGACCGGGACGGCCAGCGGGTAGAAGCCCGGCTCAGAGGTGTCCGGCAGGTAGCTGCCGAAGAAGCCGTCGACGCCGAAGCTGGCGAAGCCGATGAACCCGCCGTTGAGGACCTCGATGAACTCCCCTGGGTAGGCGATGCCCCAACCGACGAGGGCAAAGGCGAGTACGCCGATGACCAGGTCCATCAGGTTCTTCATCATGATGTTGCCCGCGTTCTTGGCCCGCGTGAGGCCGGCCTCAAGCAGCGCGAATCCCGGCTGCATGAGGAACACGAGAACGGCAGCGAAGAAGATGAAGATGTTGTCGAGGACAACCATGTTCATCAGCTCTGCCCCGGTCGCCGCATCGCGGTCGAACTCGGATTGGGCGGCGGCTGGACCAGCCAGCGCCAAAAGTGTTGCCCCGCCCGCAAGGCCGGCCAACAGGAGTTTACGCTTCATGGGTACACGCTCCTTGTCGCTTCTTCGGCCCCGACGCTAGGTACGCCTGGTTTCCACGCTGTTCGCTGCTCGTTACACGATCTCGACGCACTTCTGACAGAAATCTGAATTCGGGCCGATGTCGCCATCCCTGCGGACGCGACCGATGCCCCGCTCGACCAACCAACGAACGGGGCATCAGACATCTGGGCCAGGGGCAGGCAGCGAGCTCAAACGCTCAGCACGTACCCCCGTTTGCGAACGGTACGAATGGACAGCCCGAGCGGTTCGAGCCGACGCCGGAGCCGAAGCACGTGCACGTCGAGCACGTTCCTGGTCGGCTCGTCGTCGGGCCAGCCCTGCCGGAGGAGCGCCTCACGGCTCACGACCCGCCCGAACCGGGCCAGCAGCAGTTCGGTGAGCGCTGCTTCGATGGGCGGGAGCGCCGTCCAGTTCGCGCCGTAACGCAGCACACCATCCCCGTCGAGGGTCGGCTCCACCTTGGTGCGACGACGCAGCGTCTCAACTCTGGTCTGCAAATCGTGCTGGTCGACGGGCAGGCGAATCCAGTCCTCGAGGGGGTCGGCCGTTATCGGTGCCGGCTCGTCCGGCTCAACGAGCAGGATCCTCGGATGGGCCAGTTCCTGCAGCCTGGCTCGCCGATCGGTGTCGGCTGGCCAGTTGAGCAGTTCGACCTCCATGGGCGAAACCGTAGGAAGCAAAGGTTTCTGATCTGTTTCGTCGCCGTGAATGCCAGTGACGAACCATCACCAAGGCCAGGACGCGAAACGGCTGGGCCGCAGCACACGGAGCGATCGAGCCGCTCCGCCCACCACGACCCAGCCGCAGTATCACGTTGTATTCAGCATCTTGTATTCAGTATCTGGCACCCAGTATCTGGCACTCAGTATCTGGTACCCAGTAACTGATACTCACTATCTGGTGTTCAGCATCTGCACGGACCCGGCCGCCAGATGTGAGGCAAGCTCAGCGCCGTATCAGCCCCAGCAGTGCCGGCTGGCGTTCCACGGCGTGGTGCCGTCCTGCTGCCACGTGAGCAGCGCCGCCTGATCCTGCTGGGCCGGGGTGGCGAGGTGGGCCTGACTCACACCGGTGCGTTCGGCGTGGCCGTACCAGTCCCAGCTCCCGGTCAGGAACTGGTAGGCGCCACGGGCCGAGGAACTGGTGTTGGCCGCCGTGTAGTTGTCGGTCGACTCACAGAACCGGATCTTCAGGAGCACCGGTGGGACGAACACGCCATGCCCGGCGTCGACCCAACCGTCGGGCGTGTCGCTCGCCGGAGCCGCTGTGGTGGTGGTCTCAGCTGGCGCCTCTGTCGTGGTCGTTTCCTCGGCCGGAGCCTCGGTGGTCGACGACTCCTCAGCGGGAGCCTCCGTCGTGGTGGCCTCCGCCGCGGTCTCGGTGGTGGTGGTCTCCTCGGCCGGGGCCTCGGTGGTGGTCGTGGTTTCGGCCGGCGCCTCTGTCGTGGTGGTGTCGCCTGGCGCGTCGGACGCATCCGCTTCGCCTGGCGTTGCCGAGAGCACACGTTCGCTCGGTTCGAGCACGGGTTCGACGACACCGGCCGGAGCATTCGCCGTCAGCTGAGATTCCTCGACGCTCTCTGCGACCGCCGAGGGGGCGGCAGCAGAGTTGGAGACGAGGTCGGCGGGGTCAGACCCGCCACCCAGAGTGGTGGACTCCAGCTGTGATGCGGACAGCACCACCTCAGGGGAACCGGCTTCGATCGTTGCGCCCTCACCGCCGACGCGGGCATAGCCCGCGGCCAGGAGCAGCACGATTGCGCCGAATGCGGCTGCAAGGGCAATGCCGCGTCCGGGCCGCGCTGAACTGAGGGGAATTCGTGGGTTGAGTTGCACGTGGAATCACTCCCTGGTTCCGTCGCGGCTCCGCCGCCGGTCGGAACGGATTGATGGTTGGTTGTGCATGCGGTCGTCTGGACCGACCCGGAACGATACAAGCGTTACGGAACGATTACACAACGTGCGGTGACACAGGTCACCTGCTAGGCGATGGAGCATCACATCGGTTGATCCGCCAACAAACGCGAAGGAACGCGCGTAAGCGTCGATACCAGACCCGTCTCCGGATCGTGTCGCCTTGGCAATCCGGTCGGTATAGCGCATCCAGGGCGCCGAGTGGTGTCACCATGTAACCGTTCGATGTCTACGCAGCCGGCCGGCCCGATCAGGAAACGGACCTGGTCAGCGGGCTGTAGTACAACGGAACGATGGGGACCATGGCGATGCGACGGCGTCCGGCCTTCGTGCTGGGCGAACTTCGGGTACCGGCCGAGCTCGGCGTGTTTCGGGTGGCCGAACCACTCTTCGATTCGCTGGCGACGGGCCCGTCGCGCCACGTGCTGGTGATCCCGGGGTTCTGTGCTGACGACTCATCAACCCGCCATTTGCGGCGGCTGCTGAACCGAGTTGGCCACCAGGCCCACGGTTGGAACCTGGGCCGCAACTTCGGGCCGACCGCGGAGCGTATCGAACTGCTGCAGAGCCGACTGCGAACGCTCAGCGAAGAAGCGGGCGAGCCAGTCACGGTGGTCGGGTGGTCGCTGGGCGGTATCTACGCGCGGGTTCTCGGCCTGTGGGAGCGCGAGTACGTGGACCAGGTGATCACCCTCGGCAGCCCGTTCAACATCGAACAGGGCGAGCGCACGACGGTGAGCCCGCTCTACGACCTCCTGGAGCGCCGCAACGGGTTCATCAAACGAGCGGGCGAGATAAGCCTCGACTCGCTCGAGTGCCCCTCAACCTCGATCTACAGCCGTTCTGACGGTGTGGTGTCGTGGGCCACCTGCCTCCAGACGCCAGGACCGATGGCAGAGAACATCGAGGTTCGCGGGAGCCACAGCGGCCTCGGTGTGAACGTCGCAGTCGCCTACGTGATCCTGAACCGGCTCCGCCACCAGGCCGACACCTGGATGCCGTTCGAGGCGCCGTGCAGCCTGCGTACGCTGTTCCCACAGCGCCTGGCCGAACCGTCGATCAACTGATCAGAGCCACCGCCCGCCATGACCCCGCCGCCACGGAGACACCAATGCGCCAGCTGACCGGAGTCGACGCCAGCTTCCTCTCGTTCGAGACCCGCACCGCCGTCGGCCACGTCACCGGTGTGATCGTGGTCGATCCGTCGTCGTCGCCGGCACCGTGGACCTTCGAACGACTCCGGGCCCATCTCCTGTCTCGCATCGACCGCCTGGAGCCATTCCGCCAGAAGCTCGTCGAGGTCCCCCTCGGCCTCGATCGCCCGTACTGGACCCGCGACCCCGACTTCGACATCGACGCGCATCTGCACCATCTCGCCGTGCCCGGCGACGGCTCGCGCGAGGCATTCGCCGACCTCGTCGCCCGCACCCACGAACGCCCCCTCGATCGGCGCCGCCCGCTGTGGGAATGCTCGCTCGTCGAGGGCCTCGCCGACGGCCGTATGGCCGTGATCACCAAGATCCATCACGCCGCCATCGACGGGTTGTCGGGCCAAGAGCTGCTTGCGGCCCTCGTCGACCTTGATCCTGGCCCGGTCGACATCCCGGAGCCCGAGCCCGAACCAGAGCACGAACCCGAGCCAACGCTGTCCCAGGAGGAGATGCTGAGCCGGGCCGCACGCTCACTCGTCGGCTCCCCCTCCCGGATGTTCAAAGCGGGCCGCACGCTCGCGCAGGCCGCGCCGGTGATCGGCATCGGCTTCAGCCGGCGAAGCCCGGTGGCCCGGGGCGACGAGTCGATGATGGAGCTCGTACGTCGCTTCGGCGCCGCACCACGCACCCCGTTCAATGCCTCCATCGGGCCCCGTCGGAGCTGGGCCTACACCACCCTCGACCTCGATCTGATCAAGGCGATCAAGAACGAGGCCGGAACGACGGTGAACGATGTGATCCTGGCGATTGTCGCTGGCGTGCTGCGCCAGTGGCTCGTCGACAACGACGCCCTCCCCGATCGGCCGCTCGCCGCCATGATCCCGCTGTCGGTTCGCGGCGCCGAGTCCGAGCATGCGATCGGCAACTACATCTCGTCGACGATCACCACCTTGGCCACCCACATCGACGATCCAGCCGAGCGGCTCACGGCGGTGAAGGCAGGAATGGACACCGCCAAGGCGGATCACGACACCTTGCCGGCCGACATCCTGACCGATCTCACCCAGGTGGCCCCACCTGCGGTGGCCGCCCTCGCCGCCAGGCTCGTGGCCTCGACGAAACTGGCCGACCGGGTGACGCTGCCGTTCAACGTCGTGATCTCGAACGTGCCCGGCCCGCCCATACCCCTCTATCTCGCCGGGGCGTTGATCACGGGCCACTTCCCGGTCTCGGCCATCGTCGACGGCGTCGGCCTGAACGTCACCGTGGTCTCGATCGACGGCGGCCTGCACTTCGGCTTCGTTGCCGACCGGGATCTCCTGCCGAACCTGTGGGAGATGGCCGACCTCCTCGACGCCGCGACGCAGGAACTCGCCACCGCGGTGGGCCTCGAGAGCTGACCAGCCCGAACCACCAGGGCCTCACGAATGGCCTGGTCAGCGCACTCGGCGAAGAAAATCTTCAACCAGGTGCATCCATGCGGATGACTCCGGGCGTAGGGACGGCTGAACCCTATGCAAGGAGATGCAATGATCCGCTTCCGTACCATTCTCGCCGTGTTGGCGGCCCTGGCCCTCTCGGCCGTCGCCTTCGTGGCGCCGGCTTCGGCCCAGGACAGCGCCCGTATCCACCTCATTCACGGCATTCCGGACACCGACGTCGACGTCGAGGCCGGCGGCGACAACGTGTTCGAGGGCTTCAGCTTCGGTGACACCCAGGATCTCGGCGCACTCGCTGGCGCCACCCTCGAGGGCCTGAAGGTCAAGGTGGCCGGCACCGACACGGTGGCCATCGACGCCGGTGACGTGACCCTGCCCGACAGCGGCAATACCACGATCATCGCCCACCTCGATGCCGATGGCGCGCCGACGCTGTCCATCTTCAGCAACGACACCTCCCAGCTCGGCGCTGGTGAAGGCCGACTCATCGTCCGCCACACCGCTGCCGCCCCCGAGGTGGACATCAAGGCCAATGGCGCCGTTGCGTTCGCTGGTGTTGCCAACGGTGAGGGCGGCGGCGCCGACCTTCCCGTGGGCACCGTGACCGCTGAGGTCGTGCCCGCTGGCGCCGACGAGCCCGTCGTGATCGGCCCGGCTGATCTCGCCATCGCAGACGGCGAGGCACTCATCGTGTACGCCGTCGGCTCGCTCGAGGACGAGACCCTGACCGTTCTCACCGAGACCATCAGCGGCCTGCACAGCAACCCGAACGCCGTCAACACCGGCACGGGACCCATCAACGACGGCACCTCGACCACGACCCTCGTCGCCGCTGTGGCCGCCCTGCTGGCTGCCGGCTTCGCCGTGTTCACCGTCGCCCGTCCCGCCTTCCGGCGGGCCTGATACCCGGAGTCGGTGAACGTGACTGCTTCTCCCGGAGCTTTCCTCATGACACGTACGCCGACTCCAGAGTCCGGCCGCAACTCCTGCGGCCCGGACTCCACCCCCGCAGTCCAGCCAGTTTCAGCCCCCGCCCCTCGGGGCCGGCGGCTGGCTGGGCTGCTGCTCGGGGTGATCGCCCTGATCGCCGCGGCCTGCGGCGGGGCGGCGGAGTCGACTGACGAGGCCACCATCGCCATCGATCCCCCCGACACTGCCGTCGAGGCCGCTCCGGAGTCCGACGTCGCCGAGTTGGCGAACGTGACGTCCGAGACGGCACTCCCGGCCACCTCCGACGAGGCTGGAGCAACCGCCTCGGCCGGCGCTCCTGGCGCATATCTGACGCCAACTGAGATCGCAGCTCGCATCACCCCCCTCGACACCGCAACCGACATCCCTCCGCCCAATACGGGCCCGAGGCCGGTGTCGATGTCCATCCCGAGCCTCGGCGTCGAGAACGCCCCCATCGACGCCGTTGGCGTCGAGCGGGACGGCGAGATGGAAGTGCCAGGCGCTGAGCGGGTCGGCTGGTACGAATACGGCTCCCGCCCTGGCGAAGCCGGATCGGCCGTACTCGCCGCCCACATCAACGAGGACGGCATCGACGGTGTGTTCCGCCGCCTCGGTGACCTCGAGGTCGGGGCCCAGTTCACCGTCGACTTCGCCGACGGCACGACGGCCACCTACGAGGTGGTCGAGCACGAGCAGTACAACAAGGAACAGCTGCCCTTCGACCGGGTGTTCGCCAAAGACGGGCCTCCCGTCGTGACCCTGGTGTCGTGCGGCGGTTCGTTCCAGCCATCGGTCCGGAGCTACGAGGACAACATCGTGGCCTACGCCGTGCCGGTGTCATGACCGCCCTCGTTGTTCCCCTCCCCCGCGCGGTAGGTGTGGAGCCGCCCCGGTACGCTCCGAACGTGGTCGAAGATGACCAGCTCGAATCGGCGTTCCGGGCAGGCAAGCCCGAGGCACTTCGCATTGCACACGACCGGTATGCCCGTGACGTGCAACGGTTGTGCGCGCGCACGGTTGGGAGCGACGATGCGGCGGATGTTGCCCAGGAGGCCTTCTTGGCCGCCTGGTCGGCCCGGGATCGATTCGATCCCAGCCGTGGCAGCATGGCCGGCTGGTTGGTCGGCATCGCCAAATTCAAGGCGATCGACCACCTCCGGCGGCGAGCCAGGGCGGAACGGCAACCCGAAGATCAGATCATCAGAGGCGATGAACCCGTCGAACGCCTGGCTGAACAGGTGGTGGTTCTCGCCGCCCTCGACCGACTGCCCGAACGGATGCGGCAAACCATGGAACTTGCGTTCTACAGTGATCTGACACACGCACAGATTGCAGAGAAGGTTGGTATGCCGCTCGGCACCGTAAAGAGCGACATCCGGAGGGGATTGGCTCGGATGAGGCGAGACCTGGAGGGCCTCGATGCCGCCGACTGACGCTGACGACCGCCTGCTGGCCGCCCTCCGGGGTGCGCCAACCGACGCCGCCCCTGGCCCCGACGCCGACCGGGAACAGTCTGAGCTGGACATCGCACTCGATCTGGGCCGCATTGCTCGCCAAGCCGACCTCGGGAACGCCGAGTCGGACATCGACGACGAGGTACCCGATTCGCAGTGGGCTGCCATTGAAGCCCAGCTGCGCGAAGGCGACACCACCCCCGACCTGCGCGTGGTACCGGCCATCGACGCCGATCCGCTCGCTGATCTCGGTACGCCCGAGATCGAGGCTCCAGTGGGCCCAGTCGCCCGATCCACGACGTCGGGCCTCGATGCGAGCCCCCCTGCGTCTGATCCGAACGTGGTCAGCCTCGGGCGAGCTGCCCGGTCCGGTGGCCGGGGCATGCGTACGTGGTTGCCATCGGTGGCGGCGGCTGTGATCGCCATTGCCGCCGGGGCCTGGTTCCTCACCGGAGACCGCAGCCCCGAACCGATCGACGAGATTGCGCTCGATCAGCTGATGGACGCAGGCGCGGCCACGGCCGAGATCCGCGAGAGCGAAGGCGGTCTCGAGATCGCCGTGGCCGTCGACGGGGTTGACCCGGCCGACGGGTACTTCGAGCTGTGGCTCCTGAACGCCGAGGCCAGTGAACTGGTCTCTCTGGGCCCGCTGCGTGCGGACGGCGTGTATCCCCTGCCCGCTGGCCTCGATCCTGCGGCCTTCCCGGTCGTGGATGTGTCGGTCGAAGCGTTCGATGGCAACCCCGCCCACTCGGGCGAGAGCGTCTTCCGGGGAACGTTCGAGATCTGATTCGATTCGGTCGGAGCCTCGATCCGGATCCGAATTACCAAAACGACAGAAGGGCCGGCGGCTTCGGGATTCTCGTCCCTGGCCGCCGGCCCTTCTGGTTTGTCGATCTGGTTGAGCAGACGCCTAGAGAGCGTCGGCGCCCCGCTCGCCGGTACGGATCCGGGCCAGCGACTCGACGTTGGTGACCCACACCTTGCCGTCACCGATCTTGCCGGTCTGGGCTGCGCCGACGATGGTGTCGACGACCTGGTCGGCCTCACCGTCGTCGACCACGATCTCCACCCGAACCTTCGGGGTGAAGCTCACCTGGTACTCAGTGCCGCGGTAGGTCTCGGTGTGACCGCCCTGGCGTCCGAAGCCCTGGACCTCGGAGATGGTCATGCCGGCGATGCCGACGCCACGGAGGGCTTCCTTGACGTCATCGAGCATGAACGGCTTGATCACTGCGGTGATCTGCTTCATTGGTTCACTCCTTCTGCTGAGAGATGCCGCCGGCGTTCTCACCGCTCGGCCTTTGACTTGATACAAAGCATAGCTCTAGTGCAAGCTGCTTGTCTACGTATTGAATCAAGAACCCTGTGAACAGGAACTATGACATCGATCTGTCACTGATGTATTGATACAAATCATTGTCAGATACTGTTTGTACCCATGAGCGACACACCGTTCGAGGATCAGCCGCTGCCGTTCCTGATCTCAGACCGCTCTCCCGTGCCGCCCTATGAGCAGATCCGCGGCCAGCTGACCGTGATGGTCTCATCCGGCCGGCTGCTGCCGAACACCCGGTTGCCAACGATCCGGGCCTTGGCTGCCCGGCTCGATCTCGCCCCCGGCACGGTTGCTCGTGCCTACCGTGAGCTCGAGGCCGACGGCACGATCATCGGCCAGGGCCGACGCGGCACCTTCGTCGCTTCGGAGCCACCGGAGTCCGAGGCCGTGGCCCAGCGGCGCTCCCGGCTCCGAGCTGCGGCGTTCACCTTTCGCGACGTGGTCACCCGGCTGGGCGTCGACGAGCACGAGGCGGTGGAGGCCATCCGCGACGCCTTCGCCGACACCGACACCGACACCGACACCGACACCGACACCGACACCGACACCGACACCGACACCGACGATCACGGCGACGGCTCGCTTGACGACGACGAGACCATGCTGTGACCGACGACGGTCGCCGCTAGGACCACTCGTAGGCGACGATCAGATCCCGCTCCACCACGAAGGCAATCCGATCAGGCCGGGTCTCTCCGTCGTGGTCGACGGGCTCGCCATCGAAGCTGATCACTCGCCACTCAAGTCCGTGGTCGATCGCCCACTCAACACCATCCTCGACGTTGAGACCGAGCAACCACTCCTGGCTTCCGCCGGACTCCGTGCCTGACGCGTCGTCCGAGGCAGCGTCATCGGAGGACGTAGCGTCGGCGGCCACCGCCGGCTCGGCCGCCGCCGACGGGCCCGGTTCGTCGGTCACACCCGGATCGATCGGTTCGCGAGGCTCGGCCGCAACCACCGTACGTTCGCCCACCGGGGCGTCGAGCTCGAATCGGGCGGCGTAGGGGAACGCGCCGTGGGCACAGTCACCGGGGGCTGACGTGGCTCGTCGTCCTCGGACGACCTCGATCTCCACCTCACGTTCGGACTCGCGAACCGTCGTGGTCACGCCGTAGCAGTGATGCGACTCCATCTCGAACGACGCCACGATCACGTCGGCCTCGACGATCTCGATCGCCAGCAGCTCGACCGATGCCAGCTCGACGAGTCCGGTCTCGGACGCGAGCACCCGGTTCACGTCATCTGCGGTCGGAGTGGCAGCGGCAGCCTGGGCCTCAGGAGTCGGCACGTCGGGGTCCACCAGCAGGTCGTCACCACCATCGGCGCCCTCGGACTCACCGAAGGGCAGCTCGCTGTCGCTCTCCACCGGGGTCGGCTCGGGATCCGGCTCCGGCTCAGCCTCCTCGCCCGCTGAGCTGCAGGCGGTGAGCGCCAACAGCCCCACGAGGCTGGTGCAGGCCACCGTGCGCCGCAGAGTGGTCGATCGGTCGGTCATCACTGGCCCCTGACTCTCGGCGTGCACGCCGTGCGCTCGGAGCGCTCGTCGTCGATCTTCACGGCCACGAAGTACTCGATGGCCCCGGTCCGCAGCGTGTCGTCGAACGAGGTGCCATCGACCCGACCCCGCCAGAAGGGCTGAGAGTCGTCCACCGATCGGTAGATCACGTACGCCGCGTTCGCGTCATCCACCCGGTCCCAGGTGACTGAGATCTGATTGGGCCCGCCCCCCTGGGTCACGGCGCAGGCGGCGACCTCCGGGATCGGCTCGGGGTCCGGTTCGGGCACGACTTCGGTGACGCAGGCAGCTCGGTCGCTGCGTCGGCGGTCGGCCGCCTTCGCAGCCACGGCGTACTCCAGGGTGCCGCGCCGCGAGGTGTCGGTGAAGCTCGTCGTGTCGGACACGCCCCGCCAGTGGTCGGTGCCGCCGTCAACGGAGCGATACACCACGTAGCTGGCAGCCTCGGCCACCGCGTTCCATGACACGGCGACTGCGTCACCTTGGATGCGGGCCACACAACCGGTGGGCGCCGACACGGGATCCACCGGCCGGTTCACGATCTGGGTCGCGCACTGGGTGACCGGCCCGAGTCTCTGGTTCGCGTCCCGCCCGCCAACGGTGTACACGAGGTCGCCGGTGCGAGAGGTGTCGACGAAGGTGCGCTCCACACTGCGGCCCCGCCAGAACACCCTGCCGCCGTCGACCGAACGCGAGATCACGTAGTCGGTGGCGCCGTCCACGCCATCCCAGGTCACGGTGACCAGATCGGGGGCCACCTGGGCTCGACATGTCGCCGGCGCCGCCAGGTCGACGCCGGGGTCGAATCCCTCGGCGCACAGCCGAGCCAGATCCCGACCTGGGCGTTGCTGGCCGGGAGGCCCAACGGCATTGATGCCACCAGCGATCCACACACACCCGTCCGAGGCAACGAGTACGCCCCAACCACCGATGTCACCGGCCATGTAGGGGTTGAAGGACTGATCACGCACACCTGTTCTGGCGTCGTACGCGATCGTTGAGCTCACCGATCCGGTGTGTGTGCCGGCAACGCGGGCGAGGTCGCCCGAGTAGGTGTTGAGGAAGCCGAGCGCCGTGGTGTGGCTCCCCCAGCAATGGCACGATGCGTAGAACACGTCGCCAGCAAGCTCGATGTCCTGGTAGTCGCCTCCCCGGCGAACGTTGCTTGCCTGGAAACGGCTGTCGAACGACGTCACGTGGGCCGCCAGGAGCCGCATGTTCTGGTTCTCGTCGAAGACGTAGAACCCGTGCTGTTCACCAGCGACGGCCACGGTGCCGAACGGCGTTGCCTGCACGTCGTACATGTGATCGCAGCACGGGAAGTTGGCCTCGAAGGTCGACCAGGTGACCCGGTTGCCGTCAGCGGCGTCGACCCCGATCACCTGCTGACCGGCCATGACGTTGTTCCATCCTGCGAGGTAGACGGTGGGGCGGATGTGGCTCGCACTCACGCCCCACACGGCGCCACCTTGGGTCTGAGGCAACCACGACCAATCGATCGCGCCGGTGTCAGGATCGAGGCGGATCACGTTGTACACCGTGCGCGGATCACCAGCATCGGATGCGGTGGTGAAGGTGCCGGCCACGTAGAGCCAGCCGTCGGGGCCGAGGCTGATGTCGCGAACCACCGAGGTGCCCCCGTACACCCGGGTGCGCCAGCCCGGCCACAGCTGACCGGTCGCCGGGTCGATCTTGGCCAGCGCCCCGATCGTCTCACCGTTCCACTCGTCCATCTCGCCGCCAACGAACAGCCCACCATCGGGCGCAGCCTCGAGGGCGAGCACCGGCCCGCCGACCGTCGGTCGGAACGACTCGTTCCACACGCCGGTGCCGACGGCGAAGCCTGCGAGGTACGGCTGCCGCTCGGTGCGGGCGCCGTTGGTCACATCCAGGAAGTTGCCTCCGGCGTAGACCACGCCGTCGACTTCCTCTACCGCCCACCCGAGGGCGGAGAAGCGGGCCACCGACCGGGCTTGGCCGAACGTGGCGAGCCCCCAGTCGGTGCGTTGTACTGCGGCGATGTCACCGGGTGCGGGGGCCTGCACCGCAGCGCCGGAGGGTTCAGCCTCCACCGACGCGGTGATCGAGGCGAGCAAGGCCAGTCCCACCAGCACCAGGGCCAGGCGAGACGCCGTCAGTTGTGTCGGAAGGGGGCGTGGCACCTTCCGGCCATCGGCTCGCGCTTCACGTCGTTTAGCCGTCCGGATCAGGTCGACATGCCCACGTCACACAGGCCGCAGAGCGCGGCCCGCCACCTGAGCGAGTACGGCTCAGGTGATGAGCGACGCCACCTCGTCCACGCCTTCGAGGGCGTCGTCGAGCAGGGCCTCACAGTCCAACGATGCGAGCTGTGGGATCTGCCCGGCATTGCGGAGCAGCTCTTCGCGGCTCAGATCGGGGTTGGCCTCTTGCCACCCGGCTACGAGGCGCAGCCACACCATCACGTCGGTGTCGAAGCCGTCGTGGTGGTCGGTCAAGGCTTCCAACAGGGCGTCGGGGAAGGCCCAGGCCTGCGCCATCCGGCCAGCAACCGCCGCATGATCCCACCCGAACGTGTCAGCCTCGGCTTTGGCCAGATCAGGGATCTCGCCCTCGTACCACCGCTGGAGCAGTCGGTCGTAGCCCTCCACGTGATCCACGAGCACGGGCAGGGCCATGTCCTGCAGCAGGGCGGCGGTGAAGGTCTCGGAGCGTTGCGACGGCTGGAGTCGGGCGCTGACCGCTGTGGCCACCACCGCCCGCTGGGCAGCGGCCCGCCAGAAGCGGCTGCTGTCGAACACCGGCGATGCCACGCTGGGCAACGCGGCGCGTACGCCGGCGCTGATGAGGATCGACTCCACCTGGTTGCGACCCAGCAGGGCCACCACCTGGCGGAGGTCGTGCACGGGGTTGCGTAGGCCCGTCGCTGGCGAGTTGGCCAGACGTAGGAGCCGGGCCGTCATGCCGGGATCCATGGTCAACAGGTCGGCCACCTCGGCCAGTTCCACCTCGGGATCCCCGATGCGGCTCAAGGCTTCGGCGATCACGGCGGGGAACGACGGCAGCTCGTAGTCGTCGATGACCCCTGCAACTTGATCGATGCGCTCCTTGGAGCGGCGTCCGAACAGCTTCATTCTCCCCTCCGTGACATCTTGGTCGAGAAGATGCTGAGCAGACCTCCCAGCATCACGTATCCGGTGATCACCTGACCGATCACCACTGCCTGGGCTGTCTGCGATGCCGGAAGCACGTCGCCGTAGCCGAGCGTGGTGAGGGTCACGATCGAGAAATAGATCGACGACAGCGCCGTCTCGTTGTCGCCGTAGTCGATGTCGACCACCTCGTAGAGCCCGGCGAAGACCAGCGCGAACAGCAGCGTGCACAGGCCCCAACGGAGGTAGCTGCGACCGCAATCGGACGTGAGCCACCACAGCCGGTAGATCCACTCATGGGTCGGGCTCTGCGTGCGGAACTCGTGTAGGTAATTCTGGTCGATGATCACTCGACGGGCGAGGTAGGCGCCGGTGAAGTCCGATCCGGTGGCGTCGCAGCCCACCCAATCGGCGTTGGCGTATCCGGTGAGCCCCTTGAGGCGGGCGCCGCTGATGTTGATGTCACGCAGCGCAGCCCCGGCCACCTGGGCGCCTGTCAGATCGGCATCGATGAACGACGCACTCGAGGCATCAGCCCCGGTCAGGTCGACATCACGCAGGCGGGCTTCGTCGAATACCGCCGCGCGCATCTCGGCGTCGGCCAGGCACGCCTGGCTCAGGCTTGCGTTGGTCAGATCGGCCCCGAACAGCCGGGCTCCACGCAAGGTGGAGGCCCCAAAGTTCGCATTCGTGGCATGGGCGCCGGTGAGCGTGGCATCGCTGAGGTCGACGTTGAGCAGCTGGGCCCCGTCGAGTTTGGCCTCGTGAAGCACCGCCCCCGCGAACGACGTGCCAACGGCCCGCACGCTCGTCAGGTCGGCCTGGCTCAGGTCGGCCCCGCGCAGGTCGTAGCCGCTGAGGTCCACCCCTCGCAGGTCCGCGCCAATGAGTGACGCCCCGGGGTGTAGCGACGATTCGTCGACCGCGGGTGAGAGACTCTCGTCGACGGCTCCAACCATGTGGCTTCTATCGGCCGATTCCGCCGCTGAATCAAGCCCTGATCCTGGACGACCGAACCGGTGGTCGGGCTCGGCACTCGGAGCTAGAATCGCCTGCTGGGACGGGCGGCCCCAGGGCATACCGCTTCCTGTTCTGCGAACGAAAGGGGGCCGATGTCATGGATTTCGGCTGGACCGTCGACCAACTGAACCGCCGTCAGGAGGCGATTGCGTTCGCGGAGGCGAACCTCAACGACGATTTGATCGGTCGAAACCGAGACAGCACCTGGTCACCGGAGGCGTGGAAGGCCTGCGCCGACTACGGCCTGCTCGGGCTCACGGTTCCCGAGGCCTACGGCGGATCCGGCGTCGGCCCGCTCACGATGGTCGCCACGATGGAAGGCATCGGCTACGGCTGCAAGGAGAACGCGCTCCCCTTCGCCCTGCTCTCCCAGATGCTCAGCGTGCAACCGGCGATCCAGGTGTTCGGCTCCGAAGAGCAGAAGCAGCGATACCTCCCGCGACTGGTGTCGGGCGACATCATCGGTGCGTTCGGTATCACCGAGGTCGAGACGGGCTCCGACTCCTACGCCCTGCAGACGAAGGCCACCAAGGTCGACGGCGGTTATGTACTCACAGGCACCAAGGCATACATCACCTTCGCCCCAATTGCTGACATCGCCGTCATCTTCGCCACCACCGATCCGGCCGCCGGCCGCTGGGGCATCTCGGCGTTCCTCGTGGAGAAGAGCGCCGATGGCTTCTGGGCCGAACCCGTCGAGGAGAAGATGGGGCTGCGCACCACACCGTTCGGAAAATTGTGCCTTGAAGACTGCTTTGTTGCATCCGAGAACCGCCTCGGCCCCGAAGGGGGAGGTGTGGCGATTTTCACCTCGGCGATGGAGTCCGAACGCAGTTACATCTACGCCAGCCAGATCGGCCGCATGGAGCGCCAGATCGAGGAGTGCGTGGCCTACGCCCGCACGCGCAAGAGCTTCGGCCAGCCCATCGGGAAGCACCAGTCGGTATCGAATCGAATCGCCGACATGATGGTTCGCCTGGAGACCGCGCGGAACCTGGTGTACAAGGTCGCCTGGCTCGAAGAACAGGGCAAACCGCTGCTCAAGGAGGCGGCGATGGCGAAGCTGTACTGCAGCGAGAGCTTCGTGGAGTCGAGCCTCGACGCCATCCGCATCCACGGCGCCAAGGGCTATGCCACCGAGTTCGAGGTGGAGCGAGACCTGCGCGACGGCGTTGGCGGCCTCATCTATTCGGGCACGTCCGACATCCAACGCACGATCGTCACGCAGATCTCTGGTCTCTAGCCCATGGGTGACTTCCTCCCTCTCATCATCGAGCAGGCGGCCGACCGCCGCCCCGACGCCGAAGCGTTTCGATTCGACGGCACCGCGCTGAGCTACGCCGAGCTGTCGGCGCGCTCGAACCAGCTCGCGCAGCGCCTCGTCGACGACGGCGTCGGTCCTGGCGACCTGGTGGGGATCCTGATGGGCAAGTCGCTCCTGAACCCGGTGGCGGTGTTCGGCATCCAGAAGGCCGGGGCCGCCTACGTGCCTCTCGATCCGGCCGCGCCGGTGGCTCGGCTCGAGGCCATCGCCGGGGAGTGCAAGCTCCGCCACCTCGTAACCGAGCCCGACCGAGCGGCCAAGGTCACCAAGCTGGCCCGAGCGGCCTCGACGATCAGCCACGTCTACGGGCTGGACTCGATCGACGCCGACGCCGTGGCCACGAGGACCTGGTCCGATGTGGAGCAGGCCCCCACCGTCGACCCGGGCATTCGCGGCCGCGGCGACGACGTGGCCTACATCATCTTCACCTCGGGCTCGACAGGCGTACCCAAGGGCATCGCCCACACCCACAGCTCCGGCTCGGCCTACGCCCGCATGGGAGCAGAGCTCTACGATCTGCGCCCCGACGATCGGCTCAGCAACTTCCCTCCGCTCCATTTCGACCAGTCGACGTTCGACTTCTTCTCCGGCCCGCTGGCCGGGGCCACCACCGTGATCATCGGGGGTGAACACCAGCTCGTGCCCGCAAGCCTGTCGGCGTTGATCGAGCAGGAGCGACTCACGGTCTGGTACTCGGTGCCGCTCGCCCTGATCCAGCTGCTCAACTACGGCGTGCTCGACCAGCGCGACTGTTCAAGCCTGCGCTGGGTGATCTACGGCGGCGAGCCGTTCCCACTCAAGCACCTCAAGGCGCTGATGGACCGATGGCCTCAGGCCCGGTTCTCGAACTGCTACGGCCCGGCCGAGACCAACCAGTGCACGTACCACCATCTCGCCCCGCTCACCGACGAGGCCGTGGCCGCAGACCGCTCGGTGCCCATCGGCCACGCCTGCCCTGGCATGCAGACTGCGGTCGTCGACAGCACCGGCACGCCGCTGCCCGCCGGTGAGATCGGCGAGTTGATCGTGCACTCCCCCACCACGATGCAGGGCTACTGGGGCCGCCCCGAGCTCGACCGGGCCGCCTTCTGGCACCAACCGGGCCCCGACGGCGACGCCACCCGCTGGTATCGCACCGGTGATCTCGCTCGTATCGACGAGGCAGGGCTGCTCGACTTCATGGGTCGCCGCGACCGCCAGGTGAAGGTCCGCGGCGTTCGCGTGGAGCTCGACGACGTGGAAGCTGCCGTATCGACCCACACCGCCGTCGATGAGGTGGCGGTGACAGCCGAGGCAGACGACGACGGGGTCGTGATCTGTGCGTGGGTGCGACTCTCGGCACCGGAGGCCACGACGGCCGACGTCATCCGCCGTCATGCGGCGGCCAGGTTGGGCCGGGCGGCGCTGCCCGACCACATCACGGTGGTGAACGACTTCGCCCGCACCACGAGCGGCAAGATCGACTATGGAGCACTGCGGCTCCGAGGAGAATCGGCATGAGCCGACAACAAGAGATTCTCGACTACATCACGGCCGAGCTCCTTCTTGATCCTGACGACGGCGAACTCGCGCCCGACGACGAGCTGCTCATGAGCGAGCGCATCGACTCGCTCGGCCTGATGCGCCTGATCGCCCACCTCGACGAGGCCTACGGCGTCAAGGTCCCCTACGACGAGATCCTGATCGAGAACTTCCGCAGTGTGAAGACCATCGACGCCTACCTGGCCTCCAAGGAGCCAGGCTCGGTGGCTCCGTGACCGTGACGGGGGCGACGAGCCCCCACGGGCACTCCCAGACGTTCCCGCTCGGGCATCGTCAAACCATGATGTGGGCGGGCCAGATGCTCGACCCCGACGTGCCGCTGTTCAACATGGTGCGCACCTTCACCATCGCCGACCGCCTCGATCCCGCTGTGTTCACCCGGGCGTTCTCGGCGCTGATCGACGCCTGCTCGATGCTGCGCACCGTGGTGGACGTGGATGACGACGGCCGGCCGCACCAGCGGATCCGCACCGACCAGGTCCCCGAACTCGACGTGGTCGACCTCACCGCCGAACCCAACCCAGATGAGGTACTCCGGCGGTGGGTGCAGGAGCGGGGCCGCCAACAGTTCGTACTGGCCGACCAGCTCTACGACGCGGCGCTGGTGCTTCTCGACGACCAGCGCTCGGTCTGGTACCTGAACCAGCACCACATCATCGCCGATGCGTGGTCGGGCTCAATCCTGTTGCAGCGGCTGGGCGAGGCCTACAACCAGGCCCTCGCCGGCGACGAGATCACGGTGGAGCCCCTGGGCGCCTACGCCGACTTCGTTGCGGCCGAGCACGCCGACGTCGAGTCGGACCGGTGGTCGAAGGCGCAGCAGCACTGGGCTGACAAGCTCGCCGACCCAACTGAACCGCTCGTGTTCTACCAGGCCAGGCCCAGCCAGGTGAGCGCCGCCACGCAGCTCGTCGAGTGGGACATCGACGGTACGAGGGCCGAGCAGATCGTCGAACTCTTCAGCTCGACGCAGGTGGCCGCCTTGTCGCCGGAACTGACCGCACTCAAGGTCTTCCACACGGCCTTGTTCGCGACCCTGCACCGGGTGACGGGCTCAGACCGGCTCCGAGTCGGCACGCCGTTCCACAACCGGCGAACCCGGGCGGCCAAGCAGACGCCTGGCCTGTTCATGAACCTGTTCCCGCTGGCGGTGGCCATCGATCCGGCAGAGACGATGGCATCGCTCGCAGCCAAGGTCGGCGCCGAGGTGTTCGACGGGATGCAACACGCCCAGTACCCCCTCGCTGCGAGCCGTGAAGCCAACGCGTTCGAGGTGATGCTGAACTACATCCACGCGTCGTTCGACGACTTCGGCGGGCGGTCGTGTGAGTCGGAGCTGGTGCACATCGGGCTCGGCGACCCCGGGCACAGCGTGCGCCTCCAGGTCGTGCATCTCGGCGAGCCCGGGGCCTATCGGCTCCGCTTCGAGCTGAAAGCCGATCTGTTCGACGCTGCCGGCACCGAGGCGTTCGTGGACCACTTCCGACGGGTGCTCGACGCCTGGCTCCACGACGTGGAGGTGCCAATCTCCGCCATCGACCTTCTCGCTGCGTCCGAGCGCGCCGACCTCGTGAGTGGGTTCAACAACGTGGTGCGGCGCCCGAGCCCGACCCGCACCGTGATCGAGCGGTTCGACGACGTCGTTGCGGCCAACGGCTCGGCCATCGCCGTGGTCGACGGAGACCACCGCATCACCTACGAGACCCTCGCCAACCGGAGCCGCCAGTTCGCCACGCACCTCGCCGGTCACGGCACCGGTCCGGGCGACACGGTGGTGTTGATGGCATCGCGGTCGGCCGACACCGTCGCCGCCATCCTGGCCGTGCTGCGGCTCGGGGCCGCCTACGTACCGATCGAGCCCGGCACTCCCGTCGCCCGGATGGCGCACATCCTCGAAGACACGGGGAGCCGGCTCGTTCTCACCGAATCCGATCCGGCCGATGGCACCAGCGCCGAACCGCTGGCCGACCTCGACGTGACCGTGGTTCGCCTCGCCGACGTCGGTGCAGTCAACGAGGCGCAACCGAGCCTCGACGCCGCGGCACTCGACCACACCGCCTACGTGCTGTTCACCTCGGGGTCGACGGGCCGCCCGAAGGGCGTGCCGGTCAGCCACCGCGGCCTGGCCAACTACGTGGAGTGGGCCCTCGACGCCTACTGCGGGGGCGAAGCACGCAGGTTCGCGCTGTTCACATCGCTTGCGTTCGACCTCACGATCACCTCGATCTTCGTCCCGCTGACATCGGGCGGCTCCGTGGTGGTCTACGCCGACGCCGACGACGGGACGCCGGCCATCGTCGAGGTGTGCCGAGACGATCAGGTCGACGTCATGAAGGCCACACCCTCTCATCTGGCCATCGTGCGTCGCCTCGATCTCGTGCCCGGTCGCTTGTCAACGCTGATCGTCGGCGGAGAAGACTTCAGCCGCGATCTGGCCGATGGGATCCAGCGGGCCCACGGCCCGACGCTCGCGATCTTCAACGAGTACGGCCCAACCGAAACCGTGGTCGGGTGCATGATCCATCGCTTCGACGCCGAACGCGACCGGTATGCGTCGGTACCGATCGGCCAACCCGGAGCCAATGCCCATATCTTCTTGCTCGATCACCACGGTCAGCCGGTACCCCGTGGCGTGATCGGCGAGATCCACATCGCCGGCCCAGGCGTGACAGCTGGGTACCTCAACCGACCCGATCTCACGGCGGCTCGTTTCCTTCCGGCCCCCGCTGCGCTCGGGCTCGCGGCCGATGCCCGCCTCTACCGCACCGGTGACCTGGGCCGCTGGGCCACCGCCGACGCCAGGCCCCGGCTCGAGTTCCTCGGGCGAGCGGACGACCAGGTGAAGGTGCGCGGCTATCGCATCGAACTCGGCGAGATCGAGGCGGTGCTCGCTGGCATCGACGGGGTTGACGCAGCCGCCGTTGTGGCCCGCGACCTCGAACGCAGCGGCGAGACGGTGCGCCACCTCGCTGGCTACTACAGCGCCGCCCGCGAGATCCCGAATGACGAGATCCGGGGGAGCCTTGCGTCGCAGCTTCCCCACTACATGGTGCCGGACCGCCTGGTGCAGATCTCGGCGATGCCCCTGACCACGAACGGGAAGATCGATCGCGCGGCCCTTCCGTTGGCCGAGGCAACGGGCCAGGACGGCCCCCCGGACCAGAACGCTCTCGACCCCGAAGCGCAGCAGCGGGCCGAGACGCTCGCCGCCATCTGGTCGTCGGTGTTCGGCCACCCGGTCGGCCTCGATTACAACTTCTTCGATCTCGGCGGCGACTCGATCGTCGGCATTCAGCTCGTCGCCCGCGCCGCAGCAGCTGGAGTGACGGTTGCCCCGCGTCAGCTGTTCGAGCACCAGACCATCGCCGAGCTGGCGGCCGTGGCCACCGGCTCCGCCGGTGGTGCCCCAGCCTCAGCTGGTACGACCGGGGCGGACATCGCACTGTTGACCGCCGATGAGCAGGCCACGGTTGCCCGCGAAGGGGCCGAGCGTGCCTTCCCGCTCACGCCAACGCAGTCGGGCATGTTGTTCCACACCCTGGCCGAGCCGGGCGCCGGGCTCTACGTGGGCCAGTTCCTCTATCGCCTCGACGGGGAGGTGGATCGCCCGGCCCTGACCGCGGCATGGCAGGCCGTTGTCGACACGCACCCCGGCCTGCGCTCGGTGTACCGCTGGCGAGATCTGGATCGGGCCCTGCAGGTGGTGCGCCCACCAGGTTCGGTCACCGCATCGCTCGGCCATCATCACGCCAACGGCGACCACGCAGCTGTGATCGACCACGACGTCGACGCGTTCCTCGCTCGCGATCGTCAGGTGGTGTTCGAGCTCGACGTTGCACCGCCACAACGGCTCACCCTCATCGACGCAGCAGACGGTCACCGGTTGGTGTGGACGTTTCACCACATCGCGCTCGACGGCTGGTCGGTGTCGCTCGTGCTCGACGAACTGTTCGCCCACTACGAGGCAGCTCGAGCCGGGCGTGCAGTGGAGGCCGTCCAACGCCGGCCCGTGGAGGACCACCTCCGCTGGCTGGAACGCCAAGACACCGACGCGGCTCACCGGTTCTGGACCGAGCAGCTGGCGGGGTTCACCAGCACCACCGCCCTCCCCCGACGCTCGACGGCCCGGGCCGTCGACGCCGGTCGAGGATACGGGGCCGCTCGTCGGACGCTCTCGGCGGCGAGCACCGAGGCCCTCACCCACTTCGCCCGCAGCCAGCGGGTCACGGTCAGCACTGTGCTCCAGGCCGTGTGGGGGCTGGTACTCAGCCGCTACGAACGGTCCGACGACGTGGTGTTCGGCGTCACCACCTCGGGACGGCCGGGCGAGCTTCCCGGAGCCGAGGACATCGTCGGCATGTTCGTCACCACGCTGCCCACCCGGATGTCAACCGACGCAACGCAGCTGCTCGGCCCGTGGCTCCACGCCATACAACAGCGGCAGCTGGAGATTCGTGACCACGAGTACGCAAGCTTGGCCGACATCCAGCGCTGGAGCGGCTTCGGACCAAACGAGTCGGTGTTCGACTCGCTCCTCATCTACGAGAACTTCCCGGAGCACGAACCGGCACCAGATGCAACGGTGCGGATCGCCGAGCGGATCTACCGGTTGCAGAGCAACTACCCGCTGAGTCTGATCGCCGTGCCCGGTGACGAGCTGCTCCTCAAGCTGGTGTACGAGCCGAACGAGTTCGAGCCGTCCACGATCGAGCTCCTGGTCGACCACGTAGACGCCCTGATCCACGCGCTCATCGCTGCGCCGGAGCCAGCCAGCACGCCCCTGGCCGAGCTGACGATGGTCGGGTCAGACGAAGCCGCCCAGCTGCAGTCGTGGGCCCACGGCGCCGCCGTCGGCTCGTCGCTCGGCGACGGGCCCTTCCTTCCCGAACGCATCCGGGCGTGGGCCGACGCAACCCCCGACGCAATCGCCGTGGCCTGTGGCGCCGAGCAGCTCACCTACCAGGAACTCGTGCACGCCGCCGATCAGCTCGCACGAGAACTCCGGGCCGCCGGGGTCGGGCCGAACCAGTTCGTCGGGCTGCTGCTGGATCGTTCGGTCGATCTGGCGGTTGGCATCCTCGGCGTGCAGAGCGCCGGCGCAGCCTACGTCCCGCTCGATCCGGCATACCCGCTCGCTCGGCTCCAGTTCATGGTCGACGATGCCGCGGCTCCCGTGATCGTGACGAGCCCTGCCACCCTGGCAGCCGTGCCGTCCATCGTCGATCGAGCCCCGGAGCGCGACGGCTCCGAAGCCACGGGCGAGCCGCCCGGAACCACACCGGCGACGGTGATCGCATCCGGGCCGCTCGTCGTCGTGCCCACTGGGGTCGAACGCGTCGAGGAACAGCAGGTCGATGGCAGCCCGGCGGAATGGGCCAGCATGGTGGAGCCCGAGCACCTGGCCTACATGATCTACACCTCGGGATCGACCGGAACCCCGAACGGCGTGCCGATCGATCACGCCAACCTGCAGGCGTCCACTGCGGCCCGCACCACGTGGTACGGGCACGACCCGAGTGCCTACCTGCTCCTGTCGTCGTTCTCGTTCGACAGCTCGGTGGCTGGGATCTTCTGGACGCTCGCGAGCGGCGGTCGCCTCGTGCTCCCCGAGCCTGGTGAGGAACTGGACGTGCGGGTGCTGGCCCGGCTGATCCGTGACCACAGGGTGAGCCACACGCTCTGCCTGCCCTCGCTCTACCAGCTCCTGCTCCGCTTCGCCTCGCCGTCCGATCTCGCCACCCTCGCAACGGTGATCGTGGCTGGCGAAGCGTGCTCCCACGAACTCGTGGAACACCACAGCGCCACGCTCGCGACCGTCGCCCTCGTGAACGAATACGGTCCCACTGAGGCAACCGTGTGGTGCACGGCGCACCAGTGCCGGGCCGACGAGCCCGGCCCGGTGCCGATCGGTGGCCCCACCCCGGGAGCTGAGGTGGTCGTGCTTGACGCAACCGGCCGACCGGCCGGGGTCGGCGTGCCCGGTGAGCTGCATGTTGGAGGCCTCGGACTGGCCCGTGGCTACCACAACCGACCTGAGCTGACCGACCATCGGTTCGTCACCCGTGAGGGCCGGCGCCTCTTCCGCACCGGCGACGTGGCCACGGTTCGGCCCGACGGCGTCATCGAGTTCGGTGGCCGCATCGACCATCAGGTCAAGATCCGAGGCATCCGGGTGGAGCTCGGTGAGATCGAAGCCGTGCTCGTCGGCCAACCACACGTGACCGATGCCGTCGCCGCCGTTCTCGACGGCGCGAGCGGCCCGCAGATCACCGCCTACGTCACCCTCGAGTATGACGCCCCAACGCCGCTGCTCACCGACGTACAAGCCGCCGTGCGCGAGCATCTCCCCGACGCGTTCGTACCGGCCCGATTGATGGTGCTCGACGAGCTGCCACGCCTCCCGAACGGCAAGGTGGACCGTGGACGACTCCCTGCCCCGCCCGCCGACGATCACGACGCCGTTCGCCGTCACCCGTCAACCGACCTGGAGCACACGATTGCGGAGATCTGGGCCGACCTGCTCCCCGACTCGGCGTTCGGGATCGACGACGACTTCTTCGACGTTGGCGGTCATTCGCTGCTCGCCGTGTCGCTCGTCGAGAAGATCCGGCAGGCGACGGGAGCGGACCTCCCGCTCGCGTCTCTGCTCGGCACGCCGACGATCGCTGCACTGGCAGCCGAGGTTCGGGGCAACGACGAACCCAGCTGGCAGTGCCTGGTGCCGCTGCAGCCCAAGGGCAGCCGAACGCCGATCTATCTGATCCCGCCTGCCGCCGGCACCGCCCTGTCGTTCCGTGACATGGTGGGCACGATTGACCCCGATCAACCGCTCTACTGCTTCGAGCCCGTCGGCAGCGACGGCAACGCGGAACCCCACAAAACGGTTGAGGCCATGGCAGCCCACTACATCGACGAGCTGATCGAAGCCCAGCCCGACGGCCACTACCGCATCGGTGGAAGTTGCCTCGGGGCGATCGTGGCGTGGGAGATGGCCTGCCGTCTCGAGGAGGCGGGGACCCCGGCCGAGCTGGTGGTGCTGCTCGACGCAGGTCCCCCGCACAACGGGCCCACGTGGTCCTACACGCTGCCGACGCGGCGAACGAAGCTCGAACTGGTCGGGGTAGCGCTCGACCACGCCCGCAGGGGCACATTCTTCGAAGGGATGCGGGCTGTGTGGCGCCGCAACCGGTTCGACCGCATCGGCCGCATCCACTACCGGGCCCAGCTGACCTATGAAGGCCACCCACTCGAGGTGCCCATCGTGTGGCTCGAGAGCTCGGAAGTGGCCGAGGAGCGCCCCCACTTCATCCAACAGTGGCGGGTGCTCGCTGGTGACGATCTCACCCCGATCATCATCCCCGACAGCACCCACCACGAGCTGATGACGGGGAACCCCGACCAGGTCCGGCGCATGACCCATCTGCTCAACGACGCCCTCGACGAGTTCGACGGACGAGCCACCGATCCCCCAGGAGCCCCGGCATGAGGTTGCTCTCGTTCGTTCTCGACGTGGACCGGCGGCTCCTGGTCTTCGCCATCGCCTTGAGCGTGGCCAGCGGGTTCGCCGGCGCCGCTCTCATGGGGTACATCGGCGCACAGTTCACCAACGACGAGCCGCTCGGATGGGTGGCGCTCCTGGTGTTCGTCGGCCTGGTGATCTTCTCGCTCGCCACCGGCCTCGTGGCGCGGTGGATCCTGATCCGACTCGTGAGCCAGCGCACCCTCGATCTGCAGATGGAGTTGGCCCGCCGCCTGATCGCCACCCCGCTGCCGAAGGTCGAGACGATCGGCAGCCCGCGAATGTTCGGTGTGCTCACCGAGGATGCCCGCGCCGTGTCGGAGGCGTTGATCCGCATCCCCGTGCTGGTGATCTCGACCGCTCTGGTGGCCGGCTGTTTCGCCTACCTGGCGTGGCTCTCGCCGATTGCGGTGTCGGTGTTGATCGCCACGGCGCTGCCCGTGATCGTGATGTACCAACGCCTCAATCGTCGGGTGCGCCGCCTGATCTCGCACTTCTTCGTGCTGCGCGACGAGCGGTACGTCCAGTACGAGGCGCTCTCGCACGGCACCAAGGAACTCCAGATGGACGGATCACTCCGTCAGCGGTTCATCAGCCGTCACCTGCGCCCGAAGGGCCAGGAGTTCCGGGCCGCCCACGAGGATGTGATCATGGCCCACGAGGTGGCCAACTCGTGGAGCCAGAGTGCCTACTTCGTGTTCGTGCTCGCACTGCTGGTGCTGATCCGCTACGACCTCGTCGCGTCGGACATCCTGGCCGCCTACGCCCTGATCGCCCTCTATATGCGTACCGCGATCGTGCAGCTCACGTCGGTGATCCCCGAGTGGGCGCAGGCCAACGCAGCCCTCGGTCGCATCATCGGCCTCGACCTCGCTCCGGACCCCGATCCCGACGAGATCGAGGTGTCTGACGTACTCGTGCACGAGGAGGGTTCCGCTCCCCCGGTGCCGACCTCGATGCTCACAGCAGCGCCCGACGGCGCCAATGGCACGATCGACACCAACGGCGACCACGCTGGGGCCGAACACGACCCGGACGCCATCGTGGAGATCGAGGCCCAGGGCCTCGGCTTCGCCTACGACACCGGCGAACGCGACTACGGCTTCGTGCTCGGGCCGATGGACTTTCGGATGGCGTCGGGCGAGGTGGTGTTCATCACTGGCGGCAACGGCAGTGGCAAGACCACGCTCATGAAGGTGTTGTGCGCCCTCTACGAGCCCACGGAGGGCACGCTGCGCTGCAACGGGCAGGAGATCACCACCGCCGACGGCGACGCCTTCCGGGCTCGGATCTCGGCCTTGTTCGCCGACGGCTTCCTCTTCGAGGAACTGGTTGGCATCGGCGACGGCAGCACCGAGGCCTCCGATGCCGCGGTGCGCTACCTCGACGAACTCGACCTCACCGACAAGGTCACTGTGTCGGAGGGTCGGTTCTCCACCACGAAGCTGTCCACAGGAGAGCGCAAGCGGCTTGCGCTGCTCGGCGCATTTCTTCAGGACCGCCCCGTGTACGCCTTCGACGAGTGGGCGGCCAATCAGGATCCGGTGTTCAAGCGGGTGTTCTACCGCTCACTGCTCCCCGAGCTTCGGCGGCGCCAGAAGCTGGTCATCGTGATCAGTCACGATGACCACTACTTCGACGCCGCCGATCGGGTGCTTCACTTGGCCGACGGAATGCTGGTCGACACCTCGTCACCAGCAGCGACGTCGCCCGACGCCTGACTCTCGCCGGCCACCGCCACGAGGCGATCGGCCCGTCGCTCCGACCAGTAGAACGCCGCGCAGGCGATCGTCACGACGATCATGGCGAACAGCGACCGCGGCCAGGCCACGATCGGGTCGATGATGGCTCCGGTCTGCAGGTCGACACCGGCGATGCGCTCAATGGCCCACAGGAAGCTGATGGCGGCCAGGGCCAGCGAGCCGATCACGAACAGCGGCTGGTAGATCCGGGTTCGGCTCAGCAGGAACAGCGATGGGAACACGACCAGGATCACGATGGCCTGACCGATCTCGATGCCGACGTTGCGCCCGATCAGCGATACCAGCTGCGTGGTGCGGCTCACGTTCAGCGCCTCCACGAGTGAAGCGAAGCCCATTCCGTGGAACAGGCCGAACAGGAACGCCATCAACCACTCACGGTTCCGCAGCACGGGCCGGAGATTGTGGATTGCCGCCGCAGCGATCGACAGTGCGATCACCGACTCGACCAGCCGTGACGACGGCAGCGGCAGGATGTCCTGCCCGGCGAGGGTGAAGGTGATCGAGTGGGCGATGGTGAACATCGTGACGATCTTGAGCACCCGCCACAGGGCGCTGCCGAATGACGGGGCCGGCTCCCAGCGGGTGGTGAACAGCAGCACCGACGGCAACAGCAGCACCATCACGAAGAAGATGTGATCTGGCCCGGTGCGAATGTGGTCGACGCCGAGCTCGACACTGCCTCGGAAGTTGAGCCACTGGCTCGGGTTGCCGAGGTCGACCTCGGCCGACGGGCTGCCCTCGCTGAGGAACTGGAGCTCGTTGGCCTCTTCGTCGAACACACCGCGCCGCCAGTCGTTGGCCACCAGCACGATGTTGCGTCGATCGTCGATCTCGGACAGGAACGGATCGAAGGTGACGTCGAGTACCCGGGGAACGTCGGCCGTCGGCAGGGCGACGTCGAACGGGAAGATGGCGTATCCGATCTCGTCCTCCTCGTCGATGTCGGACAGCAGCTGGAAGCCGTCGAAGCTCAGCTCGTACTCCGCACCCCCACCGACGATCGAGGTCTTGTCCGACGCGTAGCCCATCAGCTGAGCCAGATTGGCGTCGATCTCGGACCGGATGGCCTCGGGATCGTCCTGGTCGAGGGTGAGCCCGAACACTTCGCGGATGTCGGCGTATGGCAGGTGCACCTCGCCGTCGAGATCCTCGGCCGCGACGTTGAGGTACAGGTAC